>NZ_LLXZ01000086.1 GCF_001440395.1 Bradyrhizobium jicamae | reverse complement strand
GGCCGACATGGCAGATCGGTTCACCGACGTCTGCTTTCCGGGGTGGAGCGGACCAAGCTCGGATGGAATCCCAACGTCGGCTTGTGACCCAAAGCGGAGATTCTCTGAGTGATCAAGCATAGCCTTTTGGCAACGAAAATGTTCCGTCTGCGCTTGGTTCAAATGGCTCGACCGCAATGACAGCGCGGGGATTAAGAGGGCCATAAATGTGCGGGTAGAGCTTACCGTTGCCTGCATCCTCGTACTGAATGCGCGAGATTACCTGCTCTGGATCGATAACGAGCAGTATAAGACTGCGGTTGCCTCGAAATAGATAGTTGGCCACCTCGACGACCTGATCAGCCGTCGAACAATGAATGAAGCCTTCGCTCTCCAACGACGGGCAGCGATACTCATTGTGTTTCGCTTCTGCCCACAACGCGGATGAACAGATGTGAAAAATCACCGTATGCTGCAAGTTAGCCTCCCGCGTTGGCCAATCATAACAGCCGAAACGAGATTAGCGAAACTCTCGATCGAGCAACCCCATGATGACATCATCATGCCATTGGCCGTTAACCCATGCGGCCTCTCGTTCATAACCTTCGATAAGGAAGCCACACTTTTGGTAGGCACGAATAGCCTGTGATTGCACGCGAGCACACGCACCGATATCCTGTGTAGCTTTAACTGCTCGAAGGCAAATCGAAGGACGAGGCGCATCGCATCCGTTCCAATGCCTTTGCCGAGACACCGGGGATCTAGAATGCCGATGGCGAAGGAAGCGCGCCGATCCTGCCCATCAACGCGATCGAGGCGGGCTTCGCCTATCACTCGGAACTCATGCTCGATCACCCATGCGAACGGGTGGTCGGACACGCGTTTGACCGTTGCTTCGGCCGCCTCTCTTGTCGTGGGCAGATATGTCTCGCGGCTACCACCGAACATTTCGTGTATTTCTGGATCGCCTTCGAGAGCTAGGAAGCCCTCGACGTCTTCGGCCCGAACTTTTCTGATGACGGCGTTGATGCCCGATGAATTCTGCATGCGGCTATCTTAATGCGAAAGATAGATGATGTCGCCATTTGGCCCCAAGCAGAGCAGCGCCTAAGCCATTGTCATGTCGGCTGATACATGCAGACCGGACGCCGGTCCATGCTCGCCGCCACCGCCGTTTGTGACCCACTGCGGACGTCGCGGCTCGCTAGAGTTGGGCTTGCCCCCAATTCATCGATGGAAGGAGATCGTCTCGGCAAGGGTATCCCTCTTCTGCCGTTCTGATGTGCCTGCATTTTGACCGCGTTCGCAATTGGCTGGTAACCAAATATGTTTTAGCGTCGGAGTGAGCGATTGATTTTGCGCCTTTGTGGGAATGCTCCGTGCCGGTCCTCGATATAGGACATTCAACATGACCGAGCTCTACGTGAACGCCGCAATTGCGATCATCGCCCTTGCCGCACTTGGCATTGCGGTCTGGGAGGGGATCGAGAACCGTCGCAGTAACCGCGAGCAACGTCTCCATGACCAGATGTCGGTGAGACCGCTGCTGGCAATACGACAACACCTCGGGGGCTCACAGGGCTATTACGGCCTGGACGTCACCAATGAAGGATTGGGTCCGGCGGCGGTTAAAAACTGCACAATCAAGGTAGGAGGTGATGAGCTGAAGGACGACGAAGAGGGCTGGAAGGAAGCCCTCTCAAAGCCGGGACTTGCCGGTCTCAGATTGTCCCACGGAACGATAACCAATTCAGCAATGCGCCCCGGTCAGAGCGTGCGCCTTCTATCTGCTGAGTTGGATAAGACCACACAATGTCGCCTCGCGGATGCCTTCAGGAAACTGGATGTCATCGTTTCGTACGAGTCTCTGTACTCAGAGTCCTGGGTCGCTACATTCAGAGGGTAGTCGCACCGTTGTCCTGCGACTGGCGCAGTCAGGATGGTCCGTTTATGGGCAGCCTTCCCAGGTCGTACCTTTCACCATGGAACGGTGTCCAACTCGGACTTAACAAGATTCCTTACATATCTGCGCTGTCGATCTCAGAAATTTGCATCCGCCCATGTGAGCCGGTTCACATCCACAGCGCTCGTTTGATTCCACCGTCGCTGAGGCACATTCAACGCGTGCCTCGGGGGCAATTGCACACACTAGGAGGGAATGCCATGAGATCAAATTACAAAGTCGCAGTGGCAGTGACCGCAGGTGTCGCGATTGGCGCTCTCGCGGTTCAAAGTCTTCACGCTCAGGCAAAGCCACCGGTCTATTTCGTGGCAGAAATCGACGTAACTAATCCGGATGCGTATGCAAAAGAGTACGCTCCGAAGGTTCAGGCCATCATCAAGGCAGCCGGCGGACGCTTCTTGGCTATTGGCGGATCCGCCTCAACTACAGGAAAGGTGACCGCATTTGATGGGGACGCGCCGAAGCGCGTGGTCGTTCAGGTCTGGGATAGTATGGAAAAAATTCAAGCTTGGCGGGCCAAGCCAGAATATGTCGAGCTTCGCAAAGTTGGCGAAAAATACGCGACGTTCCGGTCGTTTGCTGTTGATGGTCTGCAAGAGTAGCTTGAATACCTGAACCGGAGGCCGCCTTTTGCTGGCGGCCTCTTCACACGATCTTCTTACCGATCGAGCCGGCGCGATGCCCGTTGAACCTGTGTTCGATAGCCGCGCTAGTTCGAGACGTCGGCGTGATACTCGGCATTCCAGTGGTCTTGACGGTCGGAATAAAACTGTGCGATTTGCAGACGAAGGCCCTGGAATCTCAGTTGAAGGCAGTCGAAGCACAAAACGAAGTGCTGAACCAAACGCAATATGACCGAGCCTTATCCATGATAAACTCTCAACGAGAACTATTTGATAAGGAACGCGTCTCTCTCGAGAAGCAAGTTGCCGATTTGAGCGCGAGCGGAAAGGATCGGAACAAAGAAATTGCCCAGCTTCAACAACGGCTTTCTGCTCTAGATTCGGCTAAGCGCGCCGTAGAAGAGAAAGCGCAGGCCTTGAGCAAGACGATGTTCATGTTGATGCAGGAGATGTGGGAGAGCGGGAAATCGAAGCTCCCAGGCCAGCCCGCAGTCCCCTCCCGATGAGTTCGATCCTAACGCAGCCCTGTTGCCACCGTCCGTAAATGACGCGTGTAGTTCGTGACGGCGCTTCTTGAGCGCGCGTCGCAGAGCAACGATCTCGGCAGCCAGCCAGCAGCTACCAGCACCAGCAAGATCTCAGCGGCAAAGACGAATTTCAGCACATCAGAGACACGACTACGAGCCTGTGATCGCGACCGCCAACAGGTAACACGCGATCGGAGCGCCGAGGTCCAGGCGCCAAGGCTGCATCTGGCGATACCGACGACGATCAGCGAGGCCCCCACGCTTTGTTACTCACGAACCATATCGAGCAGCCGCTCGGGAGAGAAAGGCTTTTGCAAGAATGCCGTACCAACCGGCATAGGCTTCACGGTGGTGCCGGACATGATGACAATGTTCAGATGCGGGTGTCGGTCGCGGGCAAAGTGGGCGAGTTCGGTCCCTGACATTTTGCCCGCTAGGTTGTGGTCAGTAATGAGCGCCTGCAGTTCGGTTCCAGTTGACGCGATGATCAGTTCAGCAGCCTCGCCGGTCGTGCATTCGAGCACCTCGAACCCTTCGTCTTTCAGTACGTCGGCCAGCACCTCACGCTGCAACGCATCGTCTTCGACCAACAGGGTCACGAAGTTCGACATGCAGCACCTCCAATAACCTCAATCGCATCTCCAATCACGTCAATCGGGAGGAGGGACTTTGGTTCATCAGCCTTCCGAGACGTGACTGCCCAACCATTCTTGTTCCTCTGTTACTTTGTGCGCAGACGGCTCGGACGGATGCTGGTCTGCTATCCGCATTATCGATCCTAGAGGCATATTTGCGATCAGCCCGACATTCGTGTCAGGTTTTTCGTCAGCCTCGTTAGTGCTTTCGTAATCGACGGGCGTGCCCGCCTCTAGGAACACTGCGGTTGCGGATTCGTTCTACCCGCATGACTGACACTGACCTAATAGAGCAGTCCTTCGCCATTGCCTGGAGTGTCCTTGAGAGAACTAATGAACTCGGGGAGCCGAACTGGTCTGCCAACTTCTTGCTTGATGAAATCATCAAAAGGGTCGGGTGCGGAGAACGGCACAGGCTCGTTCTTTCTAACTACGCAATCGATGCATACCGACGCCAGCCGGTCCAACTCGTTTCATGATGGACCCTGATTGCAAGATCTGCCTCGGTATCGGCTGGGTGTGGGAGAAGCACCCCACGCGGGCGTGGACAAAGGAACTGGGCTGTCAATGCGGAGCGGGTATGCCCTGCGAGTGTGTTCGCGCTGACGGTCTGGAAGAGCCAGACGTGAGAGGGATCATCGTGGAAGAAAGATTGTCCCGGTGCGGACCAGTTTGATGAGGTGATCAGCGTCAGCAAACGATTGTTCGCCGGTAGAACTACTTCGCCGTGATCGCATAGCTGCCGGGATAACTTGGCCGTCGCGCAAACCGCCGATCAGTGTACGGTCGGCTGGTGGTGCGGGAATGGCTTTTCATCTTGGCAGTGGTGGTGACGGGTATGCTCCCGGTCGCTATTGTTGTGATTGCGCTATTCTGGCTGTAGCAGCCTAGACGATCTCTATAGCCGGTTCTTGACCCGGACCAGCGATGTCGGAGTTGATCCGTCTAACCCGGCGCTCAACCACTCCAGATACAATCAGCCACCTTTCATCGTCGTCCCCTTCTCCAATCACGACAATCGCGTCCTGATTAGGAAGCGCCTGAAGGATGGTCACTAACTCGCGGACTTTCATCGCGTCACCGTGATGGTTCAGGATCGCCGGTGCAGTCCGTGTGCAGCCAGCACACGTGCCAACCAAACGATCCAGCGACAGGGATCATCCCCATCTTAGCCCAGACCATGGCGCAGGGCATGTGCAGTCTGTGCCAAATCTCAGCCTGCAAGGTCTGTTTGCCGGCTGCCCTGCGCTCGGCTGCTGCTCTCATCCTCGCTTGCGCAATCATCTACTTGCTGGTGGCGTAAGCCAATCTGCCAGCACCGGTGACGTATCGCTGCTGGATCGAATGTTGCACAACATCGATAGACTTTGTGAGGAGCGCGACCGACTGAAGAAGGATCCGCCCGGACCGACCAAAGGGAAAGTGCTGGGAGGTCGGAAGTGGTGAAGCATTTCCAAGACGACGCTGCCTCGTCCCCTTTCATCAAGGCGCTGGCCGAAGTCCGTCAGTTAGCGACGCGGGAAGGATGGTGCTACCAGCACGTCCAGGCCATCACGGTCGCTATCGATCAGTACGCGGAGAAGGCGCTCGGCAACCGCGATTACTTTCTCAACAAGCCATATAGCATTGGTGGTGGCAGGAAGGATCACGTCCCCTAGATTGTTCGAGTTTTTTGAGAACTGCGCGAAGATGCCCGCTTTCCCGCGGGCTTTTTCGTGAGTTCGTGTTGTGTCGAAGCGTATTCAGATGCCGGGCTTCATTAAGCCCCAGCTGGCAACCTTGAAGTCGAAAGCGCCGAAGGGCGAGCAATGGCTTCACGAGATCAAGTTCGACGGCTACCGCATACAGGTCCATCTCAACCGCGGAAGGAAGAAGGTTTACACCCGCAACGGGCTGGACTGGACCAAACGCTTCTCGTCTATCGCTGCCGCTCTGGACACTCCCGGAGAAGCCATCATCGACGGCGAAGTGGTCGTCACCCATGAAGGTCGAACCAACTACTCAGAACTACAAGCGGAGCTGGCCGCAGGCAGACAGGATCGATTGGTTTACTACGCCTTCGACCTGCTCTGGCGTGACAGCGACTTGCGCAAGCTCCCGCAAATCGAGCGCAAGCAAGTACTGCTGGACCTGCTCGGCGAAAACGACATCGAACTTCCTATACTATTTTCCGAGCATCTCACCGGAGACGGACAGGAGATGTTTGAGCACGCCGCCAAACTGAATTGGGAAGGCATCATCTCCAAGAACGCGCAAGCGCCCTACCGCTCCGAACGTAACGAGGCTTGGCTGAAAATCAAAACCGTCCAGCGGGAGAAGTTTCCCGTCGTTGGCTTCGTCAAAGACCCTAGCGGTGTAGCTGCGCTCTACCTCGGTAAGAAGGAAGGCAAAGACCTCGTCTACATGGGTAAGGTGGGCACCGGATGGTCCCGCACGGTCTCCAGCCAGATCAGGAAGCAGCTTGATACTGTCGTCAGCCCCAAGTCCAAGCTCACCAAGCCTATCAGGAAGCCGAAAGCGACTTGGGTTGAGCCAACGTTCGTTGCCGATGTCGAATACCGCGACATCACGTCGGAAGGCTTGCTGCGAGCGAGTTCGTTTAAGGGCCTCTCTCGGAAATAGGCGTGGCGAATGGGCTATCATCTGCCCATTTGTGCGCCGTCGTCACCTCCAAAGGGTCTAGCTTATC
>NZ_LLXZ01000085.1 GCF_001440395.1 Bradyrhizobium jicamae | reverse complement strand
ATATAATCGACCGCAGCGCCAGGTGCTTGAACCGATCACGCTGAAGATCGGAGACGATCGGCACCGAGGCTGGCTCGTGAATCTCGGGCCGGAAGGCGCTCGCATCAGCGGACCATTCGGCCTTTCCATCGGGACGACAGGCAATTTGACGATCCCAGGTATTGGCGACCTCGAGGCGCGTGTTCTTGCGCCAACTCGTGACGGCTACCGGTTAAAGTTTTCGCCGAGCATTAAGCAGCGGGCCCAAATTATCGAAAAGCTCCACACCGCCCGAGCTCTTCCGGGATCCGATCGCGGGGACATCGTTCGCATTATCCGCGAATTGGCTCGGGCTCTAACTCATTGAGGAGGCGTGATGGCGAAAAGACGACTGAGTTTGCGCACGCTTGTGTTCTTTGGCGGCGCAACGTTGATGCTGGTGCCGGCCATGGTGACCGCGACACTGTACACCGCGGCGTTGGAGCGGCGCGGCGAGGAATTGCAGGTCGAGAAGTTGGCGACCCGCGGCGAACTGAGCGCGTACCTGCTGGCGCGACGCCTCTATGGGGTTTGGATGGACGTGGCACGTATGGCCGACCTGATCGACCCCACCGATCTGGCAAATGCCCGTGAGCAAATTAAATTCCTAAGCCGTCTGGATGGCCGGTACTCCTGGCTCGGCATAGCCAATCTTGAGGGCAAGGTACTGGCGGCCAGGGACGGGATGCTCGAAGGCGCGAGTGTTGCGCAGAGGCCATGGTTCAGGCGTGGCCTTGATGCGCCAACTGCAGTCGATGTCCACGAGGCCCAACTCCTGGCAAGCCTCTTGCCTGTATCCGCTGAACCCTATCGCTTCGTCGATCTGGCCGCACCCTTGCGGCATGATGGTTCCGTCGCCGGCGTGATCGGAGCGCACGTCAACTGGAAATGGGTGGAGGAGGGCATGGCCGCGTTGCAGGCGCCTGGAATCGATGTGCTGCTGCTGTCGCGGGACCGAATTGTCCTGTTTGGCCCGACCGATGTCGTCAACAAGCGGCTAAGCGTCGGCTCAGCGTTTGCGGCCAGCCGCGTCACGAGCGCGTTCTCCAGGGAGCGATGGTCCGACGGAAAGGACTATTTCACAGTGATCGTTCCGAGCGTTGGTTTTGCAGACCTTCCGAGCTTCGGCTGGTCTCTTCTGGTCCGACAGAACGCCGACGACGCTATGGCATCAACCCGAGAGCTGATCCGTGCGTTCTGGTTCATTCTCGGCGCCGGCGCCGTCGTCGCTCTGTTGCTGCTCCTGTGCGCCGCTCAATGGCTCAGGACGCCGCTGCGCCGACTCTCGGAATCCGCCGAGGCCATCGTGGTCGATCCTGGCTCGCGCCCGCCGCACCAGGAAACCCGATTCGAAGAAGCGGCAAGGCTGAGTGACGCGCTCGCCCACATGCAGTCGAAGCTTTTGGGCCGTTTCCAGCCGTAAGTGGCGCGCCAGAGAAAGAGTGGAGAAGCGCAATTGGCCCAACCGAGCGGCTTGACCGTGCGCACTATTCAACGGATAGAGCGTGGACAATCGGCAAGCGTCGAATCCCTGACGGCGGTGGCCGCGGTGTTTGAGGTCGATTGTTCAACTCTCAAGGAGCCGACCATGAATACCAGTGCGAGCCCAACTGTCAGCCCAGATGGAGCGCTTGCCTTATCCAGAGTGCGGAGGCTGAAGACCTTGTACGTTCTGCGCCTCCGCTCGGCCATCGAGCCCATCATCGGGCACGAAGGCCGAAAATCACCTCAGCCGCGGTTACCTCAAAGGGCGAGCGAGTTACGTCGCCAACGTCGTCCTCTCAGCTGTCCGCCACAACTTCTGGGTTGGTCCTAAGTTTGCTGTGGGGAGCGCTCGCCTCTCCACTCCAGCTCAAGCCGGCTTCTTAGCATCGCGTGATCGCGGCTGACGTCAAAATTAGCGTCTCCCTCCGGTGACGGCCGCCTTGTCAGGTTAAGACGAGTGCTGTGTAACAGC
>NZ_LLXZ01000084.1 GCF_001440395.1 Bradyrhizobium jicamae | reverse complement strand
CTAACGCCACCAGCAGATCGTCGGCGCCGCGCGCGATCGCCTCGCGGGCGGCCAGCACGGCGTGCGCGGTGCCGAGGCGCTCGGCCTGAACAAAGGTCACTGCGTCCGCGCGGACGCGCTTGACCTCGTCGGCCACCGCCTTGTGGTCCGGCCCGATCACGACCGCGAGCGAAGCGCCGGTGCCATGCGGGGCGGCGTCCAGCACATGCGCCAGCAGCGACTGGCCGGCAACGGGGTGCAGCACCTTGGGCAGCGAGGATCGCATGCGCGTGCCCTCACCGGCCGCAAGCACGACAGTCAGGCTGGATCGAGCGGTCATTCGGGTCCTCAGATTCTGACTAGCAGCCGAACGAAATCGGGCGCTTTCGCCTAGCTCGTCATGCCCGGCCTTGTGCCGGGCATCCACGTCTTTGTTCAAGCAAGAAGACGTGGATGGCCGGGACAAGCCCGGCCATGACGGAAAGTATCAGGCCGTCTTAATTGTTTTCCCCCGGAGATGAAACCGATTCGCCGCCCGAAAACCGCCAGATACAAGTGGGCGGGGCTTTTCCTGTTAGTGTTTGACGGGTGATTCGGCGGGCCTTGAGGAGGGCCGAGGGCGCTTGGCCAAAAAACCAGACCATCTTCCGGACTTCGAGGCCGACGACAGCAGCGGCGTGCTCAGCAACCTGCTGGCCGACGAAGATGAATTCGACCGCCGCGCCCTGTGGCGGATCGCCTCCTGGGGTTTTGGCGCCACGGGCGCGGTGGTTCTGGCCGTGATGGCCAACCAGTCGTCGTTCGGCTTGAGCCGCGAGCAGGTCGCTTCCGCCGACCTGGCCCGGCAGGCACAGCAGATCCAGACGGTCGCCAGGGAGACCCAGAACGAGGCGCGGCGGCTCACCGCCGCGATCGAGACGCTCAATGGCGACCGCGACAGGCTATATGCCCGCGTCACCAGCCTGGAACATGGGCTCGAGTCCGTCACCGGCGCCATCGCCAAGCAGGGTCCTGCTTCCGCGCCACCACCCGTGGCCAATGCGGAACCGCCGGCCAGCCCGCAGCCATCGCCATCCGTCGCGCCGGTCGCCACCGCCCCGGCCGCAGCGCCCGCCGTCGCCGAGCCAGCCCCGCCTCCGGCAAAGGATGCCGCCAAGGCCGAGGCCATCAAGACCGATAGCGCCAAGCCGGAAATGGCAAAGGCTGATATGCTCAAGGTTGAGCCAGCCAAGCCCTCGCCGGCCACGCCGCTGATGGCCACGCAGTCGATGATGGCCCCGCCGGATCCCGCGGCCGGCAGACTGATTGAGCCGGGCAAGGCGCTGAACTCGGTTATCGCGAGCCCGATCCCCGACGTCGTGGCGTCGGCACCACCAGATGCGGACGAAGAGACGGCGCCGAAAGTCTCGCTGCAGCGGACCGAGTTCGGCGTCGATCTCGGCACTGCCAATTCGGTGAATGGCCTGCGCGCGCTGTGGCGCGGGCTGTTGAAGTCGAGATCGAACGCACCGCTGACGGCGCTGCGCCCGATCATCGTCATCAAGGAAAGCACGACCGGCCTCGGCATGCAGCTTCGGCTGGTCGCGGGTCCGCTGAACGATGCCGGCGCCGCCGCGAAGATCTGCGCCGTTCTGACCGAAAACAACCGTCCCTGCGAGACAGCGATCTTTGACGGCCAGCGGCTGTCATTCAAACCCGACGATGAGGCGCCGACCGCTGCCAAGCCGCTCCAGCGCCGGCGCGCCGTCGCCAAGCGGCCGGCGGTCGTCGAGGAAGCGCAGAAGAAGCCGGAACCTCCGCCGCCGGCGACGCAGGCGACATTGTCGAACATCCTCGGCAGGAAGAACACGCAATAGACTTGCGACTACAAAGCGTTATACGAAATCCTTGATCCGCATTCCTGGCCCAGCGGAACGCTTGTCCCCAAAGCCAATCCCGACCATATTGCCGCGATGAAAAAATCCCCGTTCCGGCTTACGCCCTATCAAGTCCAGTTCCTGTTGGTGGTCGGTTTCGTCACCGTCGGCTACGCGCTTTATCTGCGCTACCTCGCGGTCGAGTTCTCGACCGTTGCGCTTGCCTGCGACGCCGGCCTGCAAAGCATGCTGTGCAAGTCGCGGACGCTTGCGACCTATCTGTTCAAGAATTCGGTGTTCGGCATCACCGCGGTGGTGATCGCAACGCTTCACGTGATGCGGCCGTCGATCGTGCTCTTGACCGGCGGGCTGATCGCGGCGGGATTCGGGATCGTGCTCTACAATATCGTGCTGTCGGGACTGGCGATCGGCCTGCTCATTTTGGGATTTGCACGGCCCGCGCCCGCCACAGCGTAAGCGCCAGCAGCAAATAGATCGCGCAGGTCCACATCGACTGCCAGTTCTGGCTGCCCTCGTTGACGCCCATGAACAGCGCGGCCGTGACCAGCAGACCGGCGAATGCGGATTCGGCGATCGGGCGCGCGCCCTCCTTCGGCCGGTTCAGCAGCATCAGCGCCGCGAACGGCACCACCGCCATGGTCAGCGAGGCGAAGGGAAAATCGCGGTAGCGCGGATCGAACGCAAAGCCGAGCGCGGTCCCCGCCGCAATCAGCGTGGTGACGACAAGCACGAAGCCGAGCAACGCCGTCAGCACCGACTTGGTCCGGAAGTCGCGCGGCCCGAGCAGTTCGAGGAAGGTCGGCAGCGGCCGGCCCGACATCGCCGCGTTCGCGCACAGCATCGGCGAGGCGATGGCGGCCGCCAACAGCGCGCCCCATTGCAGCCAGCCGCCGACGCCGTAGCTCTCGTAGAACATCTTGTCGGCGGCGATCCCGAGCAGCATGCCGGCGGTCGTGGCCGATGTCCCGACCACGACCCAGGCGGCCAGGCCAGGTTTCCACGGCCGCCGCCGCAGCGTCAGCCAGCCAGCCATGAACACGAAGAAACTGAGTGCCATCCCGGAGCCCATCTGCAATTTCCAGAACGGAAAATTGCTGATCGGCTCGCCGGGTGGATATTTCAACGCCCGCTGCGCGTCATTGATCATGCCCCAATAGCCGCCGACGGTGCCCTCGAGCTGGCGCTTCCAGGGCTGGTCATAGGCCTCGATCAAATTGACCCGAAACTTTTCGCGCTTGGCGAGATCGAGGATCTCGGACACCACGCGGGCCTGGTTGGTGCGCGAGGGCAGCGCGCCTTCGCGCATCCGCCCCGCACTCGGCCAGCCGGTCTCGCCGATCAGGATTTCCTTGGCAGGAAACGCCACCGCCATGCGCTTGCGGATATCGTCGACGTGACTGGCGGCAAACTTCGCGCGCACAGGGATGTCTTCCCAGTAAGGCAGGATGTGGATCGTGACGAAGTCGACGGCGTCATAGATTTCGCGGTTGCGCAGCCAGAACTCCCAGACGTCGGCATAGGTCACGGGCACGGTGACCCGCGACTTGACCGAGCGGATGTTGGCGGCGAGGTCTGAAGTCGTCATCTCGCCGCGCAGCAGCACCTCGTTGCCGACCACCAGCGCGGTGATGGTAGCAGGATGTTCCTTGGTCAGTTCGATCGCAACCGCAATCTGGGCGAGGTTCTTGGTCCGGTTGCTCGACAGCCAGATCCCCTGGATCACCTTCAGCCCCACCTTGGCGGCCAGCGCCGGGACCTGATCGAGCCCGTTCTCGATCGAATAGGTCCGCACGCAATCGGTGATCTTGGCGAGTTGCGCCAGATCCTGCGCGATCTGTTCGGGAGGGATCTGCGTGGTGGGAATCAGCGGCGTCTGCGCGCCGCGGAACGGAGCGTAGGAAACACATTGCAGCTTTGCGTTCGGATCGATCGGCGCACGCGCAAGGGTAATCGGCGTGGCAAGCCACCACCACAGGGCCGCGATCATAGCGAGCGATGAAAGGAGAAGCGCCAGCGGCGTACGAAGTGAAATCGGTTCCATCCTCCGGGCGGGGCCCGTCGATTACCCGTTCACCGACGTTCTGCCAAGATGGAGTATAACCCTATTGCGCTTCACACCCTGCGGCAGTTTTACCACCCCTGCGATAAAGACGTGACTTTGCTGGACAAAATCTGAAATACCCGTCATGTGAATCGTCTGATATGTCCGCCGCAATGGGGACGAATTTGGGCGGCAACAAGCCGAGACCAACACACCAGCCGCCCTTTGCGGCAGGAAACTGATCGGGGAATGTATGCGTCGACGGGTGCGTGATCCAAGAGTTGCGGTTTTGAGGCGCTTTGCCGCTGCCGGCCTGGCCCTCCTGATCGGATCGGCTGGCGCATTGGCCCAGAGCGGCACCCCGACCCCGCAGGATCAAGGCAAACAGCAGGCCGCCAATCCGGACGCCACCAAGGACAACCAGCGCAAGGCCGACGAATTCGTCGAGGCGTCGCAGGCCATCAACGGCCCGGCCGGCAACCCGGAATGCGTCTGGCTTGGCCGGCGCGTGGTCAGCCTGATGTGGCGCGACGACCTCGACACCGCGTTCCGCCATCTCGACCTGTACGACCGCTTCGGCTGCCCCGGCGGGCATGTCCAGGCCGCCTTCCGCTGCCTGACCCGGTTCGGCGGGCAGATCGACCCCAAGGTCGCCGAAACGCTCTCCAGCCGGATCCATGCCTGCTGGATCAACCCGGGCGCCCAGCCCCAGACCGCCGCCGCCCAAAGCCCGGCGCCGGCAGCCCCCGCGACCGCGGGCAACGCGGCG
>NZ_LLXZ01000083.1 GCF_001440395.1 Bradyrhizobium jicamae | reverse complement strand
ACGCTCACAACATCGCGGCGAAGGCCGTGCGCAAATGCGGTTGCTGCCGCAGCAGCTCGAACATGTGGTTTCATTACGCAACACACCAGCATGCATCTTTGAGCGAGCGGACCGCCTGAGGCGAGCCCGCCCTACATCACCGGGGGTGGTGGTTGGAACGGAATTCGGTGATGTCGTCATAGCGCAGCAAGTTGCGTGCCAGCATCGCAATTGAAGCGCTTGCCGGCCGACCTTTGCGTTAGAAACCTACAAGGTTTGGTAGGCGGCTAACTCAACAGGGTTAGGTATGCTAACGGCTTCGGTTGTGCAAGGCAGGGATATTCCACACGAAGGAGGCCTCAGATGGTCTACGAGAAACTCGCCAATCAAAGTGTGCTGACGCTTACGCGTGTTGCACATCACGCGTGTTGGTTCGGAGCCGAACCAGTGACGGACCATTGTCGCGGCGGCGCTACCGGCGGGCTGCAGGCAGACGGATGAGTACGGTAATACGCAGAATCCTTTCCTCAACGGGCTCGTGATTCTCTCGTCTTCCAATGGTGCGTTTTCGAACGCCCCGCAGACCGTAACAACTCGCAGCAGCAGCTGGGACCATCTGCTGAACACACACACACGACACGCTGACCGTCAGCGGAGCGGGTAGGCTGAACGTGATGGGCTCGAACACATAAAATGTAGCCCACAGCCTGCTGATCCCAGCCGCGGGACCTGGGCCGCTTCTGGACGACAAGGCCGATCCTATCGGCGCCGCCGACTGTTCGACGGGTGCAGCAGATGGACGGAAAGCACCGGTCAGCAGCGGTTATTGCGCGCGCCTGCTTGTTGAATGGCCTTCCGACGCGACGCACTGTGGCTCCTTCATCTGAGTGGTACAGCAGGGACCGAAGGTGCTCTGGGCCAGAGTATCCCGCGCAGACGCTCAAGAGTCCATGAAACGACCGCAGGTCATCATGGGAGACGGTGTATGCATATGAGCACCAATCTTGCTGTACACGAACCGACCAACGCGCTCCGGCTGATCACACAGGCGTATATGCGCCTTCTCCTCATCGCCTTCGCCCTGATGCCCGCCCAGTTCATCGCTTACCTGCATTTCCAGCAGAATCCCACGCTAAAATTCGAAAATCACCTGTTCCACGAATTCGCGATTGCCGTCGCCACCCTCGAAGGGCTGTTCGTCACCTATGTGACGTGGCG
>NZ_LLXZ01000082.1:7619-17622 GCF_001440395.1 Bradyrhizobium jicamae | reverse complement strand
GCGCGCGTTGTCGAGGGCGCGCCCCGCCAGCCGATGGCCGCTGATGCGGTCCGGCAACGCGGTCAGGAGCGCGCCCTGGCCGAGCCGTCGCGCCCATTCCTGCAGGTCCTGCGCCAGGAACCGGTAGCCGCCGACGGCCATGACGCCGGACGGCGGCGCGGTGATATGGACGGCGCCGGTGACGCGGTCCAGCCGCGCCGCGTAATCCGTGTCGACATAGTCGCGCGGCGGCGACGCGATCAGGGAGTCGCTCGGCGGCGGAGGCGGGGCGTAAGCCGCAACCGGCACCATCGGACCGCGCAATCCCAACGTTCCGCGCGGCGTCACGAGAATGTCGCCCGCGATCGACGATCCCGGCAAGTCCCGCGGCGCGCCGTGCGGGCCGGGTTTGATCAGGGCCGGCGAGCCATCCTCCGCGATCCGGCGGGCGCCGAACAATCCGGCCTCGCCGAACAGATAGACATCCGTCAGCGTCGCCTGTTGCGCGGACCAGCCCGCGCTGGAGCCGACCTGCTCCGGCGTGCGCCACAGGCCTATGACATTGCGCAGGCTTGGCATCCGCGCGGCGAGATCCAACTCGTCCAGCCGGAGCGCCAGTTGGGCAGGTGCAATCAGCGTGTCGCAGGACTGTTCGGTGATCTGCTGCTCCAGCACCTCATCGTCGAAGGGGTGGTGCAGCACCAGCGTTCCGCCGGACAGCAGCCAGATCGCCAGCGAGGAGGCGAGGCCGGCAAACGACATCGGCGAGAACGCCGACAGGATGGTGGCGCCCTGCGGCACGTCGCTTTCGAGCGACATGGAAAGGCCGCCCGCAATCAGGCCGAGATGGGCGCGCGGGACCGGCCGGAAGCCGTCCGCGGTGACGTCGAAGGAAATCAGCGCTGCCTTGCGGCCGTCCTGGATCACGGCGCGCGTGGTCGGGGATTCCCGGAAGATGGCGTTGTCGAGCGAGGCCATGCCTTCGGGCAGGTCGCTGCCGAAGCCGCAGACATGGCGGATCGAGAACGCCTCGGCAGCGGCGTTCATGGCGAGGTCCGAATAGATCACGCCGTCGATCTTGCCCGAGGTCACGATCGCCCGCGCGGCGGTGCGGTTGAGCGCCATGGTCAGTTCGGATTGCCGCCAGAGCAACGGCAGCACCGCGACGACGAGGCCGGCGCGATAGGCGGCGAGCACCGTGAGCGCGAATTCGATGGTGTTCGGCAGTTGAACTGCGATCACGGAATTGGACGGCAAGCCGGATTCGATGAAGTGCGCGGCCAGCGACGAGATCATGCGGTCGGCCTGCGCGAAGGTGAGACGTTTCGGTGGCTGGCCGGTGATGCGCGGCTTGTTGGGAGGATCGACCAGCGCCAGCGCGTCCGGCTGCCGTGCCAGGTTCCGTTTGAATAGCGTATCGAGCGTCGGCGAAGCGGTCGGCTGGGTCACGGCGTTACTTCGGTTCTATCACGAGGGTTGTGTCAGTTGGGCGAGTTACTCGGGCAGGTTACTCAGGCAAGCTACTCAGGCAAGCTACTTGGGTACGCCACTAACTTCACTTCGCTTCCGGCTTCTGCCACCAGGTTTCCGGCAGATAGCCCGTCAACGCGGTCGCCACAGGTTGTTCTACCCGATTCCAGCGCGCGATCCATTGCTCCTGCACGTTAAACACCGGAATTGCGTAGAAGCCCGAGATCAAAACGCGATCGAGCGCCCGCACCGCGGAGACGAAGGCCGGACGCTCGCGCGCCTCGAGCAGCGCCGCGATCAGGGCGTCGATGGCCGGCTCCTTGGCTCCCATGTAATTCCGTGTACCGGGAATGTCGGCGGCCTCACTGCCCCAGTAGAACGACTGCTCGTTGCCGGGAGACAGCGACTGATCCCAGCGGTTCTGCAGCATGTCGAACTCATAGCCGAGCCGGCGCTGGTCGAACTGTACGGGATCGACGGCGCGCACGCTGACCTCGATGCCGGCGCGCTTGAGGTCGCGCTGATAGGCCAGTGCGATCCGCTCCTGGTCGCGCGTCGTGACCAGGATTTCGAAGGTGAGCGGCGTCCGGGTCGAACGCTGCCGCAGCACGGCTCCATCGAGATCGTAGCCGGCCTCCGACAGCAAGTTCAGCGCCTGGCGCAACGTTGTGCGATCGCGGCCCGATCCGTCGGTGACGGGCAGGCGATACGTGCCGTCGAGAATATCGGGGCGGATGCGCTCGGCGAACGGTTTCAAGAGTTCGCGCTCGCGTGCGTCGGCGGGGCGGGTGTAGGCGGAGAGTTCGGATCCCGCGAAGAAGCCCGGCGTGCGGGCATAGAGTCCGAAAAAGTAGTTGCGGTTGATCCACTCGAAGTCGAACAGCAGCGTCAGCGCCTGTCGCACGCGGATGTCCGAAAACACCGGACGCCGCGTGTTGAACACGAGGAATTCCGCCGGCTGCGGCATTCCGGTCTTGATGGTGTCGCGGATCACCTCGCCGCTGCGGGCCGCCGGAAAGTCGTAGCCCTCGTGCCAGCGCAGCGGTTCGTGCTCGACGCGAAAATCGTAGAGGCCGCGCTTGAACGCCTCGAACAGGCCATTGGACTCGCGGTAGAAGTCGAGCCTGATCTCGTCGAAGTTCCATAGACCCCGATTTACGGGCAGGTCGCGGCCCCAATAGTCGGGATTGCGGGTCAGCGTGACGCTGGCTCCCGGCTTGACTGATGTGACGCGATAGGGACCGGAACCGACCGGTCCGGTCATCGTGGTTTCCTCGAACGTGGCGGGATCGACGGCATGCCGGGGCAGGACCGGCATCAGGCCGAGGATCAGCGGCAGTTCGCGGTCGTTGGTGCCGCCGAAATCGAAACGCACCGTGAGCGGGTCGAGCGCTTCGGCCTTTGCGACCTTGGAATAATACTGGCGGTGATTGGGGCGGCCCTTGTCGCGCAGCAGGGCCCATGAAAACAGTACATCCTCTGCCGTGACCGGTTCGCCGTCGGAGAAGCGTGCCTTGGGGTCAAGGCGGAAGGTGACGTAGCTGCGTGCGTCGTTGGTCTCGACGCTCCTGGCGAGCAGGCCATAGAGCGTGAACGCCTCATCATTGCCGCGTGCCAAAAGGCTCTCGACCACAAAGCCCCTGACCTGCTGAACCGCGATGCCACGGACGATCAGGGGATTGAGACTGTCGAACGTTCCAAGGACGCCCCAGACCAGCCGCCCGCCGTTCGGCGCATCCGGATTGGCATAGGGCATGTGGGTAAATCCGGCGGGCAAAGCGGGCGTCCCGTGCATCGCCAGCGCGTGGGTTTCGGCCGCCGTCGCAGCGCTGAGCCGCGCCACACCCAACGCGAGGGTGATACCGGCCAGCACACGCAGAGAGATACGCCTAAAGGCGGTCATTGACGGATAGCGATTTGATTCGAAAATGCACACCGAAAAGCTTTACCATAGGCTTTGGCCCCGTCCTGCGGGGAACACCAAAGATGCTTGTCGGCATTGATCTTTTCGACTGCCGCTGTATTGAAGGCGGGCAGTTGATGCCAGCGGGAACGCCTGTCACGTATCCGCCTCAATTGCCAACGAGATAGCCGCCTCAGCGCGGGTAGAGGTGTCGGCGTCTGCAGCGGTTTCGGGCGCTCCGGTTCAGAAAGGGTTTTCCGCAATGAATTTCCGTATCTTGGCCGGGTCGGTCCGGCCGCGTGGGCAGATCCTAGCCCTGTTGGCGGCCTCGGCACTGTCGGCAACGTTGATCGCGTCGGGTGCGCAGGCCCAGGCACCTGCGCCGGCGCCTGGCGCTCCGAGGGCGGCTCCCAAGGCTGCTCCGAAGGCTCCTGCGCCCGCCCCGCAGGCCCCCGCGGCTGGCGCCCCTGCCGCCGCTGCCCCCCAGCCGCAGGAACAGCAGGTCCAGCTGATCTATGCGCCCTGGACCAAGTTCTGCCTCAAGGGTCAGGAAGCCGGCGCCAAGCAGGTTTGCTTCACCGGCAAGGACGGCCGCATCGAATCGGGCCAGCCCGTGATCGCCGCCGTCATCATCGAGCCGGAAGGCGAGCCGAAAAAGCTCCTACGCGTGACGCTGCCACTCGGCATGCAGCTCGTCCACGGAACCCGGATCATCGTCGACAGCAATGCGCCGCTGCAGGGCCCCTACGTCATCTGCTTCCAGAACGGCTGCATGTCCGACTACGAAGCGACCCCTGAGCTGATCGCCAGCCTGAAGAAGGGCCAGAATCTCGTTGTTCAGGCGATCAATTCCAACGGCGCGCCACTGACGCTGCCGCTGCCGCTCGCGGGCGAATTCGCCAAGGCCTATGACGGTCCGCCGACCGATCCGAAGCAGTTCGAGGAAAACCAGAAGAAGCTGCAGGAAGAGCTGCAGAAGCGGGCTGAAGAGCAGCGCAAGAAGCTTGAGGGCGCCGCGCCCGGCGGCGCCAATCCGGCGACGAAATAACAGCCGCACCATTCAACTAAACAAAAGGCGCCCGACACGGGCGCCTTTTTTTGTCGCGAACAGCGATCGCTAGTTCGTTGCAGGCAAGACGGCTAGTTCAGCGACGGATTGCGCGGGCGGTAGCCGCCCGACTTGTCCTTCACGAAGATCTCGGCCACCTGCGAATGCCGGATCGGCTCGCCGGAATCGTCCGGCAGCAGATTCTGCTCCGAGACATAGGCGACGTATTCGGACTCTGAGTTTTCCGCGAGCAGGTGATAGAACGGCTGATCCTTGTGAGGCCGAACCTCCTCGGGGATCGACAACCACCATTCCTCGGTATTGTTGAATTCCGGATCGATGTCGAAAATCACGCCGCGGAATGAAAACACCCGGTGGCGGACGATCTGCCCGATCTGAAATTTGGCGGTGCGCGCTTTGATCATGTCCCGTCGAATAGACCATGATTGTGGCCGATGCTAGGGGCAATAGAACGAGTTAACCTTTACCTGTAATGGCCATTTCTGGCGCCATCCTCCCGAAATCACTGACAAAAAGACGCTTCCGAGATGGTCGATATCCTCAACCTTGCGCTCCCCTATTTTGGATTGATTTTTATCGGCTTCGCCTGCGGCAAGACCCGGGGGCTGCCGGAATCGGCCTGAGCTGGATGAACTTCTTCCTGCTCTACGTCTCGCTGCCGGCGCTGCTGTTCCGGATCATGTCGGAGACGCCGTTTTCCGAGCTGAACAACCCGCCGTTCCTGATCGCCACCACGCTTGCGACCATCAGTGCCTTCATCCTTGCGATGGTGGCTGGCCGGGTCATCGGTGAGCTGTCGTTGCGCAAGGCCACCATGGCGGGGCTTGCCGGCGCTTACGGCAATATCGGCTATATGGGCCCCGGGCTGGCGCTGGCGGTGCTTGGCGCCAAGGCGGCCGCGCCGACCGCGCTGATCTTCTGCTGCGACAGCATTTTCCTGTTCACGATCGTGCCGCTGCTGATGGCGCTGACCGATCGCGAGCACAAATCGTTCCTGCATGCGATCGGCATCGCCGCGCGGCAGATCGCGATGAACCCGCTGATCATGTCGGCGGTGCTGGGAGCGCTCGTGGCGGCCTTCCATATCCCGCTGCCGACGGCGCTCGACCGCACGCTGCTGTTTCTGCAGAACGCCGCCGCGCCGACGGCGCTGTTCGTGCTGGGCGTGACCGTGGCGCTGCGCCCGTTCGATCGCGTGCCCTGGGAGGTGCCCGGCGTGATCGCGATCAAGCTCCTGATCCATCCGCTGATCGTGTTCGGCCTGATGCTGCTGTTCGGCCCGTTCGCACAGCCCTGGGCGGCGACCGCCGTGCTGATGGCGGCGCTGCCGCCGGCACTGAACGTGTTCGTGATGGCCCGGCAGAACAACACCTGGATCGAGCCGGCGTCGGTGGCCGTCCTGATCGGGACCTTCGCCTCCGTTGTCACGCTGACCAGCGTGATGTGGATCATCCAGAGCGGTCGGCTGGTGTTTCCGTAGGCGTGGTGCTGAGATACAAAATCGCGAAAACAACCCCATGCAAAGTAGACAGACGTAGCCCGCATGAGCGGAGCGATATGCGGGACCGGCCCCGGGGTCGCTTCCGCCTACGCTCGTTGAGCTTCGGCGGACAGGTCGCTCGCCCGGGCTACGGCTGGCGTCCGGAGCTAGCTCACGCGCTTCCAGGTCGGCGCCAGCCCCTCGCGCATGGCGAGCCGCCGCAGCGGTCCGAACGAGCCGAGCAGGTGCATGCCCGCGGCGCGGAGCGATTGCATGCCCAGGAAATCGCTGAGCAGCGAGCGGTTGGCGACGTCGATCGCAATCAGCCGGCTCGCGACATCGGCACGGCGGGCAGACTGATAGCGCGCCAGCACCGCCGGCGCCCCCGGATCTTCGCCGCGCGAGAGCGCATCGCCGGCGATGTCGGCGATATCGGCCGCATCGCGCAATCCCATGTTGAGGCCCTGCGCGCCGATCGGCGGCACCACATGGGCGGACTCGCCGACCAGCGCAACACGAAGGCTAGCGAATTGGTCGGGACGCTCGATCGTCAGCGGAAACAGGTTGCGGCCCGCTTCGACCTGAATGCGGCCGAGAATGGAGTGCGACTGTTTTTCCGCGGCCTCCGATAGTTCTTCGTCGCTGAGCGACATCAGCCGCTCGGCTTCCCGGGTCGACGCAACCCACACCACGCTGCAGCGGCTGCCGGGCAGGGGCACGAACACGCACGGACCTTGCGCGGTATGAAACTCGGTGGAAATGCCGTGGTGCGGGCGCGAATGGGAGATGTTGAAGGTCAGCGCCGACTGATGCAGGTCGCGGCGGCTGATTGCGATGCCGGCTGCCTCGCGGGAGGGCGATTGCCGTCCGTCGGCGCCGATCACCAGCCGCGCGGCGAGCTGGCTGCCCTTGCCGGTGCTGATGGTAACGAACGCATCCTGCGGGTCGATCGTTTCAGCCTCATCGTCAAACCGGGTCAGGTTCGAAAGTTCTGCGGCGCGCTCTTCCAGGGCAACCATCAGCGAACGGTTGTCGATGTTGTAGCCGAACTGGTCGAGACCGATCTCGTCCGAGGCGAAGCGCACTTCAGGCGCGCGGATCAGCCGGCCGGTGTCGTCGACGAGGCGCATGGTCCGCAGGGCAGCCGCCTTGTCGCGGCAGCGCGGCCAGACGTCCAGCCGCTCCAGCAGGTCGGTGGATGCTCCCAACAGTGCTGTCGTGCGGTTGTCGGCATAGGGCACGCGGCGGGCGAGCAGGGCGATCCTTGCGCCGGTTGCGGCCAGCGCGACAGCGGCGGTCAATCCGGCCGGTCCGCCGCCGATCACGGCGGCGTCATAAACTTGAGATGCGTCGTTCATATCAAGGACAATTGACGTTCGGGCCGGCATTTTCAAGCCATCAACCGGCCGAAATGTTTCCGCCCAATCGCGCGGCGGAACGCCGCAATCGCCGATATGCAAATCGGAGCGATTCCTGATAGCACTGCCGGAGCAATGGACCAGACCAGCGAGCCAGATTCCACGCCTGCAACCAGCCGAATGCGGACCGCCGCATTCGCCGTGCACATCTTCACCGCGCTGGGCGCGGGCATCGCGTTGCTTGCGATGCTGGAGGCCGTGCGCGAGCATTGGGCGAGCATGTTCGGCTGGCTCGGCGTCGCCCTGATCATCGATGCGATCGACGGCCCGCTGGCGCGAAAACTGGATGTCGAGCGGCTGCAGCCGAACTGGTCGGGCGAGGTGCTCGATCTCGTCGTCGATTTCGTGACCTACGTCTTCGTTCCCGCCTATGCCATTGCCACGAGCCGCTTATTGCTGCCGGTGGCGGCGCCCATACTTGGCGTCGGCATCGTGGTGTCGGG
Organism: Bradyrhizobium jicamae; assembly: GCF_001440395.1. Classification (GTDB taxonomy): domain Bacteria; phylum Pseudomonadota; class Alphaproteobacteria; order Rhizobiales; family Xanthobacteraceae; genus Bradyrhizobium; species Bradyrhizobium jicamae. Next base: position 9,860 of record NZ_LLXZ01000082.1, on the reverse strand, counting down.
CGCGCTCTATTTCGCGGACCGGCGCATGAAGGCGTCGGATAATCACTTCCGCGGTTTTCCGGCATTGTGGAACGCGGCGGCGTTTTATTTGTTCTTGCTGCATCCACCGCCGATCCTGTCAACTCTCGGAATAGCCGTCCTGATCGCTCTGACATTCGCTCCGTTTCACGTCCTGCATCCGGTCCGCGTCGTACGTCTGCGCTGGCTGACCCTGTGGCTCGTCGCCGCCTGGGCCGTGCTTGCCATGTATACGATCGCCTATGACTTCAACGTGGGCGCACCGATCGTCTTCGGGCTTTGCGCCATTGCCGCCTACATTGTAGGAAGCGACGCAGTGATCCGGCAGATAAAGTCGTTCAGAGCATGATGGAATTATTGACGAGCCCGGAAGCCTGGGCAGCGCTGGTGACCTTGACGGCGCTGGAGATCGTCCTCGGCATCGACAATGTCATCTTCATTTCGGTGATCGTATCGCGCATCCCGCCCGCGCAAGCCAAGCGCGCGCGCCAGATCGGCCTGCTGCTGGCGCTGGTGTTCCGCATCGTACTGCTCAGCCTGTTGGTGTGGCTGATCGGCCTGACGGAGCCCGTCGTGACGGTGAAGAGCGTCGACCTGTCCTGGCGGGACATCATCCTGATTGCCGGCGGCGCTTTCCTGATCGCGAAGGCAACGCATGAAATCCATGCCGAGGTCGAGGCCAGCCACGGCGAGGCGGATACCCAGCCAAGGGCCAGCGTATTCCTGATGGCGATCATGCAGATCATCATCATCGACATCGTGTTCTCGCTGGACTCAATCATCACGGCGATCGGTATGGCACAGGATATCGAAATCATGGTTGCCGCGGTGGTGATCGCCTGCGCCGTCATGTACATTTCCTCTGGCCCGGTAGCGAAGTTCGTGGCCGATCATCCGACGACCAAGATGCTGGCGCTGGCGTTCCTGGTGCTGATCGGCGTGGCGCTGGTGGCGGATGGATTCAAATTCCATATTCCGCGCGGCTACATCTATTTCGCCATGTTGTTCGCAGCTGCGGTCGAACTGTTCAACGTGCTCGCCCGGCGCAACCGCAAGAAAGCCGCCAGGAGCCGGGGGTGAGTTGACATCCGGCCGGCGATGGCTTTCGTTTCGCCTTCAGGCTAGGCGTTTCAGGGAATACCGAGGGAGAGGCTGTCATGACCAAGGCCGTGCGCGTGCACAAGGTAGGGGGTCCGGAAGCCCTGGTGTATGAAGACGTGGACGTGGCGGCGCCTGCAGCGGGCGAGGTCCGGATCCGCCAGCACGCCGTCGGCCTGAACTTCATCGACGTCTATTTCCGCACCGGCCTCTACAAGGCGCCCGGGCTGCCGTTCATCGCGGGCAACGAGGCCGCGGGCGAGGTGGTGGCCGTCGGGCCCGGCGTCACCAATTTTCACCCCGGCGATCGCGTCGCCTATTATTTCACGCTCGGCGGCTACGCCTCGGAGCGGGTGATCCCGGCGGACAAGCTGGTCAAATTGCCCGACCACATTACCTACGAGCAGGGTGCGGTCCTGATGCTCAAGGGGCTGACGGTCTGGTACCTCCTGCACAAGACCTTCAAGGTCGAGCCGGGCCATCGTGTGCTGATCCACGCTGCGGCCGGCGGCATCGGCCTTCTGGCCTGCCAGTGGGCGAAGGCGCTTGGCGCGCATGTGATCGGAACCGTCGGCTCCAAGGCTAAGGCCGACCTCGCGCTCTCCAACGGCTGCGACCACGTCATTCTCTACAACGAGGAAGACTTCGTCGCGCGGGTCAAGCAGATCAGCCGCAACGAGCTGTGCGACGTCGTCTATGACGGGGTCGGCAAGACCACTTTCCCGGGTTCGCTGTCGTGCCTGCGGCCACGCGGCCTGTTCGTCAGTTTCGGCAACGCCTCCGGCCCGGTGCCGCCATTCCCGCTCGCCGAGCTCAACAATCACGGCTCCCTGTTCGCGACGCGGCCGAAGCTCAATGACTACGTCTCGACCCGCAAGGAGCTGCTCGAAGGCGCCGACACGCTGTTTGCCGCCGTCATCAACGGCAAGCTCCACGTGCCGATCAACCATGCCTATGCGCTGAAGGATGCGGCGAAGGCGCATACCGAGCTCGAGAGCCGAGCGACGACCGGGGCTGCGATTTTGCGGCCGTAGGGTGTCTGCCGTCATTGCGAGAGCAGCGGGGCTGTTCACCCGCCCCTTGAGGGGGCGGGTCGGCTCACATGGAGCGCAGCGCAATGTGAGC
>NZ_LLXZ01000082.1:649-7486 GCF_001440395.1 Bradyrhizobium jicamae | reverse complement strand
CATGAGCGTCGACCCACGAGCGAGCTTCGCTCGTCTCGGATCCCTCAAGGGGCGGGTGAACCGACCGCACCTTCAAGCCCCGAGGAATTTCACCATCAGGATGTCGTCGTAGTAGCGCTCGCCGTGCTTCAGCGCGTTGATCTGATGGCCGTACTCGATAAAGGCCGCCTTGGCATAGAGCCGGCGCGCGGCCTCGTTCTCGGTGACGACGGCGAGCTGAAGCTGCTCGACATGACTGGACGCATACGCCACGGCAGCATCGATGAGGCGTTCGCCGATGCCGTGCTGGCGGGCCTCATGCCGCACATACATGCCCCAGATCATGGCCTTGTGGCGCAGCTTGGCGTCGGCATTCGAGCGCAGCCCGACGACGCCGACCAGCCCTGGCGCGAGGACCGCGCCGAAGATCCGCGACTGCGTGATCAGCTCCTTGAACCAGTCCAGCGGCCTGTCCCGCTCATCCTCGAACGTCGAGGCGAACGCTCCGGATGCTGGCGCAGACCCTCGAGGCGGATGTCCCTGTAAGCCAGGACATCGGTGCAAGTGAGTAGTCTGATCTCTGGGTGTGGTCTGGTCACGTCCATCTCTCCGATTACGTGTCCGGGAGCCGCGCCAGCAACGCCGCGCGGCTCCCCGTCGCGGCTTATGCGACCCGCCTCGCAGCACCTGCCTTCACCAGGATCGCATCGAGGCAATCGATCATCAGCGATATCTCCTCGTGCGTGACGTTGAGCGCCGGCATGAAGCGCAGCGCGTCGGGCTGCGGCGAGTTGATCAGCACGCCGTCCGCGAACGCTTCGGCCACGATGGAGGCGCCGATCGGCAGTTTGAGATCGAGCGCCAGAAGCAGGCCGCGGCCGCGCACCTCGCCGAGGCCGTGCCGGGCGGACAGCTTTTGCAGTTCGCTTTCAAGAAACAGCCCGGCATCCGTCACCGCCTTCAAGAATTCCGGCTTTGCCACGTACTCGAGCACCGCAAGGCCGGCGGCGCACATCAGCGGGTTGCCGTTGAAGGTGCCGCCCTGGTCGCCATGCTCGAAACAGGACGCATAGTCGGTCGCCAACAATGCGGCCAGCGGCACGCCGCCGCCGATGCCTTTACCGAGCGTCATGATGTCGGGTTCGATTCCGGCATGCTCATAGTGAAACAGTTTGCCGGTCCGCCCCATACCGGTCTGGATCTCGTCGACGATGAGCAGCAGCCCGCGCTCCTTTGTCAGTGCCCGCAACTCCCTGAGGAATTGATCGGTCGCAGGCCATACGCCGGCTTCGCCCTGGATCGGCTCCAGCATCACGGCGACTGTCTTGTTCGAGATCAGCCGCTTGACGGAATCGAGGTCGTTGAGCTGCGCCTTCGGGAAGCCGGTAACCTTCGGCTCGAACAGCGGCTCAAAGGCCTTCTTGCCCGAGGCCGACATGGTTGCGAGCGTGCGGCCATGAAATCCGCCGACAAAGCTGATGATTTCATACGCGCCGTTCTTGTAGAGCGATCCGAATTTCCGGGCCAGCTTGATCGCGCCTTCATTGGCTTCGGCGCCGGAATTGGCAAAGAACACCTGATCGAAGCAGCTATTGGCGACCAGCGCCTTGGCGAGCTTGAGGCTGGGCTCATTGTAGAAAGCGGGGCTCGGCGTCAGCAGCCGGTTGGCCTGTGCGGCAAGCGCTTCCGCAACGGCCGGCGGCGAATGGCCGAGCGCGTTGACGGCCCAGCCCTGCACAAAGTCGAGATAGCGCTTGCGGGAGTCGTCCCAGAGATAGGAGCCCGCCCCGCGGACGAACACCACCGGCGGGCGAGCGGTAATCTCCATCAGCGCGTCGAACGGATGGGTGGCGTCAGTCATGTCGATCTCCTCTTGATGGTGCTGGGGTGAAAGGTGGGCCGAAACGCAAGAAGGCCGCACTTTTGAGGGTGCGGCCTTCTCGAAAACTTGGCTGAAACTAGCTGATCAGCGTTGTCGTCGGACACGGCGCAACCCATCGTCGCTGGAGCGACGACGCAGGCAGGCGCGGCGGTTGGTCCGGTTCAGTTTCATGGCGATGGCCCATACAGCCGAACCGCCGGCCATGTCAAGCGGAAGCTCGCCGCCAGGTTTCCGAAATCAATTAATCCCGTAGTGGCGGAATTCGTCGGCGATGTCGGCCTTGATGGCCTTGGCGGCGGCGATGTCGCTGTCGGCGCCGGCAGCATCGCCCTGTTTTTGCTTCGCAAGTCCACGGCCGTACAGCGCCGTCGCAACCTTCGGATTGACGTTCAGGGCCGCCGTGTAGCCGGCGATCGCGGCGTCGATTTCGCCAAGCTTGAGATGGCAGAAGGCGCGGCTGTCGAGCGTATAGGCGTTATCAGGTCGATGCTTGAGCGACTCGTCGCAGTCTGCAAGTCCCTCGCGTGGGTTGCCGACGATGGCGCGCGTCATGCAGCGCGCATTGAGCGCGGCGGCGTATTTCGGATTGAACTGGATCGCCCGGTCGAAATCGGACAAGGCACGTGCATAATCGTGCCGGTCGAAATGCAAATCGCCGCGCGCGTACGCATCGCGATAGCCGCGCGGATCAAGGCGCAGCGATTGATCCAGGTCGGCAATCGCACGTTCGATATCGCCCTTGTCCCTGAACAGGCGCGCCCGGTTGCCGTAGGCGGCGGCGTATTTTGAGTCGAGTTTGATCGAGGTGTTGAGGTCGGCGAGCGCGCGCGTCTCGTCGCCGTGGTTTCGAAAGGCGGTGCCGCGGTTGAAGTAGGCGAGCGCGAATTTGGAATCGATCTTGATCGCATGGTTGTAATCGGCCATCGCGCGATCGAAGTCGTTCTTGTCGATGTAGGAATTGCCGCGATTGTTGTAATACCAGGCGTCGCGGGATTTGAGCTTGATGGCCTGATTGTAGTCGGCAATCGCATGATCCGGATTGCCCTTGTCGCTGTACGTGATTCCGCGGTTGAACCACGCGAAGGCATCCTTCCTGTTAAGCTCGATGGCGCGATCAAGGTCGGAAATTGCCCGGTCGAGCTCGCCCTTGCGGCGATAGGCTTCACCGCGGTTGGTGTAGGCTCCGCCGCGCTTTGGTTCGAGCCGGATCAGTTCGCTGAAATCATCGATCGCCCGATCGATGTCGTGCTTGGCGAGATAGTCTGCACCGCGATTGAGATAGGCGCCTGCGACGTCCCTGGCCCTCGTGCCTTTCGCCGCGATCAGGGCGGTGCACCCGCCGATACGCTGCTCCTGGGTATGTCTGTTTCCGCCAAAGCACCACATCCGGGCTTCGGTCGATGACGACGGAGATGTCTGCGCCAACGCCGGCATCGTCGTGAACAATACGATCAGGCATCCAACGGCTTTAAATGCGCCAAAGCCAATCCCAGTCCTCTCAATGCCAGTCATACTTGATCCCACTGCGATCCGGGCTGCCAGCCAGCCAATTGCTTCGTTGCTTTGTGAGTCCAAAGCGCGGATCGGTTCACGTACCGCAGGGATCGCGATGTCAGGCTGTGGATCGTTGAACCGGCGTTTCGATCGATGAATTAGGCATTACCAGTCGTCATGCCCGGCCTTGCCGCCTCCGCTAAAGCTGCGGCGCGCCAGGATGGGAAAGCAACGGCGAAGCGTTAGCGCAGCCGGGTACCGGGCATCCACGTCTTCGTTGCGCTCAGCAAGAAAGACGTGGATGCCCGGGACATCTAGCGCGAAGACGCGCTTCGCGCTTTTGCCCGGCCATGACGAGAGTGGCGTGCGAGAAGCGGCAACAGCCCTGCTTTATGCAAGTCAGGTTCTAAGGCGCGTTCAGAATCCGGCGACGCTGCCGTGCAGATCGTACTGATCGGACCGCTCGATCTTCGCGGTGACGATCTCGCCGACTTTCAGCGGGCGGCGGCTGGAGAGATAGACCGCGCCGTCGATCTGCGGCGCGTCGGCCTTTGAACGGCCTCTCGCGACCGTCGGGCCGACTTCGTCGACGATGATCTGCTGCCTTGTGCCGACCTTGCGCTTGAGGCGGCGGGCGGAGATTTTCTGCTGCCGGGCCATCAGCGCGTTCCAGCGCTCCTGCTTGACTTCATCAGGCACGGCATTGCCGATCGCGTTGGAGGCGGCGCCCGCCACCGGCTCGTATTTGAAGCAGCCGAGACGATCGATCTCGGCCTCTTCGAGCCAGTCAAGCAGATAGGCGAAATCGGAATCGGTTTCGCCGGGGAAGCCGACGATGAAGGTCGAGCGCAGCGTGAGGTCAGGACATTCCTCGCGCCACTTCTTGATCCGCCCCAGCGTCTTTTCCTGCGCGGCGGGACGCTTCATCGCCTTCAGGACGTCCGGGCTTGCATGCTGAAAGGGAATGTCGAGATAGGGCAAAATCTTGCCCTCGGTCATCAGGCCGATGACTTCGTCGACATGCGGGTAGGGGTAGACATATTGCAGCCGGACCCAGGCGCCGAGATCGCCGAGTTCTTTGGCGAGATCGAAGAATTTGGCGCGGACCTGGCGGTCCTTCCACGGGCTTTCGGAATATTTCACGTCGACGCCATAGGCCGACGTGTCCTGCGAGATGACGAGCAATTCCTTGACGCCGGCACTGACCAATCGCTCGGCTTCGCGAAGCACGTCGTTGGCCGGGCGCGACACCAGGTCGCCGCGCAGCTTTGGAATGATGCAGAAGCTGCAGCGGTTGTTGCAGCCTTCGGAAATCTTCAAATAGGCGTAGTGCCGCGGCGTCAGCTTGACGCCCTGCGGCGGCACCAGGTCGAGGTGCGGATTGTGGACGGGCGGCAGCGCTCGGTGCACGGCCTCCAGCACGCTCTCGTATTGCTGCGGGCCCGTGATCGACAACACGCCGGGATAGGCGGCCTCGATCTGCTCGGGTTCGGCGCCCATGCAGCCGGTGACGATGACCTTGCCGTTCTCGGCCATGGCCTCGCCGATGGCGCCGAGCGATTCCTGCTTGGCGCTGTCGAGGAAGCCGCAGGTGTTGACGATCACGATGTCGGCGCCATCATGCTTGCGCGCCAGCTCATAACCTTCGGCGCGAAGCCGGGTGATAATGCGCTCGGAATCCACCAGCGCCTTGGGGCACCCAAGCGAAACAAAGCTGACTTTGGGCGCAGCGGCCTGTTGCATATCTAAATCTGCCTGATTGATGAGCACGAACTAGTCCTAATTTCCCACAATTACAAGGCTTTGCGCGGGCGCCTGACGTGCTATGGATGCCCTGCCGGGTTATGAGTGATCGATGAGCGCTGAGTCGTCGCCGAAAATCGTGATTGTCGACGAAAGCCCGATCCGGGCCGCAATCCTGGAAGAGGGGTTGCGGGAGGCGGGCTTTACCGGCGTCGTGCATATCAGCGAAATGCAGAGCCTTTTGGCGCGGATTTATGCGCTCGACCCCGACGTCATCCTGATCGACCTGGAAAACCCCAGCCGCGACGTGCTGGAACAGATGTTCCAGGTCAGCCGCGCCGTACGGCGGCCGATCGCCATGTTCGTCGACCAGAGCGATGCGGCATCGATCCAGGCCTCCGTCGACGCCGGCGTCTCCGCCTATATCGTCGACGGCCTGAAAAAGGAGCGGATCAAGCCGATCCTCGACCTCTGCATTTCCCGGTTCAATGCCTTCTCCAAGCTGCAGGACGAGCTCGACCGCACCAAATCCGCGCTTGAGGAGCGCAAGGTGATCGACCGCGCCAAGGGAATCCTGATGAAGGTGAAGGGCCTCACCGAAGAGGAGGCCTATGTGCTGATGCGCTCGACTGCGATGCGCGAGAAAAAGAAGATCGGCGAGATCGCGCAGTCGATCCTGACCGCATCGGAGCTGTTGAAATGAAAACACCGCTGCATATCGGCTTCATTCCGCTGGTCGATGCGGCCGCGCTGATCATCGCCGTCGACAAGGGGTTTACCGCCGCCGAAGGGCTCGACGTCAAGCTGGTGCGGGAAGTGTCGTGGTCCAACGTACGCGACAAGCTCAATATAGGCATGCTCGACGCGGCGCATCTACTGGCGCCGGTGGCGATCGCTTCGAGCCTCGGGCTTGGCCACGTCAAGGTGCCGATCGTGGCGCCGTTCAATCTCGGCCTCAACGGCAATGCGATCACGGTGTCGCCGGCGCTGCATACGGCAATCATGGGCGAGATCGACGGCGACGCCCTCGATCCCATGGCGACCGCACTGGCGCTCGCCCGCGTCGTGGCCGCCCGACGCAAGAGCGGCGCGGAACCGCTGACGTTCGGCATGACGTTCCCGTTCTCCACCCACAATTACCAGCTCCGGTTCTGGATGGCGGCGGGCGGGGTCGATCCCGACGAGGATGTTCGCCTTGTCGTGCTGCCGCCGCCCTACATGGTCGACAGCCTCGCCAACGGCCATGTCGATGCGTTCTGCGTCGGCGCGCCCTGGAACTCGGTTGCGGTGGATCTAGGCGTCGGTCACATCCTGCACTTCGTCTCGGATATTCTGGTTCGTGCGGCAGAAAAGGTTCTGGCGGTCAGGGAGAAGTGGGCGGAAAAGAATCCCGAAGTGCTGGCCGCCCTGATCCGGGCGGCTGCCCAGGCCGCCGAATACATCGAGGATCCCGGAAACCGCGCCGAGGCCGCTGACGTCCTGTCGCGGCCCGACCGGCTCGGCGTCGGCGCCGAGGTGATCCAGCGGACCCTCGACGGCCGGCTGAAGGTCTCGCCCGACGGCCAGCGGCGCGAGAGCGGACGCTATCTGCTGGTCGGGCGCGAGGGGGCAGGCCGGCCCGACCCGGCCCAGGCCGCCTGGCTTTATGCGCAAATGGTGCGCTGGGGGCAGGCGGCGATGCAGCCGGATGCGCTCCGAACCGCCATGGAGGTGTTCAGGCCGGATCTCTACGATGCCGC
>NZ_LLXZ01000082.1:0-576 GCF_001440395.1 Bradyrhizobium jicamae | reverse complement strand
GGTACGGTCCCAGCCGCTTCGGAAGCCATCGGCGCCTTTGCCGGACCGGCTTTCGATCCTGCAGACATAGAAGGTCACCTGACTGCCTTCGGAATCGGGCGCTGGAAGCCTTGAGCCCGGTCGGCTGAGGTTCGGCGAACCGAAGAAGCAAGGTCCGGTTCCAGCAGGACGTTTTACCATTCCGGGTTCCAACCGGCTCAAGTCGGCCCGAATAAAATTCTCGCTCTGGTCGGGAGAGGGGGAATTTTCCCCTCGAAATGGAGGGCGCCGGAGCGCCCGTATCGCTATTTCAGCTGATATCTTGCATCGGAGCGCGATCGATATTCCATATGCATTCCATGCTGCGTTGGAGATCGACCATGCGCGAACTATCGGCGGAAGCCCGCCTGCACCTTTACGCACGCTCGGTGTCCCGCCGTTCCGGCACCGGCTTTCACACCGCCGCGCTCTACAGCGCGTTCGCGCTCATTGCCGCGATCGTGTTCGGCACGCTCTCGGTGCATCCGTTCTGAGATCTGTAGGGTGGGCAAAGGCGCGTTTGCGCCGTGCCCACCGTCTGACTATCCGCGAGAAGGG
>NZ_LLXZ01000081.1:23087-58237 GCF_001440395.1 Bradyrhizobium jicamae | reverse complement strand
GGGATGCCCCGGGGCGGCCGCCGCGGGGGGCGAATCGGCCGGCCGGAGCCGCGCCGCGCGGGACAAACGCGCGGGGTGATTCGCTGCGGCCGGTGCGGAAATTATTCCTTCCGTAGCCACCGCCCCCGCCCTGCGGGGCAAAGGTGCGCTGCAGGCGCTCGGCGAGATCCTGGCGGTAGTAGCGGCGCACGACCTCGTCGCGGATGCCGTTACTGAGTTCGTTGATGCGCGCTTCCAATGCTGCGCGCCGTTCGGGCGTCGCGAAGGTCCCGCCTTCGATCTCGCGCGACCAGATCATGTCGGCGAGCGGACGCGCCGCCGAAATCACTTCCTCGATCGCAACACGGCCGCCGGTGCGGGCGAGGTCGTCCGGATCCTGCCCTTCAGGCAACAGCGCAAAGCGCAGGCTTTTGCCCGGCGCGAGATTGGGCATTGCGAGATCGGCGGCGCGGTAGGCAGCCTTCTGCCCGGCGCGGTCGCCGTCGAAGCAGAGGATCGGCTCGTCCGCCATCCGCCAGAGCAGCGCGAGCTGGTTTTCGGTCAAGGCCGTGCCAAGCGGGGCGACGGCGCCGCCGAAGCCTGCGGTGACCATGGCGATGACGTCGACATAGCCTTCGACCACGATCAGGGGGCTGCCGTTATGCGTGGCCTGCCGCGCGGTGGCGAGGTTGTAGAGGTTGTCGCCCTTGTGGAAGAGCGGCGTCTCGGGCGAGTTCAGATATTTTGCCGGAACGTCCTTTTCCAGCGCGCGGCCGCCGAAGGCGATGACACGGCCCCTTGCATCGGATATCGGAAACATCACGCGGTCGCGGAAGCGATCGTAGGGAACGGGGATGTCGTCGCCCCCGATCAGGAGACCGGCTTCCACCATGTCCTCGGTGGAAATGCCCTGCCCGCCCAGATGCTCCTTCAGCGCAAACCGATCCGGCGGCGCATAGCCCAAGCGAAACTGCAGCTGCGTCGCCGGCGTGATGGCGCGGTCGCCGAGGTAGCCGCGGGCCTTGGCGCCGTTGCGGGAGGCGAGCGTGTCGGCGAAGAATTTGGCCGCGAGTTCCATCACGTCGTGCAGCGTCTTGCGGCGCTGCTCGTGGCGCGCGGCATCCGGCGTTGCCGCCGGCAGCGGTAGACCGGCCATGGACGCGAGCCGCTCGACGGCCTCGGGAAACGAAACGCCCTCCGTCTCCATGACGAAGTCGAAGATGTTGCCGTGCTTGCCGGTCGAGAAGTCGTGGTAAAACTGCTTCTGATCGTTGACCGTGAACGAGGGCGTCTTCTCCTGCTGGAACGGCGACAGCCCCTTGAACTCCCGCCCCGCCTTCTTCAGCTTCACGCGCCGGCCCACGACTTCGGAGACCGGAAGCCGGGCGCGCAGCTCTTCGAGGAATTGGGGGGTGAAGCGCATAAGTTAAGATTCTACCTCGGCGATTCCTGGACGATTGCCAATCGAGCATGGATATAGGGAGGCGAGCCCCGAAAGCGATGTTTATCAGGCTTCTCGCCGCTATTCACAGGACGGAAGTGGGCACGATCCCCTCGCCGTCATGGCCCACCAGAGCGAAGAAAGACGTGGATGCCCGGGTCAGGCGCTGGCATGACGGCGAATGTGGGGCCTGAGTCTGCTTGAATCCCTGCCCGTTCCGCGCTTCCATCCCGTTCATGTTCACGATCTTCCGGGGCGGCAGGAGCGGGGCGTGGCGGGTGACGCGGTTCGCATCCGTCAAGGGAGCGTCGTTGGTGCCGACGCCTTCGGTATCGGTCGTGCATGCGCTGTCGATCACGCTGCCGATCATGCCCTCGCCGACTGCCTGGCGGCTCGCCGGCGTCAGCAGCCACCTGCGCTACACCGAGCGTGCCGAGAAGCAACAGCTCGACGCCTCTCCTGCCGAGATCGGCCGCCCCGAGGCGACCTATGCCGCGCTGATCCCGATCAAGAAATCGGCGGCCTGGTGGGAGCTGACGCAGGAGGAGCGTCGGCAAATCCTCGAAGACAAATCCCGTCACATCGCCGGCAGCCTGAAATACCTGCCAGCGGTCGCCCGCCAGCTCTTTCACAGCCGCGATCTCGGCGAGCCCTTCGATTTCCTGACCTGGTTCGAATACGCACCCGCGTATGCCGAAGAATTCGAGGAACTGGTGCGCACCCTGCGTGCCAGCGAGGAATGGAAATTTGTCGAGCGCGAAATCGATATCAGGATGGAGCGTGAGCGGCTGGATGCGGGGTGATCGCATCTCGTCATGGCCGGGCTTGACGGCGTAATACTCACTCCTCCAGAAACTTCCCCGAGGCGATGAGCGGCAGGCCGGTGACGGGCCAGTTGTAGACATAGGTCCATGCCTCGCCGGCGCTGCCGTCTTCCAGCGCCAGCGGCAGCATGCGCCTCACATATTCGGTCGGCTCCGGAAAGCCCTCGCCGCAGGCTTCGTACATGTCGAACTCGCCGAGCAAGGCGTCGCGATCGCGCAGCCGGTACAGTTCACCGAACACGACATCGGCGGGATCGTCCGACAGCACCAGCCCCGGATAATGCTTGATGCGATAGAGCCGGCCGCGGCAGGTGGCGGTGCCCAGAAAATCCGCGCTGCGCGACAGGAGTTGCGCCATCGGATGGTCGAAGCCGCGCATCAGCGTGCCGTAGACGAAGAGACGATCTGAAATCATGGCCTTCTATGTCATTGCGGGCAAAGCGAAGCAATCCATTGCCACCTCATGCGCAGAAGGATGGATTGCTTCGCGGAGCCTGTCATCGGGCGCGCGTTCGCGCAACCCGTTGGCTCGCAATGACGCAGCCAGGCCTCAAGCCGGCACCACCTCGTCGCTGACGACGAAAAACTTCACCAGATCCATCCGGCCGAAGCTCGTGGTCAGCGCGACGTCGGCGGCATCCCGGCCGGTGCCCATCAGGATGCGGCCGATGCGGGGGACGTTGTGGCGGGCGTCGAAGGTGTACCACTGTCCCGAGAGGTAGACCTGGAACCAGCCGGAGAAATCCATTGGCGCGGGATTGCGCGGCACGCCGATGTCGCCGAGATAGCCGGTGCAATAGCGGGCCGGGATGTTCATGCAGCGGCAGAAGGTCAGCGCCAGATGCGCGAAATCGCGGCAGACGCCGGCGCCCTGCTCGTAGACGTCATGCGCCGACTTCATGTGGTGGGCATGCTCGTAGCCGAAGGTAACGTGATTGTGCACGAAGTCGACAATCGCCTGCACCCGCGGCCAGCCGAGCGGCGTATTGCCGAACAGCGACCACGCGATATCGGTCAGCTTGTCGGTCTCGCAATAGCGGCTCGGCATCAGGTAGAGCAGCACGTCGTCGGGCAACTGATCGATCGGCACCTGCTGCGCGGTCGGCACGACAGCATCGGGCAGGCCGGAATCGCGCACCAGCGTCTCGCCGCGCAGCGTGACGCCACCGGCAGGCGCTGTGAGGCGGCCGCAGACATTGCCAAAACTGTCGCGATAGAAACTGATGGGAACATCAGGCTCGGCGGCGATGCGTTCAGTGCCGACGATATCGGCAAAGCGCGACGGGTGGATCGAGAGCATGACCACCATCGGCGTCGGCTGCGCGGCCGCATAGGAAATCTCGAAGCCGACCTTGATCTCCATGGATCAGACCTCTTCCACCTGCCGGGTCCCGTCCCACGCTTCCATTTCTTCGCCGGCCGCGACGACGCTGATATCGACCTCCATGCCGACGAATGCATCCGCCGAGCCCAGATACGTCCCGTGCAGCGGGATCGCCTGGCGCGGATCGCGGGCGACCGCAACGCGGATGAGATCGCGGGTGCCGACGATCCCGTTGGTCGGATCGAATTCGATCCATCCCGCGCTCGGCAGATAGACCTGCACCCAGGCATGGGTCGAACCGCCGCCGACATAACCATCCACGCCGTCGCCGGGAATGAAGATGTAGCCGGAGACGAAGCGCGCGGCGATGCCGAGCCGGCGCAGCGCCTCGATCATGAACAGCGCATAATCGCGGCAGGTGCCCGATCCGGTCTGCAGCGTGTCGAGCGGATGCTGGGTGCCCCGCTCATGGCGCTTGCGATAGGCGAAAGCCCTGCGAATGCCGTGCGTCATGCCGCTGAGAATCTTGAACGTCGGCGTCGGCGCCTCGGCGTCGAGAAATTGTCGCGCCCAGGCCGACAGCTCGCCATTGGGATCGCCATATTGCGGCGTGACGAACTGCAACAGGTCCGGAAATTCCTCGTCGTCATACAGGAACGGATAGAAATAGGCCGGATCGTCCGGCGTCAGCGCGAACTCTTCAGCGGGACTGTGCTCGACGGTGGCGGTCGCGGTGAACGACAGCGTGTCGGCGCGCTCATCGAAGGTCGCGATCGCCACGCTGTTGCCGAACACGTCGTGGATCCAGCGGAGCTGCATCGGTTTCGGCGCGATCTCGAGCTGGCTGGCGCGGATGCGCAGGTCATGCCCCGGCAAGGGTTGCAGCATGATGCGGTGTTCGCCGAACGCGACCGGGCGCGTATAGCGATAAACGGTCTTGTGATTGATCGTCAGGAGCGGCATCGTCAAACAATCGTCGATTCTGGTAGGTCTCATCTAGGCCGAATCCTGCTCAATTGTAGATCGGGCTGCCGCTTCGATAGGCACTGGCTCAAGGAAAATGATTTGAACGACTCTGCAGGCACAGGCCTACTCCTCAGCGCAGAAGATGTTCCTCCGGTACATGAACATAATGCGGCGGGCCGGTCGCCGTTTCTGCTCACATGTGACCATTACGGCAGGCTTATTCCGTCCGCGCTCGGCGATCTCGGCGTGAGCGAGAGCGAACTGACGCGCCATATCGCCTGGGACATCGGCATCGCCGGCGTCGCGGAACGGCTATCGAAGCACCTCGATGCGCACCTGATCGCCCAGCGCTACTCGCGGCTGGTGATCGACTGCAACCGCCCGCCCCATGTCGCAAGCTCGATCCCGCGCATCAGCGAGGCGACCACGATACCCGGCAACGAAGGCCTTTCGCGCGAGGCCGCCGCGATCCGGCGCGCGCAGATCTTCGACCCCTATCACCGCCGCATCGGCGAGATCATCGACCAACGCGGCAGCAAAGGCATGCCGACGGTGCTGGTGTCGCTGCACAGCTTTACGCCCGTCTATGCCGGGATCGCGCGGCCCTGGCATATCGGCACGCTCTACCACCGCGACACGCATCTGCCGCCGCTGCTGTTGAAGCTATTGCGCGCCGAGGGCGACCTCGTGGTCGGCGACAACGAGCCCTATGCGGTCAGCGACGAGACCGATTACACGATCCCCGTCCACGGCGAAGCGCGCGGGCTGATGAACACGGGGATCGAGATCCGGCAGGATTTGATCGAGGATGAAGCCGGCGAGAAGGCATGGGCGGACCGGCTGACACGGGTTCTGGGCGAGATCGAGCCCATGCTGCGCGCACAGCAACGGATCTAGTGGACGATCTGGCTCAGAAAGCTCTTCGCTCGTTCCGTGCGAGGGGCGCTGAAGAAGGTGTCGGGATCGCCTTCTTCGACGATCGAGCCTCGATCCATGAAGACCACGCGATCGGCGACTTCGCGCGCAAAACCCATTTCGTGCGTGACGCAGACCATGGTCATTCCCTCCCGCGCGAGTTCCACCATCGTTTCGAGCACCTCCTTGACCATCTCCGGATCGAGCGCGGAAGTCGGCTCGTCGAACAGCATGATCTTCGGCTGCATGCACAGGGCGCGTGCGATGGCTACGCGCTGCTGCTGGCCGCCCGAGAGATGCGCGGGGTATTTGTTCGCCTGGTCGTGGATGCGCACCTTCCTCAGCAGGCCGATCGCGCGGTCATGCGCTTCCGGCCGTGAAAGCCCGCGGACTTTCATCGGAGCCAGCATGCAGTTCTCGACGACCGAGAGGTGCGGAAACAGGTTGAAGCTTTGAAACACCATGCCGACTTCGCAGCGCACACTGTTGATGTCGGCCATGCGGTCGGTCAATTCGATCCCGTCGATGACGATCCGGCCGCCATCATGCTTCTCGATATGGTTGATGCACCGGATCAGCGTCGACTTGCCGGAGCCTGACGGCCCACAGAGCACGATCTTTTCTCCCTTCGCCACCGTGAGATTGATGTCGTTCAGGGCGGCAAAGCTGCCGAACCGTTTCACCAGGCTTTCCACGACCACGATCGGGGAAGACCGCTCCGCCGGGGGAGCTCCGATTTCATACAGCATGTTCGTCCTCCAGATGTGAGGGCCAGAGAAAGCTCCTGGCCTTCGGACAGCCGATCGATTACCGGTGCACGCCAGCGAGCGCGTACCGCTTTCGGAGCGACGCGACGAACTGGGAGGCGGCCGAACTAATGACGAGGTAGACCACGGCCACGGCGAGATACATTTCGACGAGGCGGCCATTGAGTTGCGCGAGCTTCGAAGCCGCGCCGAGCAGGTCGGTGAGCGAAAGAACGTAGACCAGCGACGTATCCTGAAACAGGATGATGGTCTGGCTCAGGATGATCGGGCTGGCCACACGGAACACCTGCGGCAGGATCACGTTCCGGTAGGTGTCGAAGGTGGACAGCGAGAGCGCCTGGCACGCTTCGAACTGGCCCTTGTTCACCGCGCGCAATCCGACGCGAATGATCTCCGAATAATAGGCCGCCTCGAACAGGCCGAACGTGATGAAGGCCGTGTAGGTGGCGCCGATCGGAATCGGACGGCCGTTGCCGCTGAGATGCCCAAGCACGATCGGCACCAGGAAGAAGAACCAGAACAGGACGAGGATGAGCGGGATCGACCGCATCACCGCGATGTAGCCGCGCACGATCTGGCTGACGACCGGCACCTCAAAATGCTGCACCAATGCGAAGCAGGTCCCGAGAATGAGGCCGATGATGGAAGCCACCGCAGTCAGCGCGAGGGAGAACAGCAACCCCGACCAGAGATAGGGCCACGCCTGCAGGATGATCGAGAAATCGAGGCTGTTCATTTCACGACCTCCATGGCATCGGGCACGACGCCGTCTTGCTGCACCTCTGCCGTCAGTTCCTGATCGGCGATGTCCCTCGCGTGGGCGGTGCCCGGAATGTGCACGGCCTTGTCGATGAGCATCATCGACTGATAGGCGATCAACGCGAGCGCAAGGTAGATGAGCGTCGCGGCGCCGAAGGCGGTGAAGGTCTGAAACGTGACTTCGCTGATTTGACGCGCCTGAGCGGTCAACTCCATCAGGCCGATGGTCAGGGCAACCGACGTGTTCTTGTAGATGCCCATCACCTCGCTGGTCAGGCTCGGCACGATGAGGCGCAGCGCTTGCGGAATGATGATGTATCGATAGGTCAGATATCCGCCAAGCCCGAGCGCGTTGGCCGCTTCGGCCTGCCCCTTCGGCAAGGCCTCGATCCCGGCACGAACCTGTTCTGCGATGCGGGCCGCGGTGTACAGACCCAGGCACAGCAGCGCCGGAAAGAACGATCCCCAGGGCGGTGGTATCTGCTTGATCGCGTTTCCGAGCGTGTCAGGAAGAATCTCCGGCAGCACGAAGTACCAGAGAAACATCTGCACCAGCACCGGGATATTCCGGAAGATCTCGACATACATCCGGGCCAGCGCTGCGAAGAACCGATTTCGTACGGTCCGGCCGATGCCGACGACGACGCCTACTGCGAACGCAATCCACCAGCCGAAGAACGCCAGCGCCAGTGTCCAACCGAGACCCGACAACAGCCAATCGATGTAGCGCTGGCCGTCCGCCGTCTGTTCAAAAAGAACTCCGAACATCGCGAGCCTCACGGTTACAGATGCGAACGACGATCACCTTGTACAGGATCGACGCGCGTGCCGCGCCGGACTAGTCGACTGCGTCGCTCGGTTGCGCGATCCTGGCCTTGAGGGCATCCGTCAGCGGGAAAGCGAGATTCTCGCCCTTCGGCGGAATCGGGCCGGTGAACCACTTCGCATACGTCTTCTCGAACTGGCCTGATGCCATCTGCTTCGAGAGAACGTCGTCGACGAGTGCCTTGAACCCGGCGTCGCCCTTCGTGAACATCAACCCGTAGAAAATCTTGGCGTAACCTTCGGGAAGAAACCCCAATGCTTTCGGATTCGGTGCGGCAGCCTTGAGACCCGCGAGAAGGATATCGTCCTCCATGAAGGCCACCGCGCGGCCGGTGTTCAGCATCAGGAACGATTCCGCATGGTCCTTTGCCTGCACGATGTTGAGGCCAAGCTGCTCCTTGGCGTTGACGGCCTGGGCGAAGCCGACGGCGTTGGAGCCCTGGGTGACGACAATCGTCTTGCCCTTCAGGTCGGCAGCACTCTTCAGGCCACCATCGGCCTTGACGAGCCAGCGAGGCTGGCTGACGAACGTCGCGACCGAAAACGAGACCTGCTCCTGCCGTTTCCTGTCGTTGGCCGTTCCTCCGCATTCGATATCGACGGTGCCGTTCTGAATGAGCGGAATCCGGTTGGACGAGTTCACTGGCGTATAGCTGACGGAGAGGCTGGGCAGCTTCAGCTCCGCCTTGATTTGCTCGACGATAGCTGCGCAAAGGTCCAGCGAGAATCCGACGGGCTTTTGATCGGCGCCGAGGTAGGAAAAGGGAATGGAGGCCTCGCGGTAGCCTATCGTGATGGCGCCGCTGGACTTGATCTTGGTCAGCGTCGGGCTATCAGCTGCGGCAGCCGGCGCGACCATGGCGCCCATCGCCAGGACGCCTGGCAAAAGCCCCAGTAGGCGTACGAACTTCCTCATTTGCTGCATCCTCCTCTGTGATCGAAGGTCTAAGCTGCTCTGGATGACGTCTTCAGGCCGCGCTTGCGGATAAGCTCGACCAGGCGATCGACGTCGGCGATCGTGTTGAACATGCCGAACGACACCCGGATGCCGTCACGTTCGGGAGAAACACGCACGCCGTTCTGCTCGAAGTAGCCAAGCCATTCAGAAGCAGGCAAACCGATGACGTAGATGTGCGGCGCGCGGTGCCGTCGGTCGCGTGGACCAACGAGGCGAATGTCGAGCTCATCCAGTTGGGCGATCAGATGATCGCCGAGATCGAAGCAATGGTTCTGGATGTTCTGCACGCCGATCTGCTCGATCATGTCTATGGCCGCGCCGAGCGCATGTATCGCCGGCAGGTTGAAGTTGCCGAGTTCGAAGCGCCGCGCTGTCGGCGCCGGCGCCAGGATTTCCGATGTAGCGATGAGATCGGCAGGAGGCTCGGCCAAACTGGCGGTCGCCAGATACGTCGGCTCAAGCTCGTTCAGGGCCTTGTTCCAATAAAGGAGTCCCAGTCCTTGCGGAACGAGCAATCCCTTGTGGGTCCCCGAGCCGACAAAGGACGCCTGCATGGCCCTGGCATCGATCGGCACGACGCCGATCGCCTGCATCACATCGACGGCAAAGTAGAGCTTCTTGTCCGCGCACAGGGCGCCGATGCTTGCGATGTCGAAGCGGTGACCCGCGTGGAAGGTCACGTGCGACATCGAGATCGCGCGCGTCTTCTCGTCAATATGCGGAAGAAAGCTCGCCGCATCGACGATGTCAGTCATTGGAACGAACCGCACCTCGACGCCCTTCCTTTGCAGGTTGAGGAAGGCGTAGGCGTTGTTCGGATGATCGCCATGGATCATCAGGACCTTGTCGCCGGCACGCAGCGGCAGCGCGTTGGCCGCAATGTTCATGCTCTCAGAGGTGTTCTTGGTGAACGCGATCTCCTGCGCAGATACGCCCAGAAAGCGGGCGCCCCTGGCGCGTGTCTCCTCGACACGATCGAGCCAGACACTCTTCGGTCCGGCCGTCTCCAGCCCTTCGCGAAGGAAAAGCTCGATGGCCGCCTTCACCGGGCGCGCGAGCGGAGCCTGAAACCCGGAGTCGAGGTAGACCATCCTGTCGGCGGCCGGAAATTCCCTCCGCACGGCCTGCACGTCGTAATGACGAGACATCCCAACCTCTCCTGCTGAGCACGCTGTCACGCCTGGGCCGAGGCCAAGAGCGGAACGAAATTTCGAAAGTGGCGGGGAATTCCCTGAGACGACGGCTGTGCACTGCACAAATTCTGTTCACCCGCTGGCATCGCCAACGATACGGGCACGGCCGGATCGCTGTCTAACGCATTTTCCATATTTGAGTGGTTTTCATTCCGAAAAATGATAATTTATTACTAGCCGTCAGCGACCGGAGATACACAGTGACTGGGCGAACGAAAGCCGATGGGCCGCTTGACCGGGCCTTTTCCATCGTCGGGCATGTCGCCGAGCAAACCAAAGCCGTTTCGGTGGCGGAGATCGCCCAATCGCTTTCGCTCCCCCTGCCGACGGCGCATCGGCTGATCGGAAACCTCGAGGCGCGTGGGCTTCTTCAGAAGGCACTCGGGACCAAGCGATATGTCGTCGGCAATCAGCTCGTCGCGCTTTCCGCGAAAGTGATCGGCGCCGCCTTTCGCACGGCGCGCCGGCATGCCGTGCTTCGCGCGGTCGCGGGCGAAATCGGCGAGCAGTGCGAGATCGGAGTCGTACGCGACAACGTCGTGGCTTACGTCGACAGTGTGCGCGTGTCGCAACCGCAGGGGCTCCAGTTCAATCCGGGCGAAGCCGCTCCGCTACACTGCACCTCGACGGGCAAGATCTACATGAGCCGCCTGCCCGAGAGGGCGCGCGAGAAGCTGGTGCGCGCGCTTGCGCTGACGAAGTATACGGAAAACACCATCGTTGATCCCGAGGCGTTGATGAAAGTGCTCGAGGAGACGCGGCGTCACGGTTGGGCCAAAACCAACGAAGAATATGTGAAGGGCGTCGTTGGGTGCGCCGTCCCCATCGTCTCGCCCGATCGCGAGTTGATTGCGTGCCTGGGCGTATCTGTCCCGGTCGCGAGAGTAAGCTATGTCGATCTTGACCGCTTCATCGCTCCGCTCCAGAGAGCCGCCGCCCTGCTCTCGGAAACAATTCTGCAAGCCGACAGCGACAGCAGGAGCGAGATTACCGACGAGGTCTAAGCCCGCGTGTCACGCTGGCGGCCGAAGCGCGCTGATCCAGCCTTCGACGATTTCGGATTTCAGCGGGTCCGGGCGATCACATGTCGGGCACTGCGTGATCGCAGGGCTCTTGCCGTCGCGCGTTGTGACCAGGATCATTTTCCGTCCGCATCTCGGACAGTCCAGATGTATCGTCTCCAAGGGATGCCCCTCCTTTGGCCCACATAATGCGACCTGCCAGCAAGACCGCCCTGGCCGTTTGAGGGGTGAGCCCCGGGGTCTCGCCGGCGCACGAGCACGCCTGGCGGGTGGGTGCCGGCAAGCTGCGGTCGCATTTACATCGAAGCGGGAAACCGGCAGCGTTTGCTATTGATCCAACGTGCAGTATTCGGTCACTCCGCCTTACCGATCTCTGGCGAGTATTTTCATGCATGAGCTACCTGAGGTTGATATAGATCAAACAGCAGAGTTGTCCTAATCGAAAATCTAGGCGCCAGAGCATGATCCGGAGAAAGTGAGTAGCGGTTTTCCCTCGCGACAAACGCGAATGCGTTGCGGAGATCATCTCAAACAAAAAGATAAAGCGGGATGACGATTCGAAGAAAAGTCATCACGCTTTGGCGCGGTTCGTCCGATAAGTTCTCGCCAAGCGCAGATGGCTCCGCTGGCGTCTCTCACGCACACAAGGGAGAGTTAAGGTGCGCGCATTGACCATTTCAGTGGTGCTGGCACTGGGTCTGACGACGCAGCCGGCGCAAGCCCAGATGTATGATTCGGCTTACCCGTTTTGCCTGCAGACATACGGGCCTCAAGGCAGCATTTCATGCCGCTTTGGGTCAATGGCGCAGTGCAAGGCGGTCGCATCCGGCCGCTCGGCGCAATGCATAACCAACCCGTATTACGGGAAGCGACGTCGCTGATGCGCTCGAACCGAGCGCGGGGCGGGTCCGGTCAGCCATGCACGGCGGCATAATACGCGACGCCCCAGATCGCCGCAGCGGCGAGCCATAGCACCCACACAAAATGGGCGCGCGGCTCGAGCGTCGCCTGGGCCGGATTGCCGGGATTGACCCATACCTTCACGCTGGCGCCGTTCTTGTAGTCAGTCGTCGATTTGCGCACCAGCCAGCTCGAGGTGGATGCGACGCTGCTTGCGAGCGTCGCATGCGTATTGGTGTAGATGAGATCATTGTACTTGTAGGTATAGGACACCCGGCGCTGGTACATGGTCTGGCCGCGCGAGCGTCCGTCCGTCGGCGCGGCGCGATATTGCTCGATGTCGGAAAGCTTTATCGTGCCTGTTACGACAGGCCATTGCATCGCCAGCGATGCCTGCCGGTGCAGCATGAGCGCGAACAGCGCCACCGCCGTGCCGAAGGCGGCGAAGGCAACGGCAGCTGCGGGATTGCCGGAGGCAGGAATCTGCGCCGAGACATACTCGGTGATCTTGTGCAGACCGATCGCCGAGCCGAACACGATCGCCAGCACGATGGCGGTGCCGATGCCGAGGCAGCCCCACAGGCCCTTCGGCAGATCGCGCTCCAGCACGGCCTGGTTCGGATGTCGCGGGTTGTAATAGACGGTGACGATGGCACCGACCGGATATTTCGCGAGCGTCTCGGCGATCTCGAAATCGCCGCGGTCCTCGCCGATGCTGACACGGTTGTTGCGCAGCTTCCTGCCGGCCACGGAATATTCGTAAATCACGTTGGCGAAGTTGCGCTGCTCCATGCGGAAGCCGTCTTCGCGCTCGCTGTCGATGATCTTGACCTCGCGCGGTTCGGCTGCCGAGACCACCACCTTGCCGGCGGTGGACGGCCATTCACGCGCGGCGCGAACCTCCAGCGTCTTGTAGACGGCGGCGCCGAGCAGCAGCCCGAGCGGGCCAAGCAGTATCAGATAGACGAACCACGGCAGGTCGGGCAGCACGGCTTGTTTCCCCAAAGGCGGCTGGCGATTAGACGCGATGCCGCCGCCCCGGGTTCAACGCGCGCAGCCTACCGCGCCCGTGTCAGCGCCAGCCAGATGCCGCCGCCGATCATGAAGCCGCCGGAGACACGCGACACCAGCCGCGTCCGCTGCTTGGAGAAGAATTTTCGCGCGCGGCCGGCCAGCAGCGCGTAGATCGCGTCCGTGGAGGCGGCGATCACCATGAAGGTGATGCCGAGCAGCGCCACCTGCGGCAGATGCGGCTTCTCCATGTCCATGAACTGCGGAATGAAGGCGCCGAAGAACACCAGCACCTTCGGATTACTGAGCAGCACCAGGAAGCCCTGCAGGAAAAAGCCGCCGCGCGGCGGCGGGGGCGGCTCGTCGGCATTGACGCCCTCGACCGGCTCGCGGATCAGCTTGATGCCGAGCCAGATCAGGTAGGCCGCGCCGGCAAAGCGCACCCAGTCGAACCAGTAGCCCATGGTCGCCATCAGCGAGGTCAGACCGATCGCGACGGTGCCGATCACGATCGCCATCGCGGTTTGCACGCCGGCGCAATTGATCATCGCCGCGCGCGTCCCGTGCCGCAAGCCGTTCGCGATCAACAGCGTGACGACAGGACCCGGCAACAAGGCGAGCGCGATGCAGGCGGCGACAAAGGCGAGATAGACCTGGAGGGACATGTGGGGTTCCGGCTGTGAGGGCGGTTAGGACATTATGCATGTGGAGGCCGCGGATGGAAGCCATCCAAACGCGCGGGTGCATCTTCTCCTTCACGGGGCCGAGACAAGCGAAGCTTGCTCTGAGAGGGTCCGGGTGAGGGGCTCTCTCCGCGTGTCGTGCTCTATCGATAGACCTGTACCCCCTCACCCGGATCGCATCTTCGATGCGATCCGACCTCTCCCCGCAAGCGGGGCGAGGTTAAGGCAGCACGCCTCACCGCCCCTCCATCACGGCCACCATCCAGCGCGTCATTTGATCGGTCGCCAGAAACGCCAGCGCGGCGCGCCGTATCGCCGACACGTCACCGTTGCCATGTGCGACCGCGACGAGGAGATCGCAGCCGCGTGAAACCGCGATGCCTACCGCGTGTCTCGTGCTGGCGGCCGGTGGCAACTCATACGTCCTGATCCGCCCCGGCATATCTGCCACGCGCACCAACTGTCCGCTGCTGAGGGGTACAAAGTGCTCATTGACCAAATCAACATCGGCGACACGATCGACTTCATCGTCGTCGGCGACACCGCGGTCGCAATTGCAGAAACCGATCTTCGGCCGCACAGAGATCGCGACATCGCCGCCGCAGGAGTCGCAGCGATACGCCTTGCCGGCGGGCCAGCCATCGCGCGGGAACGGCCAGGCGATTTCCCGCCAGACACTTTTCTCGTCCTGGCGCGGCCCTGCTTGCTGATAGGCCGCAGCGCCCGACAGCGCACCGAGCAACGTGATGGCCAACGCAATAAGCGGCCGGCGGCGCATCGCCGGCGTCCTCACGGCAGGCCGGCGACGGCGCGCGCCGGGCCGGTCAGTTCCAGAATGTGCAGGCCGGTATTGGCGCGGTCGACGATGTAGATGTAGCCGCGCTCGTCGGTTTCGACATTGTTGGTCTGGATCGCGACCTTGCAGCGGTTCTTGTCGTCGATCTTGACGCAACGCTTGTCGGTCGCCGCCGTGATCGCCGGAATGAAATGGCCGACCTCCGAGGGGTGAAAGGGATCGCGGATGTCGAGCGCGCGGACACCTGCATTGAAGAAGGCGATGAACGCCATCTTCTTGTAGAACACCGGCGCCATGCTCTCGTTGGAGGAATGCGCGCCGAACCGCCCTCCCCGCTCGCAGAACGTGCCGCTCGCTTCCGGCACGGTGTAGCTCGAGATCATCATCGGCCGGTTCTCGACGGTCACATCGGCGAACCACACCATCTGCCGCGGCTCGTTGCATTCGTTCAGGATCGCCTCGTCGACGATCATGACGATGTCGCGGGTCTTGCCGTCCTTGTCGCGCGCGAACTCCGCGATCGGCATGCCCAACATCGGAAAGGTCGTGTGGGCGCCGTTGAATGCCGACATCGGCAGCCGTGCAATTTCCGGGAGCCGCAGATTGTCCGCGGTCGGCTCCTTGGGGCCGCTCAGCAGTTTTTCGCGATCGACGATCTGCAAAATGCCGCCCTTGTTGGTGCCGTAGCCGAAATAGACCCGATTGCCGGAAGGTCCCGTAGAGATCGGCCCGTGCAGTTCGGTCGGCACCGCGCCGGTCGAGCCCGGCTCCTGGCCCGGCAGGCCGAAATCCCTGATCTTCTGCGGATGCGCGGGATCGGAGAGATCGTAGACCTGCGTCATGCGGCGCGTGCGCCAGTCCGGCGCGCCCGACACCAGGAAGGCAATGCCGGTGTCGCATTCCCACCAGTTCTTGTGCGTGTCCTTCAAGCCCGCGATCCGCGTGACCAGCACGGGATTGGCGGGATCGGCGACGTTCCAGATCTCATGCGCCTCGCCGCCGAACGTCCTGAGCATATAGACCGCGTTGCGATCGCCCTTCGGCAGCGCCTTGCCGTCGCAGATCCGCACCATCTGGGCGCCGCCCGCTTCATACTTGCCTTCCTGTCCCGAAAGGTGGCGCAGATATTTCGGCTGTGAGGGATCGGTGACGTCGACGATCGAGGTGCCGTTCGGCTCCGCCTTGCCGGTTTGCGGATTGACCGGCGCCGGAATTTCGTCGCTGCCGCCGTGATGGCCGATATAGGCGATCCAGCGGTCTCCTTGATGATGGATGGTCGGCTGATAGGCGCTGCGCGCCTGCAGATCGCTGGTTCCAACCAGCTTCATGTTGGAGGCTTCGGGCGGCGTGCCGATCACCTGTTGCTGCGCGTATGCGGCCGAGCATGTGAGGAAACAGATCGCGCACCAGGCTGCGAGTTTGAGGCGATCGCCCATCTTCCACCCCTGACTGTTCAGGGCCAATCTGCGTTGGCTGACGGCAAAAGTAACACAACCTCGAGCCGCGCCCAACACACGCCCTTGACATGCAACCTTTTGGTTGCCTATTATCCCTGCCATGGATGAAGTCTTCAAAGCGCTCGCCGACGCGTCGCGGCGCTCGCTGCTGGATCGGCTTCACGCCAACAACGGACAGACGCTGAATGAGCTCTGCGACGGCCTCGACATGACGCGGCAGGCCGTAACCAAGCACCTTGGGATTCTGGAAGCGGCAAACCTCGTCACCACGCTCCGGCATGGCCGCGAGAAGCTGCACTACCTCAATCCGGTTCCGATTCATCAGATCGGCGATCGGTGGATCAAGAAATTCGAGCGCGGGAAACTTGCCGCGCTCTCTGAGTTGAAACGACAGTTGGAGAAGCGTGATGAGTAAGCCGGAATTCGTCTACGTCACCTATATCGAGACCACGCCGGAGAGATTGTGGGAAGCACTGACGTCCAGCGAGTTCTCCAGGCGCTACTGGTTCGGCACCGAGCTGAAGTCCAACTGGAAAATTGGCTCGCCGCTGGCGCTGGTCATGAACGGCACCACGACCGATACCGGGGAGATTCTCGAGGCCGATCGGCCGCGGCGGCTCTCCTACACTTTCCAGCATGTGACCAACGAGGCGTACCGCAACGAGAAGGCTACGAAGGTCGTCTTCACTATCGAGCCGCACGGCAGATTGGTAAAGCTGACGCTCACGCATGAAGGTTTTGCCGAGGGCAGCAAGCTGTTGGACGGCATCTCCAGGGGATGGCCGGCCATTATGTCCAGCCTCAAGAGCCTGCTGGAATCCGGCACTGCGCTTGAGATTCCGGTTTCCGCGCTCGGCATCGAAGGTGTGTCATGAACGTCAAGAACTTCAAGCCCGCCATCGTCTATACGATCTACATCGCGTCAACGCCGGAGAAGGTGTGGGAGGCGCTCACGCAAGCGGAGTTTTCCCGGCAGTATTTCTCCGGCCAGGCGGTCGAGGTCGATCTCAGGGTCGGCGGCGCCTTCATCATGCGCACGCCGGACGGCGCCCTGCATACTTCGGGCGAAGTGATCGAGTGCGAACTGCTGAAGAGGCTCACCGTCACCTTCAACGTCAACTGGCCGGCGCTGGTGGAGAAGCTCGGGCCGACGCTCGTGACTTACGAGATCGAGCAGGCCGGCGACGTCGTGAAGCTGACGATGCTGCAATCGCACGACCGCGACATCAGCGACGACATCCTGTCCGGCGGCCGCACAGGCTGGCCCGCGATCCTGTCCAGCCTGAAGAGCCTGCTGGAGACCGGCAACGCGCTAACCATCAAGATGCAGCCGCCGGAGCGGATGCTGGCCGCGCTGAAGGAAATGGGGATCGGGACGCCGTAGGCGGCAGCCTTCGCGACTCAGCAACTGCTGTCGTACCCCGCGCATGCGGGGTATCCAGTACGCCGAGGCGTCTCGATTCATCACTGCCGTCTCTGGAACACTGGGTCACCCGCCCCAGTGCGCAATTGCGCACAAGGTGGGTGACGACAATTGAATGCAATTAGACACACCGAAGCCATCAGCCACCGTGGACTTAGGCCCGCCCAAGGGATATTCCAGCATCGTAGATAATGGCTGCCTCACCGCAGCTTCCGAATGTATCTATCGCAAACACGACCCGCTGATTTGAGCGCGGAACCACGCACCGATGAGCCTGCGCACCCGGCTATTAATTCTTGTTATTGCCGCGATGCTGGTGCCGGCCATCCTTGTGGGACTGCGTTTCATCCAGAACCGCACCAGCGACGTTGACGCCGCGCTTGCCGGTCTGTCGGCCGCGGCCAACGACATTCTCGCCGATCTCGATGAGAAGATTCAGGGCACGGCCCAGCTCCATTATGGCCTCGCCCGCGCCCGCGATCTCGATACGCGCGACAAGGCGGCCTGCTCGGCCTTCCTGTCCGCCGTGCGCGAGGAATACACGCGGTACACCGGCATCCTGACCATCAATCCGGACGGCAGCCTGTTCTGCGACTCGCTTAGAACCGACCGGACGCTCGATCTCAGGGATCGCACATATTTCAGGCAGGCGCTGAATGCCCACGGCATCGTCACGCTCGAGCCCGTGTTCGGGCGTCTGACGGGAATCTCCGTGCTGCAGATCGCCTATCCCGTTCGCACCGAATCCGGCGAGCTGAGATTCATCCTGCTCGCCTCATTCAACTTGAAGAAATTCGCCGAGGACCATGACAGGCGCCTGTCTGATGATAGCGAGATTCTGCTCGTTGACAGGAAAGGCACCGTCCTCGTCGCGCCCGACAGCAAGGAATGGACCAAGCCGGTCGGCGAGTCGATCGCTAGTTCGGACCTGTTCCGGTTTGCGGCTTCGCCGCACCGCGAGCCGTTCCATGAAGCGGCCGGGCGCGAGGGCCGCCCCCGTGTCTGGGCCGCCGCGCGCTCGCCCTCGGCGCGCGATGCCGGGCTTCACATCATGGTCGGGCGCCCCAAGGACAGCCTGGTGGCCGCGGCCAACCGCCGTCTTTACGAGGATCTGGCGATCCTTGCGGTGGCCTCGCTGCTGCTGCTCGCGGGCGTCTGGCTTCTCGCGACGATCGGCATCGGCCGTCAGGTCGGACGTCTGGCTGCGATGGCGACGAAGCTTGGGCTTGGCGACCTGAGTGCACGAATTGCCCAGCCCCATCCGGGCGGCGAACTGGGCGGGTTGATGACGCAGTTCAACAGCACTGCCGAATCACTCGAACGTCAGCGCGCCGCCATCGACGAGCTCAATCAGAAACTCACGCAATCCCAGAAAATGGAGGCGATGGGTCAGCTCACCGGCGGCGTGGCGCATGATTTCAACAATCTGCTAACGGTCATCCTCGGCAATGCGGAGCATCTCGCCGAACGGCTGGCACCGCACAAGGAGCTGAGCAACATCGCCGAGAGCATCGCGACCGCCGCCGAACGCGGATCGGACCTGACGCGAAGCCTGCTCGCGTTCGCACGCAAGCAGCCCTTGATGCCGAAGCACATCGACATCGGCCAGAAAATTCTCGGCATGGAGCCGTTGTTGCGCCGGACGCTCGGCGAACAAATCGAATGTGAATTCAAGCTAGATCAGAACCTGTGGCAGGCCAGCGTCGATCCCGGCCAACTGGCTGCGGCGCTGCTCAACCTGGTGCTGAATGCGCGCGACGCCATGCCATCGGGCGGCAAGCTGACGGTCGAGGTCAAGAATACCTCGCTCAGCGAAACCGACGTCGACGTCAACGGCGAAGCGCGGCCCGGCGACTATGTCATGGTCGCCGTGACCGATACCGGCACCGGCATGACGGCCGAAGTCGCCGGCCGCGCCTTCGAGCCCTTCTTCACCACCAAGGAGGTCGGCAAGGGCACCGGCCTCGGCCTGAGCATGGTCTACGGCTTCGCCCAGCAATCCGGTGGCGCCATGCAGATGCGCTCCGAGCCGGGACATGGCACCGCGGTCAGGCTTTTCTTTCCCCGCGTCCGGACATCTCAGCCGAGCGCCGTGCCGCCCACCGATCAACAGGCCATCCCGACCGGCAGCGAAACCATTCTCGTCGTCGAGGACGACGACATGGTGCGCGGCTATGTCGAAGGCGAATTGAAGGCGCTCGGTTATCGCGTCATCGTCATGCCCAACGCATCAGCGGCGCTCGAAATACTGCGCGGCCCCGAGAACATCGATCTCCTCTTCACGGATGTCGCGATGCCCGGCGGCATGTTCGGCACGGAGCTCGCCCGCCAGGCCGGGCGCCTGCGGCCCCAGTTGAAAATTCTCCTCACCTCCGGCCATACCGAACATCCCGCCGAGGCGATCGACGGGACCGGCCGCGACGTGCAGATCCTGAACAAGCCCTACCGCCGGCACGACCTGGCATCGATGCTGCGCGCGGCCCTGAAGGCGAATTGATCGCCAGTCTACGCCGCGACCGGCGCGATGATTCGGCGGTAGAGATGCCAGGTGGTGTGGCCGAGTACCGGCAGCGTCACCACGAGGCCGAGAAAGTACGGCATTGCCGAGACCGCAAGCAGGATCACGATCAACGCCGCCCAGCCGATCATCGGCAGCGGGCTCGTCACCACCGCGCGGACGCTCGTGATCATCGCGGTGACGAAATCGACGTCGCGGTCGAGCAGCAGCGGAAACGACACCACGGTGAGCGAAAACAGGATCAGCGACAGCGCGGCGCCGACCGCGTTGCCGATGGCGAGGAACAGCAGACCTTCATTGGTGGTGAGCACCACCGTGATAAAATCATGCAGGCTCGCAAACGAGGCGTTGAGCCCGAGCAGGAGCGCGATCAGAAGCCGCACCTGGTACATCCAGATCACGAACACGAACAGCGTGACGAAGGCCATCCAGCCGATCTCGCTGCGTGACCTGATCGTGGCCCAGATCGCGCCGAACGAAACCGGCTGCCCGGCTTCGCGCCGTCGGCTCACCTCGTAGAGCCCGATGGCGACGAACGGGCCGATCATCGCAAAGCCGGCGGCGAGCGGATAAACCAGATAGACCATGCCGAATGCCGTGAGGCAGAGCAGGATCGCGATCCCGCCGGCGGCATAGAACGCGCCGAAGGCGAGCCCGTAGAGCGGCATCGCCTGAAAATCCCGCAACCCCTGGCTCAGCGCCTCCGCAATGTCGGCCGCCGTGATCGGCCGCACCACCGGATCGGCCTTGCCGGAGATCGACATCGCGCTCCTCCTCCATGATCGGAGGTATTGGAGCCGATCCACGCGGACGGCATATTGATCTTCGTCAAGCCATCGAGCGCCGGCATTGCCGGCTGAGGGCCCCCCACCGCTTCGGCGGCTGGAAACGGGAACAACGCTTGTCAGGAGCGAAGCAGGAGCAGGAGCGCCACAACAAGGTTCGCAACAAACAGCGCCGCATCGATGACGAAAATCCGGAGCATCGGCCCCTTCAACACCGGCCAATACGCTACCCCGACGCGCCCACCGCGCATCAGGACCGGAAGATTGTAGGCGAACTGACTGAAGTGACACGCGGCAAAGAACAGGAACAACGCCAGCTGAGCGTCGAACGCCCCGAAGAAGGGCGGCCGGAACAACAGGAGATAGAACGACAGGAGGCCGATCGGCAGATTCATCCCGCCCAGAAACGCCACACTGGCCGACAACGTCGGCGCGATCGGATTTTCGCGCTCCTCCCGGGGCACCAGTATCTTCAGCGTATTGCCCTGGGCGATGCTGAACTGGATGAACGCGCCGCCGAACCAGAGCGTATTGAGAAGCAGGATAATATCCGACAATCGCATGGCTACTTTCCGTAGAAGGCCTCGCTGCGCACCACACGGCCGGCACCGTCGAAGTCCATGAACTCGCTGGCGCGCGCGTCGCCCAGCTGCCACCACACCGTCAGGCGCGCGATCGTGTCGTCCCAGCTCCAGTTCAGGATTTTCAGATCCGCGCTGTCGATATGGCCGTAAGCCTTCTGCCAGTAGGCACGGATATTCTCGGCGCCTGCGACGACCGGGGACTCCGTCAATTTGAGCGCCAGGGGGCTGCGCATCTCGGCGTTTTCGGCGAAGTGCGAAACGACGGCGTCGATATCGACCTTGCGCCAGTTCGCGCACCACGTCTCGACAAAGCGTCCGGCCGCCGCGCGATCCGTTATCTGTTCGCTCATGCTCGCGCCCTCCCTCGGTGCAACTGCCGGGAAGAGATGACACAGGGCGATCTTAACGTCAACTATGTTGACATGAGAAAGCGATCAGTTGTTGTCTGCAATGGCTCCCATCACCGCCATCCAGGCAGCGGCGCCCGGCTGGCCGACACGATCAAACGCCTCGCGCAGGACCTTGCGCTCGTAGCCGGATGCTCGTTGCTCGATGCGTTTTCCTGCTTCCGTCAGCCGCAGCAGTTTGGAGCGATGCTGCTCGGCCGATCGCGTCGATGTCAGCAGCTTGCGCTCCAGCAACAGGCTGAGCGGCCGGTTCAAGGCCTGCTTGGATATGCCGAGGATCTCGATCAGCGCGCCGATCGATATATCGGGCTGTCGTGCAACGACATAAAGGATACGGTGGTGCGGACGCGACAGGCCAAGCGTCGCGAGATACTGGTCGGCCGTGAGCGTCATGCCGCGCCAGCCGTAATACATGAGCTCGAGCGCCGCATCCAAATCGTGGAGCTTCGTGAGCGAGGCGCGATGCAGGCCCGCAGCGCGCTTGGCAACTTTCTTCATTCGTCCCTCGAAGCCGAAATCATCCCAGCGCCCGCAGTTCCCGCCGCAGCACCTTCCCCGTCGCCGTCATCGGCAAGGTCTCGGCAAACTGCACGAAGCGCGGGTATTCGTGAGCGGCGAGCTGCACTTTCACGAACTCCTGGATCTCGCGCGCCAATTCGTCGCTCGGCGCAAAGCCCGGGCGCAGCACGATCCAGGCCTTGATCGATTCGGTGCGGATCGGATCGGGAATGCCGACCACCGCCGACATGGCGACTGCCGGATGCTTCATCAGCGTGTGCTCGATCTCCGAGGGGCCGACGCGGTAGCCGGCGGTGGTGATGACGTCGTCCTCGCGACTGACGTACCAGAAATAGCCGTCCTCATCCTGCACGCCGAGATCGCCGGTCAGCAGGAACTCGCCGGCATATTTCTTCGCGGTCGCTTCCGGATTCTTCCAGTATTCGATCATGGTGCAGGGACAGGGCTGGCGCACGCCGATGATGCCGCGCGCGCCCCTCGGCAATTCCTCGCCCTTGTCGTTGACGATGCGAACGTCGAAGCCCGGCGTCGCCTTGCCCATCGAGCCGGGACGGATCGGAAACAGGTTCGAATTGCTGCCGATCACGAGATTGCATTCGGTCTGGCCGAACACTTCATGCGCGTCAATGCCGAAGGTTTCGTTCACCCAGCCGTGCAATTCGCCGCCAAGCGATTCACCGCCGGTGAAGATGCTGCGCAGGTTCAAGCCGGGATTCTTCACGTCGGCCTGCCGCATCAGTTTCAGCGCCGTCGGCGGCAGGAAGGTGTTGCGGATGCCAAGCTCGGCCATCATCGTCATCGCCGCCTGCGGCTCGAATTTGCGCGCGCGATGCCCGACAAGCGGAATGCCGTGATACCAGAACGCGAACAGGGCGTTGATCAGCCCGCCGATCCAGGCCCAGTCGGCCGGTGTCCACATCAGGTCGCCCGGCCTTGGAAGGAAGTTGTGGCACATCTCGACATTGGGGAGATGGCCGAGCACGACGCGATGCGCATGCAGCGCGCCCTTGGGATTTCCCGTCGTGCCCGAGGTGTAGATGATCAGCGCCGGATCGTCCGCCGAGGTATCGACGGTAGGAAATACGTCGTCGGCGTCCTCAATCGCCGGCCAGAACGGCTTCGCGCCGGCGTGCGCGATGCTGGTCGTGACATAGATTGCCTGAAGATAGGGCAGCCGGTCGCGGATCTTCGACAGTTTCTCCCATCCGCTTTCGTCGGTAATGATGGCCCGTGCACCGGAATTCGACAGCCGGAATTCCAGTGCGTCCTCGCCGAACAGCGCGAACAGCGGAATGGAAATCATGCCGGAACGGAACGCCGCGAGATGCGCAATCGGCAACTCAAGGGATTGCGACAGGAACACGGCTATGCGGTCGCCGCGCGAGAGGCCGTCGGCCTTCAACACGTTGGCAAACCGGCGCGACATCTCGGCGACCTCGTCGAACGAGGTGCGCGTGGTGGCGCCGTCCTCGTCGACATAGATCAGCGCCAGCCGGTTGCTGCCGTCGGCATATCGATCGCAACACGCCGTCGCCATGTTGAAGCGATCGGGGACGTCCCAGCGGAAGTTGCGGTAGAGCTCGTCGTAGGTTGAGGCTTCGGTGAGCATGGTGGCGGCCTGTCGCTAACGTTCTCATGGCCGGACCTTATTCCGACCATCCACGTTCTTGTTGCTTGGCCAGCGAGTTTAAAGGCGTGGATGCCCGGGACAAGCCCGGGCATGACGTGGAGAGACATTTTGTAGCCGTAAGTTAGGGGGCCCGCGCCTTCTCCATCGCCAGCTCGGCTTCGAGGCTTGCGATGTCGCGATAGATCGAGGCGACGGCCAGCACGCGGCCGTTGCTCTTGTATTGCAGCAGGCAATCCTTGCCGGAGATGTCGCCATCGATGGTGATTTCGTCCCATTTCTCGGCGTGGCCGACATAATTGATCGGCACATCATAGTGCTGGCTCCAGAAGAACGGCACCGCGTGGAACGGCTCGCGCTGCCCAAGCATGTTTCGCGCGGCCGTCTGGCCCTGACGCTGGGCTACCACCCAATGCTCGACGCGAATGGTCTGAAGGGAATGCGGATCGGGCCAGCGCGCGATATCGCCCGCGGCGTAGATACCTGCGACGCTGGTTTCCAGATAGGCATCGACGGTGACGCCGCGATCGATCGCCAGCCCCGCCTTCTCGGCCAATTCAAGCCGCGGACGCACGCCGACGCCGACCACCACGAGATCGGCCTCGATCACGCCGCCGCTTTTCAGCGTCGCGCGCTTGCCCTCGATCGCGGTGACGGTGTCGCCGAGATGGAAGATGACGCCGTGCTCTTCATGCAGGGCGCGGACGAAGTCGCCCAATTCCGGCCCGAGCACGCGCTCCATCGGCCGCTGCTCGAGGCCTACGACATGGACCTCGATATTTCTGGCGCGCAACGAGGCTGCGGCCTCCAGCCCGATGAAGCTCGCACCGATCACGACCGCGCGCCGCGCGCCATCCGCCGACGCAATGATCGCACGGGAATCGGCGAGCGAACGCAGCACGTGGACATGGGGCTGATCCATGCCCGGTATCGGCAGGCGCACCGGCTCCGCGCCGGTCGCCAGCAGCAAACGGTCGTAGGGGATGGTGTCGCCGCCTGATGTGACGACATGGCGTGCACCGGTGTCGATGGATATGACTTTGGTGTTGAGGCGCAGGTCGATCTTGGACCCGGCATAGAAATCATCCGGCCGCAGCGGTACCCAATCCTCCGGCGCGCTGCCGGCGAGATAATCCTTGGACAGGTTCGGCCGGTCTATCGGCGCCGCCGCCTCATGGCTCAGCATCACGATGCCGCCGGAGTATTCCTGCCGCCGCAGCATCTCGGCGGCGGCAAAGCCTGCCGCGCCGCCGCCGACGATCACGATCCGGCCGGGCGCATCGGTGATTGCCATCACCTGCCGCTTGGGCTGTTCACGCTTCTCCCGAACGAAGATGCGACCGTCTTGCTGCTCGACCTTCCAGACCGCGACCGGACTGAGCGCCGGCGCCCTTGTGGCTTCGCCGGTGCGCAGGTCGAAACAGGCGTGGTGCCAGGGACAACGGATGCCTCCGCCGGTCACCAGGCCCTCCGCCAGCGGCCCATGATAATGGGAGCAATGGGCGCCGATCGCGAAAATCTCCGAGCCTGAACGCGCCAGCACGACTTCTTCGTCGCCGACATGGCCAAGCAGGGTCTCGCCTGTGAATTCGGACAACAGGATGCCCTTTGACAGATCGGGACCGGCGGGCGGAGCTTGCTGATCGGCCATGTCGTCCTCCGCAGCGTTGCGTCAGGTCGCCATTCCCAGAAATTCCTGACGGGTCAGCGCGTTGTCGCGAAAGCATCCCAACATGCGGCTGGTCACGAGGTCGGAGTCCGGCTTGTGCACGCCGCGCGTCGTCATGCAGTGATGCGACGCCTTGATAATGACGCCGACGCCCTGCGGTTCCAGCACGTCATTGATGGTGTTGGCGATCTGCGCGGTCATCTTTTCCTGGATCTGCAGACGCCTGGCATAGACGTTGACGACGCGCGCCAGCTTGCTGATGCCGACCACGCGGCCGTTTGGAATGTAGGCCACCCAGGCCTGGCCGACGATCGGCGCCATGTGGTGCTCGCAATGGCTCTCGAAACGGATGCCGCGCAGCACGATCATCTCGTCATAGCCTTCGATCTCTTCGAAGGTCTTCCTCAGGATCTCAACAGGGTCCTGACCATAGCCTGAGAAGAACTCCTCGAATGCGCGCGTTACCCGCGCCGGCGTCTCGCGCAGGCCATCCCGATCAGGGTCCTCGCCCGTCCATCGGATGATGGTGCGAACGGCGGCTTCGACCTCGGCTCTGCCGGGCTTCTGGATATCGGACAGCGATGCTCTTGCGCGATCAAGTGCCTGTACATTCGGATTCATCGAGATGCCTTTCCACGACGCGTGCCAACGGAGCTTGAGCCTGTTGGATGCCGCGTCGGCGAAAAGGTTCCCGAGAAAAACCAGGGCGCGCACTCAGAGAAGTTGGCCGGCGTTTGATGTCCGCTTGCGCCCCAGCTGCGGCTCAGAAGCAGAAATGCCGGGAGGTCAGATATTGGCCAACAAGCGACATCGCAATGGCTCGTTCGATCATCAAGATGGTCGCAAACGCCAACCCCGACCCGAAATATTTTGGGAGGAAGAGCTTGCTGCCAACTCCTGCACCCAGCAGGTGCCAGATTTCAGACGTTCATCGGATCGGCAGATCGGATGCCTCGCGGGTCGATAGAGCGATGCGAGGCGACGTAGTCGATCTCGCCGCGTGCAATGCCGATGTCTTGGAGTTCGCGGTCGGTCAGGTCGAACAAATCGCCTCGCAACTTATTGCGTTTGCGTTGTTCTTGAAACGCACCCCAATATCTCTTGAAGAAGCTTGAGACGCGCGGCGCCGATCCGGTCGTCGGTCCCAATGCGGTTGCACCGTGCGCTGTACTCATTGCGGCATCTCCTGCGGACGTTGTACGCCGACAAGATGCCAAGGCATGGAAGGCGCGCTTAACAGTCGGCTTACATTTTCCTCACCAGCGGCTTATTCTTTGCGCTCTAGGCGGCGCTAGAACGCCCCGCCAACGGTGGGAGGCGACCCAAGGAATTGGCAGCTTGCGCTATCTCTTCGAAGAGTACGCAATCGACACCGATCTGCGCGAGCTGCGTCGCGGGACAGACATGGTCTCCGTTGCGCCACAGGTCTTCGACCTGCTCGAATACTTGATCCGCAACAGGGAGCGCGTGGTTAGTAAAGACGACCTCATCAATGCCATTTGGAACGGCCGCATCGTGTCCGATGCGGCGCTTACGACGCGCGTGAATGTCGCTCGGAGGGTGATCGGCGACTCCGGCGAGAAACAGCGCCTTATCAGGACACTGCCACGGAAGGGCTTTCGTTTCGTTGGACAAGTGCGGAAAGCGGTGGGGCGCACGGATGCGGGAGTCGCCGACAACCCGGTAGAACCGACGAAACCCACCCTTACGCTACCTGATAAGCCCTCAATCGCCATTCTCCCCTTCGCAAATCTGAGCTCCGATCTGGAGCAAGAGTATTTTGCCGATGGCGTCGTGGAGGACATAACGATGGCGCTGTCGCTCTTTCGTTGGCTGTTTGTGGTCGCACGCAACTCGAGCTTTACTTACAAAGGCCGGGCCGTGGACGTGAAGCAGGTCGGCCGCGAGCTCGGCGTTCGCTATGTCCTGGAAGGTAGCGTGCGTAAGGCTGGAAACCGTATTCGCATCGCGGGTCAGCTTATCGATGCCGAAACCGGAGCACATCTCTGGGCGGACCATTTTGATGGTGCGAGCGAAGACATATTCGAGCTGCAGGACCATGTGACGGCCAGCGTCGTTGGCGCAATCGCCCCGAAGCTCGAGCATGAGGAGATCAAGCGGGCCAGGCGCAAACCAATCGAAAATCTGGATGCTTACAACTGTTATCTGCGTGGGCTGGCGAGCTTTCGTCGGTGGACAAACGACACGAACAGCGAGGCGCTCCGGCTTTTCTGCAAGGCAATTGAACTCGACCGCAGCCTGACCTCTGCCTATGGAATGGCCGCGTGGTGCTACGCGGTGCGCCGGTCGTATGGCTGGATGAACGAGCGCGTACAGGAAAGCGCGGAAGGTACCCGGCTGGCTCGAAAAGCGGTACATCTGGGGCCGGATGACCCAGTAGCACTGTGTATGGGTGGATATGCACTCGCCATTATAGCCCGTGAGTTCGACGACGCCGCGGCTTTCATGGATAGCGGCCTAACGGTCAATCCCAGTTTTGCCGTAGGCTGGATGCTCAGCGCCTGGTTGAGGGTCTGGAGAGGTGAGCCGGACCTCGCACTTGAGCACGTTGCGCACGCTATGCGCCTGAGCCCGCTCGATCCGTATGTGTCCGGCATGCAAGGCGCGGCGGCGTATGCTCATTTTCTCGCGGGCCGTTATGGCCCGGCGTCGTCATGGGCCGAAAAGTCAATGCGTGAGAACCCGAATTTCGTGGCAGCAGTATGCATGTCCGCAGCCAGTAATGCGCTCGCCGGACGGCTTGAGCAAGCACAGAGTGGCATCGCACGGGCACTCCAATGTGACCCCGGCTTGCGCGCCTCCAATTTGGGAGACTTAGCACCATTTCGGCGAGCAGTGGACCTAGCCACGTTCGCCAAGGGTCTCCGCAAAGCGGGCCTTCCCAAGTGATCATGATGCTTGTTGCGTCGAATGCCACTGCGGGGATGCGTAATCGATGTCCGTTCCGGGTCATTTGCGGACGTTCCCGGCCGATGGTGGCTAGGTCGGCTCTACCCCTCGGAGCGGACGTCGGTGAACCGACAAGCCACGCCAGTTTCCCCCGCACCTTGACGGATGCGATCTGAGCGATTGCTGAGTTACACAAGCCAGCGGCTACCTTAACGGCCTTGATTTGACTAGCACGCGCCGTAAGCCGGCACACCATCCCCCGGGGTCATGTCTGTTTATGCCAATACGTTCCGAGCGACGTCCGCAACGGGTCAAAAGCCGGCTCTCGGGACGGCATCGTCTTGGTCAGCTAAGCGGCCAGAAGCTCACTTCGCCGGCGCTGGCTCTCGACGTCTCCAGGGGTCAAGGGCGGTGCGCCGATCCCATGCCCCGCGTGCAATGACGCGTAACAATCGGCGCGAGGCCAGGGAACCGTGTGCCGCGGGCAACAGTTACCCCCGCAACGAAGCGGAGTGGCGCCGTCGGACGTTGATAGTTCAGGACGGCGCGGTGTATCTTTACTTTCTAGACCGAACCATCGGCAGACTTGAGGGGGCAAGGAAAGGCCATGCGCGCCTTGATCCTAGCATTGTGTATCCTAGCGATCGTCGACAGCGCGCACTTTGCTAAGGCGGGTCTGAGCAGCACGCCTCGCGAAACGTTGGCACCCGCCGAAACGGCAATCGCTACCGACGAAGCGACTCAGGAGACCGAGGAACAGATCGGCCTCACCAAGGCAAAGCGTCGTGGAGTGCAACGTGGGCTAACCAAGCTCGGGTTCAAGACCAAGGTCAATGGGAAGTTCGACGAATCGACTCGCGCCGTCATCGCGCGCTGGCAGGAGGAGCAGGGCTACCCTACGACTGGCTTCCTCAACGCCGCCCAGCACAGGGTACTAGCGGACGCCGCGGCAGAGGCTAGCAAATCTGGCCATCAAGACCGTCGTCGGGCTGGGAGCCGTACTCGCCATTCGCGCGGTATCGGAGGTCCAATTGGTGCGATCGGCGGCGCGGTGCACGGCGTTGTGGGGAGTGTGGGGGGTGTGGTGGGCGGACTATTCCGCAGGTGACTCGTCCAGCCTCAAGATAGTTGGAAACACGCCTAAGCAGCCTTGCACTTTGTAGGCTGTGACGCCCCGGAAGCGGACTCCCATCCGGCCAATTTTGAGTACATGCCCTGGCCGAAACTATCCGGCCAGCGCCGCCTTCACCATGCCGCTGGCCTTGCCGAAATCCATTTGACCCGCGAACTTCGCGCGAAGCACGCCGATCACCTTGCCCATGTCCTTTATGCCGGCGGCGCCGGTCTCGGCGATCGCGGCCGAGATCGCGGCCTTCACCTCGTCGTCCGACATCTGCTTCGGCAGATAGGCAGAAATAATGGCGATCTCCTCGCGCTCCTGCGCGGCGAGCTCGGCGCGGCCGCCCTTGTCGTAAAGCTCGACCGATTCCTGGCGCTGCTTGATCATCTTCTGCAACAGGCCGAGCAGGTCGGCATCGGAGAGCGGCGGCTTGCCCTGCCCGCGCGCGTCGATATCGGCGTTCTTGATCGCCGAATTGACCATGCGCAGCGTGGAGAGCTTGCGCTCTTCCTTCGCCTTCATGGCCTCCTTGACCGCGTTGTTGATGTCGTCGCGCAGCATGGTTGCCTCACTGAATAGAGCGCCGCTGGAAGGGCCCTTGGGTCTATCTGATGATTCCGCGTCTATATAGGGGCTGGGCGAACCGCGCCACTGCGGGGGTGGCCTGCGGGCCGGTCGGCGGGGCAGGAACGAGCGGGATCGGCTCGAATTGGTTAAGCCGAGCGGTCCCGTTTCAGGCGGATTAGGCCCAAAAGACCGAGGGCCGGCGGAACCGGCGATCAAATATGCAGCAAACGCATGTGAATCCCGCCGTTTTCTGGCCTTCCGGCTTTGACGCGCGGGGGCGCTTGCGACTATGA
Source organism: Bradyrhizobium jicamae (assembly GCF_001440395.1). Classification (GTDB taxonomy): domain Bacteria; phylum Pseudomonadota; class Alphaproteobacteria; order Rhizobiales; family Xanthobacteraceae; genus Bradyrhizobium; species Bradyrhizobium jicamae. Next base: position 27,995 of record NZ_LLXZ01000081.1, on the reverse strand, counting down.
AGTGCGCTCATGACAACATCCGATAATTCCTCAGCCTGGCCGGACCAGAAACCGACCGCGCTGCTCGTGCTTGCCGACGGTACCGTGCTGGAGGGTTTTGGCCTCGGCGCGGAAGGCCACGCTGTCGGCGAGGTCTGCTTCAACACCGCGATGACCGGCTATGAGGAGATCCTCACCGATCCCTCCTATGCCGGCCAGCTCATCACCTTCACCTTCCCGCATATCGGCAATGTCGGCACCAACGACGAGGATATCGAGACGGTGAACATGGCGGCAACGCCCGGCGCGCGCGGCGTGATCCTGCGCTCGGCCATCACCGATCCCTCGAACTACCGCGCCACCAAACATCTCGACCAGTGGCTGCGCGCCCGCGGCATTATCGGCCTCTCCGGCATCGATACCCGCGCGCTGACCGCGCTGATCCGCAGCAAGGGCATGCCGAACGCCGTGATCGCCCATTCGAAGAGCGGCACGTTCGACCTGCATGGGCTGAAGGAAGAGGCGCGCGAATGGCCCGGCCTCGAAGGCATGGACCTGGTGCCGATGGTCACCTCCGGCCAGCGCTTCACCTGGGACGAGACGCCGTGGGCCTGGCAGCAGGGTTTTGGCCGCCAGAGCGAGCCGGAGTTCAACGTGGTCGCGATCGACTACGGCATCAAGCGCAACATTCTGCGGCTGCTCGCCGGTGAAGGCTGCAAGGTCACGGTGGTGCCGGCAACGACATCGGCCGAAGACATTCTGGCGATGAAGCCCGACGGCGTGTTCCTCTCGAACGGCCCGGGCGATCCGGCAGCCACGGGCAAATACGCGGTGCCCGTGATCCGCGAGGTGATCGCGTCGGGCACGCCGACCTTTGGCATCTGTCTCGGCCACCAGATGCTGGGGCTCGCCGTCGGCGCCAAGACCAAGAAGATGCATCAGGGTCACCACGGCGCCAACCATCCGGTGAAGGACGAGACCACCGGCAAGGTCGAGATCACCTCCATGAACCACGGCTTTGCCGTGGACCAGGACACCCTGCCCGAGGGCGCGACGCAGACCCACATCTCGCTGTTCGACGGCTCCAATTGCGGCATCGAGCTCAAGGACAAGCCGGTATTCTCGGTGCAGTACCACCCCGAAGCCTCCCCGGGCCCGCGCGACTCGCACTATCTGTTCAAGCGGTTCGCGGATCTGATGCGGGAAAAGAAGCGGGCGTAGAGGGCTCTTCCGTCATTGCCTGCGACAAACGCGAAGCGTTTTCGCAAGGGAGCGAAGCGACGAAGCAATCCATACCTCCGCAAGCGGCGAAATGGATTGCTTCGCGGAGCCTGTCATCGGACGCGTATTCGCGCGACCCGTTGGCTTGCAATGACGGCGAAACGAATTGGCAGTGGACGCAAGCCGCTATATGATGTCCATCATCATAAAACGCTGCCGGAAACTCTGTCATGCACGACAAACCCTCCGCCTCCAACGTCGAATACGGCGTGACGCCGACGCATGTGATGGCATCGATGTCGGGCCTCGACTTCGTCCGCGCCATGTTCGAGGGCAAGCTGCCCTCGCCGCCGATCATGCAGAACGTGGAGCCGTTCGATTCCACCGCCGAGAAGGGACACGTCATCTTCCACAGCGTGCCCGGCTTCCGGCACTATAATCCGATCGGGTCGGTGCATGGCGGCTATGCCGCGATCCTGCTGGATTCCGCGATGGGGCTTGCGGTGCAAACCGCGCTTCCCGCCGGTACCGGATACACCACGCTGGAATTCAAGATTTCCTTCATCAAGGGCATGAGCAAGGATACCGGCCCGGTCCGCACCGAGGGCAAGACGCTCAATGTCGGCCGCCGCGCCGCGACGGCGGAAGCGCGGATTACCGACGCGAATGGCCGGCTGCTCGCGCATGCGACGACGACCTGCCTGGTTTTCGAGATTCCCAAGGGAACGTGAGGGGCTGAGTTTGGTTTGACGTAGGGTGGGCAAAGCGAAGCGTGCCCACCATTTTGCCCTCGTAGACAATGGTGGGCACGTCGCTACGCTCCTTTGCCCACCCTACGGTCGTTGCCCACCCTACACATCGGAGCAAGCCATGTCCGTCGTCAGCGCCGATATCGAGCCGCTCACCTTCGTCTTCGACGATGACGGCCTCGTGCCCAACAGTCCCCTGCCGTTCCTGGTCTACAAGGGCGCGGTCGATGTCGCGAACGATCATCCGGAAAAGACCATCGAAGGGTTGTTCGGCGCCAATGGCTGGGGCGCGATGTGGCGCAACGGCGTCTATGACTATGTGCATTACCATGCCACGGTGCATGAGGTGCTCGGCGTTGCCCGTGGCCGCGCGCGCGTCCGCTTCGGCGGCAACAGCGGCAAAGAGCTCGAGATCACGCCCGGCGACGTCGCCATCCTGCCCGCCGGCACCGGACATCAATGCGTGTTCGCGAGCCCCGACTTCTGCGTGGTCGGCGCCTATCCGCCGGGGCCGAAGATGCAGATCACGCGGCCGACGCCGGAGAACCACGCCAAGGCGTTGAAGACGATTCCGGAAGTAAAGCTGCCGAAGACCGATCCGGTGCGCGGCGAGGACGGCCCGCTGGTGAGGCTATGGAGAAGCGGCCCGCGATAACCATCAGCCGCGGCTGGCAATCCGATCGGCCGCCCGTTCCGCGGCGGGCTCTCCCAAAGACATCCGCATCGCCGCGACCCGGGCAACAAAGAGGCCGATGACGAGGTTGGCCCGTTCGATCTCGAGCTTGTCGCGGACCGGCCCGGTCGGCGTATCCGCGCACATGGTCTTGATGCAATCCAGCGTGCGCGACAATGAATCGACGACCGTCCAGATCGGCTCGATCGATGGCGGGGCCACCGTCGACGGTCCCGGCATGACTTCAGCCGTGCCGGGAAATTCAATTACTTTTTGTTGCATCACTAAAATCCAAATTCGAACCAATTGCGCGGCCGGGGTGTCCCCGGTTCGTTCTGCCCCGGGGATCATTGGCCCCACCCATCATAGTGTCGCCTCGCGCAGGCTCGCTTAAATTGATTATCGGAATCTTGCAGCACGGCTTCAATACGCGCGCGTTTTTCGTGCATCTTGAACTTTTGGAAGTCCCCGATTGCTGCGTTGCCGGCGCCCTCCGCAGGAACCCGCACACTATCGTCAGAAAAGCGCAGAAACTGCGCGTGAAACGACGCCTTGACATAGGTCAATACCAATACCCCGCACGATGCGGATTCTACAACGCAGGCTTGTATGCAAGGCCGACGGAGCCCGAAGCTTTTTTGCAGCGATGATGCGCGTTCTTGGCGACAATGCGCGACTTCAAGAGCCGCGAGAATGCATCTGTTTTTATTCTTCGAACATTATGGAAGCGGAATTTCCCGCAAGCTCAAAGAAAACTGAGAACAGACGCAGACGGCGGCTCCGTAACACTGAACACATCAGAACAGGAGGAGGCGAGATGCTGAAGCGAATTCTGCCCCTGACATTGTCGCTCTGCATTGGCGCAGCGGCGGCGCCCGCGGCGCTGGCGCAGGCGTCCATCACCGAACAGGAAGCGCACGCGATCGCCGTTGACGCCTATGTCTATTTCTATCCGCTGCTGTCGATGGACATCACACGAAAGCAATTTACCAATGTCGCGCCAGGCAAGGAAATGGCGAAGGGGCCGATGAACATGTTCAGTAACGTGCCCGAATATCCGCCGGCGGACTTCAAGGGTGTCGTTCGATCGAACTTCGACACATTGTACTCCAGTGCATGGCTGGACATGTCGAAAGAGCCCGTCGTGGTCTCCGTACCTGATACAGACGGGCGCTACTACCTGCTGCCGATGCTCGACATGTGGACCGACGTGTTTGCTTCGCCGGGTTGGCGAACGACGGGCACCAAGGCCGGGACGTATCTGATTACGCCGCCCGGTTGGCGGCCTGATCTGCGCGAGAGGTTTGCCGAGGAGTTCAGGCTTCCGAAAGAGACCCAACGGATCGAAGCGCCAACGTCTTACGTCTGGGTTATCGGCCGCACCAAGACCGACGGCCCGCCGGACTACGATGCGGTCCGCAAAATTCAGGCCGGCTACAAGGTCGCCCTGCTTTCCGAGTATGGCAAGGCACCCAGGCAGGTCGAGTTCAAGCCGGACCCAAGCGTCGACATGAAGACGCCGCCAAAGGTCCAGGTCGATAGCATGTCGGCAGGCGTGTATTTCGCCAATGCCGCCGAGTTGCTCAAGGTTCACCCGCCTCACATCACCGACGAGCCGATCATCGCGCAGATGAAGAAAATCGGTATCGAGCCCGGCAAGAGCTTTGACATCGGCAGGCTCGACCCGGTGTTGCAGCGAGCGATCGAGACCGCGCCGCAGGACGGACAAAAGCTGATGGCCTGGAAAGTGCCGACGCTGGCCCGCGTCGCCAATGGCTGGTCGATGAACACCGACACGATGGGCGTCTACGGCAACTACTACTTGAAGCGGGCGATCGTCTCGCAGGTCGGGCTTGGCGCGAACCTGCCCGAGGACGCCATCTATCCGCTCAACCTCGGCGACGAATCCGGCAAGCCGCTGGATGGCGCGAACAAGTACACCATCACCTTCGACAAGGGCTCGGCACCGCCGGTCAACGCGTTCTGGTCGATCACGCTCTATGATCAGGAAGGCTTCCAGGTCGGCAATGTGCTGAACCGCTTTGCGGTGAGTAGCTGGATGCCGTTCAAATACAATGCCGACGGTTCGCTCGACCTCTATTTCCAGAACGCGAGCCCCGGCAAGGAGCTCGAAGCCAACTGGCTTCCCGCGCCGAAAGGGGCATTCAATCTGACGATGCGCCTTTACGCGCCGAAGTCGGAAGCGCTGACCGGCAAATGGAATCCGCCGCCGGTCACGAAGTCGCAAACAACGGTGGGCATTTCGGCTCAATGAGCGTTGACGGC
>NZ_LLXZ01000081.1:0-23028 GCF_001440395.1 Bradyrhizobium jicamae | reverse complement strand
CCGGCGCTTCGGCGCCGGCGGCCGGTCGTGCAAACACGAAAGCCCTGACGAGGAGCAGACCAGAACTTTTGCGCAAGAGATTCTGGGACGGGTATTCGTCACGACACGTTCGCTGCGTCACACGCGTGGAGAAAATCCCATGATCGATGAAAAGGACAAGTGTCGGCCCAAACAGAAATGGCTATTGGCAACCGGCCTTGCGACCATGATCGTCGCTTTCCCAGCACTTCTCGCCGGACCGGCAGCAGCCCAGCAAATCACGGGCACGCCGGGCACGCCCGGCGCCACGATGACGATCGACGGCAAACAACTGCCGCCGGAGCCCCCGAAGTTCGGCGGCGTGATCAACGAAACGGCCAAGGATTCCAAGCCGTATTGGCCGCCGTCCGTCGTTCCGCCCAAAGGCGCGCCAAACGTGCTGCTGATCATGACCGACGATCAGGGTTACGGCGTTTCCGGCACCTTCGGCGGCGTGATCCCGACCCCGAACATGGATCGCATCGCCAACGCCGGCCTGCGCTATACCCAGTTTAACTCGACCGCACTGTGCTCGCCGACACGGGCCGCGCTGATCACCGGCCGCAACCACCACTCGGTCGGGTTTGGCGTCATCGGTGAAATGTCCACCGGCTATCCCGGCTACAATTCCGTCATTGGCCAGGAGAGCGCAACGATCGGAACCATTCTCCGCGACAACGGATATGCCACGTCGTGGTTCGGTAAGAACCACAACACTCCGACCTATCTGTACAGCGCGGCCGGGCCATTCGACCAGTGGCCGGTCGGCATGGGCTTCGAATACTTCTACGGATTCATGGGCGGCGAGACCGACCAGTGGACGCCCTACCTGTTTCGCAACACGACCCAGGTATTTCCATGGATCGGCAAGCAAAACTACAACCTCATCACCGACATGGCCGATGACGCCATCAACTACATGAACGGCTTGAACGCCGCCGCGCCGGACAAGCCGTTCTTTGTCTACTACGTGCCGGGTGGCACGCATTCGCCGCACCAGCCCAAGAAGGAATGGATCGACAAGTTCAAGGGCAAGTTCGACATGGGCTGGGAGAAGTTGCGCGAGCAGATCTTCGCCAACCAGAAGAAGCTCGGGGTCATCCCCGAGAATACCCAGCTTACTCCCTGGCCGGATACGCTGCCGAAGTGGGACTCGCTCTCCTTCGTGCGAAAAAAGCTGTACGCGCGCGAGGCCGAGGTGTTTGCCGGCTACGCCGCCTATACCGACTATGAGATCGGCCGCGTCATCCAGGCTGTCCAGGACATGGGCAAGCTCGACAACACGCTGATCATCTATATCAGCGGCGACAATGGCACGAGCGCCGAGGGCACGCTCGAGGGCACTCCGAACCAGATGACCGCCTACAACGCCATTCTGGACCTCCCGGAAGCCGAGCTGATGCTGAATTATGAAGCCTGGGGCTCCGACAAGACCTACCCGCACATGTCGGTGGCCTGGTCGTGGGCGTTCGACACGCCGTTCAAATGGACCAAGCAGGTGGCATCGCACTTCGGCGGCACACGACAAGGCATGGCGATATCGTGGCCCGGCCGCATCAAGGATGCCGGCGGCATTCGCAGCCAGTTCCACCACATCATCGACATCGTGCCGACGATCCTCGAAGCCTGCGGCATCGCGGCGCCCGCCACGGTCAACGGCATCGCGCAAAAGCCGATCGAAGGCGTGAGCATGACCTACACGTTCGACAAGGCAAACGCCAACGCGCCATCAAAACGCGAAACCCAGTATTTCGAGATGTTTGCCAATCGCGGAATCTACAACAACGGCTGGTACGCCGCGACGACGCCGCCGGTGCCGCCGTGGGTTTTGGGAACGGCGAAGCTGCCGGAGATCAACGACTACAAATGGGAGTTGTACAACATCGCCGAGGACTTTTCACAAAACAACGACCTCGCTGCGAAGAATCCCGACAAGCTGAAGGAGATGCAGGCACTGTTCCTGACGGAGGCGGCAAAATACCAGGTCTTGCCGCTGGACAATTCGGTCCTGCCCCGTCTCGTGACGCCGCGGCCGAGCGCGACCGCCGGGCGAACGGTGTTCACGTTCAAGGGAGAGAATGCCGGCATTCCCGACGGTAACGCTCCTAGCATCCTCAACAAGGACTATACCATCACCGCCGAGATAACCGTTCCCCAGGGCGGCGCGGAAGGAATGATCGCCACGCTGGGCGGCCGCTTCGGCGGATACGGCCTCTATCTGCTCAAGGGCAAGCCGGTGTTTTCCTACAATATGCTCAATCTCAAGCGGTATCGCTGGGAGGCCGGCGTGGGAAGTCGCGATGTCTTTGGCGACGCGCTCAAGCCCGGCAAGCACACGATCGTGTTTGACTTCAAGTACGATGGACCTGGCCCCGGCAAGGGCGGCACCGGTGTTCTCACGGTTGATGGCAAGCAGGTCGCCAAGAAGTCGATGCCGCACTCGATTCCTTTCCTGATGGCGATCGACGAGACCTTTGACATCGGCAGTGATACCCGCACCGCAGTGGACGACAGCTACAAGCTGCCGTTCCGGTTCACCGGCAAAATCGACAAGCTCACCTACAAACTTGGCGCAACTCAAATGACGGGCGGTGAGCAAAAGCTGATGCGGCACGCGCTCGAAAGAGCGAGGGACTAGCCCAATCCAATTGATCTGCGGGCATCAAAAGGATGTCCGCAGATTCATCGTTGCGCGAGAAAGCATCTTTCTCAGAGCCCGCTTCGGTCTTCAGCCAGTCGCATCAAGGACAATCGCGCACCGGCGCGCAGCGGGCTTCATTGATCCGCCGCCGATGCCGGACGCGGGGCCGCCTCCGCAAAGCCCGTTGACGTGCATAGCAGCGATAGTCTCGTGACTTCAGCGCAACAGTCGCGACGGATTTTCGATCTGGACCGCTTTCGCGGGGCGATGGCTTACGACGAGACATTCGATCTATGTCAATCTCGGATAGATCACTGTGATCTCAGGGCATTGGGAGCAACAGATGGCACACGAACCATTTAATCGAGGACTCAGCGCCCTTCTCAAATATGCAGGTGCCGGCCTGTCGATTGCGATGCTGGCCGCCCTTCCCGGCGTGGCGCACGCCGATGAAAACGGCATCAGCTTCTGGGTCCCCGGTTTCTTTGGAAGCCTCGCGGCCACACCGCAGCAGCCGGGTTGGTCGCTGGCGAATATCTACTACCACACCTCCGTATCGGCCGGCGCCGACGTCGCGCGTGCGCGTAACTTCTCGCTCGACAGGGTTCCGGGCAACGTTACCTTGAACGCAAATCTGAATTTGAGCGTCAACGCCACCGGCAATCTTGGCTTTGTGATCCCGACCTATGTATTCGAGACGCCGGTGCTCGGCGGCCAGGCGTCGGTGTCTATGATAGCAGCCTATGGCGTCGTGGGCACCAGCCTGGCGGGGACCTTGTCAGGCGTGCTCACAGGCCCGTTCGGCAACAGCGTCCCCTTCTCGCGGTCCGACAGCATCAGCGACACGACATGGGGCTTTGGGGATCTGATACCGCAATTCGCATTGCGCTGGAACGCCGGCGTCCACAACTACATGACCTACATCACAGGCGACATCCCGGTCGGTGCTTACGAATCCACGCGTCTGTCGAATATCGGCATCGGACACGGCGCGATCGACGGCGGCGGCGGCTACACCTATTTCAATCCGCAGACCGGCCACGAATTCTCCGGCGTGCTCGGCTTCACCTACAATTTCAAGAATACGGCCACGCAGTATCAGAGCGGCGTCGACATGCACTTCGACTGGGGTGCATCGCAATTCCTGTCGAAGCAGGTCATGGTTGGCGCCGTCGGCTATGTCTACAAGCAACTCGGCTGTGACAGCGGTTCAGGCGACCGTGTCGGCTGCTTCCGGTCCCAGGTGGTTGGCGTCGGTCCTCAGATCGGATTCCTCTTTCCGGTCGGCGACATGCAGGGCTATCTCAACCTAAAGGCTTACGGCGAGTTTGCTGCGGAAAACCGGCCATCAGGCTGGAATACCTGGGTCACCTTCTCTATCTCGCCGCCGGCGCCCGGCGCGCCGCCGACAACAAAACCCGTCGTCAGAAAATATTAGGATCGGGCGGCTGAGGCGGGACGATCGTTCTCGAGAGACTTGACGGATCGATGGTTTGGCTTGGGCGGACGAAAGACGTTCAATGTATCCAGATACGCCGTCCGTCAGTCAGCTATCGCAGGTGATTTCGCAGGCGGCCGCGCCCGCGTTCCTTCTGGGTGCGCTGGCCGCCTTCATCGCCGTGCTGATTTCCCGCCTGAACCGGATCATCGACCGCACCGTGGTCCTGAACGGGATACCGGATCACGACGCTGTCCGATCCCGGCTCAAGGCCGATCTGCCACGCCTGATGCGGCGGGCGGCGATGCTGAACCGGGCAATCTTCTGGGCGGTGGTCGCCAGCATTTCTGTGACGCTTCTTGTGATCGTGGCGTTTGTAACCGCGTTCTTTCAGCTCCAACATGAGCGGGGGGTGGCCATCTTCTTCATGATTTCGTTGGGCGCTTTCACAATCTCGCTGGTCGATTTTGCTCGCGAGGTGCGGATCGCGCTGAGCGAGTTCGATCATTACGCCTGACGCGGTGACGTTGTCGTCGCGCCATCAAAGCAGCTAGCTGGGGCGCGGACTCATTGGCACGCAACCAATGTGGATGGATGCCAGCTTGACGAAGGCCAGCTAATTGGCTGCCAGCTTTGTCTGCGATCGCGCTTCAATGGAGAGAGGTTACGCCATGGGTTTGCAATGCTTCAATGATGCCGTCGAAGATCAGGGCGACCCCCATTGCGGAAACGAAGAAGCCGACGATCCTGGTAATGGCATCAATCCCCAGAGCACCCAATTTTTCCGAAAGCCTGCCTGCATAGACCAGGCACAGATAGGTCACGAGCATTGTAGCCAGTATGGCCGCCACGATAGCGACAAACGAGGTCAGTTCGGTTGCAGAATGCTTGATGGTCGATGCCATCCCAAGGATCGTCGCGATTGCACCTGGACCGCACATCAGCGGCAAGGCGAGTGGCACGAAGGCAATATTCGCGTCTTGCCCCACGTCGCTTGCTGGGATCACTGCTCCCCCCGACGGGGGCGGCGAAAAAAGCTGGAATCCGATTTTCATCAGGATGATGCCGCCGACGATACGGACCATGCTTAGCGGCACTCCGAACAGATGCAGTATCAGTGTGCCAAAGATGAGGAAAAACAGGCTGAGGAGCAGCGCATAAATACACGCATTCCGCGCGATCTGACGATGTGTCCTGGCATCCTTCTTTTCCAACAGTTTGAGATATACCGGCAGAACTTCGAGCGGGTTTATGATCGCGAGTAGCGTGGTGAAGGTGCCGATAAACAGCGAGAACTCGCGACCCATTTTTTGGCTCCCGAAGCTCGCCGCTAATTCCGGGCCATGACGCGAATGGTCACTCGCATTCGCTATTTCTCCGGAAACAGCAGTGAAAAGAAAGTGCGCAGTTGCCAATCCGGCGTGCCGGTTGGACGAGCGACGTTGTAATAGCCGGCTATCGAGGCACTCACTGGCTGGTCGCCTATTTTGAATATCCGGCCGAAACCGCCGCCGATCGGAACGGTCCAGCGTTGACCCGATGGCGCCAGCCAGTCCGCTGTAATGATCGGCGAAGACGTGAGATACCAGCCGCCGGCAAGATTATAATTGACGAACGGCTGCGCCAGAAACGTGTTGACGGGAGGCCGCAAAGGATTGCCCCCGACGGACCACTGATTGTTGAGCAGGACACCGATCACCCAATGGCCCGGCGTGGTCAAAAAGACGGCCGTGGGGCCAAGCAGCACGCGGCCGGTACCAAGTATCGGATCGGTCGCGGACGGAATGGTGAATACCGGTCCCGCGCCCCAAATAAGAGCGCCCGGATGCGCTGGTGAGAAGAACAACGATTGCGTGATGTCGCCAATTCCATTCGTGTTGCTGTCAAATATTGGACTGGGCTGACTGATCACGGGAATGATGGTGCGCGAAATCATGTTCCAGTCCGCATTGATGCGCAGCGGAACAACTGGCTGTATGTTCAATACCTCCTGTGCGCGGTTAAATGGTCCGGCGTTGAAATTGGTGTTGCTTTGGAATGGAAGGCTGACGAGGTCTGCGATCGGGTTTTGTGATTGTTTGGCCAGGTCTTCATGGTCGGCGGTGTGGGCAGGACTGGCGGTTCTTGTCGGCGCGGCGGAATCGGGAAGGCCACTCACGAACTTGTAGTTGATACCGGCTTTGACCATTTGAAGGTCGCGGTTCAACGATATCGAAGGGACCGTTGATGACGTCCAGTTCGCGAGCCCCAGGTAATCGTATTCGAGCCTGACCGTCCAATTGGATTTGAAGCCGTATTCCAGGCCCGCCCCGGCAAGCCAACCCGAACTTGTGTTTGACCCGCTCCAGCTGACGCCCGGAAAGTTCAATATTGCATTGCTGTTTACCCAGCCGCCGCCGAACTTTGCGTAAACGAGCCAACGATCTGCCACGAGGCCCACGCGGCCTGCCACGGTGCCAATCCAGTTCTGGCGCACCGAGCCGAGTGTCGGGGTTGGTAGTGCTGGATGGGCAAACGTCGCGCCGTCGAATTCACCCTCGACGCCAAACAGAATGTGTCCAGCCTGAAAGTTGTAGCCCGCCTGAATCCCACCAATGAACTCGCTGAGGCCGCCGTACAAATTGTTGTTTGGAATGTTCAGGCTGCCGCTGGTCCATGCTCCACCAAAATCGCGCCAATATATGGTCCTGACCAATTATAGGGCGGATGGAGGATGGGCGGCGCTTTCACCGCCATGTCTGCGGCGTTAGCTGCAACGCTTGCGCTGAGCGCAATGAGCACGGCACCTCGGAGAAACAGGTTTCTCATGACTGGGCACCTCGAAATGAAAAGCTCAACATCTCGATTGCCGCGACATTTAACAACAACTGGGCACCCCTGGCCGTACCCTAAAAAGCACAGCGGGAGAAAATGGTAGAAATAGACAGTGTTGTTGACACGCTCGACACTTGCGACCTGGCTCGTCGCAAGATGAAGACGAGGGCGTATTTCTCAAATCGCGCGACGAACGAATGCGGGTCGAGATGTACTTCGCTCATCCCTAAAGCCCGCCGTATCTTCTGGCGTTGGCCCATCGCGTCGTTTCGTTGCTGTGCAACGTCGGCATCGGAGGCACGGCGGACCTTGGCAAGCCGCTTGCCCGGCGCGTTTGCAGGTTCACGGCCTAGCGGGCCCACTGCCCCATCTGCAGACAAGTCAGCAAACTGACGTAACTTGGCGTGCCACCAATGCTCTCTTGCGAGGTGCAACTTGCCCGGCTTGACGCGGGGAATTTCGTCCATTGGCCGGCGAGCTGTCGCTTCGCTCTCTGTTCATCGTTCACGCAGCTCTTCATCGACTGGTCAACGGAGAGACCGGCAGTGGCCGCGACGTCGAGCTTGCAACTCCGCGCAATGTCAAATTTCGGCACGCCGTCAGCCGCCGCGACGACCAACTGCGAACTCATAACGATCATCGGAAAAGAAATAGGCATTTCCCGCCTCCGGATCGCAGCAAAAGCTTCGGGCGCCGCTGTTCGAAGCCGCAGCCCAGCCTACCGCAAAGCCGGCCTGGACGCGACGGGAATGTCCTGCAGGCAGCCGCCGCAGGCCGCAGGGGGATGGCAGGCCGACCCTGCGCGCCTGCTCAAGCGCAACCGCGATCAGGCTGCGTTGGCGCCTTCCTGGCGGCTGGCCTCGAACAGGAACCAGGTGCGGCGCTCGGTCTCGTCGATGAACTGTTCGAGCAGGCTCGCGGTGCCCCTGTCCTCATTGTCGTCCGCGAGCTTGTGCGCCTTGCGCATCGCCGCCGCCATCTTCTTGTTGTCTTCCATCAGTTCGCGCAGCATCTGGCGCGCCGGCACGTAGGCCTCGTTGTTGTCCTGGATGGTCTGCAATTTGCCGATCTGCCCGATCGAGCGAATCGTTGTGCCGCCGATCTTGCGCACCCGTTCAGCCAGCTGGTCGGTGGTGCCGTAAACCGCTGCCGCCTGCTCGTCGAGCAGGAGATGGTAGTCGCGGAAATGGCGGCCGCTGACGTGCCAGTGAAAATTCTTGGTCTTCAGATAGAGCGCGAAGGCGTCCGCCAGCAGGACGTTGAGCGACGCGGAAATCTTCTCGACGGCGGCCGGCGCCAGGTCGGTCGGTGTATCGAGATCGGGGGATACCTTGTCGGATTTGTTGTTGGCTTTGCTCACGTTGCACCTTCCTGTTAGGAACCGGAGACTGCGGCGGGTGGACATTGGCCGCTGGACGACCTAACGCACTACTTTCAGGCTGGTTCCGGCACCGGAACCCGCTGTTTTGCGGGACATTGCGCGCATGGATGAATGGATCGACTATTACGATTCAACGCATACGATTTATGCGAGCAAGCTGCATCGCGACCTGCATTTCCAAGTCATCGCGCGCGACATCATCGGCTATATCGCGTCGCCCGACGCCGTCGTGCTGGACTATGCCTGCGGCGAGGCGCTGTCGGCCGCCAAGGTGGCGGACGCCTGTGCCAAGCTATATCTGGCCGAACCGGCGCCCGGCGTCCGCGGCCGGCTGATCGCGCGCTTTGCGCCAAACACCAAGATCCGCGTCCGTTCGCTCGACGAACTGCGGACGATGAGCGAAGCGGTCGACCTCGTGGTGATGAATTCGGTCGCGCAGTACATGACGCCGGATGAACTGGATTCGGCGTTTGCGGTCATTGGCCGGCTGTTGAAGCCCAACGGCCGCCTGGTGCTGGGCGACATCCTGCGGCCCGAAGTCGGGATGTTCAGGGACGTGCTGGCGCTGCTGAAATTCGCACGTGCCCACGGCTTTCTGAAAGACGCCCTCTATGGCCTCGCCAGCACGGCGCTGTCGGACTACCGACAACTGCGCACCCGCGTCGGGCTGCAGCGCTACGGCGAAAACGAGATGATCGAGAAACTCGCCGCCGCCGGCTTTGCCGCCTCGCGCGCGCAGCAGAATATCGGCCACAATCCGTGGCGGATGACCTTCGTGGCGAAGCACGCATTCCAGCGCCCTTGAGCGCAACGCGCGCCAGGGTTGTTAACCCTAAAGTGTGGTAAGCATGGTTCACCGCGCCGTGATCGGCAATGATGGGCGCGGCCCGGTGGCGGAAGCGACGACGCGGGAGCAGTGCAATGCTCTTTATCCTGGTTCAAATCCAGGCCGGGCCTCCAGCCTTCGCTGCTGACGCAGCTACGGCCCGGCAAGCCCTATCGTAGCGAAGGCTTCCGCGGCGTAGCCCGAAGGGCGTAGCCGGGCCTCAGCAACATGGCGCATTTTCCTTAAAATCGCGGTTGATGAGGGGTTTTTGGGGGTTTCGCGGGTGCAAAATCTGGTCTAAAGACCACCCGCGCGCGAGGGTGACCCGCGCTCTTGGCTTAGGGGACGCGCGGCTGCGCGCCCTTTTTTTGTGCCCAAAATCCAGTCTGAAAGCTGATGCCCAAAAGAACAGATATCTCCACCATCCTGATCATCGGCGCCGGTCCCATCGTGATCGGCCAGGCCTGCGAATTCGACTATTCCGGCACCCAGGCGGTGAAGACGCTGAAGGAAGAGGGCTACCGCATCGTCCTCGTCAATTCCAATCCGGCCACCATCATGACGGACCCGGAACTGGCTGATGCGACCTATATCGAGCCGATCACCCCCGAGATCGTCGCCAAGATCATCGAGAAGGAGCGCTACGTCATTCCGGGCGGCTTTGCGCTGCTGCCGACCATGGGCGGCCAGACCGCGCTGAACTGCGCGCTGTCGCTGCGCCGCCAGGGCACGCTCGACAAATTCGACGTCGAGATGATCGGCGCTACCGCTGACGCCATCGACAAGGCCGAGGATCGCCAGCTGTTCCGCGAGGCCATGACCAAGATCGGGCTTGAGACGCCGAAGTCGCGGCTCGCCAACGCCTCCGCCCTGAAGAAATCCTATCGCGACAAATATCTCGCCGAACGCGAGAAACTGTCCGGCGCCGCGCTCGATGAGCTCGAACGGCAATGGACGATCGGCGAGAACGAGCGCCGCAAGCGCTACCAGGAGCACGCGCTCGGCGAAGCGCTGATGGCGCTGTCCGAGATCGGGCTGCCCGCGATCATCCGCCCCTCCTTCACCATGGGCGGCACCGGCGGCGGCATCGCCTACAACAAGGAAGAGTTTCTCGACATCATCGAACGCGGCCTCGACGCCTCCCCGACCAACGAAGTGCTGATCGAGGAATCCGTGCTCGGCTGGAAAGAGTTCGAGATGGAGGTGGTGCGCGACAAGAAAGACAATTGCATCATCGTCTGCTCGATCGAGAACCTCGATCCGATGGGCGTGCACACCGGCGATTCCATCACGGTGGCGCCGGCGCTGACGCTGACCGACAAGGAATACCAGATCATGCGCGACGCCTCGATCGCGGTGCTGCGCGAGATCGGGGTCGAGACCGGCGGATCCAACGTGCAGTTCGGCGTCAATCCCGAGGACGGCCGCATGGTCGTGATCGAGATGAACCCGCGCGTGTCGCGCTCCTCGGCGCTGGCATCGAAAGCGACAGGATTCCCGATCGCCAAGGTCGCCGCCAAGCTCGCGGTCGGCTACACGCTCGATGAGATCGCCAACGACATCACCGGCGGCGCGACGCCGGCTTCGTTCGAGCCGACCATCGACTATGTCGTCACCAAGGTGCCAAGGTTTGCGTTCGAGAAATTTCCCGGCGCCTCCACCACGCTGACGACCTCGATGAAGTCGGTCGGCGAGGTGATGGCGATCGGCCGCACCTTCCAGGAAAGCCTGCAGAAGGCGCTGCGCGGGCTCGAGACCGGCCTGACCGGGCTCGACGACATCGAGATCGATGGCCTCGGCCAGGGCGACGACAAGAACGCGATCCGCGCCGCACTCGGCACGCCGACGCCGAACCGTATCCTGCAGGTGGCGCAGGCCATGCGGCTCGGCTGGTCGAATGAAGAGATCTTCAATTCCTGCAAGATCGATCCCTGGTTCCTCAGCGAGATGCGCGGCATCATCGACATGGAAACCAAGATCAGGACGCACGGCCTGCCGCCGAACGGCCATGGCATGCGCATGCTGAAGGCGATGGGCTTTTCCGACGCGCGGCTGGCCGTACTGTCCGAGTCCACGGAAGCCGAGATCACCACGAAGCGTCATGCGCTCGGCGTCCGTCCCGTGTTCAAGCGCATCGACACCTGCGCCGCGGAATTCGCTTCCCCCACCGCCTACATGTACTCGACCTATGAGGCGCCGTTCGCGGGCGCGCTCGCAGATGAGAGCGCGCCGTCGGACAGGAAGAAGGTCATCATCCTCGGCGGCGGCCCGAACCGGATCGGCCAGGGCATCGAGTTCGACTATTGCTGCTGCCACGCCTGCTTCGCGCTCGACGACGCCGGCTATGAGACCATCATGGTCAACTGCAATCCGGAGACGGTGTCGACCGACTACGACACCGCCGACCGCCTCTATTTCGAACCGCTCACCGCCGAGGACGTGCTGGAAATCGTCGCCACCGAGCGGCAGAACGGCACGCTGCACGGCGTGATCGTGCAGTTCGGCGGCCAGACCCCGCTGAAGCTGGCGCGCGCGCTGGAAGCCGCCGACGTGCCGATCCTCGGCACCTCGCCCGACGCCATCGACCTCGCGGAAGACCGCGACCGCTTCAAGCGCGTGCTCGACAAGCTAAGGTTAAAGCAGCCCAAGAACGGCATCGCCTATTCGGTCGAGCAGGCACGGCTGGTATCGGCCGATCTCGGCCTGCCGCTGGTTGTTCGCCCGTCCTACGTGCTGGGCGGCCGTGCGATGCAGATCATCCGCGAGGAAAACCAGCTCAACGATTACCTGCTCGGCACCCTGCCCGAACTGGTGCCGGCCGACGTCAAGGCGCGCTACCCCAACGACAAGACCGGGCAGATCAACACCGTGCTCGGCAAGAACCCGCTGCTGTTCGACCGCTATTTGTCCGATGCCACCGAGATCGACGTCGACTGTCTTTGCGACGGCAAGGACACTTTCATCGTCGGCATCATGGAGCATATCGAGGAAGCCGGCATTCACTCCGGCGATTCCGCCTGTTCGCTGCCGCCGCATTCGCTTGATACGAAGATGATCGAGGAGCTCGAGCGGCAGACCCGCGAACTCGCGCTCGGCCTCGACGTCGTCGGCCTGATGAACGTGCAGTACGCAATCAAGGACGGCGAGATCTACGTGCTCGAAGTCAATCCGCGGGCGTCGCGCACCGTGCCGTTCGTCGCCAAGGTCGTCGGCACGCCGGTGGCGAAGATCGCAGCAAGAATCATGGCCGGCGAAAAGCTTGCCGATTTCAAGCTGAAGAAGAAGCAGCTCGGCCATGTCGGCGTAAAGGAGTCCGTCTTCCCGTTCGCGCGCTTCCCGGGCGTCGATACCGTGCTCGGTCCGGAAATGCGTTCGACCGGCGAGGTCATGGGCATCGACCGCTCGTTCGAGGTCGCCTTTGCGAAGAGCCAGCTCGGCGGCGGCACCCGCGTGCCGCGCAAGGGCACCGTCTTCGTTTCGGTGCGCGAGACCGACAAGGACCGAATCGCGGATGCGGTGCGCTTGCTGCACTCGCTCGGCTTCAAGGTGATGGGCACCTCAGGCACCCAGCGTTTCCTGACCGACAAGGGCATTCCGACCGAGAAGGTTAACAAGGTGCTGGAAGGACGCCCGCACATTGTCGACGCCATCACCAATGGCGACATCCAGCTCGTCTTCAACACCACCGAAGGGCCGCAGGCGCTGGCGGACAGCCGTTCGCTGCGGCGGGCTGCCCTCTTGCATAAAGTGCCGTATTACACCACTCTTTCGGGTGCTGTAGCGGCCGCCCAGGGCATCCGCGCCTATCTGGGCGGGGACCTTGAGGTCCGCACATTGCAGAGTTACTTTTCCGAGACCTGATCGTTGGCTGGGCGAATGCCCGCTAAACGGTTGGCAATAAAGCCGTATGGCTGGAACTCACCGCTCGTTTGGATGTTGAATCGGCCCCTGAAGGGGCCGAAATTAATAGGCTGGCGGGCTCGTTATCGGGCCACGAAAGCCCGAATCAAAATCTAGGAAGTACCTCGTGCGCGCAGCGCCCCGGGCGTCTCGCACGATGGAAGGACGGAAGAGATGATGGATAAGGTTCCGATGACTGCGGGCGGCTATGCCGCCCTCGAGATCGAGTTGAAGAAGCGCCAATCGGAGGATCGTCCGCGCATCATCGAGCATATTGCGGAAGCGCGCTCGCATGGCGATCTCTCCGAGAACGCGGAATATCACGCGGCCAAGGAAGAGCAGTCACACAATGAAGGCCGCATCGCCGAGATCGAGGACAAGCTCGCGCGCGCCGACGTGATCGACATCTCGAAACTCTCCGGCGATACCATCAAGTTCGGCGCCACCGTCACGCTGGTCGATGAGGACACCGAGAAGAAAACGGTGTGGCAGATCGTCGGCGAAGTCGAGGCCGACGCCAAGAAGGGCCGCATCTCCATCACCTCGCCGCTCGCCCGCGCGCTGATCGGCAAGAAGAAGGGCACCACCGTCGAAGTGATGGCGCCGGGCGGCGCCAAGGCGTACGAGATCACCAAGGTCGAGTGGCGCTAACGCGCGATCCGCCTGGAATCATGCTGCAGTCACCTGCAAGTTACTGTTGCGACAAAGCCGCGTTTGCCACGCGGCTTTTTTGTTGCCGCCGCGCTGACAGGATTGTGAGTGGTGGTGTGGCGGGTTTTTGAATATCCGCTCCAGACAATACTTATGCATTATAACTAAGTCGATCGGCGGAAAACCCCGGCATTTCGCGGCGATGAATTGAACGCCGCGGTCTGCCGGGGCGTCATCTTGCTGCGTTGCATCAGCGACAAATGTCGCAAAGCGGCGAGCTGACGGGGAATGATTCAATTTCAGGGGTGTTGTGTCGGCATCACACGCGATGTGCCAACACCGTGTAATCTCGTCACGCCAAGTTCTGGCGTGTCAAACAAGGGGGACGATGAGATGGACCAATTCGACAAACTGCTCGCCAAATGGCAGCCGCAGGCGCTCAGCCTGTTTCGCTTCATCACCGGGCTTCTGCTGTTTCAATACGGTGTCGCCAAGATTCTCGGCTTTCCGGTCGTACCGATGTTCGCAAAGATACCGCCGCTGATCGTGGTCGCCGGCACGATCGAGCTTGTGCTTGGCGCGCTGTTGATGATCGGCCTGTTCACGCGCCTCAGCGCATTCATCCTGTCCGGCCAGATGGCGTTCGCCTATTTCATCGGGCACATGTTCAAGACGCCCGCCGCACCGGTCTTTCACCCGATCCTCAACGGTGGCACGGCATCGATCCTGTTCTGCTTCGCCTGCCTCTATCTGGCGACCGCCGGCGGCGGCCCGATCAGCGCCGACGCGATGATGCGGAAGAAGTAGTCGCTATCCGTAGGGTGGGCAAAGGCGCGCCTTCGCGCCGTGCCCACCATTCGCGGTCTTGAAAAGATTCGGTGGGCACGCTTCGCTTTGCCCACCCTACGGCACCGGGAACGGCACCCGCTTGGGCCTCAACCCGCGACTTTCACATCGAGCGGCACCGCCGCTTCATATTTCGAATTGTGCAGCACCAGCGACGTCCGGACGTTGCGCACGTGCGGCGCAGCGGTCAGGTGGGTGACGAAATCCTGAAACGTCGCCATGTCGGGTGCGACGCATTTGAGGATGAAATCCACCTCGCCCGACAGCATCCAGCATTCCCGCACCAAGGGCTCGGCCCGAACGAATTGCTCGAACGCGCGCAAATCCGCATCCGCCTGGCTGGACAGATGCACGGAAGCGAACACGGTAACGTCGAAACCGAGCCGGCGCGGGTCGAGCAGGCCGCGGTAGCCCTGGATATAGCCCTCCTCCTCCAGCGTGCGGACGCGGCGCAGGCAGGGGGGTGGCGAGATGCCGACGCGTTTAGCCAGTTCCACGTTGGTGATTCGGCCATCCGCCTGGATCTCGGCAAGGATTCGGAGGTCGATTTCGTCAAGATTCTTCGACACGCGCGTCGGGTTCCCTAATTTGGCTGCGCTTTGGCAGGTCTTACCGGCAACTCTTTAGCCCAGGCTGCGCCGCTTGCGCAATTTTATTGCGCGTGCAGCGCCACATTTCGCAAAAGTGACTTCAGTTCCGGGGAAAATTTGCTGGGATGAATTGCAATTCTTGCATAGCTACCCAGATATCTTAGACTTGGATTTGACACTTTCAGCGCCCGCCGCGACGTCCTGCCGGGCGCTTTCTGCTCAGTCAAAAACAAACCCCCGAATAAGAGAGGGATCCGCCGATGCCTGCGCCTATCCATGCCAAGGTCGTCATTATCGGTTCCGGCCCCGCCGGTTACACCGCGGCGATCTACGCGGCGCGCGCGATGCTCGAACCCGTATTGATCCAGGGTATCCAGCCCGGCGGACAACTCACCATCACCACCGACGTGGAAAACTATCCGGGCTTCGCCGACGTCATCCAGGGCCCCTGGCTGATGGAGCAGATGGAAAAACAGGCGGCCCATGTCGGCACCAAGATCGTCACCGATCTCGTCACCAAGCTCGAACTCGCGCAGCGGCCGTTCCGGCTGACCTGCGACAGCGGCGACGTTTACCTGGCGGAAACCGTGGTCCTCGCCACAGGCGCGCAGGCGCGCTGGCTCGGCATCCCCTCGGAAGAAAAGTTCAAGGGCTTTGGCGTCTCGGCCTGCGCGACCTGCGACGGCTTCTTCTACCGGGCTAAGGAAGTGATCGTGGTCGGCGGCGGCAACACCGCGGTCGAGGAAGCGCTGTTCCTGACCAACTTCGCGTCACAAGTGACGATCGTGCATCGCCGCGATCATTTCCGCGCCGAACGCATCCTGCAGGACCGGCTGTTCAAGAACCCGAAGATCAAGGTGGTGTGGGACTCGGCGATCGACGAGATCTGCGGCACAGAGAACCCGAGCAAGGTCACCCATGTGCGGCTGAGGAACGTCAAGACCGGCACGCTGACGGAAGTCGCGGCCGACGGCGTCTTCATCGCCATCGGCCACGCGCCCGCAACCGAGCTCGTCAAGGATCAGATCAAGCTGAAACCCTCCGGCTATGTCGAGGTGGCGCCGAATTCGACCGCCACCTCGATCCCCGGCCTGTTCGCCGCCGGCGACGTGGCTGACGAAACCTACCGGCAGGCCGTCACGGCTGCCGGGCTCGGCTGTATGGCGGCCCTTGAGGCCGAACGTTTCCTCGCTTTGCGCGCGAGCGATCGCGCGGCGGCAGAATAATCATGCCTCGAACACGGGACGGATCAACGGACATGGATTGGGACAAGCTGAAGGTGTTTCACGCGGCGGCGGAAGCGGGAAGCTTTACCCATGCCGGCGAACAGCTCGGGCTTTCGCAATCGGCGGTATCGCGGCAGGTCAGCGCGCTGGAGCAGGAGCTCGCAGTGTCGCTGTTCCACCGCCATGCGCGGGGCCTCATCCTCACCGAACAGGGCGATCTTCTCTTCCGCACCGCGCATGATGTCTTCATGCAGTTGCAGGCCGCACGCGCCAAACTCACCGACAGCCGCGAGCGGCCGAGCGGCGATCTCAAGATCACGACGCCGCCTGCGCTCGGCATCAACTGGCTGATCCCGCGGCTCGACGAGTTCACCGCGCTCTATCCTGATATCCGCATCTCGCTGATCGTCACCGACGAGGATCTCGATCTGTCGATGCGCGAGGCGGACGTTGCGATCCGGACCCGCAAGCCGACACAGCCTGACCTGATCCAACGCAAGCTGTTCTCGATCGGCTTCCACGCCTATTGCTCGCCCGAATACATCAAGCGCTTCGGCACGCCGCGCACGCTCGACGACCTCGACTCGCACCGCATCATCATGCTGGGCGATGCGCAGGTTCCGGTGCATCTGCAGAACCGCAGCTGGCTGATCGACGCCGGCCGCAACGGCTCGGGCCCACGCGAAGCCTACTTTAAGGTGAACAATATCTTAGGGCTGGTCCGCGCCTGCCAGCAGGGGCTCGGCATCGCCGCGCTGCCCGACTATCTGGTCGAGGAAAACAACCGCCTGGTACAGCTGTTCGGCGAAACCGATTCGATCGCGATCGACACCTACTTCGTCTATCCTGAAGAGTTGAAGACGGTCGCACGCGTGCAGGTGTTCCGCGACTTCGTGGTCAGCAAGGCACAGCGCTGGCCGTCCTAGAGCATGATCCGGAAAAGTGGGTACCAGTTTTCCGGAAAGTTCATGCTCAAAAAACAAGGTAGCGGAGCGGCTGCCGTCGTTTCGGATTAGCCTATTTAATAGAGGGCGCGCTCACCGCATGTCTGACATGCGGCTTGGGCGCTTGCTGCGAGGCACTGATGAGGATCATAGTACTTGAACGCTGAGCGATCGCGTCGCGCATATGTCCCCCTCCTCCAGTGACGCGGTGGTTCAGTAATCCCTCTTGGAAGGTGATTGTGTCGGCCTCACGTGGCCAATACCTCGAGCCGGGCTTTCGGGCCCGGCTTTTTTTTATCCTCCGTGTCGTGTTCCCGCGCAGATTGACATTGAGGTTCTCGGCCTCCATCATCCGCACATGATCACGAGTTCGTGCGCAGCCCTGTCGTCGAAAAAAGGTCCCCACCCGGGGACCCGAGATCGACGCGCGCGCTGAAACTGCCGCAACCCGCGATCCGAAGCCCCGCCGTCTGGACGGGGTTTTTTTATTGGTCCCGTCTCCGGCTCACCCCATGAGGAGATGGACGATGACTGCCCCCACCACGAACGACCTGGCGAGCCGGCTGCACGGCCTGTGGCTGCCGCTGATCACGCCGTTCCGCAACGGCGAACTCGACGAGGCCTCGCTGCGCCGTCTCGTCCGCCACTATGCTGCCGGCCCGATCGACGGCTTCATTCTCGCGGCAACCTCGGGCGAAGGCATGTCACTCCGCGCGGACGAACTGGAGCGGCTGGTGACGCTGACGCGCAGCGAACTCTCCCTCTGCCAGCGCCATCTGCCGATCCTGCTCGGCCTGTCGGGCGCCTCCACCGCCAAGATGCAGGATGCGCTGGATGAGACGGCGGCATGGCCGATCGACGGCTATCTGATCGCGAGCCCCTATTATATCCGTCCGTCGCAGCGCGGCCTGCTGCAGCATTTCACCGCGCTCGCCGACCACGCCTCGTGGCCGATCGTGCTCTACAACATTCCCTACCGGACCGGCGTCAGCCTCAGCAACGAGACGCTGCTGCAGCTTGCGGCGCATCCGAACATCGTCGGCATCAAGGATTGCGGCGCCGACCGCGCGCAGTCGATCGACTTGCTGGCGCGGCGGCCGGCCGGCTTTCGCGTGCTGACCGGCGAAGACGCGGAGTATCACGATGCGCTTGCCGACGGCGCCGATGGTGCGATCCTGTTGTCGGCGCATCTGGAGACCGAATCCTTCGCCTCGATGCAGACGCTGCTGAGGCAAGGCGATCGCGACGGCGCGCGGGCGTGCTGGAAGGAACTCTCGCGGCTGACCCGGCTGTTATTCGCCGAGCCGAGCCCGGCGCCGGCCAAGCACTGGCTGGCGCGCAGCGGACTGATCGACAACGCCGAGGTTCGCCTGCCGATGGTGGAAGTGAGCGAAGAACTGGCGGCGTTGCTGGACGAGGAAATCGAACGGCGCAGGCCGCCAATGTTGCGGCGGGCGTAAGGATGCCAATCGTCTCCCTCTCGTCGCCTCGGCGGGAGGGAGAAAGAGAATCAGTTCACCAGCAGGCGATAGGTCATCACGGGCGCGAAGCCGAGCAGCATCGCCCAGATCGCGAATGACGAGACCAGCAGAACGTCATGCATGCTCTGGGCAAACTCGCCGATCGGAAATTTCCTGTTGTGCGCGCTCATTGGTCTCCCCCGTTATTTTCTGAGGGACATCGATACGCATAAAATTTTAACGTCGCGCGCGGGGCTTCGCTCGACTTTGATAACGCCCGATCAGGGAATGTTAACCAGATGTCGCGGTGGTTAATCGCGGGTAGCAGGTGCGGTCAAATGCAAGCGAAATAGCAACCAGGTTCTTAAAGCCGATCGCGTATCGGAACAGAAGGAGCAACAAGAAACGCGGGGGCGCGTCGTGCATTTCGAAAACAATAGCTTTTCTGATCAACAAGGTTTTTCGACCGAGGACATCGTGTGGGCCGTCGGCATCTGGTCGGTGATCCTGACGCTGTCGCCGGTCGTCGTGTTCTACGTGCTGATGGTGGCGTAAGAGCCTTCACTCTCCCCACAAAAGAAAAACGCGCGGAGCGCCGCGCGTCTTTGTCAGTCAGAAAAAGAAAGCGGCGTGGTTACGCCGCCTGCTTGTGCATGGCGCCCGAAGCCGACGCCGTTCCGCGGATCGCCTTGATCGAACGCTCGATCGCGCCCCACAGCCTGGAGATCTCCGCCGCAGCACGGCCTTCCGCGTAATATTCGCGGGCGCCTTCGCCCTGGCTCAGCGCCATGATCAGATCGGCGCGGTTGGTGATCTGGCCGCTCCACACCGGTGCGCGGAATTTCGCCAGCGCTTCACGCGCGATGGTGACGATGCGGCTCTCGGCGCCGTCGCGTTCGGCAGGCGCGCCGTTGACCACGACCGCATAGGGCTTGCGCGCCGAGCGGCAGGTCTGAATCGTTTCCTGCACCGCGTTGACGTCGAACACGCCGGGCCGCGCCGGAATGATCACCATCGTCGCGTTGCGGATCGCGTCGTCGACGACGGCCGACAAATTCGGCGGCGTGTCGATGAACACCCATTCGACGCCGTCACGCTTGGCAGCGGCGACGATGCCGCTGACGGAATTCACCGCAGCCTTGATCGGCGGTTCATTGGTGCCGCGCAATTTGTGCCAGAGCGTAAGCGAGCCCTGCGGATCGGCGTCGACGAGCAAAATGGGCTTCGTTGCCTTGTGAACATGGGCAGCGAGGTGAGCAGCCAGGGTACTTTTTCCCGAGCCTCCCTTACGTGATGCGAAAACAATTACGTTCATACCTTGGCCTCCAGTTGACCCCAGAAGCCGAAAATGAATCAGCGCGCTGATTCGTGAAAGAAAAATTTATCAGTCGCCGCGATGGGGCCACTTAATTGCCAATAAGGCTGGTTTTTGAGTCACACCGTGCAATCCCGGTCACCCGAAAACGGAATCGGCTGAATGCCTTGCAACGTGCGTTGACCGCTCACTGCATGCTTTTGACGCGCTCGCGTTCCAGCTTTGCGCGCTGACGCTCCAACCATTTGCGTTCGATCCATCCGAGCCCCTGCGCCATCGGCTTCTGCAGCGGTGGGATGTCCTGCGCGAACAAAAGGAGTCCGAGCGGCAGCATCCAGAGCCCGAGCACCGGCAGGAAGCTGAGGAAGCCGCCGACGACCAGAAGAAACGCGAGCGGAATCCGAACATAGATCGACGACGGTTTGCGCACCCAGCCGACGAATTTCGCCGGCCGCGACGGCAGCTTTTTCTCGAACCAGGCAAAGTGCCTGTCGAGTTCCTTTTGATGCTGACTCAATGAACCCTCTCCTCTTGTCCGAGAGATGTTCATTGGATCGCCCGTCGGCAAGCGTCGTTCTGCCGCCTGAAGGGATCTTGAAATAAATGTCCGCCGTCAGGTCGCGGGCTTTCTCGGCTTCTTGCGCGACTTGGCAGCGGCCGCCTTGCGCGGGGCGGCCGGCCGGATGACCGTCGGCCGACCGGCCGGTCGCGCCGAAACTTCACCCGGCTCGGGGCGAAAGTGCGCGCGGCAGGCCGGCGAGAGCTGGGATTTCCTGGCGACCATGCAGGCCGTCACGCGGCTGATGTCAGGGATTTCGGAGCTGCAGAGGCGAAACGCATCGCCGGTGCAGGCCTGCTCCTGTTCGGGAGTGTAGGCGTGGCCGGCGGTGGACCAGATCGAAACCGACAGTGTTGTGGCCAGCATCAATCCAAACCGGAAATTCCCTGCCCGAAAAATCGCCATCAAATCCCCCCAGTGCAAAATTTGGCGGAATTGTGGGTGAGCGGATCAGGATTCGCAAGCACGGGTGGCCACCACGCCACAGCACAAGTGTCGCGGCAGTTCGTGCGGCAAATTCAGGCGTGGAGAGCTGGTACAGTTGGGTGGGCTCGAACCACCGACCTCCTGTTCCACAGACAGGCGCTCTAACCAACTGAGCTACAACTGCATCCTTGCGAGGCCCCGAAAGGGGTCGCGAATGGGCGGGAAACTAGGTGCAACGCCTCGCTTTGGCAAGTGCGCGAAGTCACACAATATTGGTCATCCCGCAAGCGCAATTCGTTCAACGCGCGAGATCCGCCGATGGCCCCGGAAGCCGGCCAAATCGGCCAGCGGCAGCAAAAAGCCCGGGCGGTTTCGCCCGGGCTTTTCGAAAGCGATGCAGCCCGATCAGGCGGCCGGCTTGTAGTACTTCGAGGCGGAAGCCTTGATCGGCTCGACGGTCTCGCTGGCGACCTTCTGGCCGAGCTCGGCGAGCTCCTTGGCCTGGGCGGTGAAGGTCTCGTATTGCTTCTTGGCGTGCGCGGTCCACAGCTCGAGCGCCGCGGCCGGCGTCTTCACACCGAGCAGCTCCTGCGCGAAATCGAGCGAGGACGAGGTGTTGGCCTTGAAGAACTCGATCAGCTTGCCGTTGTACTCGCTGGCGCCCTTGCTGGCCGAGGTGAACACGGCCTCGATGGTGCCGTTGTGGGTTTCGGCGGCATCCTTGAACTTGGCGTAGCTGTCGCGGGCCTGCGAGACGCCCTTTTCGGCGAACGCACGCACCTGCTCGGGAACTTCGAAGGGGATAATGGAGGCGGAGAAGGGATCGGTGGGGCTGGTCACGGCTTGCATCCTTCACAACGGGGTTAAACGATGTTCCCCCTCGAGGAGGCCGGGCAGGCAAGCGGCCGAGGGGTAACGCACAACACGCACTCACGGAAAGTGCCCATCCTCGGGCCCGCCTAATAAGCACCCATATCATGTCAAATTTGTGCAACGCACTGCAATTTGTGGTGCGATGCCGCAAATAAACCCGCACCGGATGCGCGTTCCAGCCGGGTAACCCGAGGATTGCTGACCTCGCCGACATGGAAAGGTCAGACTTTCGGCTTGGCGGCTTCGATCGCGGCCTTGCCGACGATCTGGCTCATTTCGCTGGCCTGCTCCGCCAGCGCGCGCATTTGCGCCTGCACATATTCGCTTTGCAGCCGCATCACCTCGGGCAGGTCCTTGGCCTTCAGCAGCAGCTGCGCGTGATCGAGCGAGGCCTGCACGTTCTTCTCGGCATAGGCGACGGCCTTTTCCCGGACATCCTTGGCGCCCTCGCGCACCGTCGCACCGCGTTCCTCGATGGACCCGGCGGCGGCCTGCGCGGCGGCGACGAATTTCTCGAACGTCTTGCGGGCCTGCTCGAAGCTTGCTTCCGCCATCGTTCGCATTTCCTTGGGTATTTCGAAACGGTCTCGCGCTTCATCGCTCATGGATGGCTCCTTTGCATTGGCAGGGATTGCGTGCAGATACCGCCAAGGGGGCGCGCTCCGGAAACGGATGCGGCGCCCGGGAGGCTGCCATCGTTGGCACCTCACGGCGGTTTGCAACCCACCCAACGCAGCGGCCGGCCGAAGGGTTCAGCCGGTTAAGGTTATCCATGGGTTAAATTACCGCCGGAGCGCCGGGCCGTGGACCTGCCACCGCCGGCTTGCGATAGTAATGTTCCCTTAACGCTGTCGGCATTGTGGCTGCCGATGCTGACGCCGGGCGGTCATGTACTTGCGATGACGGAAGCGGAACTTCAGTGGCGGGCGCTCGGCGATCCGCGATTGGCGGCCTATGCGGCGAGCCCCCTGCCCGCCTGGTTATGGACCGCCGACGGCAAGCGCATCCTTTGGGCCAATGCGGCCGGCGCCCGCGTGCTCGGCGCCGCCAGCGCCGCGACGTTGGCCGAAAAAGCCTTCGGACCGGCCGACCGGCACCGGCGGCAGATCGCGCGGCTGGC
>NZ_LLXZ01000080.1:94917-155196 GCF_001440395.1 Bradyrhizobium jicamae | reverse complement strand
GCGGCCGCGCCGAAACCCGCGCCAGCATCGCAGCCGGCGGCGACCGCCAGCCCGCCGCCGGCCGCGCCTTCCTCGTCGTCCTATTCCGGCAAGGTGGATATCGAATGCGACATGCTGGTGCTGGGCGCCGGCCCCGGCGGCTACTCGGCCGCCTTCCGCGCCGCCGATCTCGGCATGAAGACGGTGCTGGTCGAGCGTTACGATACGCTTGGCGGCGTGTGTCTCAATGTCGGCTGTATCCCGAGCAAGGCGCTGCTGCATACGGCATCAGTGATCGACGAGGTCCGGCATCTGCCCGACCATGGAATTTCATTCGGAACGCCGCAGATCGACCTTGGCAAGCTCCGCGGCTTCAAGGACGGCGTGATCAAGAAGCTGACGGGTGGCCTTGCCGGCATGGCAAAGGCCCGCAAGGTCGAGGTCGTGAACGGGGTCGGGGCCTTCCTG
Organism: Bradyrhizobium jicamae; assembly: GCF_001440395.1. Classification (GTDB taxonomy): domain Bacteria; phylum Pseudomonadota; class Alphaproteobacteria; order Rhizobiales; family Xanthobacteraceae; genus Bradyrhizobium; species Bradyrhizobium jicamae. The sequence goes on along the minus strand of NZ_LLXZ01000080.1, from coordinate 154,749 downwards.
GACCCGTATCATCTCGAGGTCGTCTCCGAGGCTGGCGGCAAGAAGACGGTGAAATTCGCCAAGGCCATCATCGCCGCCGGCAGCCAGGCCGTGAAACTGCCGTTCCTGCCCCAGGATTCGCGCATCGTCGATTCGACGGGCGCGCTGCAACTCAAGTCGATTCCCAAGCGCATGCTGGTGATCGGTGGCGGCATCATCGGGCTCGAAATGGCGACGGTGTACTCGACGCTCGGCGCGCGCATCGACGTCGTCGAAATGCTCGACGGCCTGATGCAGGGGGCCGACCGCGACCTGGTCAAGGTCTGGGAGAAGATGAACGCGGGCCGCTTCGACAAGGTCATGTTGAAGACCAAGACGGTCGGTGCGAAGGCGACTGAAGCCGGGATCGAGGTGAGCTTCGAGGGCGAACAGGCACCCGCCGGACCGCAGGTCTATGATCTCGTTCTGGTGTCGGTCGGTCGCAGCCCGAACGGCAAGAAGATCGGCGCTGAGAAGGCCGGCGTCGCGGTGACCGAGCGCGGTTTCATCGACGTCGACAAGCAGATGCGTACCAACGTGGCGCATATCTTCGCGATCGGCGACATCGTTGGCCAACCGATGCTGGCGCACAAGGCCGTGCATGAAGCCCATGTCGCCGCCGAAGTCGCGCACGGCGAAAAATCATACTTCGACGCACGGCAGATTCCGTCCGTCGCCTACACCGATCCCGAAGTCGCCTGGGCCGGCAAGACCGAGGACCAATGCAAGGCCGAAGGAATCAAGTTCGGAAAGTCGGTCTTCCCCTGGGCGGCCTCGGGCCGCGCCATCGCCAACGGTCGCGACGAGGGTTTTACCAAGCTGCTGTTCGACACGGCAACGCATCGTGTCATCGGTGGCGGCATCGTCGGCACGCATGCCGGCGATCTCATCAGCGAGATCTGCCTTGCGGTCGAGATGGGTTGCGAGCCCGCCGATATCGGCAAGACCATTCACCCGCATCCGACGCTCGGCGAGTCCATCGGCATGGCGGCCGAGGTGTTTGAGGGCCACTGTACGGACCTGCCGCCGCAGAAGAAAAAGTGACGCTGAGACGGCGCTGCTGGCTGTCGCAGCTGCGAAGGAAAGCGCAGACTAGGCAGGGCGCGGTCGAGATGAAGGAGACGGTCATGGTTCAAGGAGCGTGGCGAATTCTTATCCTTCTCGCCTTTGTCCTGCTTCCGCCCACGCTGGCGTCGGCAAGGGAGGCGCATTGGCCCCAGGTGCTCACGCTCGGCACCGCATCGGAAGGCGGCACCTATTACGCCTATGGCGAAGGGCTGGCTCGATTGCTCACGCGAGAACTTGGCATCCCGGTTGTGGCACGACCGACCGGCGGCCCGATTGACAACATCAAGCTGCTCGAGAGCGGCGAAATCCAACTGGCCTTCGTCACGCAAGGTGTGGCGTTGCAGGCGTGGAACGCCAGCGCTCCCTGGACCGGTGGGCGGCCATACCGGAACATGCGCGTCATGTTCGCGATGTACGATACGCCGTTTCAGTTTCAGGTGCTCAGCGACTCGCCCATTCAATCCTTTGCCGATTTCGCGGGCAAGCGTATCGGTGTCGGGCCCGAGGGCGGCACCACAGCCACCTACTTTCCCGAGTTCCTCAAGGCGCTGAAGATCGAGGCCACCCTGGTTTCCGGCGATTGGGCGGTGCTTGCGGAGAAGTCGGTGGGGCGAAGCATCGATGCGCTTGCGGTTGGTGCCGGCGTACCGGCTCCATTCCTCATCGACATCGAGCGAAAGGCGAAGGTGCGGTACCTTCCTCTCACGCGGCAGGAGATCGCAACGCTGCGCCTGGCGATGCCGGAACTCTCCGCATCCGTTGTCGCGGCGGGTTCATATCCCACCTTGCGACGCCGTTACGACACGGTCGGCCTGTTCAATTTTGCCGTTGCGCACAAGGATCTGCCGGACGATCTGGTCACGGCCATCGTCAACACTGTGTTCGCCAATAACGAGCAGATGATCGAATTTCATCCGGCGGCGGCGGAAACGATCCCCTCGAACATCACGCGCAATAATTTCATCCCGCTGCATGGCGGCGCGGTCAGTTGGTATCGCAGCAGGCTTACGCCCGGGGTTGTGAATGCGGACTGAGATAAAATTCAGGGAGGAATGAGATATGGCAACGGCAGCAGCAACGACAGGCGGCCATTCCGTAAAATGGTATCAGCACCTCTATGTGCAGGTTTTGGCTGCAATCACATGCGGCATACTACTGGGCCATTTTCATCCTCAGCTTGGCGAGCAGATGAAGCCGCTCGGCGATGCCTTTATCAAATGCATCAAGATGATCATCGCCCCGATCATCTTCTTCACGGTCGTGCACGGTATTGCCAGCATGCGCGACATGAAGAAGGTCGGACGTGTTGGTTTGAAGGCATTGATCTATTTCGAAGTGCTGACGACGGCGGCGCTGATCATCGGACTTATCGTCATCAATTTGTGGAAGCCCGGCGCGGGCATGAACGTCGACCTGTCGACCGTTGATACAAAATCGATCGCGGCCTTCACGGCAAAAGCGAAGGAGCAGGGCACGGTCCAGTTTCTGATGGACATTATCCCGCCGACCGTCGTCGGCGCTTTTGCCAACGGCGAAATCCTGCAAGTGCTGTTCTTTGCGATCCTGTTTGCATTCGGGCTGCAAGCTCTCGGTCATCACGGTGAGGGCGTGCTGCGGCTGATTGATGTCGTGAGCCACGTGTTCTTCAAGATCGTGGGCTACATCATGAAAGTTGCGCCGATCGGAGCGTTCGGCGCGATGGCGTTCACGATCGGCAAGTACGGCGTGGCGACGCTGGTTTCGTTGGCAAACTTCATGCTGGCGTTTTACGTCACATGCTTGTTGTTCGTCTTCGTCGTGCTCGGCGCCGTTGCTGCTCTTTGCGGCTTCTCGATCTTCAAGTTCATCCGTTACATCAAGGAAGAACTCCTGATCGTTCTTGGCACTTCGTCGTCGGAATCAGTGCTGCCTCGCATGATCGCCAAGACTGAAAATCTCGGCTGCGAAAAGTCGGTCGTCGGTCTGGTCATTCCTACCGGCTATTCGTTCAACCTCGACGGCACCTGCATCTACCTGACAATGGCCGCGATTTTCCTGGCGCAGGCGACCAATACGCCTCTGACGATCTGGCAAGAGCTCGGCATCATTGGTGTTTTGCTCCTTACATCCAAGGGCGCAGCTGGTGTCACGGGATCCGGCTTCATCGTTCTGGCCGCGACACTTGCCTCCGTCGGGACGATTCCGGTCGCGAGCATCGCCTTGATCCTGGGCATTGACCGCTTCATGTCGGAGGCGCGCGCGCTCACCAACCTGATCGGAAACGGCGTTGCCACAGTCGTCGTCGCCAAATGGGAAGGGGCGCTCGATGAGAAAATGCTTCATCGACGGCTGAACCAGGAGAGTGATGTCGAAGCGGATGAGCCTGAGTCCGTGAAGATTGCGGATGACGAGATCGAGGCAGGTGCCCCCCGGCCAGTCGTCGCTTGACCGTGAAAACGGCAGAGGTGATGCGGAACGCTAAACGAGGAGTTGATCATGACTGAAGTAGTGATTGTATCTGCTGCGCGGACGCCGGTTGGTTCGTTCAATGGCGCGTTCGGTTCGCTGACCGCCCATGAACTTGGGGCGGTGGCGATCAAGGGAGCGCTGGATCGTGCCAGGGTCTCGCCCGAAGAGGTCGACGAGGTCATCCTGGGTCAGGTCCTTGCCGGTGGCGAGGGACAAAATCCGGCTCGGCAGGCCGCCATGGCGGCAGGCATTCCGCAGGAGAAAACGGCGTGGGGCATGAACCAGCTCTGCGGTTCGGGCCTGCGCTCGGTCGCTCTCGGCCTGCAGCAGATCGCCAATGGTGATGCCAAGGTCATCGTCGCCGGCGGTATGGAATCCATGTCGATGGCGCCGCATCTGTCGCACATGCGGAATGGCACCAAGATGGGGGACACCAAGTTCGTCGACTCCATGCTGAAGGACGGCCTCCTCGACGCGTTCCACGGTTATCACATGGGTGTCACGGCGGAGAATATCGCCGCCAAATGGCAGATATCTCGCGAGGAGCAGGACGCGTTCGCCACGAGCTCGCAGAACAAGGCTGAAGATGCGCAGAAGGCCGGTAGGTTCAAGGACGAGATCGTTTCCGTCACGGTCAAGACCAGAAAGGGCGACGTCGTCGTCGACCAGGACGAATATATCCGCGCTGGTACCACACTCGACGCGCTCGCGAAGCTGAAGCCCGCCTTCAACAAGGAAGGCTCGGTGACCGCGGGCAATGCTTCCGGCCTGAACGATGGTGCGGCTGCGCTGGTGTTGATGAGTGCTGACGAAGCCAAGAAGCGCGGGCTCACGCCGCTGGCAAAGATCGTCTCCTGGGCGACCGCGGGCGTCGATCCGGCGGTGATGGGGTCGGGGCCAATCCCGGCTTCGCGCAAGGCGCTTGAAAAGGCCGGCTGGAAAGTCAGGGATCTCGATCTGGTCGAGGCCAACGAGGCCTTCGCAGCGCAGGCGATCGCCGTCAACAAGGACATGGGCTGGGATCCTTCGATCGTGAATGTGAACGGCGGCGCCATCGCCATCGGGCATCCGATCGGTGCATCCGGCGCGCGCGTTCTGACGACGCTGCTGTTCGAGATGCAGAAGCGTGATGCGAAGAAGGGCCTTGCTACGCTGTGCATCGGCGGCGGCATGGGCGTCGCGCTGACAGTCGAGCGCTAGGCCAGCAGTCGGTTTTACCGGCTTCAAACAAGGCAAACGCGGATGGCACTAGCCGTCCGCGAAGGACCGAGGCTCGCAAGAGCCGGCGAATACAACATGAACCGATCAGGAGGAGACGATGTCCAGGGTTGCGGTGGTTACCGGCGGCACGCGCGGCATAGGCGAGGCAATCTCGGTTGGGCTCAAGGCGGCCGGCTACAAGGTGGCTGCGAGCTATGCCGGCAATGACGAGGCGGCGGCGAAGTTCAAGAACGAGACCGGCATCAACGTCTACAAGTGGGACGTGTCGAGCTACGACGCCTGCGTCGCCGGACTGAAGCAGGTCGAAGCCGAGCTGGGGCCGGTGGAAGTGCTGGTCAACAATGCCGGTATCACCAAGGACGGCATGTTCCACAAGATGACGCCAGAGCAGTGGTATGGCGTCATCAACACCAATCTGAATTCGCTGTTCAACATGACGCGGCCGGTGTGGGAAGGCATGCGCGAGCGCAAGTTCGGTCGTGTGATCTGCATTTCCTCGATCAACGGCCAAAAAGGCCAGATGGGCCAGGTCAATTATTCCGCCGCCAAGGCGGGAGACATCGGTTTCGTGAAGGCGCTGGCCCAGGAGGGAGCTCGCGCCGGCATCACCGTCAACACGATCTGTCCCGGCTATATCGCCACCGAAATGGTCAAGGCGATCAACCCGGACGTCGTGGCCAAGAACATCCTGCCACAGATCCCGGTCGGTCGGTTGGGCGAGCCGCACGAGATCGCGCGAACCGTCGTGTTCCTGGCATCTGATGATGCCGGCTTCATCACGGGCTCGACGATTTCAGCCAATGGCGGCCAGCACATGAGCTGAGCCGCACCATGTCGAAGGAGAGAGAAATGTCCGACAGCAAACCTAAGGCAAACGACCTTGATTGGAGTTTTGCCGAGTTCGACTTCGCCAAGCTCGTCCAATCCTGCCGGATCAGTGGCGTCGACATGATGCCGTCGATGGACATGGAGAAGAAGTACATCGACGCTCTCGTCGAGGTCAACCGCTCGGCATATGACGGCTGGCAAAATCTGATGGCGCGACAAGCCGAGGTGTTCCAGGAGACCATGAAGGCGATCGCCGTCGAGGCGAGTGACGAATCTGTCGCGGGACGACGCGCTGAAATCGCCAGGCAGGGGTTCGAAAGAGCGATCGCCAACATGCGCCAGCTCGTCGAGATGTCGACCGAACAGCAGAAGCAAACGATCGAAATATTGCGCCGGCGTTTCGAGGACGGAATGGCGAGCATGCGCACGCGCGACGGAAGCGCCTGAGGCCTGCCGGCCACACAAGAGCAGGAGAGGGGCGGTTGCATCCGCCTCCCGAACAAAGAAGCAAAATCGGGGAATACGATGAACCAGGATCTGAGGGAAGCCGCACTCGAATATCATCGCCTGCCGAGGCCAGGAAAGATTTCCGTGGTGCCGACCACGGCCATGGCGACACAGCGCGATCTGTCGCTGGCCTATTCGCCGGGCGTGGCGGAGCCTTGCCTGGTTATCGCCAAGGACCCGCTGCAGGCCGATGAGCTGACCGCGCGCAGCAATCTCGTGGCTGTCGTCACCAACGGCACCGCGGTGCTTGGTCTCGGTAATATCGGCGCGCTGGCCGGCAAGCCGGTGATGGAAGGCAAGGCGTGCCTGTTCAAGAAGTTCGCCGGAATCGACGTGTTCGACATCGAACTCGCCGAAGAGGATCCTGACGCCCTGATCGAGACCATCGCCAGGATGGAGCCGACCTTCGGCGGCATTAACCTCGAGGATATCAAGGCGCCGGAATGCTTCTACATCGAACAGAAGCTTCGCACCCGAATGAAGATTCCGGTGTTTCACGATGACCAGCACGGCACCGCGATCATCGCCGCCGCGGCCATCCTCAACGGCCTGAAGCTGGTCAAGAAGGACATTGCGGACGTCAAGCTCGTCTGCTCCGGCGCCGGCGCAGCGGCGCTGGCCTGTCTCGATCTCATCGTCAGTCTTGGTTTGCCACACGATCGAATCATCGTGACCGACGCAAAAGGCGTCGTCTATGCGGGCCGCACCGAGGGCATGGACGACAACAAGGCGCGCTATGCGGTGAAAACGGACGCCCGCAAGCTCGACGACATCATCCAGGACGCGGATATCTTTCTCGGTCTGTCGGCCGGCAATGTGCTGACCCAGGACATGGTCAGGAAGATGGCGCGGGACCCCCTGATCTTCGCCATGGCCAACCCGATCCCTGAGATCATGCCGGAAGACGCGCTGGCGGTTCGCCCGGATGCGATCATCGGCACGGGGCGATCGGACTACCCCAACCAGATCAACAATGTGCTGTGTTTTCCGTTCATCTTCAGGGGCGCGCTCGACTGCGGAGCGACGACGATCAACGAGGAAATGAAGCTTGCGACCGTGCGTGCGCTCGCGGATCTGGCGATGACGGAAGTGCCCGAGGTGGTGGCCACCGCGTACAAGGGAGAAAAGCTCCGCTTCGGCCGCGACTATCTCATTCCAAAGCCGCTCGACCCGCGGCTCATCGAGGTCGTCGCACCGGCGGTGGCGAAGGCCGCGGCCGACAGCGGTGTCGCCAAGCGTCCGATTGCGGACATGGAGGCCTATCGCCAGCAGCTCAGCCGTTTCGTCTATCAGTCCGGCAACGCGATGCAGCCGGTCTTCTCCGTGGCGAAGGGGAGCGGCAAGTCCTTGCTGCTGGCCGAGGGCGAAGACGAGCGCGTGCTGCGCGCTGCCCAGGTGGTCGTTGACGAGAGGATCGCGCGACCCTTGCTGGTTGGCCGTCCCTCGACGATCGAGGAGCGGATCAAGTCGTTCGATCTCCGGCTGAGGCCGGGCATGGACTGCGACATCATCGATCCGCATGATGCGGAGATCTACTCCAAATGCGCGGAAGTGTATCATTCGCGCAGAAAGCGCGACGGCGTATCGGCTGGTCTCGCTCTCTCGGAGACCCGAAGCAATGCGACCGTCCTTGCCTCGCTCCTTCTCGCAAGGGGGGGTGGCGATGCGATGCTGTGTGGGGTCATCGGCAGGACATCCGACCATCTGGCCGCCATACGCAATGTGATCGGCACCCGCGACGATGCGCGGACTCTCGCCGTGATGCAGATGCTGATTCTGCCGCAGCATCAGCTGTTCATTTGCGACACCCATTGCCACCTTAATCCGACCGCCGAGCAGGTCGCCGACATCGCCTTGTTGGCGGCGGCGGAGGTCAGGCGGTTCGGTATCACGCCGCGGGTGGCGTTGTTGTCGCATTCCAGCTTCGGCAGCTCCGCGGCCCCGGAAGCCAACAAGATGCGGGAGGCGAGGGCGATCATTCGCGAGCGATCGCCCGATCTGGCGGTCGAGGGCGAGATGCGCGGAGACGCCGCGCTATCGGCCTCCGTGCTTCACCACGAATTTCCCGATTCCGGTTTCGAGGGGCCGGCGAACGTGCTGGTGATGCCGAATCTCGACGCCGCCAACATCTCCTACAATCTGCTGCGGATGGCGGCCGGGCAGGGCTTGACGGTGGGCGGCATCCTCCTCGGAGCGGCAAAGCCGGCCCACATTCTCACGCCATCGTCCACTGTGCGGCGGATCGTGAACATGGCGGCCGTCGCGGTCGCAGACGCCGTCTCCGATCGAGCCTGATCGGGGAGGTGCATTTGGGCGGGTAGTGAACTCGATCGGTCGAGGCCATCATGGGTAAGCCGCAGTTGGGACAGCCCCGGATTGTAATCGTCGGCGGCGGAGCCGGCGGACTGGAGCTTGCGACGCGCCTCGGCGACAAATATGGGCGCAAGGGCAAGCTCGACGTCACGTTGATCGAGCGCAACCGAACGCATGTGTGGAAGCCGAAGCTGCACGAAATTGCAGCCGGCAGCATGGATATCTCGGCTCATGAGGTCGATTATCTCGCCCAGTCCTACTGGCACGGCTTTCGCTACCGGGTCGGGGACATGATCGGCATCGATCGGGATCGCCGCCAGGTGCAGGTGGCCCCGTATTTCGATACCGAAGGTCGCGAGGTCACGCCGAAGCGGAGCTTCGACTATGACGTCCTCGTCATCGCCATCGGAAGCCAGAACAATGATTTTGGCACGCCTGGCGTCGTCAACCATGCAATCAAGCTTGAATCGCAAGCGGATGCGCGGCGATTCCACGAGCGAATGGTCAATGCCTGCATCCGCGCGCACGCCCAATCGTCGCCTCTGGGCGCTCACCAGTTGAAGGTCGCGATCATCGGCGCCGGCGCCACCGGCGTCGAGCTGGCGGCCGAGCTGCACAGGACGACGCGTGAGGTGGTTGCGTATGGCCTCGACCAGGTCGATCCCCAGAAGGACATCAGGATCACGCTGATCGAAGCCGCCGACCGGGTGCTTCCCGCACTGCCCGAGCGGGTGTCGAAGGAGACGGAGAAGCTGCTCGCCAGGCTCGGGGTCAATGTGCTCGCCGGCGCCAAGGTCTCGGAGGTCGGCGCCGACCATGTGAGCCTGACGGACGGCCGCGCCATTCCCGCCGAACTGATCGTATGGGCGGCCGGCATCAAGGCGCCCGATTTCCTGAAGGATATCGCGGGCCTCGAAACCAACCGGATCAATCAGCTCGTCGTCCGGCCGACGCTGCAGACAACGCGTGATGACGGTATCTTTGCCATCGGCGACTGCTCGGCCTGTTCATGGGGCGAGCGCGGCAACATACCGCCACGCGCGCAGGCGGCTCACCAGCAGGCCTCGCACCTCTATTCCCAGATTCCGCGCTATCTGCGGGGCGATCCGATCAAGCACTACAAATACAGGGACTTCGGCTCCCTGGTGTCGCTCGGCGAATTCAGCACAGTCGGCTCGATGATGGGCGCGCTGGTGGGCGGCAACCTGGTGTTCGCAGGCATCTTCGCAAGGATGATGTACCTGTCGCTCTACAAGATGCACGAACACGCGCTGCATGGTTCGGTGAAGGTTTCGCTCGACACGCTGGCCCGCCTGATCACCCGGCGCACCGAACCGCACGTGAAGCTGCATTGACGCGCATTTGAGTCACGGTGTCGCGTGAAGCTGGAGGAATGTTGATGGACGCCGTGTTCCTTGCGCGCATGCAGTTCGCCGCCAACATCACGTTCCACATCCTGTTTCCGTCGATCTCGATCGCGCTCGGCTGGGTGCTGCTGTTCTTCAGGCTAAAGCATCTGCGCGCCACCGATCCGCAGCAGAAGCTCGATTGGCTCCGCGCCTACCGCCTGTGGACCAAGGTGTTTGCCCTGACATTCGCGCTTGGGGTCGTCAGCGGCGTCACCATGAGTTTTCAGTTCGGCACCAACTGGCCGGGCTACATGGAGCGCGTCGGGAATATCGCCGGCCCGTTGCTCAGCTATGAGGTGCTGACCGCATTCTTTTTGGAAGCGGGCTTTCTCGGCGTGATGCTGTTCGGCCACCGCCGGGTTGGCGAGATGGTTCACCTGGGGGCGACCTTCCTCGTCGCGTTCGGCACGCTAATGAGCGCATTCTGGATCCTTGCCCTCAATTCGTGGATGCAGACGCCGGCGGGATACGAAATCGTCAACGGCCAGTTCCATGCGCGGAGCTGGCTGGAGATCATCTTCAATCCATCGTTCCCGTATCGTCTGGTTCACATGATGCTCGCATCTGCGCTCACCTGTGCGTTCCTGCTCATCGGGATCAGCGCCTGGCAACTCCTGAAAGGCGTTGCGACGGACAGCGCATCGCGCGTGCTGCGCACGGGGCTGGTTTTCGCTGCGCTGGCCGCGCCGGCGCAGATGATGGCGGGCGACCTTCACGGGCTCAATACGCTCAAGCATCAGCCGCAGAAGATCGCGGCGATGGAAGGTATTTGGGAAACAACGCGCGGCGCGCCGCTGCTGCTGTTCGCGATCCCGGACGATGCGGCGAGAACGAACCATTTCGAGGTGGCGGTGCCGAAGCTCGCCAGCCTGATCCTTCGGCATGACGCCGACGGCGAACTCAAGGGGCTGAACGAGTTTCCATCGGCTCATCCGCCGGTCTTTGCGGTGTTCTGGTGTTTCCGGATCATGGTGGGAATGGGCATCCTGATGCTGCTGGTCAGCTGGGTTGGCCTGTGGAGGCATTGGCGCGATGGCTGGGATTTTAGCCGGATGCCGCGGCCGATGCTCTGGCTGTTTGCCGGGATGACCTTTGCCGGCTGGGTTGCGACCATCGCCGGTTGGTACGTCACGGAGATCGGACGGCAGCCCTTCATCGTTTCCGGTCTCATTCGAACCGCCGATGTCGCTTCGCGGGTCCCGTCATCGAGCATCGCCGTGACGTTCGCCATCTATGTCGCGGTCTATCTGGCCCTGCTAGCGGCCTATGTCGGCGTGCTCAAATATATGGCCGAGACAGCCGACAAGAAGCCGTACGCGAACGTGAAGGTGAGCCCGGCAGGAGAGCCGCAGCAATATCAGCGCCGGGGAGAATTCGCATGACCTCGATGTCGTTCGATGAACTGCTCCCGCTGATCTTCATCGGCCTGATGGGGGTGTCGCTGCTCGTCTACGTCGTGAGCGACGGATATGATCTCGGCGTCGGTATGCTGATGCACCGGGCGACGCCGGAAGAGCGGGATACCATGGTCGCGTCCATAGGTCCGTTCTGGGATGCCAATGAAACGTGGCTGGTCCTCGGCGTCGGCCTTCTGCTGGTGGCGTTCCCCAAGGCGCATGGACTGGTGTTGTCTGAACTGTATCTGCCGACCGCACTCATGCTGGTCGGCCTGATCCTGCGCGGCGCGGCCTTTGATTTCAGGGTCAAGGCAAAAGCCGGCCGCAAGGCGATGTGGGACCGCTTGTTCATTGCAGGCTCAATGCTTGCGTCGGTGTGCCAGGGGTGGATGCTCGGCCGGTATATCAGCGGCTTCGGCGAGGGCTGGAATTATCCGGTCTTTGCCGGCGCCATCGCGGTGGCGCTGCCGATGGCCTACGCGTTGCTTGGCGCCACATGGCTCGTGATGAAAACGGATGGCCCGCTCCAGGACAAGGCAGTCGAATGGAGCAAGATCGCCTGGCCGCCGATGGTCCTGGGTCTGATCCTGATTTCGATGGCGACACCGTGGATCAGCGAGACGGTTCGCGAGAGGTGGTTTACCCTGCCGGCGATGATTGCGGTGGCGTCGATCCCGGTTACGGCCGGGATCGCGCTCGTGACGGTGCGCGTCCTGCTCGGCTCGCTCGCCGTGCGGGGCGGCCTGTGCTGGCTGCCGTTCGCGCTGCTTGTGCTGGTGTTCTTCCTGAGCTTCCTTGGCCTCAGCTACAGCATCTACCCCTTCGTGGTGATCGACAAGCTCACGGTCTGGGAAGCCGCCAGCAGCCCGGATTCGCTCAAAGTCATCCTGATCGGAGTTTGCGTCACGCTGCCTGTCATTGTCGCCTATACCGCATTTTCCTATCGCGTATTCCGGGGCAAAACCATAAAGTTAGACTATGCGTGAGTTGTCGTCTGTCATGGCCGACGCTCCGCGGTTTGTGCTGGTTCCTGGGATGGCGCAGCTTCCATTCCTGGTGAACACAAAGCGGAGGCCCGAAGTCAGTTCGATGGCGTCCAACTCCCTGCGTTGGCTTGTTCGCGGAACAGCCGCCCTTGCCCTGGTCGCTGCCGCTTCGTGGCTCGGATATGCCGTGGCTTTCCACCGCGGACTGGACCATTTGCACGTTGCCGCTCAGCAGCGGCTTGCGGTGGAAGCAGCCAGGCTCGATGGCCATCTCTCCAGATTTGAATATTTGCCGTCGTTGCTCGAGACGTCCCCGAGCGTTTTCCGGCTGCTCGGCGATCCCGGCGATGGCGCACTGCAAAAATCGGTTAGCCTGTACCTGAAGTCGATCAATCTGCTTGCCGGTGCCGACAACCTCTATGTCCTCAGCGTCTCCGGCGAAGCGTTGGCGGCGGCCGATTTCGAGGATCCGGGCACGCCGGTCGGTCGAAATCTGTCGTACCGCCCCTATGTGAGCGAGGCGCTCGCGAGTGGTCGAGGCGCGTTCTTTGGCGTCGGCATCACCAGTGCGCGCGCCGGCTATTATCTCTCCTATGCCCTGAAGGACGGCGGGGCGATCAAGGGCATCGCCGCCGTCAAGGTCAATCTGGATTCGTTCGAGCGCGCCTGGCGCGATACCGAAGGCGACGTTCTTCTCCTCGACGAACGTCAGGTCGCGATCCTCGCCTCCCGCGACGAGTGGCGCTACCGCCCGATGGCGCCGCTGTCGCGTGAAATGCGCGATGACATTGCGCGATTCAAGCCTTACGGAAACCATGACCTGAGACCGCTCGGATGGACCGTCGTAGCTCAATCCAAGGGCGGCGCTGCACGTGTCAGCACCGAAAGCGGAACTGCCTACAGGATCAGCGAGCTTCCTATCAATCGGGGCCTTTGGAAGCTTGTCCTTCTCGACGACGAGGCGCCGGTACGGCAAACCGCGCTCATCATCGGCGCGATGTCGGGTCTCGCATCCCTTGTTGCCTTGCTCGCGCTTGGTCTTGTGCTGCAACGTCGCAGAGCGATCAAGCAACGGCTGGCCAACCAGGCGGCGTTGCAGGCGGCGAACGACATGCTCGAGACCAGGGTGCAGGAGCGGACCGCGGAACTGCGGGCGACCCAGGATGAACTGGTCCATGCCGGCAAGCTGGCTGCGCTCGGTCAGATGTCGGCCGGCATCGTCCACGAACTGAATCAGCCGCTGGCGGCCCTGCAGACCGCATCCGACAATGCGGTCCTGCTGGTTGATCGCGGCTCGATCGGCGATGCACGCGGAAATCTCATCCGAATTGGCGAACTGGTGCGCCGGCTGGGGCGGTTGACCAGCCAGTTGCGGGTCTTTGCCTACAAGTCAAATAGTCCGCTCGATGCGGTTTCCGTCGAACAGGCCGTCGCCGAATCCCTCAAGATACTCGCCGCGCGCGTCAAGGATGGTGCCGTCGACGTCTCGACCGAGATTGACGCCAACCTTTGCGTGGTGGCCGACCAGACGCGGCTGGAACAGCTGTTGGGCAACATCGTGGGGAACGCCCTGGACGCCGTGGAGGGCGCCGGGAAGAAGTCGATCTTGATCCGGGCCGCCAGGGATGAAGGGCAAGACGGTCGCTGTCGCATCGCCATCAGCAACAGCGGGCCGCCGATTGCGTCCGATGTCCTGCAGCGCATGTTCGAGCCGTTTGTGACGACCAAGCCGGCTGGCAAGGGGCTCGGCCTTGGTCTCATGCTCTCCAATCACATCGCGCGCTCCTTCGGCGGCGAATTGCGCGCGCGAAACCTTGCGCCTGATGGCGCCGAGTTCGTCGTGTTCCTTCCGTTGGCTGACAAGCCAGAGGTCCTGCATGAGCGATGAACAATCGATAGCCGTGATCTATGTCGAGGACGACGACGACGTCCGAATTGGCGGCGTTCAGGCGCTCGAGCTTGCAGGGCTGTCCGTTTCGGATTTCGTCTCGGTCGAAACCGCCGCCCCGTCCGTCAGTGCCGATATGCCGTCTGTCGTGGTTTGCGACGTACGGCTCCGCGGCAAGAGCGGGCTCGAGTGGCTGTCGGACCTGCGTCGCCTGGATCAGGATCTGCCGGTAATCCTGATCACCGGCCACGGCGATATCGCGATGGCCGTGCAGGCGATGCGAAACGGCGCCTACGATTTCATCGAGAAGCCGTGCTCCTCGGAGCAGCTCGTTTCCGTGGTGCGCAGGGCGATCGAAAAGCGACGCCTGACCCTGGAAGTACGCTCGTTGCGGTCTGCCCTGTCGGACCGCCAGGGGATCGAGGCGAGCCTGCTCGGCCGATCGCCGCAGATACAGGAGGTGCGCAGGCTGGTATCCACGTTGGCCTCGGCGAATGTCGACGTCACGATCTATGGCGAAACCGGAACCGGCAAGGACGTGGTCGCGCGCTGCCTGCATAATCATAGCGGACGTCGCGGCGGGCACTACGTCCCGGTGAATTGCGGCGGCCTCCCGGAATCGCTGGTCGAAAGCGAATTGTTCGGCCACGAGGTTGGAGCCTTCACCGGTGCCACGCGCCAGCGTGTTGGCAAGATCGAATATGCCAATGCCGGAACGCTGTTCCTCGACGAGATCGAAAGCATGCCGCTCAGCGTGCAGGTGAAGCTGCTGAGGTCACTGCAGGAGCGATCGATCGAACGCGTTGGCTCGAACAAGCCGATCGCTGTGGATTGTCGTGTCGTGGCGGCCAGCAAGGCAAACTTGCTGGAGCTGAGCGAAAAGCGGCTGTTTCGGGCAGACCTGTATTATCGCCTGGGCGTCGCATTCATCGAGCTGCCGCCGCTTCGGGAGCGGCGAGAGGATATCCCACTGCTGTTCGAGCACTTCACGCTGGATGCTGCCAGGCGCTTCGAGCGCGACGCGCCGATATTGGACGAGCATACCAAGTCTCTCTTGATGGCCCATTCGTGGCCAGGAAACGTCAGGGAGCTCCGTAACGTCGCCGATCGCTTTGTGCTCGGTGTGCTCGATGGCAGGGCGATCAACAAGTCCAGCGTCGGCATGTCGGATGTATCGCTGCCGCGGCAACTGGAAAACATCGAACGATCGATCATCGAGGATGCGCTGCGGCGCAAGCAGGGCGACGTTCAGGCCACCGCTGCGCTTCTGAGCATTCCGAAGCAGACGCTGTACGACAAGATCAAGCGTCTTGCCGTCAATGTCGACGGGATCAGGGAAGGCTCGGCCGTCCGCCCCGGCTCTTGAGGATGACAAGCGAGCCGTCAAGACGCGCTCGAACATGCGTGCACGGCGGGCAGGAGTGTGAAGGGCGCCAGGTAGAAGCAGCCCGGAACGGGAAACGAAACATCCATTGTTGAGGGAGGCGTGAGCGATGAATCGGCCATTCAATATGCCGGACGAGTTCGTTGAAGCGTTCGTGAAGGCTGGCGCGAGTCTTTGGAGTGCGTTGGGGTGGACACCGAATGCCGATCGTAACGGTGCCGGGTTCGGCGCAGCGCCGGGTTCGCCCGGTCGCTTCGCCGAACTACAGGCCGATCATTTGATGCGTCTCTACCAGCTCACGGAACACGCCCTTAAATCGGCTGCGGGGCAGCCGACGGAAGTGGCCATTGAGCCTGCGCGCGGTGATCGCAGGTTCAGCGCAACGGAATGGCGCGACAATTCACTCTATAGCCTGCTGAAGCAATGTTACCTGCTGAATTCGCGCTATTGTACCGACTTTGTCGAAGCGCTCGATCTGGACGAAAAGGAAAAACATCGGCTGCGTTTCTTCACGCGCCAGCTTGTAGAGGCGATGAGCCCGACCAATTTTGTCGCTACCAATCCCGATGCGATCAAGATTGCAACCGACAGCGAAGGTCAAAGTCTCAAGGCTGGCCTGGACAACCTGATGGCAGACCTGGGCAGGGGCAGCCTGACGATCACGGACGAGGGCGCATTCGAGGTCGGAAAGGACGTCGCGACATCGAAGGGCGCGGTCGTATTCGAAAACGATCTGTTTCAGCTTATTCAGTATGAACCGGCGACGGAACAGGTGGCCGTGCGGCCACTGCTGATCGTGCCACCCTGCATCAACAAGTTCTACATTCTGGATCTCCAGCCGGCCAATTCCTTCGTGCGGTTTGCGGTGGAGCAGGGGCAGACGGTCTTCGTGGTGTCCTGGCGCAATCCGGACGACTCTTGCGGCCACTTCGGATGGGATCACTACGTTGAGCAGGGGGCGATGCGCGCCATTGAAATAGCGCGATCGATATCAGGCGCCGACAAGGTCAACGCCCTTGGCTGGTGCGTTGGCGGTACCATCCTGTCGTCCGCGCTCGCAATCCTGCGGACGCGAGGTGACGAGTCGGTTGCGAGTGTGACACTGCTGACGACCATGCTCGATTTCCGGGAGCCGGGTGATCTCGGCGTGTTCGTGGACGAAGAGAGTGTGCTCCAGCGCGAGCTGACGATCGGCAACGGAGGCATCTATCGCGGCGCCGAGCTTGGGTTCGTATTCCAAACCCTGCGTTCGAAAGAGCTGATATGGCCGAACGTGGTCAATCACTACCTGAAGGGAAAGCCGCCGGAACGTTTCGATCTTCTGTTCTGGAACGCCGACGTAACCAATCTGCCGGGACCGATGTATTGCTGGTACATCAGGAACATGTACCTGGAGAACAATCTCCGGAATCCGAACAGATTGATGATGTGCGGCATGTCGGTCGATTTGGGGCGGGTTGACCTGCCTGCCTACGTTCTGGCGACCGTCGAGGATCACATCGTGCCGTGGCGATCCGCCTATCGCACGACGGGCCTGTTCAGCGGCGACACTCGTTTTGTTCTCGGCGCGAGCGGGCATATTGCCGGCGTGATCAACCCGGCATCGAAGAACAAGCGAAGCTATTGGGTGTCGAGCGAGCGATGCGACGAGCCGGCGGCATGGCTGGCCGGCGCCGAAGAAAGGCCGGGCAGCTGGTGGAACGACTGGATCGCGTGGCTCAAGCCGTGGGCGGAAGACCAACTGCCGGCGCGCAGGCAACTCGGCAGCAACCTCTATCCTCCGGGCGAACCGGCGCCGGGTCGATACGTCAAGGCGAAGGCGACCTGATGGTTTGATCCCGCAAGGCTAAAGCCATGGTCAGGTCGAGCGTCAAGCAGTGTTTGACGGCGCGGGCGGCATCGCGCCACGCTGGTGCTCGCGCAGACCGACTATGAGGTCGGTGCTAGCTGGTAGATCGCGTTCGCTTCGTTTTCAGCGAGATCGTTTCTGATACGAAATTGATGCGCCGGCGTGCCAGGAGAACGGCAAGAATGTCGCAT
The DNA here is from genome assembly GCF_001440395.1 of Bradyrhizobium jicamae. Classification (GTDB taxonomy): domain Bacteria; phylum Pseudomonadota; class Alphaproteobacteria; order Rhizobiales; family Xanthobacteraceae; genus Bradyrhizobium; species Bradyrhizobium jicamae. Next base: position 137,242 of record NZ_LLXZ01000080.1, on the reverse strand, counting down.
CAGGATTTTTGATGCTTTGCGTTCACTGCGATCGCTGCGGCCGCGGTGCGGTTCTCGACGCCGAGCTTGGAGTAGATCTGCTCGAGGTGCTTGTCGACGGTGCGAGGGGAGAGGCCCAGGATCTGCGCGATGTCGCGATTGGTCTTGCCCTTGGAAAGCCACGACAGCACCTCGCCCTCGCGCGTGGTCAGGCCCAGTTCGCTGGAAAATTCCGCCGGCGCGTCGGCGCCTGAATCCTTGGCCAGCCGGAGCAGGAATTCGTTCGCTCCAAGCTTGCCCATGTATTGCAGGCGAAGCTGTTCGTGGCCCTGCAGCGGCGCCATCACCGCGGCCTTGGCGCCGGCCTTGCCCTTGCGCGCCTGATCGAGCCATTGCGGGATCGGTTCCGGCAGCACGACATCGTCGCCCTCGGCCGCAAACGCGTCCGCCAGCAGTTTCTGCGCCTGCGGCGTTGCCCACATGATCTTGCCCGCGGCATTCACCGCGAGCAGATAGCGGCCGGAGACGTCGAGCGCGGCACGGGCGCTCTGGGTCAGCCGGGCGTTGGCGAGGTGAACGCGGATGCGCGCCAGCATCTCCTGGATTGCGATTGGCTTGGTCACATAGTCGACGCCACCGGCTTCAAGGCCGCGCACGATGTGCTCGGTTTCGGCCAGCCCCGTCATGAAGATAATCGGCACGTGGTCGAGGCCTGCGTCGCGCTTCAGCCGCCGGCAGGTCTCGAACCCGTCCATGCCTGGCATCACGGCGTCGAGCAGCACAATGTCGGGCGTGATCTGGTCGACGATCCTCATCGCGGAGGCGCCGTCGAGCGCAACCATCACCGTCATCCCTGCGCCGTCGAGCGCATCGGTCAACAGCCGCAGCGTCTCCGGGGAATCGTCGACGACGAGGGCGACGTCGCGTTTTTTCGGTTCAGTGATCATGGCTGTGCAGGGCTTTCAGGGTCGCCATGTACTGATCGAGATCGAAACGGTCGATCAGCGCGCGCATTTGCGAAACGAAATCGGCATGTTCGGGGTGATCGTTGCCGATCTCATCGAGCTTGACCTGGATCGCTCTGATATAACCGAGCTGCCCGAGGCCAATCAGCTCTTCGACGTGCTTCACCGGCGGCCGCGAGCCCGTCTCCGGCTTCCAGTGCGGGGCCGGGATCTGACCGGCCTCATACTGCCATTCGAGCTTGAGCAACTGCCGGATGATCTCCAGCAGTTTTGGAATGTCAATCGGCTTCATCAGATAGCCGTCGTGGAACGGCTGCGCCAGCGGCGCGCCGTGCGCCTCCAGCGCGCTAGCCGACACCATCAGGATGCGGGCCTGATGATGGCCGCTCTCGCGCAACGCCTGCGCTACCGTCCATCCATCCATGCCGGCCATGGAGATATCCAGCAGGAACAGATCTGGGCGGCAATGCTGCGCCAGCGCGAGGCACCCGGGGCCGTCGGGCGCGCTGAGCAGGATGAAACCGAGCGGCGTCAACACCTCGCGCAATAGATCGCGATGCGTTGGATCGTCGTCGGTGATCAGAATGGTCTTGCGTTGGCCGTGATAGCCGAAGATCGGCGCCTCCACCGCGGCGATGCGGGTCGGATTGGTCACCTCCGACAGCAGGATCTTGACCCGAAACGTGCTGCCGGTGCCGACATCGCTGGTCACCTTGATATCGCCGCCCATCACGCCGGCCAGCAGCCGGCTGATGGTCAGCCCGAGCCCGGTGCCGGTCTGCGGCTGCGAGACGCCGAGCGCACCGCGTTCGAACGGCGCAAAGATCCGTTCGAGATCATCAGCCCGGATGCCGGGTCCGGTGTCGATGATCTCGAACTCGGCAACCGGGCTGCGGTAATGCACAGCGAATTGTACGCTGCCGCTCTGCGTGAATTTCAGCGCATTCGACAGCAGGTTGATCAGGACCTGTCGCAACCGCTTCTCGTCGGCATAGACCACGACCGGCAGCACCGCAGGCCGCTTGAACACGAAGTCGATGCCCTTGGCGGCCGCCTGAACGCGAAACATGCCGACGAGCTGGTCGAGGAACTCGCTCAACCGCACCTCATCGCGCGACAGATACAGCCGCCCTGCCTCGATCTTGGAAATATCGAGAATGCCGTCGATCAGTCCCGATAGATGATCGGCGCTTCGTCGCACCACGCGCACCTGGTCGCGGGGCTTGGTGGCCAGGCTCGAATCCTGCTCCAGCAATTGCGCGTAGCCGGAAATGGCGTTCAGCGGCGAGCGCAGCTCGTGGCTCAGCCCGACCACGTAGCGGCTCTTGGCGAGGTTGGCGGACTCAGCGACTTCCTTGGCGCGCTGCAACTCGGCGTCGGTGCGCTTATGCGCGTCGATTTCCTGAATCAGCAGCGTGGTCTGCCGCCGCGTCTCGGCCTCCGCAGCGCGGCGGCTCTGCTCCGCCAGCACGAACAGCCACGCCACCACGCCGATAATGATGGAGAGCGCAAAGAACACCTTCCACAGCACGTCGGACAGCACGAAGTTCTCGACCGGCATCGTCGCCGATGTCTGCAGATAGATCAGCCCGAGCGTCAGCCCGACGAGGCCGGCGGAAACCGCGAACACGCCGAGATAATGTCCGAACTGAGAGTTGATCCGCGCGTAGATTGTCTCCGGCAGCAGTTTCCCGAGCATGTCCGAGACCTGGGCGCCGGCGCGTGCATGCGGCTTGCAGAGATCGTGGCAGCGCGCATCGAGCGAACAGCACAGCGAGCAGATCGGCCCGGCGTAAGCCGGGCAGGAGGCCATATCCTCTGGCTCGAACGAATGCTCGCAGATGCAGCACTGGATCGATTCGAGGTTCTGCCAGCTCCGCTTCGGTTTTCGCGCGATGTAATATTTGCCGTCGGTCGCCCACGCGATCAGCGGCGCGGTGATGAAGGCAACGGCCAGCGCCACGAAGGCGGAGAGCGCCTTCGCCGTCGGCCCGAACAGGCCATAGAACGCCGAGATCGAGACGATGGTCGCGATCGTCATCGCGCCGACGCCGACCGGGTTGATGTCGCAGAGATGCGCGCGCTTGAACTCGATGTGCTGCGGCCGCAGTCCGAGCGGCTTGTTGACGACGAGATCGGCGACCAGCGCGCCGACCCAGGCAATCGCGACGTTGGAATAGAGCGCCAGCGTCTGCTCCAGCGCCTTGTAGACGCCGATCTCCATCAGCAGCAGCGCCACCACGACATTGAAGACCAGCCACACCACGCGGCCGGGATGGCTATGGGTCAGCCGCGAGAAGAAGTTCGACCAGGCGATCGAGCCGGCATAGGCGTTGGTGACGTTGATCTTGATCTGCGAGAGGATGACGAAGGCGCCGGTCAATGCCAGCGCCATGTCGGGCTGTGACAGCACGTATCGAAACGCCTCGAGGTACATGTGCGCCGGTTCAGCCGCCTGCTCGCTGGAGAGCCCGTGGCTCAGCGCGAAGAAGGCGAGGAACGAACCGAGCAACAGCTTGAGCGCGCCGAAGATGATCCAGCCGGGGCCTGCGATCAATAGCGCAATCCACCACGACGTTCGCGACGTGCGGCGATCACGCGGCAGAAAGCGCAGGAAGTCGACCTGCTCGCCGATCTGCGCCACCAGCGAGAACACGACTGAAGCGGCGGTGCCGAACAGCAGCAAATCGAGATGCCCGCCGGGGTCGCCGTGGTCGCCGGCGAACTTGCGCCATTCCGTGAACGAAAGCGGATTGGCATAGGCGATCGCGACAAAGGGGAGAATGTGCAGGATGATCCAGATCGGCTGCGTCCACAATTGGAAGCGGCTGATCAGCGTGATGCCGTAGGTCACCAGCGGAATGATCACGACGGCGCTGATGAGATAGCCGATCGGGCGGGGGATGCCGAAGCACATCTCGAGCGCGGAGGCGAGGATGACCGCCTCGATCGCGAAGAAAATGAAGGTGAAGGAGGCGTAGATCAGCGACGTAATCGTCGAGCCGATATAGCCGAAGCCGGCGCCGCGGGTCAGCAGATCAATATCGATGCCGCATTTGGCGGCATGATAGGCAATCGGCAGCCCGCAGAAGAAGATGACGACGCTGACGACCAGGATGGCAACGGTAGCGTTGGTGGCGCCATAGTTCAGCGTAATCGTACCGCCGATCGCTTCCAGCGCCAGAAACGAGATCGCGCCAAGGGCCGTATTGGCGACGCGGGCGGCTGACCATCGCCGCGCGCTCTTAGCGGTGAAGCGCAGCGCGTAGTCTTCCAGCGTCTGGTTGGCAACCCATTGATTATATTGGCGCCTGACGCGGTCTATCCGCTGCCGCCCTGCCACCTATTTGCTCCTGCCCAGTTCAGCCGACCCCCGTCCAGCCAGCAAACTCCGTACCAAAACCTACGTCGCTATTTTGCGGTGCAGTATACGCAATCCCACGTATCTGTGCAGTGCACAATTCTGGGCAATCCTCGCCTGACCAATAAGCGTTCTCGAAACAAAAATGGGGTGCTCATGTCAGACGAACCAAACAAGGGCTTGCAGTCGCCGCTTCGCCGCAAATTGCTGATGGGCGCGGCGGCCTTGCCGCTCATTTCGATCCTTCCGCGACCATCTTTCGGGGCAGGTCCTGCTACCTCCGTGGTCAACACCACGGGCCTCGCGGTCACCGATACGGAAGTCACCGTCGGCATTCTGCACTCCGCCACCGGCACGATGGCGATCTCGGAGACCGGCTCGATCCAGGCCGAAAAGCTCGCGATCGAACAGATCAACGCCATGGGCGGCGTGCTCGGGCGCAAGATCAAGTTCATCCAGGAAGACGGCGCCAGCGACTGGCCGACCTTTGCCGAAAAGGCCAAGAAGCTTCTCGTCAACGACAAGGTCGCCGCGATCATGGGCTGCTGGACCTCGGCCTCGCGCAAGGCGGTGCTGCCGGTCGTCGAGCAGTATAACGGCATGCTCTATTATCCGACCTTCTATGAAGGCCTCGAGCAGTCCAAGAACGTCATCTATACCGGCCAGGAAGCCACCCAGCAGATTCTCGCCGGCCTCAACTGGATCGCCAAGGAGAAGGGCGCCAAATCGTTCTTCTTCATCGGCTCGGACTACATCTGGCCGCGCACCTCGAACAAGATCGCGCGCAAGCACGTCGAGAACGTGCTGAAGGGCAAGGTCGTCGGCGAGGAATATTACGCGCTCGGCAGCACCCAGTTCAATTCGGTCATCAACAAGATCAAGCTGACCAAGCCCGACGTCATCTTCACCGACGTGGTCGGCGGTTCGAACGTCGCGTTCTACAAGCAGCTCAAGGCGGCGGGCGTCGATCTCTCGAAGCAGGCGCTGCTCACGATCTCGGTCACCGAGGACGAAATCGACGGCATCGGCGGCGAGAACATCGCGGGCGCCTATGCCTGCATGAAGTACTTCCAGTCACTCGACAATGCCAACAACAAGGCCTTCGTGCCGGCCTTCAAGAAACTGTGGGGCGAGAAGACCGTGATCGGCGACGTCACGCAGGCCGGCTATCTCGGCCCGTGGCTGTGGAAGCTGACCGTCGAGAAGGCCGGCAGCTTCGACGTCGACAAGATCGCAGCCGCCTCGCCCGGCGTCGAATTCAAGGAAGCGCCCGAAGGCTATGTGCGCATCCATGAAAATCATCACCTCTGGTCGAAGACCCGGGTCGGTCGCGCCAAGCTCGATGGCCAGTTCGAGCTGATCTTCGAGACGTCGGACCTCGTCGAGCCCGATCCGTTCCCGAAGGGCTACCAGTAAGCGCAAGCGGACTCACCGCAAGCTTTCCGAGCAAGAGCTCCCTGGCGTGGACCGTCAATCCGCGCTTGACGACCCCGCGTCGCGACTTTGCTCGCGGCGCGGGGACTTTATCCCCTCGACGGAGAAACATCGATGTTCGGTGACTACTCGATTGGCGACCTGGGCTCCATCTTCGTCATGCAGGGCTTTGCGGGCCTGGTCCTGTTTTCCGTCTACGTGCTGATGGCGCTGGGGCTGGCGATCATCTTCGGCCAGATGGGCGTCATCAACATGGCGCATGGCGAGTTCATGATCCTCGGCGCCTACGTCACATGGCTGACGTCGAATACGTTCCAGTCCTACCTTCCGAGCTTGTTCAGCGGCTATTTCTTCCTCGCGATGATACTGGCCTTCCTGGCCTCCGGCGCGCTGGGGATGCTGGTGGAATGGGTGCTGATACGGCACCTCTATAAAAGACCGCTCGATACGCTGCTCGCCACCTGGGGCCTCAGCCTGATGCTGCAGCAGACCTATCGCTCGGTGTTCGGCCCGCGCGAGGTCGGCGTCGAACTGCCGCAATGGATGCTGGGTTCGCTCAAGGTGACCGACAGCATCGAGGTCCCGATCAACGGCGTCTTCGTGATGGGCCTGACGGTGCTGATCACCGTCGTGGTCGCTTACGTCCTGTACAAGTCGCGCTGGGGCCGTCAGGTCCGCGCCGTGGTGCAGAACCGCATCATGGCCGGCGCCGTCGGCATCAATACCGAGAAGGTTGACCGCTACACCTTCGGGCTCGGCTGCGGTATCGCCGGTATCGCCGGAAGCGCCTTCACCATGATCGGCTCGACCGGGCCCACCTCAGGCCAGCTCTACATCGTCGATACTTTCCTGGTTGTCGTGTTCGGCGGCGCCGCCAGCCTGCTCGGCACCATCGCCTCCGCCTTCTCGATCTCGCAGACCCAGTCGACGCTGGAATTCTTCACGTCGGGCTCGATGGCAAAGGTGCTCACGCTGCTCGCTGTGGTCGGAATTCTGATGCTGCGGCCGCAAGGCCTGTTCGCCCTCAAAGTCCGAAAATAACAGAGAGCAGGCACGATCATGATCAACTCACGCTTTTTCAATCGATCCGAGCTCATCGGCTTCATTGCGCTCGCCGCCATCCTGTTCGTGATCCTGCCGCTGTCGCTGGACGTGTTCCGCCTCAACCTGGTCGCGAAATATCTGACCTACGCCTTTGTCGCGATCGGGCTCGTGCTGTGCTGGGGCTATGGCGGCATTCTGAGCCTGGGGCAGGGGGTGTTCTTCGGCCTTGGCGGCTACTGCATGGCGATGTTCCTCAAGCTGGAAGCCTCCAGCGTCGAGAACACCAAGATCCAATCCACACCCGGCATTCCGGATTTCATGGACTGGAATCAGATCACTGCGCTGCCGCTGTTCTGGCAGCCGTTCCACAGTCTCACCTTTACCATCGCCGCCATCATCCTGGTGCCCAGCCTGTTCGCCCTGATCATCGGCACTGCGATGTTCAAGCGTCGTGTCGGCGGCACCTACTTCGCGATCATCACCCAGGCCGTCGCCGCGATCCTGACCATCCTGATCGTGGGACAGCAGGGCTATACCGGCGGCATCAACGGCATGACCGACCTGCGCACGCTGAAGGGCTGGGACATCCGTCCCGACCACGCCAAGGTCATCCTCTATTTCGTCGAGGTCGTGCTGCTGTTCGCCTGCATCGGCATCGCGCAGTTCATCCGCCTGACCAAGCTCGGCCGTATCCTGGTGGCGATGCGCGAGCAGGAAGACCGCGTCCGCTTTTCCGGCTACAGCGTCGCCAACTTCAAGATCTTTGCCTTCTGCATGGCCGCGGTCTTCGCCGCGATCGGCGGCGCCATGTTCGCGCTCAATGTCGGCTTCATGTCACCGTCCTTTGTAGGCATCGTGCCGTCGATCGAGATGGTGATCTACACGGCGGTCGGCGGGCGGATGTCGATCTTCGGCGCGGTGTGGGGCTCTCTGCTGGTCAATTTTGCCAAGACCGGCCTCTCCGAATCCTTCCCGCAACTCTGGTTGTTCGGCCTCGGCGCGCTGTTCATCGCGGTCGTGCTGGCCTTCCCGAACGGCCTGTCGGGAATCTGGGCCGATTACGTTCAGCCGCGCATCGACCGGCTGCTGGCATCGCGCAAATCAAAACCTAAAGACGGCTGGAATTCCGTCGCTGACGGCGCACCGGCGGAGTGAGGAGATAGATCATACTCATCGGTCACCTCGGTGCCGATGCCCAACTGGCGAAATGAGGAAATAGATCATGCTCATCGGTCACCAGCCCAAACCCTTCCTGCTCGCGGTCGAGGGCCTCACCGTGTCGTTCGACGGCTTCAAGGCCGTGAACAATCTCTCGTTCTATGTCGAGGAGAACGAGATCCGCGTCATCATCGGACCCAACGGCGCCGGCAAGACCACGGTGCTCGACCTGATCTGCGGAAAGACCAAGGCGACCTCAGGCTCGATCCAGTTTCGCGGCAAGGAGCTGACGAAGCTGAAAGAGAACCAGATCGTGCAGACCGGGGTGGGGCGCAAGTTCCAGACGCCGTCGGTGTTCGAAGACCTCACCGTGTTCGAGAACCTCGAGATTTCATACCCGCGCGGCCGCACGGTGTTCGGTTCGCTCGCCTTCCAGCGAGACGCGGCGGTCAAGGAACGCGTCGAGGAGGTCGCCGAGATGATCTTCCTGAAAGATCGCCTCGACACCTATGCCGACCAGCTCAGCCACGGCCAGAAGCAATGGCTCGAGATCGGCATGCTGCTGATCCAGGACCCGGAGCTCCTGATGCTCGACGAGCCGGTAGCCGGCATGAGCGTCAGCGAGCGCGCCAAGACCGCCGAGCTTCTGAACCGCATCATCAAGGACCGCTCGGTGCTGGTGATCGAGCACGACATGAAATTCGTCGAGGACATCGCCCACAAGGTCACGGTGCTTCACCAGGGCCAGATCTTGTCGGAGGGGACGATGGAGAAGGTCAAGAACGATCCGAAGGTCATTGAAGTTTACCTCGGGCATTAAGGAGCACAGGCATGCTGGCTATTTCGAATCTTCACGTCGCTTACGGCCAGAGCGAAGTGCTGCACGGCCTCAACGTCTCGGTGGCGCCCAACGAGATCGTGGCGATCATGGGTCGTAACGGCATGGGCAAGACCACGCTGATGAAATCGCTGATGGGCATCCTGCCGGCGAAGAGCGGTTCGGTGAAAATGGACGGCGCCGAGCTCAACGCGATGCAGAGTTTTGAGCGGGTCGCAAAGGGCCTCGCCTATGTGCCGCAGGGCCGCATGATCTTTTCCACCATGACGGTGAAGGAGAACATCGAGACCGGCCTGGTCGTATCCGGCGGCTCGGAAGTGCCCGATGACATCTACGAGCTGTTTCCGGTGCTGCTGGAGATGAAGAACCGCCGCGGCGGCAATCTGTCGGGCGGCCAGCAGCAGCAGCTCGCGATTGCGCGCGCGCTCGCCACCAAACCAAAAGTGCTGCTGCTGGATGAGCCGACCGAAGGCATTCAGCCGTCGATCATCAAGGAAATGGCGCGGACCCTGAAGCGCATCCGCGACGAGCGCGGCCTGTCGATTGTCGTCTCCGAACAGGTCTTGAGTTTTGCGCTCGATATCGCCGACCGTGTGCTCGTGATCGAGAACGGCGAGATCGTCCGCGACGACCCGCGCGATAGCGTCGATGCCGCGCAGGTCTCGAAATATCTGTCCGTCTAATTCGTAAACCGTGCTGTCTAACAAGGGGAGCTATCGATGCCAGAGACACTGATCAAGGTCGATCTAACCAAGTCGGCCTACGAGAACGACATGATCCACAATCGCTGGCACCCCGACATCCCGATCGTGGCGTGGGTCAATCCCGGCGACGATTTCATCATCGAGACCTACGACTGGACCGGCGGCTTCATCAAGAACAACGATTCCGCCGATGACGTACGCGATATCGATCTCTCGATCGTGCACTTCCTGTCCGGCCCGATCGGCGTCAAGGGCGCAGAGCCTGGCGACTTGCTCGTGGTCGATCTGCTCGACGTCGGTCCGCTGAAGGAGAGCCTGTGGGGTTTTAACGGCTTCTTCTCCAAGCAGAACGGCGGCGGCTTCCTCACCGATCATTTCCCGCTGGCGCAGAAGTCGATCTGGGACATCAAGGGCCTCTACACCTCGTCGCGACACGTGCCCGGCGTGAACTTTGCCGGCCTGATCCATCCCGGCCTGATCGGCTGTCTGCCCGACCCGAAACTGCTTGCGACCTGGAACGAGCGCGAGACCGCGCTGATCGCGACCAACCCGACCCGCGTGCCCGGCCTTGCCAATCCGCCGTTCGCCGCGACCGCGCATGCCGGCCGCGCCAAGGGCGATGCCAAGGCCAAGGTCGGTGCGGAGGGCGCGCGCACCGTGCCGCCGCGCGAGCATGGCGGCAATTGCGACATCAAGGACCTGTCGCGCGGCTCAAAAATCTTCTTCCCGGTCTATGTGCCGGGCGGCGGCCTTTCGATGGGCGATTTGCACTTCAGCCAGGGCGACGGCGAAATCACCTTCTGCGGTGCGATCGAAATGGCCGGCTGGCTGCATCTGAAGGTCGACGTCATCAAGGACGGCGTCGCCAAATACGGCATCAAGAATCCCGTGTTCAATCCGTCGCCGATCACGCCGAACTACAAGGATTATCTGATCTTCGAGGGCATCTCGGTCGATGAAGCCGGCAAGCAGCATTACCTCGACGTCCACATCGCCTACCGCCAGGCCTGCTTGAACGCGATCGAGTACCTGAAGAAGTTCGGTTACTCCGGCGCGCAGGCCTATTCGATCCTCGGCACCGCGCCGTGCCAGGGCCACATCTCTGGCGTCGTCGACGTGCCGAATGCCTGCGCTACGCTGTGGCTGCCGACGGAGATCTTCGACTTCGACATCATGCCGTCGTCGGCGGGTCCGATCAAACACATCACAGGCGATATCCAGATGCCGATCTCGCCGGACAAGTGATCCCTGCGCGAGAAGGATGCGGGACGGTATGCGTGCTGGCCGCCCCGCATCCGCGGCGGCTTATCCATTCGCTTCTCGCTAATCGCCTTCGAGGACATCCAAATGCCCGTCTACGAATATCTCTGCAACGATTGTGGCCCGTTCACGGACATCCGGCCGATGTCCGAATATGAGGAGCCGCAGGACTGCCCGCGCTGCGACACTGAATCGCCGCGCGTGATCCTGACTGCGCCGGCGTTCTTCTGCATGCCAGCGGACAAGCGCAAAGCGATCGCCACCAACGAGCGCAGCGCGCACGCGCCGAAAACGGTTGCCGAATACAAGGCTTCCCACGGCCCCGGCTGCGGCTGCTGTTCCACCGGCAAGAAGAAGCCGGCGCGGCTGATGACCAAGACAAAGAGCGGCGCAAAGGGCTTTCCCACCGCGCGGCCTTGGATGATCAGCCACTAACGGCGCGATCCGTCAAACCCTAACCAGAACAAGAGGCGATCCAATGCTCCACGGTGATATTTCTTCCAGCAACGACACGGTCGGCGTCGCAGTCGTGAACTACAAGATGCCGCGCCTGCACACCAAGGCCGAGGTGCTCGATAACGCCCGCAAGATCGCCGACATGATCGTCGGCATGAAGCTCGGGCTGCCGGGCATGGATCTCGTGATCTTCCCGGAATATTCCACCCACGGTATCATGTACGACTCCAAGGAGATGTACGAGACCGCCTCGCAGGTCCCCGGTGAAGAGACGGCGATCTTCGCGGAAGCCTGCCGCAAGGCCAAGGTGTGGGGCGTGTTCTCGCTCACCGGCGAGCGCCATGAAGAACATCCCAACAAGGCGCCGTACAACACCCTGATCCTGATGAACGACAACGGCGAGATCGTTCAGAAGTATCGCAAGATCATGCCGTGGGTGCCGATCGAAGGCTGGTATCCCGGCAAGTGCACCTATGTTTCCGAGGGACCGAAGGGCCTGAAGGTCAGCCTGATCATCTGCGACGACGGCAATTATCCGGAGATCTGGCGCGACTGCGCCATGAAGGGCGCGGAGCTGATCGTGCGCTGCCAGGGCTACATGTATCCGGCCAAGGAACAGCAGGTGCTGATTTCCAAGGCGATGGCCTGGGCCAACAACGTCTATGTCGCGGTCGCCAATGCGGCCGGCTTCGACGGCGTCTATTCCTATTTCGGCCACTCGGCCATCATTGGCTTCGACGGCCGCACATTGGGCGAAACGGGCGAAGAGGAGTACGGCATCCAGTACGCGGCGCTGTCGAAACATCTGATCCGCGATGCCCGCCGCAACAACCAGTCGCAGAACCACCTCTACAAGCTCCTGCATCGCGGCTACACCGGCATGATCAATTCCGGCGAAGGCACGCGCGGCGTCGCTGAGTGCCCGTACGATTTCTACGCCAAGTGGATCGCAGACCCCGAAGGCACCCGCGAAATGGTCGAGGCGCTCACGCGACCGACCGTCGGCACCGACGAATGCCCGATCGATGGCATCCCGAACGAACTGACGGGTAGCAATTACTAGAGCCCCAGCGCTATCCAGCAGCGTCGCTTGGCCTCTGGGGCAGGCCAAGGCGACCAGTTCTGAACCTGACGTCAAGCGGGGACGCTGCGACAAACGTGTCCGGAATTACGCCCTGAGCATCCTGGCCGCAGGATCACCCGCGCCAAGCGGCGCGGGGAGCTTCCCCATTCTTGCCGACTCCTTGGCGCAAGATTTGCTTAACTTGCATCGATGGAGGCCTTTTTGGCAGGCAAGCTGGCAAATACCTGGAAGATGGGAGCCAATCTCGGCTGGGCTGACCAAGCTCGTTTTGGCGCCATGCTGATGCCCGACGAGAAAGCGCGGGGAGGCGGCCCGGCGCCACTATTCCAAGGCCTTTCCGCGGCGGAAATCCAGCAGGTCGTCAGCGCCAGCAAGCACAAGGTCTACTACCGCGGTGCGCAGGTCTTCAGTCAGGGTAGCCCGCAGGACGGCATCTATCTGGTCGAGAGCGGGCGCATCCGCGTCTTCTACATCGGCCCTTCTGGACGCGAGATCACGTTGGCCTATTGGCACCCCGGCAATTTCGTCGGGGGTCCCGACGTGTTCAATCGGGGGATTCACGTCTGGTCAGGCGCGGCTGCGATCAACAGTTCCGTCCTGCATCTGCCCGGAGACGTGCTGCGCCAGATGGTCCTGAAAATCCCTGCGTTGGCGCTGGGCATCATCGAAGGTCTCAGCTTCAAGGGACGCTGTTATTCCTCGCTGGCGCAGATGCTCGGCACGCGCTCGCCAACGGAGCGGCTCGCTCATCTGCTGCTGCACTTGACGGATCTTTACGGCGTCAAAGAGCACGGCGGCACATTGATCGCAGCCTCATTCACCCATGCCGACCTTGCGAACATGGTAGGCGTGACGCGCCAATGGGTGACCACCACGCTCAAGCGTCTTACCGAGATGGGGGCGCTCGATACGCACGGGACCAACATCCTGATCAAGGATACCGCGCCGCTGGCAAAAATGCGCGACGGCAAGTCCGCCAAGGCTGGTCTTCAGGACGACGCAGACTGACAACCGGTAACGTGTCGGTTCGACGTGAAACGGCGAGCTCACTTGCTCGGACGGGCGTCATGTCGCTCAATATTTCATCAGAAAGCGCGCCGACTCCGGCTAATTCTTGAGCAGTCGGAGTTTTTCGGCAAGGATTTGCGTGCCGCCGCCGTTCCTTGTTTTAAGAATTCCTTTCCAAGCCCAGAACTCACGTCAAGCACGGCAATTCGGTCGTCTTGAGGGTTTCGCGAGTGGGCATCACAGCCGCCGTTTCTTCCTTCGTAAACTCGGTGCGTCGCATGCGGCGGACAGGGACAACCTGTCGCGCAGGCCGGGTACAAACTGGCTTGGCCCTTGCACCCCCGATAGCGCCGATCGCAGCCCAACGGCGGGCTCCCATCCAGCAAATCCGCGGAAATTTAAGGGGTTAACGTGATGAGCGTCACCACACTCGTGTCTTGCGGTTCAAAGGTCGCCCCCTGGTGCGTGGCGGTGGCACTTGTGCTCTCTTCCGGAGATTTGCGCGCGCAGGTGTTGGAGATCGGCATCGGCACGCAGAACACGACGACAAACACGGTGACTGGCGGGGTCGTTATCAAGGAGCTTGGTCTTCTCGAGAAGAACCTGCCGAAGACCGGGAAGTACAAAGATTTCCAGTACAAACTCAACTGGCAGAACGCGACGTCAGGTCCGCCGATTACCAACGGCATGATGGCCAACAACATCCACATCGGGATGATGGGTGACTATCCGTTGATGGTGAACGGCGCAACCGGCCAGGCCACCAACAATCCGACGCAGCTGGTTGCCATCATCGCCTATAACGCCGTCGGCGGCGGCAATGGCATCGTCGTTCACAAGGACTCGCCGTTCTACGAACTCTCCGATCTCAAGGGCAAGAACGTCTCGGTGCCGTTCGGCTCCGCCGCGCACGGCATGATGCTGACTTCGCTGCAGAAGAAAGGATTGCCACCGGACTTCTGGAGCCTCGTCTCGCAGTCGCCGGAAGTCGGCACTACCAATCTGCAGGAGAAGCGCATCGACGCCCACGGTGACTTCGTGCCCTTCGCTGAGCTGCTGCCGTTCAAGGGCTTTGCCCGCAAGATCTATGACGGTGCCGAGACTAAGGTGCCAACCTTCCACGGCGTGACCGTGCGCAAGGATTTTGCCGAGAAGTATCCGGAGATCGTCACGGCCTATCTAAAGTCGCTGATCGAGGCGAATGAGTGGATGCGCAAGAATCCGAAACTCGCCGCCGAGAAGATCGAGGAGTGGACCAAGATCAACAAGGAAGTGGTCTACATCTTCCTCGGCCCCGGCGGCGTGCACACGCTTGATCCCACCATCAAGAAGCTGCTGATCGAATCGGCGAGCGGCAGCTACGCGATCCTGCAGAAGCTCAACATGATCAAGCCGCTCGATATGGGTGCCTGGATCAACGACAGCTACATCCGTGCTACCTACAAGGAGCTCGGGCTCGACTACGACAAGCAGCTGGCGGCCTTCGACACCTACAACGTCACCGGCACCGACCCCGTCTGCAACGCGCCGGTCAACGATCCCAAGAAGGTCGGCGAAGTCTGGATCCAGGGCGGCGAAATCGTGCCGTTCTCGTCGCCGGTCTGCGCGCTGCTCGGCGTCAAGAAATTCACGACGGAAGGCAAGAAGTTCAACGCGGTCTATCTCGTTGACCACGAGCTTGGCATCAAGGTGTTCGCCGACGCCGCCTTCTACGCGGTCAAGCCCGACGCGAAGAATCCCGAGGTGGTGCCGTTCCTGCTGAAGAAGGACGCCGAGGCCTATGCCGCGAAGAACGGCGGCAAGCTCGCCACCTACACCGAAGCGCTCAACGCTATCAACGTCGGGCAATAGGGGCGCGCGATGAGCAACATGGCGCGAGCGAAGGTTGTGGCAATCCCAATCCCGACAGGACAAATCGATCCGGAGCGGATCCTCGAGAGCACGATGACATCCACGCCTGAGAAGCCGCAAGCGCCGGTGACGGAAGGGCAGGCGGCGCCTGCGCCGGTTGCGGCCGAGCCGGAGGTGGTCCCTACCCTGTCGTTCCGCACCGTGGCGCGTTCGCTGTTCAAGCACATCACGCGCGACCGCATCATCTCGTTCCTGCTCGGCTGCATCTCGATCAGCGCGCTGTTCCTGGTCTGGTACCTCGGCACCAAGTACCGCTTCGAGTTCTACATCCGCTTCAAGAACGTGCCGACGCCGGCCGAGGTGTTCAACCAGCTGACCCAGGTCGGCCTGTCGAACAAGTACCTCGTCAACATCGCCATCAGCGTCAAGCGCATCCTGACCGGATTCTTCATCGCGATCGCGATCGCCGTGCCGCTGGGACTCTTGATCGGTAAATACGAGCGGGTGCGTGACCTGTTCATGCCCTGCGTGGAAATCCTGCGCCCGATCCCCGCGATCGCCTGGGTGCCGATGTCAATCATGCTATGGCCGAACAACGAGGCGGCGATCGTCTTCATCACCTTCATCGGCGCGTTCTTCCCGATCCTGCTCAACACCATCCACGGCGTGCATTCGCTCGACGGCGTGCTGGTCCGCGCCGGCCGCTGTCTCGGTGCCAACGAGGCGCAGCTGTTCTGGAACGTGATCCTGCCCGGCTCGCTGCCGCACATCTTCACCGGGCTTGCGGTCGGCATGGGCGTCGCCTGGGTGTCGCTGATCGCGGCCGAGATGATCTCCGGCCAGTTCGGCGTCGGCTACTTCACCTGGGAAGCCTATTCGCTGGTCGACTACCCCGCGATCATGCTCGGCATGATCACGATCGGCGTGCTGGGTCTCGCCTGCAGCGGCGTCATCCGCATGGTCGGCGTGCTCCTGATGCCGTGGCTCGCCTACGCACCCGGAGGCAGGAGATGAGCGTCGCAGAAGCACATGCGGAAGCCGCCAGGGGTTTCATCGACGTCCGCAACATAGGCGTGACCTTCGGCCGCGATGAAAACGAAGTTGTCGCCGTCAAGGAGGTCTCGATCAACGTGCAGCCCGGCGAGTTCGTTTCGTTGATCGGCCCATCCGGCTGCGGCAAGTCGACGTTGCTCAGCATCGTCGCCGGCTTCGTCAAGCCGACGAAAGGGGCGGCGCTGCTCGACGGCAAGAAGATCACGAAGCCGGGTTCGGACCGCGGCGTCGTGTTCCAGCAATACTCGCTGTTTCCCTGGCTCTCGGTGCGAAAGAACGTCGAGTTCGGCCTGAAGATGGCCGGCGTCGACCAGAACAAGCGCCTCACGACGGCGCGCTCGCTGCTCGATCTGGCGGGGCTGCTCTCGTTCGAGAACCATTATCCCGACCAGCTCTCGGGCGGCATGAAGCAGCGCATCGGCATCGTGCGAGCGCTGGCCACCAGCCCGCAGGTGCTTCTGATGGACGAGCCGTTCGGCGCGCTCGATACGCAAACACGCGTGGTGATGCAGGAGATCCTGACCAACATCTGGCAGCAGTTCCGCATCTCCGTGCTGTTCATCACCCATGACATCGAGGAGTCGATCTTCCTGTCCGACCGAATCTACGTGATGACGGCGCGGCCGGGAAGGATCAAGGCGGAGATCAAGGTGCCGCTGCCGCGGCCGCGCACACCCGAAATGACGGATACGCCGGAGTTCATGAACCTGGTTCAGGAGCTCAAGGGGCTGATCCGCGAAGAATCGCTCGCCGCCATGGCCCCGGAGATCAAGGACCGCGGTCTGTCCGGTTTTGGAATGAAGGTGGGACCGAAAGGAGTGGGCGAACTCTACTGACACATCGAGCTCGCTGCCGGGAGGGAGCGAAACAACAACTTGAGGAAAATGACGCGCGACCCGCGTCGTTAAGGGATTGGTGCATCCTGGCGCCAATCGATCGGAGCGATCTATGGCAAGGAAACCAAGCATTCTTCATGCCAACAACCCCGGCATGGCTGAGCTCGGCGCGCCGCTTGCAGCAGTATGGCGCAGGCTCTGGGCGATCTTTGGCAGCAGATACCGACCCGAACGGCACTACATGCGCGGACCAGGTCCGAAATGGCAGGAGAGCCATTCCGCAAGTCCCGCGCAACCGAAGATCAAAGACCCGGCGTGAATAGCGCCACCAACGGAGTTACTATGGCCAAGAAACCAAACATTCTGTTCTTTCACGTCGACAACCTCGGCATGGGCGAGCTCGGCTGCTATGGCGGCGGTCGCCTGCGCGGCGCCGACACCAAGAGGATGGACACGTTTGCGAAGGAAGGCATGAAGCTCACGCACTATGTCGTGGAGCCGCAGTGCACGCCGACCCGTTCGGCACTGATGACGGGACGCTTTCCGATCCGCTCGGGCAACCACACCATTGCGCTCGGCGGCAATGGCGGCGGCATCGTAACCTGGGAGCGCACCATTGCGTCGATCCTGGCGGAAGCCGGCTATACCTCGTCGATCTACGGCAAGTGGCACATCGGGGCTGAAGACGGCCGCTTCCCGACCGATCATGGCTTTGACGAATGGTACGGGCCGCTGCGCACCTACGACGAATGCATGTGGCTGGAAGATCCGCACTACGACCCCGAGCGTGATGGCTACTCGCATATGCATGAGGGGGTGAAAGGCAAGGGCGCCTGGCCGATCAAGGACCAGCAGCTCACCATGGAGACCAAGAAGACCTGCGACCTCGAATACCAGAAGCGGGCCATCAAGTTCATGGAGAAGGCGGTCAAGGACGACAAGCCGTTCTACTGCTACTTCAACCACTCGCTGATGCATTTCCCGATGAGTCCGCGCGACGAGTTCGTGGGCAAGAGCGACAACGGCGACTGGGGCGACTGTCTGCTGATGCTCGACCACGACTTCGGCGTGCTGCTCGACACGCTCGACCGGCTCGGCGTGCGTGACAACACGATCGTCGTGATGTGCGGCGACAACGGCGCCGAGGATCATCTGGCCGGCCGCGGCACCGGCGGCTTCTTCGACGGCTCCTACTTCTCCTCGGCCGAAGGCGGCATCCGCACGCCGCTGTTGATCCGCTGGCCCGACCATGTCCCGGCCGGCGTCGAGAGCAACGAGATGGTGCATGTCACTGACATGTTCACCACGCTCCTCAGGTTCGCCGGCTGCGAGCCGCCGAAGGACCGCCTGATCGACGGCACCGATCAGACCGGCTTCTTCCTCGGCAAGCAGGAAGCGTCCAACCGCGAGTCCTGCATCGTCTGGCTCAAGGACGAGCTGCACGCGGTGAAGTGGAAGGACTTCAAGATCAACTTCAAGCGCCAACAGCACTTCCACGACCCGGAGCTGCCGCTCGGCTTCGCCCGCATTACCCACCTGAAGGAAGACCCCAAAGAGCGTGAGGCCGTCAACCAGCGCTATGTGCGCTGGTGGGTGATGCAGCACGCCCACCGCGTGGTGCGCGCGTTCGAGGACAGCGCGAAGAAGGAGGAGCTGATTCCGCCCGGCGCGCCGCTGAACTTCGTGCCGAAGCAAAATTTCCGCTGACCGGTTGAGAGCAGGGCCGTGGAACCGATTGCAACACGCTGCTGTTCGCATCAAGGCGTCTCGCTGAACGGCGAGGCGTCCACGGTCCCCCGCGCCGCAAGCGTTATCCGCCGGGAAGGCATGGTCTGGATTCCCGGCGGGACTTTTCTGATGGGCTCGAACGCGTTCTACCGCGAAGAGGGGCCGGTCCACCCCGAGACGTCAGATGGTTTCTGGATCGACCGCCATCCCGTGACCAATGCGCAGTTCGACCGGTTCGTCACAGCGACGGGCTACGTCACCTTCTCCGAGCGTACGCCGATGCGAGAAATGTATCCGGATGCGGCGGAGGAATTCCTCGTCCCGGGTTCGCTCGTCTTCGTCAAGCCGCCGCGGCCGGTCAGCCTGCGCGATCATCGTGCATGGTGGGCCTATGTGCCCGGTGCGAACTGGCGGCATCCGAACGGGCCGAACAGCTCGATCGCCCAGAAAGGCAATCATCCGGTTGTGCACATCAACTATGAGGACGCGCAGGCCTATGCGGCCTGGGCCGACAAGGCATTGCCTAGCGAAGTGGAGTGGGAGTTCGCTGCACGCGGCGGGCTCGAGGGGGCCGCGTACCCCTGGGGCGATGCCGCCAATCCCGAAGGCCGCTATCTGTCCAACACCTGGCAGGGACGTTTTCCTTTCGAGAACCTCGCCGAGGACGGCTTTGAGGGAACGTCGCCGGTCGATGCGTTTCCGCCGAACGGCTACGGCCTGCACGACATGTGCGGCAACGTCTGGGAGTGGACCACGACAGCTTACGCCCCCGCCGGCAGCGCGGACAAATCCTGCTGCCAGCGCAAGGACGTGGATCCGCGCAAGGGGCTACGCGTGGTGAAGGGCGGTTCGCATCTTTGCGCCCCGAACTACTGCCTGCGGGCGCGGCCGGCCGCGCGGCAGGGCGAGAGTATCGATTCATCGACATGTCACATCGGCTTCCGCTGCGTCGTGCGCGGCCCGAACTGAAACCCGAGGGAAATCATGCGCGCATCCTATCTCTTCACCAGCGAGTCCGTCTCGGAGGGCCATCCCGACAAGGTCTGCGACCGCATCTCCGACGAAATCGTCGACCTGTTCTTCCGCGAGGGTGAAAGGGCCGGGGTCGATCCCTGGAGCATCCGCGCTGCATGCGAGACGCTGGCGACCACCAACAAGGTCGTGATCGCGGGCGAGACGCGCGGGCCGTCCTCGGTGACCAACGAACAGATCGAGCAGGCCGCGCGCGCCGCCATCAAGGACATCGGCTACGAGCAGGAGGGCTTTCACTGGGAGACCGCCGACGTGCAGGTGCTGCTGCATCCGCAGTCGGCCGACATCGCCCAGGGCGTCGATGCTGACAAGCCCGGCACCAACCGCGAGGAGGGTGCCGGCGACCAGGGCATTATGTTCGGCTACGCTACCAACGAAACGCCAGAACTGATGCCGGCGCCGATATTCTATGCCCACAAGATCCTGCGGCTGATCTCGGAAGCGCGGCACGCCGGCGAAGAGAAGGTGCTGGGACCGGACTCCAAGAGCCAAGTCACGGTGCAATACGAAAACGGCAAGCCGGTCGGCGTGCGCGAGATCGTGATCTCGCACCAGCACCTGATCGAGGACATGAGCTCCAACCAGGTGCGCGAACGCGTCGAGCCCTATGTGCGGGTGGCGCTGCCGGAAGGCTGGATATCGGACAAGACGATCTGGCACATCAATCCGACCGGCAAGTTCTTCATCGGCGGACCCAATGGTGATGCCGGGCTGACAGGGCGCAAGATCATCGTCGATACCTATGGCGGCGCGGCGCCACACGGCGGTGGCGCGTTCTCCGGCAAGGACGCCACCAAGGTGGACCGTTCTGCGGCCTATGCGGCGCGCTACCTCGCGAAAAACATCGTGGCTGCCGGTCTCGCCGACAAGGCGACGCTGCAGCTCTCCTATGCGATCGGGGTCGCGCGGCCGCTGTCGATCTACATCAACACCCACGGCACCGGAAAGGTCGCCGACGACAAGCTGGAAAAGGCGGTCGCCGAGTCGATGGATCTGACGCCGCGCGGCATCCGGCGGCATCTCGAGCTCAACAAGCCGATCTATGCGCGCACCGCGGCCTACGGCCATTTCGGCCGCACGCCGGAGAGCGACGGCGGCTTCTCCTGGGAAAAGACCGATCTAGCCGGCGCGCTGAAGCGCGCCGTTCAGTAGGGCATTGCCATGACCGCAATCGACGACCGCGCGGCACAGATGGCGCTCGATGACTCTCCTTCAATCGGCTCGGTGCTGACCTCGCCGCGGGAGTTCACGCGCGAGACCCTGGCTGGCGTGGTGACGGCTCTCGCGCTGATCCCCGAGGTCATCTCCTTCTCCTTCGTCTCCGGCGTCGATCCCAAGGTCGCGCTGTTCTCCTCGGTCGTGCTGGGGCTGGTAATGTCCGTATTTGGCGGGCGGCCGGCAATGGTGACGGCTGCTGCAGGATCGATCGCACTCGTGATCGGGCCGATGGTGAAGACCCACGGTACCGGCTACATCCTGCCGACCATCCTGCTTGCCGGCGTCATCCAGATCGTCTTCGGCCTGACCGGCATGGCGCGGCTGACACGCTTCATCCCGCGCTCTGTGATGATCGGCTTCGTCAACTCGCTGGGCGTTCTGATCTTCTTCGCTCAGGTGCCGCATATCCTGAACGTACCGTGGATCGTCTATCCCTTGTTCGCGCTGACGATTGCGATCGTGCTGCTTGCGCCGCGGCTGATCACGGTCATTCCTGCGCCCCTGATTGCCATCGTCATCGTCACGGCGATCGTGATCTCGGGCCAACTCACGGTGCCCAATGTCGGCGGCAATGGCGGCGCCATGGCGCCAGGCTTGCCCGGCATCATGCAGTTTACCGTGCCGCTCAATCTCGAAACCCTCGGCATCATCTGGCCGACCGCGCTCAGCGTCGCCTTTGTCGGTCTGCTGGAGACGCTGCTCACGGCAAAACTGGTCGATGATGTCACCGACACCCGCTCGCACAAGGGCAAGGAATCCTGGGCGCTCGGCGTCGCCAATATTGTGGCAGGCTTCTATGGCGGCATCGCCGGCTGCGCGATGATTGCGCAGACGGTCGTCAATGTGAAGATCGGCGGCGGCCGCTCGCGGATATCTACCATTGCTGCTGCGATCGTGCTGCTGGTGCTGGTTACGGTGCTTAGTGGCCTGATGGCGCAGATTCCGCTCGTGGCGCTGGCGGCCGTCATGATGATTGCCGCGGTGAAGACGTTCGATTGGCACAGCGTAATGCCCTCGACGCTCAAGCGCATGCCGAAGTCGGAAACCTCAGTGCTGGCAGTGACGGTGGTCATCACGGTCGCAACCGGCAACCTTGCCTTCGGTATCGCCGGTGGCGTGCTGCTGGCCATGGTGCTCTTCGCCAGGCGCGTCGCTCATGTCATCCGCGTCGAGCGCATGCCGAGTGAGGACGGCAGTACAGTCCGCTACGCCGTGCACGGCCCGTTGTTCTTCGGGAGCAGCAACGACCTCGTTGAGCGCTTCTCGTATCGTGCGGATCCAAAGGAGATCACTGTCGATCTCACATCGTCCCAGATATGGGATGCTTCAAGTGTCGCCGCGCTCGACGCGATCGAAACGAAGTACCGCGCGCTGGGTCACTCCATCAAGTTCACCGGGCTCGATCCGCGAAGCCTTGCCTTTCACGGAAGGCTGACGGGTCAATTGAACGGACAATAGTTGCGACGGGTGGGCCCGGCGTGATCAGGCTGAACTGAATCCCGATATAGCGTCAGGGTAGGACAGCGTTAGGCAGCGAGTGACGTGATCGGCAAATGGAGAGTTTGCGCTGATCACTTCGCTGGCTAATCGCTCGCCCTGACGAGCAGCGGGTCGGCTGACATGACGAGCTTCAGGGTCCGTAGCGAGAAGGTCGATCGCGTGTGCCGGATACCCTGAATCCGGTAGAGCTTCTCGCGAAGAAAGCGCTCGTAATGCGTGGTGTCGGCGACCGCCACCTTGACCAGATAGTCGTAATCGCCGGTGACGAGATGGGCCTCGATCACTTCCGGGATTCTGGCGAGCGCGTCGCCGAACCGAGCGAGCACCTTGTCGTCATGCTTGTCGAGCGTCACCTCGATGAAGACGAGATCCTTCAGGCCGACGGCGATGTGATCGATGACGGCTGAGTAGTGTTTGATCACGCCGATCTCCTCCAGGTGCCGGACCCGCGACCAGCACGGTGACGACGACAACCCGACGCGACTGGCCAGCTCGTTGACGGTCAGCCGTCCGTCGCTGCGAAGAATCGAAAGGATCTTTCGATCGGTCAAATCGAGGTCCGCCCTGGTCCGCTGTTTTGGTGTCGAAGATGATTTCATCGAAAATCTCCTCAAAGGCAGAAGATTCTTCTGCAGAATCGCAGTGTTACACAACATAATGGGAAAATCACCTGCTGATGCAGCAGTAGAGTTTTGTCGAGGAGATCAGCCAATGTCATCTGCCGCCTCTCGCGCCTCGTCTGTCGCCTTCCGGGCCATCGCAACGGATTCGCTTGCGGCGGCGTCCCAGCTTCTCGCCGATGTGCAGCGCTTTGGGCTGCAGATGGTCGAATTCCGAATGGTGGTCGATGGGGAAGGCAGAGCCGCCATCGACTTCGGCATCGATGCGAACCCGGACCGCGATCCCATTGTTCTGTGCTCACGCTTCGCACGGCATCCGTCGCTGTGTTCCGTCGAGGTCGTTGGAGACTCGCTGGTCGCAACTGGCGGAGCGGCCTCATGAGCGGCGGGCCGCTCACCTTGCACGTCCCCGAGCCGCAGCCTTGCTTCGGCAAGGCCGCTGACTCGAGTCGGCTCCATCTGTCGGAAGCTGGACAGGTTCGCCGCCCGGCAGTCGATGTCGAGGCGGCCGAGATCCGCGATCTCGCCTACGCGCTGATCCGGGTGCTCGATGACGGGGCGCGCGCCGCCGGACCGTGGTCCGGCGCCTGCACGATCGAACAGCTCCGCGCCGGCCTGCGCGCGATGCTCAAGACGCGGGCTTACGATACCCGCATGACCATGCTGCAGCGGCAGCGCAAGACGTCCTTCTACATGCAGTGCACCGGAGAGGAAGCGATCTCATGCGGCTTTCAGCCGGCGCTGCAATCGGGCGACATGAATTTCCCCACCTACCGCCAGCAGGGCCTTCTTATCGCACAGGACTGGCCGGTGATCGACATGATGTGCCAGGTCCTGTCGAACGAAAAGGATCGCATGAAGGGCCGCCAGCTTCCGGTCTTCTATTCGGCGCGTGGCGCCGGCTTCTTTTCGATCTCCGGCAATCTCGCCACCCAATATGTGCAGGCGGTGGGCTGGGCCATGGCATCAGCGATGCGCGGCGAGCGCAGCGTTGCTGCCGCGTGGATCGGCGAGGGCGCCACTGCCGAAAACGATTTCCATGCAGCGCTGGTGTTTGCCTCGGTGTACCGCCCGCCCGTCGTTCTCAACGTGGTCAATAATCAATGGGCGATCTCGACGGCGCAGTCCGTCGCCGGGGGCGAGAGCGCAACCTTTGCGGCACGCGCGCATGGCTACGGAATTCCCGCGCTGCGCGTCGATGGCAACGACTACTTGGCGGTTCACGCAGCGGCCAGTTGGGCCGTGGAGCGCGCCCGCAAGAATCTCGGGCCGACCCTGATTGAGTGGGTGACCCATCGAGCCGCGCCGCATTCGACGTCCGACGATCCGTCGAAGTATCGCGCCCCGGAGGATCAGACGGCCTGGCCGCTTGGCGATCCCGTTGATCGGTTGAAGGATCATTTGATCGGGCTTGGCGGCTGGAGTGAAGCGCGTCACGTCCAGCTCAAGGCCGAACTGGACGAGGAGATCAGCGTCGCGTCGAAGGCGGCGCAGGGATACGGGACCCTGGTGGAGGGATCGAAATGCAGCCCGGCCTCGATGTTCGATGACGTCTACAAGCTGATGCCGCCGCATTTGCGCGAGCAGCGCCAGGAACTCGGCTTCTGAGCATGCCGTCTCTCACGATGATCGAAGCTATCCGCGATGCCATGGATGTCATGATGGCCCGGGACGAACGCGTCGTCACCTTCGGCCAGGACGTCGGCCGTTTCGGCGGCGTTTTCCGCTGCACGGACGGTTTGCAGCGCAAATACGGGTCATCGCGCTGCTTCGACACCCCGATCTCGGAGAGCGGCATCGTCGGTGTCGCCGTCGGCATGGGAGCGTATGGACTAAGGCCCGTCGCTGAAATCCAGTTCGCCGACTACATGTACCCGGCCTACGACCAACTGGTGTCGGAGGCGGCGCGGCTGCGATTCCGCTCCGCCGGCGAGTTCAGCGCCCCCATCGTCGTGCGCATGCCCTGTGGCGGCGGCATCTTCGGCGCGCAGACCCACAGCCAAAGTCCGGAAGCACTGTTCACGCATGTTGCGGGCTTGAAGACGGTCATTCCGTCGAACCCGCATGATGCGAAAGGCCTTCTAATCGCCGCGATCGAGGACGACGATCCCGTGATGTTTCTCGAGCCGAAGCGGATCTACAACGGTCCCTTCGATGGTCACCACGACCGGCCCATCGTGCCGTGGTCGAAGCACGAGCTGAGCGAAACGCCGGAAGGCTACTACACCGTGCCGATCGGCAAGGCGGTGGTTCGCCGCCAAGGCAGCGATGTGTCGATCCTTGCCTATGGCACCATGGTCCATGTCGTCGAGGCGGCGTGTCAGTCGGTTGGTGTCGACGCCGAGATCATCGATCTCAGATCGCTGGTGCCGCTCGATGTCGACACCATTGTTCGGTCGGTTACCAAGACAGGCCGCTGCCTCATCGTACACGAGGCAACCCGCACATCGGGCTTCGGCGCCGAGCTTTCCGCGCTGATCCAGGAACGCTGCTTCTATCATCTCGAGGCGCCGGTCGTTCGCGTGACCGGGTGGGATACGCCTTATCCCCACGCACAGGAGTGGGACTATTTTCCGAGCCCTGATCGCGTCGGTCGCGCGCTGACCCGGCTGATGGGGAGCTGAGAATGCCTGTCGAGCTGGTCAAGCTTCCCGACGTGGGAGAGGGCGTTGCCGAGGCCGAGATCGTCGAATGGCATGTCGCGGTCGGCGAGACGGTCAGGGAGGATCAGATTCTGGCCGCTGTCATGACGGACAAGGCGACGGTCGAAATTCCTTCGCCAAGGGCGGGCGTGGTCGTCGAGCTCGGCGGAGAGCTGGGCGCGCGTCTCGCGGTTGGAAGTCCTTTGGCAGGCATTCGTTTTGGCGCAAATGGTGACGTCGCAAGCGAGAAAGATGTCGATCGGCCTGACGGTCGCGCTTTAGCAAGCGATGTGCCGGTTGACCCGCAAGCAGGTTCTCCGGTCCAAACGGAACAGCCTTATGATCGCCGGCCGAACGATGGCCATCCTGCCAATGCCCATCGTAACGGCGTGGCCGGTGTCGAGGTGAAGCTGGCTCCCGTGCGGCCGATTGCATCGCCCGCGATCAGGGCGCGGGCGCGTGAGGCAGGAATCGATCTTCGTCTGGTTTCGGGCAGCGGGGCCGCCGGCCGAATCACGCACGACGATCTCGCCGGCTACCTTCAAAACCGATCGAACGCGAGCGCCGGTCCACGGATCGCGCAACGCAACGATGCGGTCGAGCAGATCAAGGTTGTTGGCCTGCGCCGGAGGATCGCCGAGCGAATGGCGGAGACGACCCGGCGCGTGGCGCACTTTTCCTATGTCGAGGAGGTCGACGTCACGTCGCTCGATGAGCTGCGCAAGCAGCTGAATACGAAATTTGTCGAGGGCCGGCCGAAGCTGACCCTCTTGCCGTTCGTGGTTGCAGCGCTGGTGCACGCGGTGCGCGATTTTCCGCAAGTCAACGCAACCTATGACGATGACCAGGAGGTCGTCAGCCGGCACGGCGCCGTTCATGCAGGCATCGCGACGCAAACCCCGTCGGGCCTGATGGTGCCGGTGCTGTTTCACGCCGAAGCGCTCGATCTCTGGGCCTGCGCGGCAGAGATCAAGCGGCTCGCGGACGCAGCGAGGCAGGGTACTGCTCGTCGGGAAGAGTTGAACGGCTCCACCATCACCGTCACCAGCCTCGGCGATCTCGGCGGCATCGCAACGACGCCCGTCATCAACCGGCCGGAGCTGGCGATCGTCGGCGTCAACCGGATGATGATCCGCCCGATGTGGCGGGATGATCAATTCGTTCCCCGCATGATGATGAACCTGTCGTCCTCATTCGATCATCGCATCATCGATGGCTATGAGGCCGCGCAATTCATCCGGCGCATGAAAGAGCTGCTGGAGGCGCCGGCACTCCTGCTCGTTAGGAACTGACATGCAGGAGAGCGCCGCGGAGGTCGTTATCATCGGCGGAGGGCCCAGCGGCTATGTCGCGGCCATTCGCGCCGGGCAGTTGGGATTGCGGACCGTCCTGATCGAAGGTGGGGCGCTCGGCGGCACGTGTCTGAATGTCGGTTGCATCCCTTCCAAGGCACTCATTTACGCCGCGGATGCCTTCCACAGCGCCAGTCACAGCGAGATGACGCCGTTCGGGCTGAGCGTCAAACAGGTGGGATTTGATTTCGCGCGCACTGTTGCGTGGAAGGATTCGATCGTGGATCGCCTGACCGGCGGCGTCGCGTCGCTGCTGAAGAAAAGCGGTGTGTCGGTGATTTCAGGCACGGCCGAGATTCTTGATGGCAAGACCGTCACAGTTACCACGGCCGGCGGTACAACGTGCTACCGTGCCAAACATCTCGTTCTCGCAACCGGCTCGGTGCCGCAGGCGATCAAGACACTGCCGTTTGGAGGCAATGTTATCTCGTCGGCCGAATTGCTGTCGCTGCGAGAAATTCCCGCGCGGCTCGTGGTTGTCGGTGCCGGCTATATCGGCCTTGAACTGGGGATCGCCTTTGCAAAACTCGGATCGGATGTAACGGTCGTCGAGGCCGACGAGCAGATCCTGCCCAGGTGGGACGCGGCGTTGACGCGGCCGGTGGTGCGGAGACTCGAAGAACTCAAGGTCAGCGTCATCACCTCGGCGCAGGCACAGGGGCTGACCGCCGGCGCCGAGAGCCTGCTGATCGAGCAGCGCGGGTATGGCCTGCGCGAACTGCCGGCCGACAAGTTCCTGGTCGCGGTCGGGCGTGAGCCTCGCACCAAAGGGTTCGGGCTGGAGCGGCTCGACCTCGCGATGGACGGGAAATTCGTCAAAATCGATGACCGTTGCGAGACGTCCATGTCCAACGTCTGGGCGATCGGCGATCTCACGGGGGAGCCGATGCTGGCGCATCGCGCCATGGCGCAGGGCGCGATGGTGGCGGAGATCATGGCGGGAAAGCGCCGCTCCTTTGACGCCGTCGCTATTCCGGCGGTCTGCTTCACCGATCCGGAGGTCGCATCCGTGGGATACACGCCGGAACAAGCCGAGATGGACGGTCACGACGTCAAGGTCGCGACATTTCCCTTTGCCGCCAACGGCCGGGCCCTGACGCAGATGGATGATGCGGGTTTCGTACGGATCGTGGCGCGGGCCAGCGACCACCTCGTGCTGGGAGCGCAAGCGGTAGGGGCGGGGGTGTCGGAATTGACGTCCTCACTTGCACTTGCCATTGAGATGGGAGCGGTGCTTGAAGACATCGCCGCCACCATCGGCGCCCACCCGACGCGGAGCGAAGCAATTCACGAGGCTGCGTTCGGCGCTTTGGGGCGCGGCTTGCATGCCTGATGGAAGCGATAACGAACCAAGAGGAGATGTCATGCAGCAAGATCAAACTCTGGAGCGCAACCCGTCGAACTCGGCACGGGTTTACCGCAACTACATCGCCGGCCGCTGGGTCGATGCTGCCGATGGACGGCGTCTCGCGATTCCGGATCCGTCCGATGGCTCGCATCTTGCGGACATTGCCCGGGGCAGCAGCGAGGACGTCGATCGCGCGGTTCAGGCCGCCCGGGCGGCGTTGGCCGGCGAGTGGGGACGTTTGTCGGCGACCGAGCGCGGTCGCATCCTGCATCGGATCGGCGAGGGCGTCCTGAAGAATATCGATCTGCTGACAGAGCTTGAAGCACGCGACGTCGGCAAACCGCTCAAGCAGGCGCGGGCCGATGTCGAGGCGCTGGCGCGCTACTGCGAATTCTACGGCGCCGCGGCCGACAAGGTTCACGGCGATACCATTCCCTATCGGTCGGGATTCACTGCCCTCACGATCTATGAGCCGCATGGTGTCACCGCCCACATCATTCCCTGGAACTATCCGATGCAGATCATCGGACGCAGCCTCGGTGCGGCCCTTGCGATGGGCAACGCCGCTGTCGTAAAGCCGGCGGAGGAAGCCTGCCTTACGGTGATCGAGTTCACCCGCATCGCGGAAGAAGCGGGATTGCCGGCCGGCGCGCTCAACCTTGTCACCGGCACCGGCGAGGAAGCTGGTGCGGCCTTGTCCTCTCATCCCGGCATCAATCACATTTCCTTCACGGGTTCGGTAACGACGGGCGGTCTGGTGCAGGCGGCCGCCGCGCGCAATGCCGTGCCGGTTACGCTGGAACTCGGCGGTAAATCGCCCCAGGTGGTGTTTGCCGATGCCGATCTCGATCGGGCACTGCCGTTCCTGGTGATGGCAGGTATTCAGAACGCCGGCCAGACCTGCTCCGCGTCGTCGCGGATCCTGGTCGAGCGATCGGTCTATGAAGAGGTTGCTTCACGCATGGCCGATGCCTACCGCAAGCTGAAGGTGGGGCCGGCGCTGTCCGATCTCGATGTCGGCCCCGTGGTCTCGCGCCGGCAGAAGGACATTGTCGAAGGCTACATTGCGCTGGCCGAGCGTGGCGGCGCGCGTCTCGCCGCGCAGGGCACCATCGTGCCCGATGCGCCTGCGGGCGGTGCCTATGTCACGCCGACCTTGATCCGCGACGTTCCGCCCAGCCATCGCCTTGCGCAGGAGGAAATCTTCGGGCCCGTCCAGGTGATCATGCCGTTTGACGGCGAGCAGCAGGCTATCGAGCTGGCAAACGGCACGCCCTTTGGCCTGGTTTGCGGAATCTGGACGAGCGATGGCGGCCGGCAGTTGCGCCTGGCGCGCGCCATTCAGTCGGGACAGATCTTCATCAACAACTACGGTGCAGGCGGCGGCATCGAGCTGCCGTTCGGCGGTGTGAAGCGTTCGGGCCATGGCCGCGAAAAGGGCTTTGAGGCCCTCTACGGCTTTGCCACGACCAAGACCATTTCGATCTATCACGGCTGACAAACGCGAATGGCGGCGGCGATGTGCCGCCGCCATTCGCCAGGTGATCACGTCAAATGCAGCGGCCGCCGTCGACTTCCATGGCGACGCCCGTGATCATGCTGGCCTCGTCGGAACACAGGAACGCTGCGGCGTTGCCCATGTCCTCGGGCGTGGAGAAACGGCCGATTGGAATCGTCGAGAGGAATTTGGCGCGGATCTCCGGCGTGTCCTGCCCCATGAAGGTCTTGAGCAGCGGCGTTTCGCCGGCGACGGGATTGATGGCGTTGACCCGGATGCCGAACGGCGCAAGCTCCACCGCCATGGCGCGCGTCGCGGTGATGACCCAGCCCTTCGATGCGTTGTACCAGGTCAGGTTTGGCCGTGGGCTGACCCCGCCGGTGGAGGCAACGTTGAGCACGATACCGTATTTCCGCTGCTTGAAATGCGGCACCACGGCCTTTGCGCCATAGTAGATTGACTTGATGTTGACGTTGGCGATCCTGTCGAACATCTCGTCTGTCACGGTTTCCAGCGGCTGGGGCGTGTGACCGACGCCCGCGTTGTTGACGAGGATATCGAGCCCGCCGAATTCCCGATGGGCTGTCTGCACCACCGCTGCGAAGCCGGATTCGTTGGAGATATCGGCGACGGCGGCGATGGTTCTGCCGGGAAGTGCGCCGGCCACGCGCTCTGTGGCGGCCTCGTCACGGTCGGCAATGACCACGCGCGCGCCTTCCTCAACGAATTTGCGGACGATGCCCTCGCCAAAGCCGGAGCCGCCGCCGGTCACGATTGCGATCTTGTCCTTCAGTCTCATAGCGATCCTCCTTGCTAATATTGTTCGAATTGGCTCGCGCGCGCCTTGCCATGGC
Source organism: Bradyrhizobium jicamae (assembly GCF_001440395.1). Taxonomy (GTDB): domain Bacteria; phylum Pseudomonadota; class Alphaproteobacteria; order Rhizobiales; family Xanthobacteraceae; genus Bradyrhizobium; species Bradyrhizobium jicamae. Next base: position 106,419 of record NZ_LLXZ01000080.1, on the reverse strand, counting down.
AATGCGATCTCCAGCAAAGGCGCGGGAAATGGATTGCTTTGCAAATGAACGGTCGGAAGGAGAGGGGCGCCGCGGTCAGGATGTGTCGTCGAGAACGGCGGCTTTTGCGGCCTGTGCGGCGTTGTGCCTGTCGCCCCATGCCCCGCGCGACCTTTCGAGGTGGCGTTGCATGGTCGCTTCGGCGCCGGCCCGGTCGCGCTTCGATACATAGTCGAGCAGCTTGAAATGTTCCTCTGCCGATTGCTTGAGAAAATCCCGCGGCGAGTCGTTGCCGGCAAAGCCGTGCAGGCGCACGCGGTCCCTCAGCGTCTCGACCAGCTTGGCAAGCGAGCGATTGCCGAGCGTGGCAATCAGCTGAACGTGGAATTTGAGATCCGCATCGAGAAACGCGATCAGATCGCCGGCGTCAGCCGTTTGTCGCGTGGCCTCGGCCAGCTCGTGGAGCTCGCTGAGCTGCTGCTTCGATAATCCGCCTTGGGCGATGTCGCCGACGCTCGGCACTTCGAGCAACAGGCGGATGGCGAAGGTCTCATTGAGTTCGCTCAGCGACAGCGACACCACGCGAAAGCCTCGGTTGCGCTCCGCTTGCAGCAGGCCTTCGCGCTCAAGATCGAGCAGGGCTTCCCGCACCGGCGTTGCCGACACGCCAAGTTCGGCCGCGAGCCGGGGGACCGAGTAGAGCTGATCCGGCCGCATCTGCCCGGTGATGACCAGGCCGCGGATCACCTGTCGCGCCTGTTCGCGCAGGCTTGGCGCCGAAACCAGACCTAAAGGACCATTTTGAAGCGCTTCCATGTGCCTTTCGTAGCAGGGAGCATCCAGATTCGCAAGAATAAATGTGTGACATGTGATATATTACTGCTTGACTGGGCGAAAGTGCTGTGTGATATTTTACTTAACAATAAAGGGAGGATTATAGGTGGCCGTAGATCGCATTCTCATGATCGTCTCCGATACCGTCCGGACCGATATGCTCGGTTACAACGGCGGTCACGTCCGCACGCCGAACCTCGACCGGCTTGCTGCCAAGTCGATGGTGTTCGACCGTTATTATGCGTCGAGCTTTCCGACCGTCCCCGCCCGCTACGACTATCTCACCGGCAAGCCCGCTTTTGCCGGCGTCGGCTGGGGCGCACTACCGCGCGCGGACCGCTCGATCGCAACCGCATTGACGGAAGTGGGTTACACCACGCTCGGCGTGGTCGATACGCCGTTCTACCAGGTCAACGGCTATTCGTACGATCGCGGCTTCAATTTCTTCTACGACATGAAGTCTCAACTCTTGGGAACACCGCATTACTCTTCGTACAGCGCGCCCAACAAAACGAAGCGCCAGGGCGAAGGCAAGCTGCCGCAATGGCCGATCACCGGCAAGGTGAAGCCCGATCCCCGCACCGGCGAGATGGATTGTCCGGCGCCGCTCACCATGGTGCAGGCAGCGAAATGCCTGGAGCAGGTCTACGAGGACAAGTTCTTCGCGCTGGTCGACACCTGGGATCCGCACGAACCGTGGGATCCGCCGGCTTATTATACCCGCCACTATCTGCCCGACTATGCCGGCGAGCGCGTGCATCCGCCTTATGGCGATTGCAAGAAGCACGGCATGACCGATCGCGACATCGCAGTCGCCCGCGCGCTCTATAGCGGCGAGCTTGAGCTCGTCGATCGCTGGATCGGCCATTTGCTCGACCAGCTCGCCTATCTCGGCATCGAAGATTCCACCGCCATCATCTTCGTCTCGGACCACGGCTTCCTGCTCGGAGAGCATGGGTTGATGGGCAAGATGGTCCGCAGGGCGCCCGGCGAAGCGACGTGGATGCGTTCGCCACTTTACGAAGAGATCGCCAAGGTGCCGCTGTTGATCCATGTGCCGGGCGCCAAGCCCGGACGAACCAGCAAGCTTGCCTGCGCGCTCGACCTCGCTCCCACGATCTGCGACATGGCCGGCCTGCCGCGCCAGCCGGAGATGCAGGGACACTCGCTGCTTCCCGGCGTGCTTGGCCAGCCGTTCGAAGGGCGCGACCATGTGCTGACGGCGCTGCCGCTCGCCAATCCCGGCGATACGGTTGAAGTCGTCGACGATCTGATGCGGACGGTGGTCGAATGGCAACCCGTGACCATCACGACGCAAAAATGGTCGCTGCTCTATGCGATTCCGGGCGAACCGGTCGAGCTCTATGATTTGAGCTCCGATCCGAAGCAAACCATCAACGTGGCGGAAAAGCACCCCGCCGTCATCCGTGCTCTGCTGGAGATGTACGCGGAGGACCTGCGCCGCGCCGGCGTCACCAACAAATACTCCGATCCTCGCCTCGCGGCCTTGCTCGAGCACGCATCGTAGAGCGTTTTCGAGTGAGGTGGATATCGCTTCGCGTGAGGAAATCAAAACAAGAATCCAGAGTTTCGGTTCTGATCCAATCAGGACCGATCATGCTCTAGGCCGTCACGCTTTCGGAAATATCGATCGGCTGGTGGAGGGAGACATGAAGGCCGACTTCACGCGAAGGCAATTTCTCGGCTCCACCGGGATGGGGCTCGTTGCCCTCGGATACGGCGCGCGCCCGGTGGTAGCAGCGGATGAGACGCCCGCGCCCAAACGCGGCGGCGTGCTCACCATCGGCCAGGATGAGAATCCGATCGGTCTGGACCCGCACAAGACCGCCGCATTCTCGACCGGCAACATCGCCGAGCACATCTATACCTGCCTGCTGAGGTGGGACGAGACGTCGAGCCATGTCGAGCCTGATCTCGCCACCGCATGGGAGAATCCGGATCCGCAGACCTTCGTCTTCCATCTGCGCGACGGCGTGAAATTCCACAATGGAAGTGTGCTCACCAGCGAGGACGTCAAGTTCACCTTCGAGCGCCTGGTGGATCCTGCCACCCGCTCGCCATGGGTATCGATCTTCTCGGTGATCAAGGCGATCGAAACGCCGGATCCCAAGACGGTGGTGTTCCGCCTCGCCAGTCCGTTCTCGCCATTCCCCAACTATCTTGCCACCATCAAATATTCCGCGATCGTCAACCGCGAAGACGTCAGGCAGCGCGGCGACCTCGTCAAGGGCGGCGCCGGCACCGGGCCGTTCATGCTGGAGGATTTCCGGCCGAATTCGCTGATCCGGATGAAGCGCAATCCTGACTATTACGAGCCGGGCCTGCCTTATCTCGATGGCCTCGACTTCCGCATCATACCCGATGAAGCCAGTCGCATGGCCGCTCTGCGGGCGGGCAGCGTGCAGCTGACCTGGCTCGGCCGCCCCGACTCGGCGACGCAGATGCGCGATGTGCCTGACATCGTGGCACCCGACCCAAAGTCCTATTCGCGGCTGATGCTACTCGAGTTCGATCAGCGCAAGCCGCCCTTCAATGATGTCCGCGTTCGCCGTGCTTTCAGCCTGGCGCTCAACCGCGAGCTGATTACCAAGGTCGTCTGGCGTGGCTTCGCCGGCCTCACTGCGTCGCTGCCGCCAATGCAAACGCCCTTCGCCGTTCCGAGCGGCGAGGTGCTCGGCTTGCCCTATATGAAAGAAGACGTCGCCGCGGCCAAAGCACTGATGGCGGAGGCCGGCTATGCCTCCGGCTTCGAGACGGTCTTTGCGGTCTCGCCGGCCAACTACGGCGACGTTCAGATTGCCCAGATCATGCAGCAGATGGTCGGACGCATCGGCATAAGGATTAAGATCCTGCAGAAGGAATGGAGCCAGCTCGTCGCCGATTTTCAATCGACGGAATCGCCAATGTCGATGGCGGGCTTGGTCTGGGGTCCGGATCCCGACACCAACATCTCGATCCGGTTGGACTCGAACTCCACGGTCAATCCGGGCAAGACGGCTGATCCCGTGCTGGACGAACTGCTGGCCAAGGCGCGGCAGAGCTATGACGAAGCCGAACGAACCAAGCTCTATCGGGCGGTGCAGCAGCGCGTGGCCGATATGGCCTACATCATTACGCCCTGTGCCGCGGCGCTGCGCTGGGAGATGTGGTCGAAGAAGCTGCAGGGTTACCGCGCCGTGCCGTCGGCGCAGAGGGTCTATCTTCGGCAGTCCTGGCTGCAATAGGGCGCGGTCAGCGAGTTCTAAGGGAGTAGGCGATGCTCAGATATGCCGCGGGACGCATCGTTCTCACCGTGCCGGTGCTGTTCGGCGTTTCGCTGATGAGCTTCGCCATCATTCATCTGATTCCCGGCGATATCGTCAGCGTGCTCGCGGGGCCCACGGTAGCGCTCGATTCGGAAGCCGCCCAGAACATCCGCCGCGCCCTGCATCTCGATCAGCCGCTGCCGGTGCAGTATGGAATCTGGCTGATGGGCGCGCTGCGCGGCGATTTCGGCAATTCGCTCGTGATGGGATTGCCGGTCGCCCCGCAGATCGTCTCGCACTTGCCGGTAACGCTGGTGTTGACCGCAATGTCGCTGCTTTTTGCGATCGCGGTCGGATTGCCCGCAGGCGTCGCCGCTGCGAAAACCCGCGGGCGGTGGCCCGATCTTTTCATCCGCGCCGTGGCGCTGCTCGGCCTCTCAACGCCACCATTCTTCGTCGGTGTTGCAGCCGTGCTGCTGCTTTCGCTCTATTGGCCATCGTTCAAGATCTTGAGCGCCGTCGACCTGCGTCACGATCCGCTCGGTGGAATCAGGACTTTGCTGCTGCCGGCCTTCGTGCTTTCGCTGGCTTCCGCCACCACGATCATGCGCTACACGCGCGCCGCCATGCTGGAGGTGCTGACGGAGCCCTTCATGGCGACCGCACGTGCCAAGGGCGCAGGCCGCCTACGCGTGCTGATCCGGCATGGTCTTCGCAATGCACTGCTGCCGGTTGTGACCGCGGTCGGCGTCACCGCCGCGCACCTCGTCGCGGGCGCAGTCGTGGTTGAGCAGGTGTTCGGCCTGCCCGGCATCGGCCAGCTCATGCTCAACGCGATCTATCACCGCGACTATACGCAAGTGCAAGCCACTGTGCTGGTGGTCACCACGCTGGTGGTGCTGATCAACATCATGGTTGACCTCAGCTACTACGCGCTCGATCCGAGGATCCAGCAACATGGCTGACGCACATCCGACCCTGATCGACTCGGCGGATCGGCCGGCAGTGCCGGCCGACGAGCCGGCAGCCAACGAGGGGGGCATTCGCTTCCTGGCGCGACCCCGGCTGCGCTGGAATCTGCCGCTTGCAGTCGGCGCTGCGATGGTGCTGCTGTCGATCGTCCTTGCGCTCGCCGCGCCCTGGCTTTCCGGGCACGATCCGCTCGAGATTGCCGATGCCTCGCTGTCGCCGCCATCAGCGCATTACTGGCTGGGCACGGACCAACTGGGGCGCGATGTGCTGACGCGCATCCTCTATGCGGCGCGCAGCTCTCTTGTGGTCGCTTGCCTGAGTGCCGCGCTTGCGTTCGCATCCGGCACGGTGATCGGCCTTAGTGCCGGATACGCCAGCGGGCTGGTCGATGCTTGCCTGATGCGCCTTCTCGACATCCTGCAGGCCTTTCCCGCACTGCTGCTCGCGATTGCGCTGGTGGCGGCGCTCGGGCCGAACCTGCCGAATCTCGTCCTCACCATGGGCCTGCTGTTCATGCCGCGCTTTGCCCGCGTCGCCCGCGCTTCGACGCTGTCGGTGCGAGAGCGGGATTACATCGCCGCGGCGATCGGGCTTGGCGTCTCGCGTGCGCGGACGATGTACCGGCATGTGCTGCCAAATATCGCGGCGCCGCTGATCGTCGAGGCGTCGCTGACGGTGACGATCGCAGTGCTGACCGAGGCCTCGCTGTCCTTTCTCGGGCTCGGCGTGCAGCCGCCCGATCCGACCTGGGGCGGCATGATCGCCGAATCCACCTCGGTGATGGCGCTCGCGCCATGGCTCGCCCTTAGTCCGGGGTTTGCCATCGTGTTCGTCGTCGTCGGCTTCACGCTCATGGGCGATGGTTTGCGCGATGCTTTGGATCCAAGAGGTTGATCGATGCTCGACAAATTGAACACTGATGCGATGAGCGACCTGCCGTCCGATCTTCACTGGATGCCCGCTTGGCAGATCCGCGAAGCCATCGTGACACGGCGCGTGTCGGCAATCGAAGTCGCCTGTCATTTCATCGAAAGGATCGAGAAGTTCGATCGACGCCTCCACTCCTTCTTCACGGTGTCGGGGGAAGTGGCTCTGGACCAGGCCAGGGCGATCGACAGGCGGATCGATCGCGGCGAGCCTGTCGGCGCGCTGGCGGGTGTGCCGGTATCGATCAAGGATCAGTTCTGGACCAAGGGCATCCGCACCACTAGCGGCTCGCGGATCTATGCCGACCACGTGCCGGAGGAGGATTCGCTGCACGTCGCGCGCGTGAAGGCGGCCGATGGCGTGATCATCGGCAAAACTGCTACGCCTGAATTTGGGACGTTCTGGCGCACCACCGGCCGCGTCGCGCCCGAATGCGTCAATCCCTGGGATCCCCGATGCACGTCTGGGGGCTCAAGCGGAGGGGCGGCGGCGAGTGTCGCAGCCGGCTTCGGCCCGCTGGCGCTTGGGAGCGATTCAGGTGGATCGATTCGGCTGCCCTCGGCGATGTGCGGGGTGCTCGGCTTGTTGCCGAGCAACGGCAGGGTTCCGCAGCACGGCTCGCTCGGATCCACGATGTTCCTTTGCAGTGCGGGCCCGATCAGCCGCGACGTGCGCGATGCGGCCACATTGCTGCAGCTACTGGCGCAACCGTCCGTCGACGATTCCCTGTGCCGGCTGGATGAACCGCCCGACTACCTTTCCGGGCTCGATGATGGCATCGCGGGACTGCGGCTCGGATGGTGGGAGGATCAGAGCATTTCGGGTCAGGTCGATGCCGCCGTGATCAGCGCGATCAAGAAAGCTGCGTTTGGCCTCGGCTCGCTCGGTGCCAATTTTGTCGATAATGCGGTGACGTTCAACACGCAGGGGGTGGACGAAGCCTGGCGGGTGCTCGACTTCGTCGATCGTTACGCCGCGCTCGGCAAGTCGCTCTATACCGACCCGCTGGCACGGCGCAAGCTGACCCCATATGCGCGCGAGCGATTTGCCTGGGCCAAGGGCGTGAGCGCCGCCGATTATTCGCGCGCGATGCGCCGGCGCGCTGATTTCATCCGCTCGTTCGAGGCCGCCTTCCGCAGCTGCGATCTCGTGCTCTCGCCGACGCTCGGATTCACCGCGCCGGTGATTGAATCCGTCGGTCCCGCCCAGCGCATCCCGGCGCTGGTCGCCCATACGCTGGCTGTCAATCTCGCCGGCTGCACGGCCGCCTCAATTCCCTGCGGCTTCGTCGATGGAATGCCGATCGGCCTGCAGGTGATCGCGCCGCCCAATCAGGAGGCGCTGGTGCTGCGCGCGGCGCGTGCCTTCGAGCTCGCCTGGCCGTGGGTCGGACGAAAGCCGAATGTCTGATGGAGGATCGCGATGATCGAATGGCCACGCGTTCTCGCACCGTTCGTCGGGCTGCATTCCATCGCGCCAACCTGGCCGGCCGGCCTTGCTGGCGGAATCGTTCGCGCGCCTGCGCGGAGTAGGCCTAACACGGCAGGCTCGCCGGCTCGCCTTTGGATCATTTCGACCGAATACGTGATCGAAACCGGGCCGGACGAAGGGCCACGGTCTAGCGGGGATGACCATGTCGCTGCTGCGCGTTGAAAATCTCCGGACCTATTTTGACACGCGATCCGGCGTGATGAAGGCCGTCGACGGTGTCGACCTCGACGTTCGCGAGGGCAAGACGCTTGGCGTCGTCGGCGAATCCGGCAGCGGCAAGAGTGTCACCGCACTCTCGATCATGCGCTTGATCGAGAGGCCGGGCCGCATTCTGCCGGGCAGCCACATCTATTTCGAGGGCAAGGATCTCGCCGCGGTTTCCGAACGGGAGCTCGAGGCGGTTCGCGGCAATCGCATCTCCATGGTATTTCAGGAGCCGATGACTTCGCTCAACCCGGTCCATACGGTGGGCAACCAGATCATCGAAGGCATCAGGCTGCATCGCCGCACGAGCGCGCGCCAGGCGCGCGAGCGCGCCATCGAACTCCTGGAACTTGTCGGGATTCCATCACCCGAGCGTCGCGTCGACGCCTTTCCGCACCAGATGTCAGGCGGCATGCGGCAGCGCGTGATGATTGCGATGGCGCTTGCCTGCGAACCCAAGCTCTTGATCGCCGATGAACCGACGACCGCGCTGGATGTCACCATCCAGGCGCAGATCCTTGAGCTACTGCGGCAGTTGCGCGACAGGTTGGCGATGGCGGTGATCCTGATCACCCATGACCTCGGTGTCGTTGCCGAGATGTGCGACGATGTCGCCGTGATGTATGCTGGCGAGGTGGTGGAGCGCGGCTCTGTCGACGCCATCTTCCGCAGTCCGCAGCACCCCTATACAGAGGCGTTGTTGCGGTCGATTCCGCTATTGGGAATGACGCAAGACGAGCCGCTCAACGTGATCCCCGGCGTCGTTCCGAGCGCGCTGCATTGGCCGGGAGGCTGCCGGTTCGCCGCGCGCTGCAGTTACGCGTTCCAGCATTGTCATCGCCAGCCGCCGGCATTGGTTGCGACCCGTTCAGGATTTGCAGCGTGCTGGTTGCGCGGCAATGCCACCGAACGATCGCAGCGGGGAGCAGCTACAGATGCATGAGCCGTTATTGCGCGCCCGCGACGTCAAGAAATACTTTCCAGTCGGCGGCGGGTTGTTCCGGCGCAGCGTCGCCTATGCGCGCGCCGTCGACGGTATCGATCTCGACATCGCCCCGGGAGAGACGCTTGGCCTCGTCGGCGAATCCGGTAGCGGAAAATCCACGCTCGGGCGGATTCTGGTCGGGCTGATGAAGCCAAGCGCCGGAAAACTGTCATTCGACGGCGCGCAGATTGGCGATCTGGCGGGCGCGGAACTGCGGCGCTCGCGGCGCCAACTGCAATTCATCTTTCAGGATCCGAGCGGATCGCTGGATCCGCGCATGAGGGTCGGCGACATCATCGCCGAAGGACTCGATGCACAGGGCATCGAGCGCGGCGCGCGCGAGCGGATGATTGTCGAAATGCTGGACAAGGTGGGATTGCGGCGGGAAGCCGCCCATCGCTATCCGCATGAGCTGTCGGGCGGCCAGCGGCAACGCGTCGGCATCGCCCGCGCCCTCGTGCTTCGGCCGAAACTGGTGGTCGCCGACGAGCCGGTTTCCGCGCTCGACGTTTCGATTCAGTCACAGGTGTTGAATCTTTTGGTCGAGCTCAAGCGCGAGCTACGGCTGACCTATGTCTTCGTCTCGCACAATCTGGCAGCGGTGAGCTACGTCAGCGACCGCATCGCCGTAATGTATCTCGGCAGGCTCGTCGAGCTCATCTCGACCGAGCAGCTCTGTCGTTCGCCGCTTCATCCCTACACGAAGGCATTGTTGTCGGCGGTTCCGGAGCCGATTCCCGGCCGTCAGCGGCAGCCGATATTGTTGCGCGGTGACATTCCCAATCCGATCGAGCCGCCCTCCGGCTGCCGCTTCCGAACGCGCTGTCCTTTGGCGCAGCCCATGTGCGCGGAAAGGGAGCCGCCGCTGGTGCCGAAGTCGGTGGCGGATCATCTCGTTGCCTGCCACTTGGTATGATCGGCGCCGCCGTTGTGCTCCATAGCAGTGCCGGAATGCATCAGCAGCGCTTGCCTCTCTGCACCAAACAAGGATCCTTTTATCCCGACAGAGGGAAACCTGTTGCAGGCCCAACGATACTCATGTCGGAATGGCGACAGAATTTTTTGGCAAGTCACGCACCTCCCAATCAGCGGGTCCCGGGTTCGAGCCGTTGGGGCGTCCACCATATAAATCGGGATATCAGTGAGAGAAACCGTTGAGACAGCCCATGCGTTTTCATTGCAAGTTCTCGCTGCAAGGCGAAGAATTGCAGAGCGCCCGAACCTGCCACAGCAAATCGAATCGCCGTCAGGCTCATGCGCATACGCCTATTTGGGACGTCGCCGATATGCACGTTCCGCTCGCAGGTTCTCGGCCGTCGAAAGGCTGTTCCGATCACGGAAACGCAGCCCGCTGCTTGCACTCCTATTGCGAAAAGGCCGCCGAATCTACGTTTGCGTTGGAAAGATCGTGGTCGTATCGAACCCGGAGAAGTAGCTTGCGATCTGCTGAAGCACGACCCGGCGCAACGAAGCGGGCATTTCTGGTGCGGTGGCCAACGGGCTGCGGAATGAAATACAGCCAAGCATTGATCCACTGGTGGGCCCGGCAGGACTCGAACCTGCAACCAGACCGTTATGAGCGAGAGGATATCGATCGGCTTCGTTGAGTTTGCTGCGTTTTCGTTCGGGTTCGATTGCGTTCATTTCACTTTGTCGAGGTCGTTTCTGGTGAGGCGGCGGCTCGCACCTGCCGTCTGATCTCCTTCGGTATTTTTGACCGCGAACGCGAACAGACGTGGGGGCCACGGGCAAATTTTCGACAGTTGCCAACGCCGGATTGTACGACTACCCTTTGCCCCAAGTACGCCCAAACGGTCTTTCGATTGGCCGCACGTTCATGCCAAAATTCCTTCGCATCGGAGTCCATCAGTCGAACGTCTCCGGATACACGTCAAAGGCGTGGTGTGTTCGACGGGTTGGCTCGGCGGTTTTCCTGAAGTGGGGCGCCGTGGAAGTCCTTGGCGCCGGAGATGGGCGAAAGGTTTACTGGGCACTTCCGCCGAGAGAGAAAACGATTCGTTGCGGCACGGCGCAGCGGGCCAACGACTATGTAAAGGCCGCGATCGCGCGGCGCCGCAATCATCGCTATGAACCGCTGGCCGGACCGATTGCGCTCCGGCGCCGATCCGCCCAGCGCAGCACCGAGCTCAAACAGGCACTCGCCACGATCCTGATCGTCGATATCGTCCGCTCCACCGAGAAAGCCGCGAAGCTGGGCGATGCGCGCTGGACAAAGGTGATGGGCCACTATTACGCAGCGGTCCGCAAGGAGTTGAAGACTTCGCGCGGAAAGGAGGTCGTGACGACGGGGGACGGAGTGCTAGCGACGTTCAAGGCGCCGGCTGCCGGCGTCCGCTGTGCGACCGCGATCCGCGAGGCGGTGCGCACGCTGGGGCTGGAGATCAGGGTGGGGCTGCATGCGGGGGAATACAAAGTGAGCGGGGCCGAGGTGGTCGGTCTCGCGTTTCACATCGGCGCACGTGTCGCCGCGAAAGCGCGCGCCGGCGAAGTGCTGGTCTCGAGCGTGGTCAAGGACCTGATGTCGCAGTCTCAAATCTGCTTCAGGGATCACGGCGTCCACCAACTCAAAGGCGTACCGGAGCGATGGCGTCTGTACCGGGTCGAAGATTGAGGTGGATTGCGACGCGGGACACCGCCTCGCAATCCGGTCCGCCTCCGCCCCCTCAGCGCGAAAAATCACTTGGTTTGGCAAGATTGCCCTGCACCGGGATCGTCAGGAAGTAGATTGGCGTCTCGCTGATTTGCCGACGTGTCAAAATTTTTCGCGGAATCGCTCAAAGCATCGACTAGTTGCTACTTTGCATGGGGTTGTTTTCGATATTT
>NZ_LLXZ01000080.1:0-94744 GCF_001440395.1 Bradyrhizobium jicamae | reverse complement strand
CTCGGGGAGCCATTGATCCGCTGGTGGGCCCGGCAGGACTCGAACCTGCAACCAGACCGTTATGAGCGGCCGGCTCTAACCATTGAGCTACAGGCCCCGCCGCGGAGCGGCCGCGGGGAGGCGGCCGGCAACGGTGCCGCCATCGTTTACAGGCATGACAGCGATACGGCAATGGCGGGTTGGGGGCCAAGAACAGGCTTTCATCGGGCGGCGTGCTTGCCTACAACCTCCGTTGCATCATTCGTCATGGAACGCTTGAGGCCAACAATGAAACTTGCTGGGATCGCCTGGGCCGGCCTGCTCCTGTTTGCCGGCGCTGCCATGGCGCAGGATGGAGACAAGGCCATTGCCAGGACCAATATCAGCCTCGGGACCGCGACGCCGGGCGGAGGCTTCCCTGTCTACGGCAATGCTTTTGCGGAAGTCATGAATGCCGCCGATCCGGCGCTCTCGATCCAGCCGCGCAATACCAAGGGCTCCAACGAGAACATTCCACTCCTGGAATCCGATCAGCTCGATATCGCGCTGATTGCGGGAGAGCCCGCCTACGAAGCCTTCATGGGCATCGGCCGTCCGGCGACAAAGCTGAAAATCCTGACCGCGATGTATTCCAGCCCCGGCATGTTCGTGGTGCGGGCGGACAGTCCCTACAAGACCATCAAGGATCTTGTCGGCCAGCCGGTCGCGTTCGGCGCCAGGGGCTCGGGCCTGCCGATCCTGTCGCGTTATATCCTCGATGGCATCGGGCTGAAGCAGGACGAGGATTTCAAGTCGATCTATCTCGATCGCGCCGGCGACGGTCCCGCCATGGTGCAGGACGGCCGCGCCGCCGCGCTGTGGGGCGCGGGTATCGGCTGGCCGGGCTTTGCCGCGATGGCGCAGGCGCCCGGCGGCGCGCGGTTCATCGCGCCCGACGCAGGCGAGATCGCGCGCGTCCGCGCCAAGCACACCTTCCTCAAGCCGTTGACGGTGCCCGCCAACAGCTATCCGAATCAGCCTGCGGCGATCGATTCCATTGGCTCATGGAGCTTTGTGCTGGCGCGCGAAAGCCTGCCGGATGACGTCGCTTACCGATTGGCGCGCACGCTGCATGGGCAGGAGGGTGCGCTGTGCAAGAAGCTGCCGCAGGCGTGTGAGACCACGGCGTCGAATACTGTGGCGGCAGCGCCGAATGCGGTGCTGATTCATCCCGGCGTGATGAAGTATTTTCGGGAGGCGGGGGTGGTGAAATGATGGGCGAATGGCGAGTAGCGTGACCTCGCTAACCACTCGCTATTCGCCACGCACCATTTGCTTACTTCACTTCCTCGCCATCGCACACGCCGGATCCGGCGGGCCGAACGCTTCGTCGCCCGGGATCTTGGCGAGGATCTGATAATAGTCCCACGGATATTTCGATTCCTCGGGCTTCTTGACCTGCACCAGCCAGAGATCGTGCACCATCAGATTGTCCTCGCGCAGTCTGCCGTTGCGGGAGAAGAAATCCTCGATCGGTTTTTCGCGCATTTTTGCCGCGACCTTCAGCGGTTCATCGGTGCCGGTCTCCTTGATCGCATTGAGATAGCTCATCACCGAGGAATAGACGCCGGCCTGCCACATCGTCGGCATCCGGTTCATCTTGGCGAAATAGCGCTTCGACCATTCGCGGGTCTTGTCGTCCATGTCCCAGTAGAACGACGTCGTCAGCAACAGGCCCTGGGCTGCCGGCAACCCAAGCGAATGAATGTCGGTGATCAGCGCGAGCAGGGCCGCCATCTGCTGGCCGCCCTTGAGCACGCCGAACTCCGCAGCGGTCTTGATCTCGTTCATGTTGTTCGGTGGACCGGCCGCGATGCCGATGATCTTGGCCTTGGACGCTTGCGCCTGCAGCACGAAGGATGACAGATCAGGCGTGGCAAGTGGCGGCCGCACCGAGCCCAGTACCTTGCCGCCATTGGCGGTGACGACGCTCGAAGCGTCGCGTTCCAGCGAGTGACCAAAGGCATAGTCGTCGGTGATGAAGAACCAGCTGTCGCCGCCGCGCTTCACCACCGCCTGTGCGGTGCCGGCCGCAAGCGAGCGGGTGTCGATCACCCACTGCATCGCGTAGGGCGAGCAGAATTTGCCGTGGAAGTCCGCGGTGAGGGTCGAATGCGTGATGAACAGCTTCTTCTTCTCATTGGCGATGCCTTGCACCGCCAGCCCCACCGCCGATACCGGCACGTCGACGATCAGGTCGACCTGATCGACATCGTACCAGCGCCGGGCGATGCCGCCGCCGATGTCTGGCTTGAGCTGGTGGTCGCCGACGATGATGCTGATCGGTTTGCCCAGCACCTTGCCACCGAAATCATCGATCGCCATCTGCGCGGCGGTGACTGAACCTTGGCCGGTCGGCGTCGCCGCGGGGCCATTCATGTCGGTGAGAACGCCGATCTTGACCACATCGTCGGAAATTTGCGTGAGCGCGGCGGTCGATGCCAGCATCGCGGTCGCAAGCACGGCAAGCCTGGATAGGTTCCTGGCGAACATCCCTGTCTTCTCCCTGGAAGCGGCGCGTTGGCCGTTGGTGTCTTCAGGCGGTTGGCCCGCCAATTGGTCTCATTTGCAACTATTTTGCGCCGGCGTCAACGTGGCTAAATGGAGCGGGTCGCCTGAGAGCGGTATCCGGTTCTGTTTATTTCCGGCCCGATTCAGGGCATAGGCGAACGATGACCTCGCCCCAGCGCCTGCCGACCACCCTTACGCCGCTCGATAGAGCGCTCGACGCCCTGTTGCAGGACGTGGAGCCCGTCGCGCCGGCAGAGCTAACGCTCATAGAGGCGCTGCGTTGCATTGCCGCCGAGATGCCACCGCTTCAGGCTCATCCGCCGCGCGACGTCGCGGCTTTGGACGGTTACGCCTTTTCCGCGCGCGATCTCGTCGGTGCGTCCTCCTATTCGCCGCTGCCGTTGTCGGCGCCGCCGATCTGGGTCGAGGCCGGCGATGCGATCCCCGAGGCTTGCGACTGCGTGCTGGATTCCGATTCCGTCGATGTATCCGGCCCGCTGCCGCAGGTGTTGGCAGAGGCGATCCCGGGGCAGGGCGTGCGCCGGGCCGGTGGCGATATCGCCGCGGGCAGTTTTGTCGTGGAGGCCGGGCGGCGCGTGTTGCCGCGCCATCTCCTGATGGCGCGCGCTGCCGGATTGGAGCGCTTGAACGTGCGCCGTCCGCGGCTCCGCATCGTCAATGTTCCCGGTGGCAGCGCGACCGCAGAACTGATCGTCGAGAGCGCGCAAGCTATCGGCACCGAAACCACGTTCGTCACCGCCGGAGGCCGTGATGCCGGATCGATTGCGGCGCCACTGGATGACGGTGCATGCGATCTGCTCCTGATCGTCGGCGGCTCCGGCGTCGGCCGTACCGACGCGGCAGTGACGGCATTGGGTGCGCGTGGCGAAGTACTTGCTCACGGCATTGCGCTCCAGCCTGGCCGCACCTCGGCTATTGGGCGCCTCAACAAGACGCCCGTCATCGTGCTGCCGGGCGCGCCGGATCAGGCCCTTGCGGCATGGTGGACGCTGGCGCTTCCCGTGCTCGATCGCCTCTCAGGCCGCCGTCCGCGCAAGACGGTCAATTTGCCGCTGGCGCGCAAGGTTGCATCCAGCGTCGGCATCGCCGAAATCGTGCTGCTGGAGCGAAAGCAGAATATATGGAGCGCGCTTGCGGTGGGCGAATTGTCGCTGGATGCGATCGCCCGCGCCGAAGCCTGGTTCGTGGTATCAGGCGGCTCGGAAGGATCTGCCGCCGGCAGCCCGGTCGATGCCTATATGTTGCGGGAATGATATGAGTTCAGGCATGACCAACACGCCCTCGCCGAGAGATCGCGACACTAACGAGCAGGACCAGTTCCTGACGATCCTGTCGCGTGAAGATGCGCTGGTGCGTTTCGAAGCCGCCTTGTTCCCGCGTCCCGTGCCGGCAGAGAAACGCCTGCTTGCCGCCGCGCTCGGCTGCGCGCTCGCCGAAGACGTTACTGCACCGATCGACGTGCCGCCGTTCGATCGCTCCAATGTCGATGGCTTTGCGGTGCGCTCCGCCGATCTCGCGGCTGCCGGTGAGGCTTCTCCGGTGCGGGTGATGCTGAACGACGAGGTGATCGCCTGCGGCACCGCGCCGACGCGGCCGGTCTTGTCGGGAACGGCCACGCCGATTGCGACCGGCGGTCCGGTGCCGCGCGGGGCCGACGCCGTCGTCATGGTCGAGCATACGCAGCCGGCGGGACATCGCGCGATCGAAATCCGCCGCGCCGCTTCCCCAGGTCAATTCGTTTCCTATGCCGGCTCCGATATCGCCCGCGGCGAGGCGCTGCTGCGCGCGGGCACCGTCATCGGCTCGCGCGAGATCGGCATGCTGGCGGCCTGCGGAATCGCGGAAGTGACCATCGCGCGAGCCCCACGCGTCGCCATCATCTCGACCGGCGACGAACTGGTGCAGCCCGGCCAGCCGCTGCGGCCAGCCGCGATCTACGACACCAACGGCGCGATCGTGACGGCTGCTATCTTGGAGAACGGCGGCGAGGCTCGTTTTTTCGGCGCGATCCCGGACGATGAAGCGCAGCTTGAGTCCGCGATGCGCGAGGCCCTCGCGAGCAGCGACATGCTGGTGCTGTCGGGCGGCACTTCGAAAGGCGCGGGCGACGTGTCGCACCGTATCATCGCTCGGCTCGGCAAGCCCGGCATCATTGCCCATGGCGTGGCGCTGAAGCCCGGCAAGCCGCTGTGTCTTGCGGTATGCGACGGCAAGCCGGTGGTCATCCTGCCGGGCTTTCCGACCTCGGCGATGTTCACCTTCCACGACATGATCGTGCCGGTGCTGCGGCGAATGGCCGGTCTGCCGCCGCGTTCGGACGCCAAGGTCAATGCGCGCGTGCCGGTGCGGATCGCGTCCGAACTCGGCCGCACCGAATTCGTCATGGTGTCGTTGGTCGAGGGCGCGGACGGGCTGATTGCGTATCCTACGGGTAAGGGCTCCGGCGCCATCACCTCATTCGCGCAAGCCGACGGTTTTCTGAAGATCGATGCACTCGCCGATCAGATGCCGGCGGGCAGCGAGGCCGAGGTCACGCTGTTCACGCCGCATGTGCGGGTGCCGGATCTCGTCATCGTCGGCAGCCATTGCACCGGGCTCGACCTCGTCACCGCGCCGCTGGCGCATGCCGGGCTCGTCGTACGCTCGATCGCCGTCGGCAGCCTCGGCGGGCTCGCGGCGGCGAAACGCGGCGAGTGCGATTTCGCGCCGATCCATTTGTTTGACGAGAAGACCGAGACTTACAACACGCCCTATCTCGCGGAGGGCCTCGAACTAGTGCCGGGCTGGCGCCGCATGCAGGGTATCGTGTTCCGCAAGGGCGACCGGCGTTTTGAGGGCTTGAGCGCGAAGGACGCGGTGCACGCTGCGCTCGCCGATTCCGCCTGTATCATGGTCAATCGCAACCAGGGCGCCGGCACGCGCATCCTGATCGATCGTCTGCTCGGCGGCGCGCGGCCCGACGGCTACTGGAATCAGCCGCGCTCGCATAATGCCGTGGCGGCAGCCGTTGCGCAGCACCGCGCCGACTGGGGCATGACCATTGCGCCGGTCGCGCATGCGTCAAACCTGGGTTTCATTCCGTTTGCCGAAGAGCATTATGACTTCGCGCTGGTGACGGCGCGCAAGCAGCGGCCGGCGGTACAGGCGTTTCTCGATGCGCTGGCGTCGGAAGCGGGCCGCGCGGCGCTGCAGCAGGCGGGCTTCCGGCCGGCCTGACGCGCTCGCGGAGTGTAAGAGCCGCCAGCAGAAGTGGCTCAGGGCAGGATGAAGAATGGCAACACCGCTATCGATTGCGATTGTTGGCGCCGGCATGGGCGGGCTCGCGACCGCCGCGGCGCTGCGGCGGGTAGGCATCGACGTCACCGTCTACGAACAGGCCACGCAATTCGCGCGGATCGGCGCAGGCATCCAGATCGGCTGCAACGCCATGCAGGTGCTGCGCGGGCTCGGGCTCGAAGCGCGGCTGCGCGCACAATCCTTCTACCCGCGTTCCTGGAACAATCGCGACTGGCGCACCGGCGAAGTCAAGTTCGACATGATCTTCGGCGAGAGCGCCGAGCAGAAATTTGGCGCGCCCTATCTGCTGGCGCATCGCGGCGATCTTCACGCGGCGCTCGCCAGCGCCGTTCCCGACGAATGCGTCAAGCTCAATCACAAACTCATCGGACTGGAGGAAAGCGGCGAGGGTGTGCAGCTAGCGTTCGCCAATGGCGCAGCCGTGACGGCCGATGCCGTGATCGGCGCCGACGGCATTCATTCCCTGGTGAGGGACATTTTGTTCGGCGCGTCACCGGTCAGCTTTACCGGGCGCATCGCCTACCGCACGACCTATCCCGCCACGCTGCTCGGCGGGGCAAAAATCGACGACTGCACCAAATGGTGGGGCGAGGACCGGCATATCGTCATCTATTACGTCAAGCCGGACCGCAGCGAGATCTATCTCGTCACCAGCCAGCCGGAGCCGGAGTTCCGGATCGAGTCGTGGTCAGCGAAGGGCGATGTCGTCGAATTGCGGAAGGCCTTCGTCGGCTTTCATCGCCAGGTCGAACAGGTGCTGGCGGCGTGTCCCGACGTCCATAAATGGGCGATCGTCGATCGCCATTCGCTGGAGCGATGGACGGATCGCAACGTCACGCTGCTTGGCGATGCCTGCCATCCGATGACGCCCTACATGGCGCAGGGCGCGGCGATGGCGATCGAGGACGCGGCCGTTCTCTCGCGCTGTCTCGATGGTGTCGATCGTGACGGTGTTGCGAAAGCGTTTCGCCGCTTCGAGGCGACCCGCAAGGCGCGGACGGAACGTATTCAATCGACCTCGCGCGCCAATACCTGGCTGAGCGGAAAGACCGATACCGACTGGGTCTATGGCTACAACGCCTGGACGGTGCCGCTGGCAGCGTAAGTTTCTCTTTAGGACTGAACGCGCAGCAACTCGCTGATGATCCGTGGCTTCATCCAGCCGACATTGTCGACAATTTCCCGGCGCAAGGCGTCCTGTTCGGCCTCGTATTGCTCGCGCGTGATGCCGCGGCCGCCCGTCGCGGTAATTCCGAATGCTTCCAGCGCGGCATCGTGGCGCTGCTTCCATTCGATCACGCGCCTGGTCATGACTTCCGTGATCGCCGGCACCGTGCCGGGATGGCCTGCCAGTTCACAGACCTCCTTGGTGCGGACATCCGCGGCCAGCATGAGCACGTTCCAGTCGTCGTACCCGACGAGGTTCATCTGGGCATATAGAAACGCGCCATGTTCACTGTCCCAGATGGTATGGTCGATGACCAGAAAGGGCACGGCGCGGCAATAGCCGTGGCGCGCAGTCATGTCGCGGTTAAAGGCCTCGGTGCGCTCGTCAAGCCGCTTCTTGGCCGCGGCGAAGAGAGCGATATAGTCCTGTGCCGTCGGCAGGATGTTGCGTGCATCATCCGGCGCGAAGCCGACTTCGCGCAGAAAATTCCCGATCTTCGGATCGTCCCAGAGCTCTTTGGGAAAGACGCGGGTGACGCCATCTGCGTCCGGCGTCGGGCGCATCGTCTCCTTGAATTCAGCAAAGCTTTGCTGGTTCGTGCCGAAAGTTGTCCTGCGTCCGAACATTGCCACGGCCTCGCGTTAAATGCGCCGCGGCTACTTTGTCGGCAAGTACATTAAATCGTATTTAATCCAAACCTGAAATCACGACCGATTTCGTCAATACATTGAGCCCGGTGCTATTTGCGAGGCAGGTAAAGGAAGTGGTTGCGCCGTTCGGCCTCTGCCAGCGCGCGCTGCGCCGCTGGCGTCAGGATTTTAACCGTCGCCGGCACCTCGATCATCTTGTCGCTGCCCGTCCACACTCTGGCAAGCTCGCGCAGCCGTGAACCAAACAGCATGATATCCAGGGCGAAACCGATCGCCCTGACGAAAAAGGCCAAAAGACCCCATACGATCGCGCTCATCGGCTACCCTCGCGCCTGCGGGACATGGACGGTAGTCGCAACCGTCCGTAATCGGGTTCAGTCCAGCGGGGCGTCGCTCCCGCCACCGTGGGGCGTCGCAGGTCGTACTGTGTGAACCTGACGGGTACCGTCCGCGACCAAGCGGATCGAAAGGAATGCGACGCGGCGTCAGGCGATGCGGTCGATCGCGCGGATGATCCGATGACCCTGTTCGACCACCTGAGTTTCCGCAAGATCGCGACCCTTGTTGCCGCCGTTGGCACAGTGTTCTGGATCTATACGTTCCATGCGCTCTGCCCGCCCGCTGGCAGCGACGGCGGTTTTCATCTGATAGCTGTTCTTCTGCTTAGTGCGATCTTCGGAATATTCTTTCTGCCGGTGTGGCTCCTCGTCGCCATCGGCCGGTTGCCGAAACTAGCCGCCGCCTGGGGCCTGTGCGGCTTGATCACATTCGCGGTGATTTGGGTGGCGCGCTGACGGATCTTTCGCAATCCTGATTCTCAGGCCTTCGGGGCCGCGTCCAGCGCCGCCAGCCGTTCGGCTTCCGCGATGTCATCCACCGTGTTTGCATTGAAGAAGGGATCGAGTGGCTCGGTCGGCCAGGTCACCGTGGCGAGCTTGTAGCGCGCGGTCCAGCGGTCGATCTTCCTGATGTCCTCGACGACAAGCGCATGGCGCAGCTCGTCGCGCAAGGCGACACTCCATAGCCCGATGACCGGATGCGACTGGCCGCCGGAAGCGGCGACCGCGAGCTCTGCATTTTCATCAATTAGCGCCTGATGCAGGCGGGAGGCCAGATCGCGCGGCAGGAACGGACAGTCCGCCGCCGCGCTCAGCACCAGCGTCACCTCAGGCCGGTTCGCCGCCATCCAGTCCAATGCCGCCAGGATGCCGGCGAGCGGGCCAGGGAAATCGGCGACGCCGTCGGCGATCACAGGTAGCCCAAACGCAGCAAAGCGGGCGGGATCGCCGTTGGCATTGAGGATCAATCCGTCGCATTGCGGTGAAAGCCGCGTGACGACGCGATCGAGGATGGTGCGGCCGCCGATTGTGCGCATCGGCTTGTCGCCGCCGCCCATCCGCCGCGCCAGGCCGCCGGCGAGCAGCACGCCGGGAATGTCAGTCATCGCTTTCGCCCTTGCGCTTGTGCCGCGCGGATTCTTCCTCGACATAGTCGAGGTTCTGGTCGAACACGATCCGCTCCTGTCCCGACAATGCGATGAAGCGTTTTCCCCGCGTGCGGCCAACCAATGTCAGTCCGACCTGCCGCGCCAGTTCGACACCCCAGGCCGTGAAGCCGGAGCGCGAGACCAGAATGGGAATGCCCATCCGCACCGTCTTGATCACCATTTCCGAGGTGAGGCGGCCGGTGGTGTAGAGGATCTTGTCAGCGGGATCGACGCCGTGGCGATAGATCCAGCCTGCGATCTTGTCGACGGCGTTGTGGCGGCCGACATCCTCGGTGTAGCAGACCGGCGTGCCCTCCTTGCACAGCACGCAGCCATGGATCGCGCCGGCTTCGAGATAGAGCGAGGGCATGGTGTTGATCGTGCGCGTCATCTCATAGAGCCAGGAGGTGCGCAGTTCCGCTTTCGGCAGCGCGACGCTTTCCACGGCTTCAAGGAGATCGCCGAACGCGGTGCCCTGCGCGCAGCCGGAGGTCTGCGTGCGCTTCTTCAGCTTGGCCTCGAAATTGGTGTGATGCTCGGTGCGCACCACGACCACCTGGAGGTCGTCGTGATACTCGACCTCGGTGACGACGTCGTCGTATTTCAGCATGTTCTGGTTCAGGAGGTAGCCGAGCGCCAGATATTCCGGATAGTCGCCGATCGTCATCATGGTGACGATCTCCTGCGCGTTCAGGTACAGCGTCAGCGGCCGCTCCACCGGCACCCGGATTTCGACCGCAGCCCCCGTCTGGTCGGTCCCGGCCACGCGCTCGGTCAGCCGCGGATCCTCGGGATTCGGCACGATCAGGGGGGCAGGGGCTTTTTCCATCTTCATCATAGGACGCAGGTTAGCATGACAAGGGCTTCCAGCCGATATAAAGCATTTCCGGGTATGAACAATGCGGCCACAAGCCGTCATTGCGAGCGAAACGAAGCAATCCATCGTGTCGCGAATGAAGCCTGGATTGCTTCGTCGCTTCGCTCCTCGCAATGACGGTGGGGGGACGCCGGAGAACGTAATGAAAGTGATAGGCCTCGCGGGATGGAGCGGCGCCGGCAAGACCACCTTGCTGACGCGGGCGATTCCGCAATTTTCAAAACAGGGGCTGCGCGTCTCCGTGATCAAGCACGCCCATCACGCCTTCGATGTCGACGTGCCCGGCAAGGATTCCTGGCGGCACCGCGAGGCCGGCGCGGCCGAAGTTCTGGTGTCGTCCGGTCGGCGCTGGGCCCTGATGCATGAACTGCGCGGCGCGCATGAACCGCGACTGCCGGAACTATTGGCGAAGATGTCGGCGGTCGATCTCGTCGTCGTCGAGGGCTTCAAGCGCGAGCCGCATCGCAAGATCGAGGTCTATCGCGCCGCGAATGAGAAACCGCTGCTGTTCCCCGACGATCCCGGCATTGTCGGCATCGCCACCGATACGGCGGTTGAAACCAGGCTTCCGACTGCCCATCTCGACGATATCGAGGCCGTGGCGGCGATGATGTTGCGGTCCGCGATCTCGCTCGAAGACGTGCTGGCCAAATCCGAAGCCGAGGACTGATCAGGCACATGGCGCAATTGTCCGACGATTGCTTTGCCTTCGGCGGCCCGATGATGTCGGTCGATGAGGCCGTCGGCCTCATTGCCGCGCGCGTGACGCCGGTGGTGGACATCGAGACGGTTGCGCTTCCCCGCGCCGACGGCCGGATTCTCGCGCACGAAGTTCTGGCGCCGCTGCCGCTGCCGCCCTTCACCAATTCCGCCGTCGATGGTTATGCGGTTTCGAGCCGCGACCTGCCGCAGCGGGAAGAGCAAATATTTCCGGTTACCGGTCGCGTTCAGGCGGGCAGTTCCGCATCCGCATCGCTCGAGCCCGGACATGCGATGCGAATCTTCACCGGTGCGCCGATGCCCGAAGGCGCCGACACCGTATTCATGCAGGAGGACGTCCGTCTCGACGGCGACAAGGTCGTTCTCCCTGCGGGCCTTAAGCCCGGCGCCAATGTGCGTCCCGCCGGCGAGGATATCGCTTCAGGTCTTGCGGCGCTGCAGGCCGGCCAGCGGCTGCGGCCGCAGGACGTCGCGCTTGCCGCGGCGTTCGGCCTGAAGGAGCTCGATGTCGTCAGGCGCCTGCGCGTCGCCGTATTCTCTACCGGCAACGAGATCGCCTCGCCCGGCGAAGCGCGCGCCGCGGCGCAATTGTTCGATTCCAATCGCTTCATGCTGATGGCGATGTTGTCGCGGCTCGGCTGCGAGGTCAGCGATCTCGGCATCATCAGAGATGATCGCGCCTCGCTTGCCCGTGCGCTGCAGGAGGTCGCCGGCAGCCATGATCTGATCCTTACCACCGGGGGCGTTTCGACCGGCGAGGAGGATCACGTCAAGGCCAGCGTCGAAAGCGTCGGCCGGCTGGTGCTGTGGCGGATGGCGATCAAGCCGGGGCGGCCCGTCGCGATGGGCATCATTGACGGCACTCCGTTCATCGGATTGCCGGGCAATCCGGTGGCGAGTTTCGTTACCTTCGTTCACGTGGTGCGGCCGACCATTCTGGCGCTATCGGGTGCGCGGCCGGAGCCGCTGCTGCCGATGCCGGTTCGTGCTGGCTTCAGCTACAAGAAGAAGATTTCGCGCCGTGAATATGTCCGCGTCAGCCTACGCAAGGCTTCGGATGGCGCGCTTGAAGCGGTGAAGTTTCCGCGCGAGGGCGCGGGGCTTTTGTCGTCGCTGGCAGACACCGATGGCCTGGTCGAACTCGGCGAGGACGTCACGCAGGTATCGCCCGGCCAGACGGTCGGGTTCCTGTCCTATGCAAGCCTGATCAACTGAGGTCCGTTGACGATGCGGTTCCCCTTCGCCATGGTCGGCGCATGACGACGACAAAACTCGATCTCGCCGGCCTGAAATGTCCGCTGCCGGCGCTGAAGACGCGCAAGGCGCTGAAGACACTGCCGCCCGGCGACCGGCTGGAAGTGCTCTGCACCGATCCGCTATCGGTGATCGATATCCCGAACCTCATCCGCGAGACCGGCGACAAGGTCGAAATCACCGAGCGCAGTCAGGAGCGCATCGTTTTTCTGATAGAAAAAGCAAATGGGCCGATAGAAAAGGCGAATGTCTGAGCGGTAAAGTCGTCCGCGTCAATTAGACGACTTCACTACGGCGCGTGATTGCCGGGTGCGACAATCGGACCTACAACTCCCGGCATGAATCTCCCGACATCGAAGGCGAGCGCAGCGATATCTCCTGCGGCTGAACCGGCGGCCAAATCAGGCAAATCGGCCGGCGGGCCCGAGTTCAGCGCGCTGGCGCAGGCCTCGATCCTGATCGTCGACGACGAGCCCGGGATGCGCAATTTTCTGGTGCGCACACTGGGCCCGCGCTGCAAGCACGTGGAAGAGGCCGCCGATACCGACGAAGCCTCGCGCAAGCTCGACAAGAGCCGGTTCGACGTCGTCATCCTCGATAACATCATGCCGGGCAAGAACGGCGTCGACTGGCTGGCGGAGCAGCGGGCCGTCGGCTTTTTCGCCGACGCCATCCTGATCACGGCCTATGCCGATCTCGACACCGCGATCCAGGCGCTGCGCGCCGGCGCGGTTGATTTCGTGCTGAAGCCGTTCCGTTCGAACCAGATCTTGAACGCGGTGGCCCGCTGCCTCGACCGTGTCAGGCTGCAGCGCGAGAACTACGTTCTGCGCTATGCGCTGCGCGCGTCGTCCGATCGCACCTTTCTGCGTGATAACCTGATCGGGGAATCGCCGGCGACCCGCAGCGTGCGGGAAACCATCGCTCGCGTCGCCCGCCTGCCGACATCGATCCTGCTCACCGGCGAATCCGGCACCGGCAAGGAAGTGGCCGCGCGCTCGATTCATTCGCTATCCGATCGCGCCGACAAGCCGTTCGTGCCGGTCAACTGCGCGGCGATTCCCCCTGAAATGATCGAGGGTGAGCTGTTCGGGCACATCAAGGGTGCCTTCACCGGCGCGGACAGCGGCCGCGAGGGTCTTTTCCTCTATGCCCATGGCGGCACGCTGTTTCTGGATGAAATCGGCGAATTGCCGCTGCCGATGCAGAGCAAGCTGCTGCGCGTGCTGGAAGACCGTCGCGTCCGTCCCGTCGGCTCCGAGCGCGAAGTGCCGGTCGACCTTCGCTTCATCTTTGCGACCAATGCCGATCTGCAGAAGGAAGTGGAGAGGGGACGCTTCCGCGCCGATCTTTATTACCGCCTCAACGTCATGCAGATCCATCTGCCACTGTTGAAGGACCGCGGCGACGACGTGCAGGAACTCGCCACCATCTTCATGAGCAAGCTCTCGATGCAGCTCGGCATGCCGCCGGTTCCGATCGACAGCTCGGTGCGCGTCGCACTGGCGAGCTACGATTGGCCGGGCAATGTGCGTGAGTTGCGCAACCTGATCGAGCGCACCTTGATCCTCGGCGCGTTCCCGGACGATTTCGCCGGGCCGCAGCGCAATGACGGGCAGGCTACCAGCGCCGACAGTCTTGCGGATCTGGAGC
The DNA here is from genome assembly GCF_001440395.1 of Bradyrhizobium jicamae. Lineage (GTDB taxonomy): Bacteria > Pseudomonadota > Alphaproteobacteria > Rhizobiales > Xanthobacteraceae > Bradyrhizobium > Bradyrhizobium jicamae. Next base: position 81,089 of record NZ_LLXZ01000080.1, on the reverse strand, counting down.
GCCGGCACATTCTTTCCGTGCTGAAGGAGACCGGCGGCAACCGCGAGGAAGCCGCGCGGCGGCTCGGTATCTCGCGCAAGACCATCGATCGCAAACTTGCGTTATGGAATGGCTGACCGGGCAGGCAGCATCGACGCGCCGGTGCGCGGGCAATCCGTCCGCTTCCGGCTGCTTGCCATCGCGCTGCTGCCGATGCTGGTCATCCTGCCGCTTCTGCTCGGCGTTGCCATCTATCGCTGGAACGCGCGCTTCGACGCCACGCTGATTTCGAAGGTGAATGGCGACCTCACCATCGCTCACCAATATCTGGCTCGCATTCTGGAAAAGACCGGCGTGCAGATCCGCGGGCTCAGTCTCTCGTTCCGCTTCCGCGAGGTGGAAGAGCGTGAAACCCTAGCCGCCGTGGTGGAGTTGCTCGAGCAGTCCCGCAAGGAGATCGGCCTCGACTTTCTCTATCTGGTAGACGCCGGTGGAAAGGTTGTCGCCTCGTCAATCCAGCTCAAGGGCGCGCCGAGGGCCGACTGGCCGATCATCAGGTCGGCACTGTCGGGCGAGGCCACGTCGACGGGCATCGACATCTTTACCAACGACGAACTCGCGGCGATCTCGCCTGTTCTCGCCGAGCGCGCGCGTCTCGATCTGGTGCCGACGCCGAACGCAGTACCGACCGATCGCAGTACGGAAACCAGCGGCATGGTGGTGCATGCTGCAGCCCGCGCAACCGCGCCCGGCGGAGGGCCGGCCGCGCTGGTCGGCGGAATCCTGCTGAACCAGAATCTCGAATTCATCGATACGATCAACGACCTCGTCTATCGCGAGGCGAGTCTTCCCGAGGGCAGCCAGGGCACGGCGACACTGTTTCTCGACGACGTGCGGATATCGACCAATGTCCGCCTGTTCGAGGGACGGCGTGCGTTGGGAACGCGGGTGTCGGCGGCGGTCCGCTCGGCGGTGTTGGGAGAGGGACGTACCTGGCTGGACTCTGCCTTCGTCGTCAACGACTGGTACATCTCGGCCTATGAGCCGCTGGTCGACACCTATGGCAAGCGCGTCGGCATGCTCTATGTCGGTTTCCTGCAGAAGCCGTTCAACGACGCGAAGTTCGAGACGGTGCTGATCATCGCGCTCGCCTTCATCGTGATCACCGCAGCAACCGTGCCGATCTTCCTGCGCTGGGCGCAATCGATCTTCATGCCGCTCGAACGCGTCACCGCGACGATCGGCGAAGTGGAGAGCGGCAATCTCTCCGCCCGCACTAAACTGCCGGCGTCGGGCGATGAGATCGGCCGCGTGGCGGTTCATCTGGATACGCTGCTCGACCAGCTTCAGGAGCGCGATCGCCAGTTGCGCGAGTGGAACGAGGAGTTGAACACGCGGGTGCGCGACCGAACCCGCGATCTAGAACACGCCAATCTGAAGCTGGAGGCGACCACCAAGCAGCTCATCATGTCCGAAAAGCTCGCTGCCATCGGCGAGATCACCGCGGGCGTGGCGCATGAGATCAATAATCCTATCGCGGTGATGCAGGGCAATCTCGACGTCATCCGCAGCGTGATCGGTGACGAGGCCGACAAGGCGAAGGTTGAGTTCCGGCTGCTGGATGAGCAGATCCACCGCATCAGCCAGATCGTCATGAAACTTCTCCAGTTCGCCCGGCCGGAGGAATATGCCGGCTATATCGAGCGCCATGCGCCGGGAAGCGTCGTGCTGGATTGCTTGCCGCTGGTCCAGCATCTGCTGAACAAGACCGAAATCAATGTCGTACGGGAAGATCGGGCGAGCCGTCTGGTCCTGATGAATCGTACCGAACTGCAGCAGGTCGTGATCAACCTGATCGTCAACGCCATTCACGCCATGCCGGACGGCGGCACGCTGACGCTCCGCTCCTTCGACGCCGATCGCGATGGGAACCCTGGCATTGCAATCGAAGTGGGCGACACCGGCATCGGCATGAGCGCTGAAATCGTGGAGAAGGTGTTCGATCCCTTCTTCACGTCCAAGCGCCGCGAAGGCACCGGCCTCGGCCTGTCGATCAGCCAGACGCTGGTGAAGCGCCAGCGCGGCCAGATTACCGTTGAAAGCGCGGTTGATGCGGGGAGCACCTTCCGCGTGTGGCTTCCGGAGGCGAGCTGATCGGACATTTTGTCCGGCGGCGATCAGGACATTTTGTCCGAGGATGCCAAAGCCATCCTGCTAAGTGATTGATTTTCTGTATCGCGCCATTTGGCACGTCGATTGCTGTCTTCTGACTCAAGAAGTCTGAGTGGGGAGGGGGCGCGGTGACCGTGTGTTCGGTCGATAGGTGGGCAAGCGTGCAAGTAAGTTCCGTCGCTTGTCGCTTTGCTGACGCGCGTGTTCCGCACTCCGAACGATTTTGTCTTCAGATCCGCTCCGACCGGGCCATGCGCACACGGTCGGCGCTTCGCTGGTCCCTCATCCATCTCTCAACTGTCCAACTGACGTGCCGGTAAGGCCACGAACCCGGAGGTTTTTTCTATGAGTACAGCCGACGCCACGCTTGCACCATCAGGTGCGCTCGGGCTCCTCGACAAGGAGCGAACGATCGCGACAGCGGGCTTCAACCGCTGGCTGGTGCCGCCGGCCGCGCTCTGCATCCATCTCTGCATCGGCATGGCCTATGGCTTCAGCGTGTTCTGGCTGCCGCTATCGCGCGCGATCGGGCTGAGCGCGCCGAAAGCTTGCGCCGACATGACGCTGGTGCAGGAACTCTTCACCACCACCTGCGACTGGAAGGTCGCCAGCATGGGCTGGATGTACACGCTGTTCTTCGTGCTGCTCGGCATTGCGGCGGCGGTGTGGGGCGGCTGGCTCGAGCGCGTCGGGCCGCGCAAGGCCGGCTTCGTCTCGGCGATGTGCTGGTGCGGCGGGCTCTTCCTCGGCGCCATCGGCATCTACACGCATCAGCTCTGGTTGCTGTGGCTCGGCTCGGGCGTGATCGGCGGCGTCGGTCTCGGCCTCGGCTACATCTCGCCGGTGTCGACGCTGGTGAAATGGTTCCCTGACCGGCGCGGCATGGCGACCGGCATGGCGATCATGGGCTTTGGCGGCGGCGCGATGATCGGCGCACCGCTGGCCAATCTGCTGATGAACTATTTCAAGACCCCGACCTCGGTCGGCGTCTGGGAAACCTTCGTCGCCATGGGCGTGATCTATTTCGTGTTCATGATGATCGGCGCTTTCCGCTATCGCATTCCGCCGGCGGGCTGGCGGCCCGAGGGCTGGACGCCGCCGGCAAAGGCCAATGCGATGATCTCGCAGAACCATGTTCATCTGAAGGACGCACACAAGACGCCGCAATTCTGGCTGATCTGGTGGGTGCTCTGCCTCAACGTATCGGCGGGCATCGGCGTGATCGGCATGGCTTCGCCGATGCTGCAGGAAATCTTCGCCGGCAAGCTGATCGGCTTGCCCGACGTCGGCTTCAACCAACTCGACGCGACGCAGAAGGCGACGATTGCGGGCATTGCCGCCGGCTTCGCCGGATTGCTCTCGCTGTTCAACATCGGCGGCCGTTTCTTCTGGGCCTCGCTGTCGGACAAGATCGGCCGCAAGAACACCTATTACACGTTCTTCATTCTCGGCATCGCGCTCTACGCGCTGGCGCCGACGTTTGCCGCGATGGGCTCGAAGCTTTTGTTCGTGCTCGGCTTCGGCATCATCCTGTCGATGTATGGCGGCGGCTTTGCGACCGTGCCGGCCTATCTCGCTGACATGTTCGGCACGCAGTTCGTGGGCGCGATCCATGGGCGGCTGCTGACGGCGTGGTCGACCGCAGGCATCATCGGCCCCGTGGTCGTGAACTACATCCGCGAGTTCCAGTTGGCCGCCGGCGTGCCGCGCGACCAGCTCTACAACACCACGATGTACATCCTGTGCGCCATGCTGATCGCAGGCCTGATCTGCAACTATTTGATCAAGCCGGTCGATGCGAAGTGGCACATGAGCGATGCCGAGGTCGCCAAGCTGCAGGCGGCGACGGCGAATGCCGGGGCTTCGGGGCCGTCGGGCTCCTATGGCATCGGCTTTGGTGGACTCGACGCCAAGGCCGCTTTGTTCTGGGCCTTCGTCGGCATTCCCCTGGCCTGGGGCGTGTGGAAGACGCTCGAAAGCGCCGTGAAGATCCTTTGATGATGAGACGCCGCGGGGCCTCGAACCTGGTTCCCGCGGCGACTTTCCGATGTCCGGCCATCGATCGATACGTATTCGCGATCGCAGCATACGATGGCTTTATTGATCTTGCGGACATTTCGCGGTCTCATTCCTCGGTCAGGAAGGTGACACCGGCGAGGATCGCCGAGGGTGCTCGATGCCACCGCCGGCGACCCTAAATACCTATCAAGACATCACAATTCGCTTGGCATCTGGCATGCCAGAGATTAGAGTCGATCTAATCAGGTCCAGAGAACGAGACGCTATCAATGAATGTCCATGACGTGCAGCAGGTCCGCTCGTTCGAACATCCGGGCGCGGGACGGAAGCGGGCCAAGGCGACGCCGAAGGGGCGCCAAGTCGACCCGACCGCAGCGCACGAGATCGAGCTTCTGCTCGGCGACCGGCCGCGGCGGCGCGATCTCCTGATCGAGCATCTGCACCTGATCCAGGACAAGTATCACCAGATCTCGGCCGCGCATCTCGCAGCCCTGGCCGACGAGATGAAGTTATCCTTTGCGGAAGTGTTCGAGACCGCGACCTTCTACGCGCATTTCGACGTGGTGAAGGAGGGCGAGCCGGATATTGCGCCGCTGACTATCCGCGTCTGCGATTCGCTGACCTGCGCCATGATGGGTGCTGAGCAGTTGCTGCAGGAATTGCAGCGTGGCGCCGGACCCGAGGTGCGCGTGGTGCGGGCGCCCTGCGTCGGACTGTGCGACGTGGCGCCGGTGGCCGAGGTCGGCCATCACTACGTTTTCAAGGCGACCGCGCCCGAAGTGCTGGCAACCGCGGCGCGTGGCGAGGTTCATCCCGAAATTCCGCCCTATGTCGATTACGACAGCTATGTGAAGGACGGCGGCTACAAGCTGTTGGGCGACCTGCGCGCCGGCCGCGTCAGCAAGGAAGACATTCTGAAAGCGCTCGACGATTCCAGCCTGCGCGGCCTCGGCGGCGCCGGCTTTCCGACGGGGCGCAAGTGGCGCGCGGTACTCGGCGAGCCCGGACCGCGGCTGATGGCGGTGAATGGCGACGAGGGTGAGCCCGGTACCTTCAAGGATCGCTTCTATCTGTTGCGCGACGTGCATCGCTTCATCGAGGGTACGCTGATCGGCGCTCACATCGTCGATGCGACCGATGTCTATATCTATCTGCGCGACGAATACCCGGCGGCGCTCAAGGTGCTTCCCCTCGAACTCGCCAAGCTGCCGCCCGGCGGCCCTACGATCCACGTCCGTCGTGGCGCCGGCGCCTATATCTGCGGCGAGGAATCCTCGCTGCTGGAAAGCATCGAAGGCAAGCGCGGCCTGCCGCGACACAAGCCGCCATACCCGTTCCAGGTCGGGCTGTTCGGCCTGCCGACGCTGATCAACAATATCGAGACGTTGTTCTGGGTGCGTGACATCGTCGAGAAGGGGCCGTCCTGGTGGAACTCGTTCGGTCGCAACGGCCGCCACGGGCTTCGCAGCTATTCGGTTTCCGGCCGCGTCAAGAATCCGGGCGTGAAGCTTGCGCCTGCCGGCCTGACGGTGCGTGAACTGATCGACGAATTCTGCGGCGGCATGGCTGATGGCCACACGTTCCACGCCTATCTGCCGGGCGGCGCGTCGGGCGGCATCCTGCCGGCGTCGATGGACAACATCCCGCTCGATTTCGGCACGCTGGAAAAATACGGCTGCTTCATCGGTTCCGCCGCCGTGATCATCATGTCCGAGCAGGACAGCGTGAAGGACGCGGCGCTGAACCTGATGAAATTCTTCGAGGATGAGAGCTGCGGCCAGTGCACGCCGTGCCGGGTCGGGACCCAGAAGGCGGCGCAGTTGATGCAGCGTCCGGTCTGGGATCGCGAACTGCTCGACCAGTTGAGCCAGGCTATGCGCGATGCCTCGATCTGCGGGTTAGGGCAGGCGGCCTCGAATCCGCTGACCTCAGTGATTAAATATTTTCCGGAAGAATTCGTGCCGAAAGAGGCCGCGGAATGACGAAGATTCAATTCGAACTCGACGGCAAGCAGGTCGAGGCCAACGCGGGCGAGACCATCTGGCAAGTGGCGAAACGCCACCAGAAGGAAATCCCGCATCTCTGCTATTCGCCGGAGCCTGACTACCGGCCCGACGGAAACTGCCGCGCCTGCATGGTCGAGATCGAGGGCGAGCGGGTGCTGGCGGCGTCCTGCAAGCGCACGCCAAGCGTCGGCATGAAGGTGAAGACCGAGAGCGCGCGTGCGGTTGCTGCGCAGAAGATGGTGATGGAATTGCTGGTCGCCGACCAGCCGGCGCGCGAGACCTCGCACGACCCCGATTCGAAATTCTGGCACTGGGCCGAAAAGGTCGAGGTCACCGAGAGCCGCTTCCCCGCCGCCGAGCGGTGGCAGAGCGACACCAGCCATCCCGCGATGAGCGTCAATCTCGACGCCTGCATCCAGTGCGGTCTCTGCGTGCGCGCCTGCCGCGAAGTGCAGGTCAACGACGTCATCGGCATGGCCTATCGCAATGCCGACGCCAAGATCGTGTTCGACTTCGACGATCCCATGGGTGAGTCCACCTGCGTCGCCTGCGGCGAGTGCGTGCAGGCCTGCCCGACCGGTGCGCTGATGCCGTCGGTCATGCTGGACGAGAAGCAGACCCGCGTCACCTATGCCGACAAGAAGGTGGATTCGCTGTGCCCGTTCTGCGGCGTCGGCTGCCAGGTCACCTATCAGGTCAAGGACGAGAAGGTCATCTATGCCGAGGGCCGCGACGGTCCCGCCAACCACAACCGGCTCTGCGTCAAGGGCCGCTTCGGCTTTGACTACATCCACCATCCGCATCGCCTGACCAAGCCGCTGGTGCGGCTGCCGAACGCGAAGAAGGACGCCAACGACCAGGTCGATCCGGCCAATCCGTTCACGCATTTCCGCGAAGCGTCGTGGGAAGAGGCGCTGGATATTGCAGCGAAAGGCCTCGTCAAGATTCGCGACGAGAAGGGCGTGAAAGCGCTCGCCGGCTTCGGCTCCGCCAAGGGCTCGAACGAAGAGGCATACCTGTTCCAGAAGCTGGTGCGCACCGGCTTCGGCTCGAACAACGTCGACCATTGCACCCGGCTGTGCCACGCCTCCTCGGTGGCGGCGCTGTTCGAAGGTCTGAGTTCGGGCGCGGTGTCGGCGCCGTTCGCAGCCGCAATGGACGCCGAGGTCATCATTGTGATCGGTGCCAACCCGACGGTGAACCATCCGGTCGCTGCGACCTACATCAAGAACGCGGCGAAAAAGGGCGCGAAACTCTTCGTGCTGGATCCGCGCAGGCAGACGCTGTCGCGTCACGCGACGAAGCATTTGCAGTTCAAGCCGGGCTCCGACGTCGCCATGCTCAATGCGATGATCAACACGATCATTACCGAAGGCCTGACCGACGACCAGTACATTGCGGGTTACACCGAGGGATTCCAGGACCTCGAGGAGAAGATCAAGGAGTTCACGCCGGAGAAGATGGCGCCGATCTGCGGCATCGATGCCGAGACCCTCCGCGAGGTCGCTAGAACCTATGCCCGCGCAAAGTCCTCGATCATCTTCTGGGGCATGGGCATCAGCCAGCATGTCCACGGTACCGATAACGCGCGCTGCCTGATTGCGCTTGCCCTGATCACCGGTCAGGTCGGCCGCCCCGGCACTGGGTTGCATCCGCTCCGCGGTCAGAACAACGTGCAGGGCGCCTCCGACGCCGGCCTGATCCCGATGTTCCTGCCCGACTACCAGCCCGTCGGCCGCGACGACATGCGCGGCAACTTCGAGAAGTTGTGGGACCAGGACCTCGATCCCGTCCGCGGCCTCACCGTGGTCGAGATCATGAATGCGATTCACGCCGGCGAGATCAAGGGCATGTACATCGAGGGCGAGAACCCCGCGATGTCCGACCCCGATCTCCAGCATGCGCGCCATGCGCTCGCTATGCTCGATCATCTCGTGGTGCAAGATCTCTTTGTTACCGAGACCGCGTTCCACGCCGACGTCATCCTGCCGGCCTCTGCGTTCGCGGAAAAGGACGGTTCGTTCACCAACACCGATCGCCGCGTGCAGCTCGCGCGGCAGGTGATCAAGCCGCCGGGTGACGCGCGGCAGGATCTCTGGATCATCCAGGAGATCGGCAAGCGCATGGGGCTGCCGTGGAATTATTCGGGTCCCGGCGACGTCTACACCGAGATGGCGCAGCTGATGCCCTCGCTCAAGAACATTAGCTGGGAACGGTTGGTGCGCGAAGGAGCCGTCACCTATCCGGCGGATGATCCGAGCAAGCCCGGCAATGAGATCATCTTCACGACCGGCTTCCCGACCGCGAGCGGCCGCGGCAAGATCGTGCCCGCCAAAGTGATCCCGCCGGATGAGCTGCCCGACGCCGAATATCCGATGGTGCTGTCCACGGGGCGCGTGCTTGAGCACTGGCACACTGGCTCGATGACGCGGCGTGCGCAGGTGCTCGACCAGATCGAGCCGGAGGCGGTGGCGTTCATGTCGCCCAAGGACATGCGCAAGCTCAGCGTCTGGCCCGGCGATTTCATCCGCCTGGAGACCCGCCGCGGCGCCGTCGAGGTCAAGGTGCGCTCCGACCACGACGTTCCGGAGAACATGGTGTTCATGCCGTTCTGCTACGCGGAGGCGGCGGCGAACCTGCTGACCAACCCCGCGCTCGATCCGTTCGGCAAGATTCCCGAATTCAAGTTCTGCGCCGTGCGCGCGGAAAAGGTCGCGCTGCAGTCGGCGGCCGAGTAGGGCGGTCTTTCAGAATTCTCCGTCATTGCGAGGAGCGTAGCGACGAAGCAATCCATCTCTCCTCATGCGTGGAGGGATGGATTGCTTCGCTCGCAATGACGGGAGCTCGCAATGAGGGGAAGTCGTGCAGTCTGGATACCCGAAGCGCTATTCGGGACCCAGTGACCGCGCATCACTGCGCGGGAAGCACAAAGATCTGGCCGGGATAGATCAGGTTGGGATTGCGGATCTGTTCCCGGTTCGCCTTGTAGATCACCGAATAGCGCGTGCCCGCGCCGTAGGAGAGCTGGCTGAGGCGCCAGAGGCTGTCGCCGCGGGAGACTGTGGTGGTCGTGATCTTCGGCACGACCACGGTCGAGGACGGCGAGCTGCCGTCAGGCAGAACGACACCGCCTGCAGCCGCAAGCTGCGGCTGTTGTGATGCGCTCGAGTCCGCGCGCTTGGACTGCCCTGACACGGATGCGGTCACCGCGGTGTCGGGAACGTTGAACGGCACTTCGGCGCGTGCGCGCACCGAGCCGGAGCTCGACGCTTCGTCCAGCCTGACACGGTAATCGCCCGGCGCGACCCCTTCATTGATCGTGACCGCAAAACGTCCATCCGCGCCGGCCGTCACCGAGGTGACGAAGCTGTCGTTGAGATAAAGCCGCAAGCCCGCGCCGGGGCGCGCCTGGCCGCTTACATGGAACTTGCCGCCCGGCTCGATCTCGACGGCCTCCACAACCACGGCGCCTGCCGCCGGCTTTGACCCGGCCGGCTGCGACAGCACGACCGTGGGCTTGTCCGGCGTCACCAGCGCCACCATCGGCCGTTCGGTCGATTTCGGCTCCAGCGCCGTCGTCACGCGCTGCTTGGATATCATCAGCTTGCCGTCCGCCTGTTTGGCGCGCAGCGTCAGGTCGTACGTGCCTGACGGAAGCCGAGGCGGGATCATGACGAACTGCCCGGATGGATCCGCGACCGCGCGATCATGCACTTCGCCGTTGCGCAACAGCTCCACCGTTGCGCCGGGCGTCGCCCGACCCGCGATAACGGCTTCGCCCGACGGCTCGATGCGGGCAACGTCGAACGTCGGCACGCCGTCGCTGTTCTCCGGCGCTGGTGGCGGTCCGATCAGCGCATCCACCACGGCGTTGGCCTCCGCCTTCGCCGTTGCCAGCGGGGTTGGACTCGGCTCACGCCCGTCCGATGCGGGCGCCGAGATCGCCGGCGCAGTTGTTGCGGCGGTGGTATCAGCCGGCGCCTCGCGGCCGACGTAGAAGATGGTGGCGGCAACTGCCACGCCACAGGCCGCAACAAGGGCAATGATGGAGATGATGGTTCGGGGCGCCGATATGGCAGTCATGGTAATCGTCCGTCTGCCGGATCGTTGGCTCACCGGTATTCTATACCGTATTGAGCAGGGTGGGTACCCGTTTGCACCCGCAAAAACACGGCTTTCGGCAGGCCAGCCTACAACCAGCCGGCGCGGCGGAAGCGCCAGAACAATTCTACGCATACGAGCAGGATCGTGCCAATCACGCCGAAATAGCCGTATTCCCACTCCAGTTCCGGCATATGTTTGAAATTCACGCCGTAGATGCCCGGGATCGCGGTCGGGACCGCGATGATGGCCAGCCATGACGCCAGCTTCTTGGACACCGCGGTTTCCTGCGCCTGGCCGACCAGCAGGCTCGCCTCGAAGGCAAAGGCCAGCACCTCGCGAAGCGAATCGATTCGCTCCTGCACGGTGCGGACATGGTCGGTGACGTCGCGGAACAGCGGCCGCATCGCCGGCCGCACCATCGGCAGATTGTCGTGCTCGAGCCGGCGGCAGACCTCGACCAGCGGGCCGACCGCATTGCGCAGACGCAACAGGTCGCGACACAGCATGTACAGCCGCTCGATCTGCGCCCGCTGATGCGCATGGTCGGCGTCCTCGATCGCAAGGTCATGTAACTCGAACTGCCGCTGCACACGGCTGAGTACCGTCATGTCAGGCTCGTGCAGGCCGATCCAGACCACGTGGTCGGGTTTTGCTGCGCCAGCTCGAGGCTTCATCGATGGCGATATTGGCGACGCGCCGTCCCTCGACATAGACGCCGGCCGCGACCACGCCGTCGGAGGTAATCGGCTCGGTCTGTGCAAATCGAACATGCTGGTGAACCCCGACGATCTTTATGCCGTACCTATGTGAAAGGACCGCCGCGCCTCTCGAAATCATATGCGCGTCTTCGCATGTTCGATCATCCGGCGCGCACCTCGCGCCATATCGGGAGTACGGAACATGACTCTTTTGTATTCGCATCATGACCGGTGGCATGGTCCGGCTAGCGGTTTCTCCGTCGGCCGCACTTTCCGCCGCATACGCAGTACGCTGAGGACGATCCACCGCGCGATCGCCGTCGCAAAGATCCGACGGCTTCGCAACGAACTGCGGCTGCACGCAGCGACTCGTGTGAACCGGTCGCGCCAACGTGACGTGGAAGCTTATGGCGACCGGTTTCCGCGTCAGCCGCTGCACCTCGGCGGGAAATGGGATCTCTGACATGCGAAAATCTTCATCCATATCGGCCGCGCTGTTGCGCGCACTGGCCCGCTTGCTGACATGGTTCGGCAACGAGCCGATCAGGGCTTATCGCCCGGAAGCCTATTACATGCGCGGTCCAGGACCGGCGTGGCGGGCAAAGCACGGCGAGGGTTGACCCAGGCCTTCGTCAGAAACGCGCCGCGGCTTCGACCGCGGCGCTTGGCTGCTTCATCCAACGCGGGTTCAACTCCCACCGTTTTCGCCGCGTCGGTCCTAATAGTGCAAACGCGACAAATAGATTGCCGTCCTTAGCGCGATTAGCCCGGCTACCAACCCTCCGGCTGAAACGATTGCAAGCGTGCCCAGGCAGAGCCCTTTAATGGTCGGCAAGCGCAGCTTGGCCGTAATGATCTTGATCCCGCTTTTGCGATCCGCGGAACGAAGCGAGCCGTCGAAGTGATGCGTCAGCATCGACATATCTGGAATTCCTTTTTGCGTCGCCGCAGCAAATGCTGCGCGGTTGGACCGATGATGTATCGCGACGCCGTAGGAATGCGAGAGGCTCGACGGCTCTGTCGCATAGGAGAATTATAAGCGGGGTGGAGTTCATCCTGCCGCGCGCTAAGCCTGTGCTTTGCGGGATGGCAAACCCCTGAACAGATCTTGATCCGGTTTCGGGCGCCGCCTTACTGGCGCCGTGTCTGCTTCCGGCATGCCAAGGGCCGCAGCGAAAGCCTGCTTCAGTCGTGGCTCGTCGATCTGCGCGAGATAGTGGCGCAAGACCGCAGATGCGGTCTCGTCATGCTGGAAGATTGCCAGGCAGAGCTCGGCACTGGTTCTCCTGAAAAAGCGGAATTCGCTCTCGTGTTCTTGTCGGCCACATCGGTCCAGTTCCTGCGCAATCGCCAGGATGGTGAAGCGGTCGGTGTCATCGATGGTTACGGCGAAACGCAGGATCGCAAGATGCCATGCGCGTAGTTTTCTCTCATGCTGCGCAATCGGTCTTTCCTTGCCTATTGCAGCGCCGGGGCCGAGGTTTGTGTACGGGGACCGATAGTGCAGCATGACGTCAGGCCTGCGCGGCCCCGATCGGCTATTCGGCGGCGAAGTCGGCAAGCGCCCGCGCCACCTGCGCTTTGGCCGCTTCATCCAGTTCGACGATCGGTAAACGGGTTTTGGGATGCATCAGCCCGAGCAGGCTCAGCGCATATTTCAGGGCAGACGGAACGTCGTTCGACAGGCAAGTCGCCAGTCCGTCGAGGCGCCTTTGCAATCGCCGTGCTGATTGCAGCCGGTCCTGCCGCAAGTTCGAAAAGATGGTCCGGCACATGTCCGGTGAAATATTGGAGACCGGCGAAATGCAGCCATCGCCGCCACCGGCGATGAAGCCGAAGGCGGTGCGGTCGTCCCCGGACAGCAGTCGAAAGCTGGCGGGCACCAGTAAACGCAAGCGCGATGGACGGGATGCGTCACCCGTCGCATCCCTCAAGCCTGCGAACTTCCTGGACTGGGCCAGAAGGGCAATGGTCTCGTCCGCCAGCGAGCGGACGGTTCGCGCCGGAATGTCGTGCAGGATCACCGGCAGCGCGGTGGAGGCGGCGATGGCGCGGAAGTGCGCGACCATGCCCTCCTGCATCGGCTTGTTGTAGTAGGGCACCACCGACAGCACGGCATCCGCGCCGGCGCGCTCGGCACGCATCGTCAATTCGATCGCCCGATCGGTCGAATTGGAGCCGGCGCCCGCAATGATGCGGGCGCGGCCCTGCGCGGTCTCGACAGCGCAGCAAATGAGGCGAAGCCTCTCCGCCGCCGTCAGCGTCGACATCTCACCGGCGGTCTCGCCGACGACGATCGCCGAAGCGCCGGCATCGATCTGGCGTTCGCACAGCGCCGCGAACGCGTCGAGATCGGGTTCGTCATCCTCGTCGAACGGGGTCGGAAGATCGGCGATGTAGCCGGCGAGCCAGCTTGTCGGGGTTGCCAGCGAGATCATGGGGATCAGAAGGTTCGGCTGAACTCGGTAGGGTTACCGGAGGCTAACCGGCTGGCGGGGCTGAGGCTGCCATGCATGTCGAGTTCGATCTCGCGCGACAGTTCGACGATCGTTTCCGGGTGATGTCCGTTCTCGAACAGTGCGTATTTCATTGCCTGGGCGCGGTTGACGAACAGGCCGCCATAGAGGCCGTTCTGCTCCTGGGCGACCCACTGGCCGCGCCGGTTTCGGCCAATGAAGACGATGGTTGACGCCGCGATACACGATGGAGGTTCGACGAGTTTCATGTTGGTATTCCCTTCACGAGACGGGTAGGTGGCCTTGAATATCTTTGCGGCCGGATATGAATTCGAGCGGAGTGCGCGGGCCATCTCATAAGCGTTGCATAGGATCGCGATCGCTTTCGATGAACGGTCAGCCGAGCCCGATCGCAGCCAACCCGGCAGGTTCGACCAATGTTGCTCGAGGGCCCGCCTCAGGCGAAATTGTCGCTGTAGATCGGCTGGTAGAAGGTGTCCGCGGGCAGCGGTGCGTTCGGCACGCTGGTCCGGCTCGACGGCGCGCTGACGCGCTGGGCCTCAACGAACGCGCTCAGGATCGCCAGCGCCAGGTCGGCGTGGCGGGCTTCGACCGACTGATCGAGCCAGTCAGGCAATTCGCGCTGCTGCGACAGCGCGCAGTACCATTCACCATCGTCATAGGCGAGGCGGCGAATCTGCCATTGCGGCAATTCCAGATCGATCAGCGCCAGCGCCGCGTCGGTCCAGGCCTGCGACTGGATCAGCCGCTCGATACGGGCGGTTCTGGCGTTTACTTGCCCAGAGGGAAAACGCCGGCAGGTCTCGCTGATGATGTCAGATAAAAACTCGGCCGTGACGCTGTAGGCATCGCGAAGCCGGTCGCCGAGCGTGGCAGGGCGGATTTGCTCGAGGAGAATCGACATGGCCGTATCTCTCTTTTGGCGCGGCTGATGCGATAGCCGCGCCGGCGAAATTGGTCAGATCGCCATTTGAAAACGAGAGGAGGTGAGGGACGGAGAAATAGGGATTTCATAAAGCAATTGGCCGTCCTTATGAGATTCCTATAACGTCGCCGCCCCTCCCGTCTCGAAAACCTATGCGGCCGGTGGCACCTCACGAACATCGAATATACCGGCCGTTCGTTCGGCCGACGATCTACGTCGCATAGGAACATCCCATGATGGACATCGTCATGCTGGCGCTCGCCCTCGGCTTCTTCGTGGCGGGCATCGGCTACGCCTACGCCTGCGAACGACTCTAGAGGAGCGTGCCATGATCTTCGATTATTCGCTCGCCGGCCTCGTCTCGCTCGGTCTGCTGTTTTACCTGACTTACGCCTTGCTTCGCCCCGAGCGGTTCTGAGCGCGCCATGATCACGCTGGTGGAAGTCATGCTGGCGTTTGTCGTCACATCGGCGCTCCTGCTCGCGCTCGTGCATCTGCTGCTGCCCGCAAGAAAATTCTGAAGGGGTTTCCGACAATGACTGTCATCGGCTGGTTTCAAATCATCCTGTACTGCGCGATCGTTGTCGCGCTCGTCAAACCGCTCGGCTGGTACATGACGCGGGTGTTCAACGGCGAGGCGACCTTCCTGTCACCGGTGCTGCGTCCCGTGGAGCGCGGCCTCTACTGGATCTCCGGCGTCGACGAGAGGCGTGAGCAGCATTGGCTGACCTATACGGTCTCGATGCTGCTGTTTCATGTTGGCGGCTTCCTGATCATCTACGGCCTGATGCGGCTGCAGGGATTGTTGCCGTTCAATCCGGCAGGACAGTCCGCCGTCGCGGAAGACCTGTCGTTCAACACCGCGATCTCCTTCATCACCAACACCAACTGGCAGAACTACGGCGGCGAAAGCACGCTGTCCTATCTGGTCCAGATGGTCGGCCTGACCCATCAGAACTTCTTGTCGGCGGCGACCGGCATCGCGCTCGCGGTGGCGCTGATCCGCGGCTTCTCGCGTTCCTCGATGCGCACCATCGGCAATTTCTGGGTCGATGTGACGCGCTGCACCCTCTATGTGCTGTTGCCGATCTGCATTGTCTACACGCTGTTCCTGGTCTGGCAGGGCATGCCGCAAACGCTCGGTGCCTATGTCGACGCGACGACACTGGAAGGCGCCAAGCAAACCATCGCAGTCGGTCCCGTCGCTTCGCAGGTCGCGATCAAGATGCTCGGCACCAATGGCGGCGGCTTCTTCAATGCCAACGCTGCGCATCCCTTCGAGAACCCGACCGCGCTGTCGAACTTCGTGCAGATGATCTCGATCTTCGCGCTCGGTGCCGCGCTGACCAACGTGTTCGGCCGCATGGTAGGTAACGAACGCCAGGGCTGGGCCATCCTCGCCGTGATGGGTGTGCTCTTTGTTGCAGGCGTCGCCATCACCTACTGGGCCGAAGCCAACGGTACCTCGACGCTTGCCTCGCTCGGCCTGACCGGGGGCAACATGGAGGGCAAGGAGGTCCGCTTCGGGATCGTCGCCTCCTCGCTGTTTGCGGTCATCACCACGGCGGCCTCCTGCGGCGCGGTCAATGCGATGCATGACAGCTTCACGGCGCTCGGCGGCATGATTCCGCTGATCAATATGCAACTCGGCGAGATCATCGTCGGCGGCGTCGGCGCTGGCATGTACGGCATGCTGCTGTTCGTCGTGCTGGCGATTTTCGTCGCTGGCCTGATGGTCGGCCGCACGCCGGAATATGTCGGCAAGAAGATCGAGGCGCGCGAGGTCAAGATGGCCATGCTTGCGATCCTGGTGCTGCCCTTGATGTATCTCGGCTGGACCGCGGTCGCCGTGGTGCTGCCCTCGGCGGTGGCCTCGATGGCCAATGCCGGCCCGCACGGCTTCACCGAGGTGCTGTACGCCTTCACCTCGGCGACCGGCAATAACGGTTCGGCCTTTGGCGGCCTGACCGGCAACACCTTCTTCTACAACCTCACGCTGGCGAGTTCGATGTTCGTTGGCCGCTTCTTCATGATCGTGCCGGCGATGGCGATCGCGGGCTCGCTTGCCGGGAAGAAATCGGTGCCGCCGTCCGCCGGCACGTTCCCGACCACCGGCGGCTTGTTCGTCGGCCTCGTCGTCGGCGTGATCCTCATCATCGGCGGACTCACCTTCTTCCCGGCGCTGGCGCTCGGACCGATCGTCGAGCATCTCTCGATGAACGCCAACACCTTGTTCTGATCGAACTGACCGGAGTGACATCCATGGAAACCGTGAAACTGCAGAAGAAGGTAAAGGCGTCGACCATGCTCGACGCGAAAATCCTCCTGCCTGCGATCAAGTCGTCCTTCGTCAAGCTCGATCCGCGACTGATGGTGAAAAGCCCGGTGATGTTCGTGGTCGAAATCGTGGCCGCGCTCACCACCGTCATCTTCATTCGCGACCTCGTGACCGGCGGCGCCAATCTCGCGTTCACCTTCCAGATCATCCTGTGGCTGTGGTTCACGGTGCTGTTCGCCAATTTCGCCGAAGCGGTGGCCGAAGGCCGCGGCAAGGCGCAGGCGGAATCGCTGAAGAAGACCCGCACCGAGAGCCAGGCGAAACTGCTCGAAGGTTCCGGGCGAAACTTCCGTCTCGTCCCCGGCACCGCGCTCAAGGTTGGCGACATCGTCCTGGTCGAGGCCGGCGACAATATTCCTTCCGACGGCGAGGTGATCGAAGGCGTCGCCTCGGTCAACGAAGCCGCCATAACCGGTGAATCCGCACCCGTGATCCGGGAATCCGGCGGCGACCGCTCGGCGGTGACCGGCGGCACGCAGGTGCTGTCCGACTGGATCCGCGTCCGCATCACGGCAGCCCAGGGCTCGACCTTCATCGACCGCATGATCAAGCTGGTGGAGGGCGCCGAGCGGCAGAAGACGCCGAACGAGATCGCGCTCAACATCCTGCTGGCGGGTCTCACCATCATCTTCGTGTTCGCCACCGTAACGATCCCGAGCTATGCGGCTTATGCCGGCGGTGCGATCTCGGTCGTGGTGCTGGTGGCGCTGTTTGTCACGCTGATCCCGACTACGATCGGCGCGCTATTGTCGGCGATCGGTATCGCCGGCATGGATCGCCTGGTGCGCTTCAACGTGCTCGCAATGTCCGGCCGAGCCGTTGAGGCCGCCGGCGATGTCGATACGCTGCTCTTGGACAAGACCGGCACGATCACGCTCGGCAACCGTCAGGCGACCGCATTCCGCCCGATCCGCGGTGTCAGCGAGCAGGATCTTGCGGATGCCGCGCAACTTGCTTCGCTGGCCGACGAAACCCCGGAGGGACGATCCATCGTTGTGCTGGCCAAGGAAAAATACGGTATCCGCGGCCGCGAAATGCACGAACTCAACGCGACCTTTGTGCCGTTCACCGCACAGACCCGGATGAGCGGCATCGATGCCGGCTCGTCTTCGGTCCGCAAGGGCGCGGTGGACGCGATCCTGAACTATGTCAACGGCGGCACGGCGCAGGCAGTGGCCAGCGGTAATGCCGTTCGCGCCATCCAGGCGAACGTCAACACCGATGCGGCCCGCGAGCTGCAGGCCATTTCCGATGAGATCTCGAAGGAAGGTGGCACGCCGCTGGCGGTCGCAAAGGATGGCCGGCTGCTGGGCGTCATTCACCTCAAGGATATCGTCAAGGGCGGCATCCGTGAGCGCTTTGCCGAATTGCGCCGCATGGGCATCCGCACCGTGATGATCACCGGCGACAATCCGATGACGGCGGCCGCGATCGCGGCTGAAGCCGGCGTCGACGATTTCCTGGCGCAGGCGACCCCGGAGGACAAGCTGAAGCTGATCCGCGACGAGCAGGCCAAGGGCAAGCTGGTGGCGATGTGCGGCGATGGCACCAACGACGCGCCCGCGCTCGCGCAGGCTGACGTCGGCGTCGCCATGAACACGGGAACGCAGGCCGCACGCGAGGCCGGCAACATGGTCGACCTCGACTCCAACCCGACCAAGCTGATCGAGGTGGTCGAGATCGGCAAGCAGCTCCTGATGACCCGCGGCGCGCTCACCACGTTCTCGATCGCCAACGACGTCGCCAAGTATTTTGCGATCATCCCGGCGATGTTCCTGGCGTTCTATCCGCAGCTCGAGGTGCTCAACATCATGCAGCTTTCGAGCCCGCAGAGCGCCATCCTGTCGGCGATCATCTTCAACGCGTTGATCATCATTGCGCTGATCCCGCTGGCGCTGAAAGGCGTTGCCTATCGCGCGGTCGGGGCAGGCGCGCTGCTGCGCCGTAACCTGCTGATTTACGGCCTCGGCGGAATCATCGTTCCCTTCATCGGCATCAAGGCCATCGATCTCGTCGTCTCGGCCTTGGGGCTGGCTTGACGCCTTAACCGTCATTGCGAGCGCAGCGAAGTAATCCATATCGCCGCACACACAGAATGGATTGCTTCGTCGCTTCGCTCCTCGCAATGACGAACTAATGGAGACCACCAATGCTCAGAGAAATCCGCCCCGCCATCCTGGTCCTGCTGCTGCTCACCGCCATCACGGGCCTTGCCTATCCGCTCGCCATGACCGCGATCGCCGGCGTGATCTTCCCGAAGCAGGCGCAAGGTAGCCTGATCGAGAAGGACGGCAAGGTGATCGGCTCGGCCCTGATCGGCCAAGAATTCAAGGACGACAAATATTTCCATGGCCGCCTCTCCGCGACCTCGGCGCCGGACCCGGCCGATCCGAGCAAGACCGTGCCCGCGCCCTATAACGCCGCCAATTCCGGCGGCTCCAACCTCGGTCCGACCAGCAAGGCGCTGGCTGACCGG
Organism: Bradyrhizobium jicamae; assembly: GCF_001440395.1. Taxonomy (GTDB): domain Bacteria; phylum Pseudomonadota; class Alphaproteobacteria; order Rhizobiales; family Xanthobacteraceae; genus Bradyrhizobium; species Bradyrhizobium jicamae. Next base: position 61,895 of record NZ_LLXZ01000080.1, on the reverse strand, counting down.
ATCAAGGAAGACGTCGAGAAGCTGAAGACTGAAAACCCGTCCGTGCCTGTGCCGGTCGATCTCGTCACGACGTCCGGCAGCGGGCTCGATCCCGATATCTCGCCCGAGGGCGCGCTATTCCAGGTGCCGCGGGTCGCCAAGGCTCGTAACCTGCCGGAAGCACGTGTCCGTGAACTGGTCATGGAGCACACCCAGGGCCGCATGGCAGGATTGCTCGGCGAACCGCGCGTTAACGTATTGGCGTTGAATCTGGCATTGGACGAGGCTTCCAAATGAGACCAGCTAGGCTCACCGGCGGGTGAGGACTATATTGCCGCATGGTCCAAACCCGCCGCGACCCCGAACAACGTCCTTCGCCGGAGGCTTTGCTGGAGGCAGCCCGGCGCGAGGACAGCCGCGCGGGCCGGCTGAAGATTTTCGTCGGCGCGGCGCCGGGCGTCGGCAAGACCTACGAGATGCTGCAAAGCGCCCATGCCAAAAAGAAGGCGGGCGCCGATGTCGTGGTAGGGATCGTCGAAACCCACGGGCGGGCGGAAACCGAAGCGCTGCTGAAAGGCCTCGAAGTGCTGCCGCGCCGGCGGCTTGCCTACAAGGAGCAGACGCTCGAGGAGATGGACCTCGATGCGCTGATCGCGCGTCGGCCGCAGATCGCTCTCGTTGATGAGCTCGCCCACACCAACGCGCCGGGCAGCCGCCATCCCAAGCGTTATCTCGATGTCGAGGAGCTGCTGTCGCATGGCATCGACGTCTATACCGCTGTCAACATCCAGCACATCGAAAGCCTCAACGACGTGGTCGCGCAGATCACGCATGTGCGGGTGCGTGAGACGGTACCGGACAAGGTGTTCGACCGCGCCGACGCCATCGAGCTGATCGACCTCACGCCTGACGACCTGATCCAGCGTCTGAAGGAGGGCAAGGTTTATGTCCCCAAGCAGGCCGAGCGCGCGCTGGAGCATTATTTTTCGCCGGGCAACCTGACCGCGCTGCGCGAACTGGCGCTGCGGCGTACTGCCGAGCGCGTCGACGAGCAGTTGCTCACCCATATGCAGGCCAACGCCATCGCCGGTCCCTGGGCCGCGGGCGAACGTATCCTGGTCTGCGTCAGCGAAGACCCGCGCGCCGCCGGCCTCGTGCGCTATACCAGGCGCCTGGCCGACCGGCTGCACGCGCCGTGGACCGCGATCAGCATCGAGACGCGGCGCAGCCTGCAGCTGAGCGACGAGCAGCGCGACCGGCTGGCCGACACCATGCGGCTTGCCGAAGCGCTCGGCGGCGAGGCGCTGACCATTCCCGGCGTCGGCCGCCGCATCGCCGACGACGTCATCCACTTCGCACATGCTAATAACGTCACGCAGATCATCATCGGCAAGTCGACTCGCTCATGGTGGTTCGAACTGACGCGCGGTTCCGTGGTGCACGATCTGGTGCGCCGCTCCGGCAATATCAGTGTCCACGTCATTGCCGGCGATGAGGAGGGCGTTGCGAAAGCGGCGGTGCAGACCGCGGCGCGGCAGGAGCCGTTCGAGGCGCGGCCTTATCTGATGGCGTTGCTGTTCGTTGCGATCAGCCTTGCCGCTGCCGCGCTGATCCAGCCCATGTTCGGAGGCATCGAGAACGTCGATCTGGTGTTTCTCACTGCCGTGGTCGCCGTCGCGGCCCGCTATGGGCTGTTGCCATCGCTGCTGGCGAGCGTCACGGCGTCGCTAAGCTATAATTTCTTCTTCCTGCCGCCAGTCTATAACTTCACCATTACCGAACCGACCAATATCGCGGCGTTCTTTTTCTTCATGCTGATTGCGATTCTGGTTTCCAATGTCGCAGCACGCGTGCGGTCTCAGGCCGATACCGCGATCGGCCGGGTCCGTACCACCGAATCGCTCTACGCCTTCAGCCGCAAGCTGGCCGGCACCGCGACGCTGGACGACGTGCTGTGGGCGACCGCCTACCAGATCGCGCTGATGCTGAAAGTGCGCGTGGTGCTGCTGCTGACCGAGGATGGCGTGCTCACCGTGAAGTCCGGCTATCCGCCGGAGGACCAGCTCGATCAGGCCGATCTCGCTGCCGCCAACTGGGCCTGGAGCAATGACCGTCCGGCGGGCCGTGGCTCCGACACGCTACCGGGCGCGAAGCGGCTGTTCCTGCCGATGCGGACGGGCCGCGGCGCGATCGGCGTCATCGGCATCGATGACGACCGCACCGGGCCGTTGCTGACACCGGATCAGCGCCGCCTCCTTGATGCGCTGGTCGATCAGGGCGCGCTCGCGATCGAGCGCGTGCTGCTGGTCGAGGACATGGACCGGGTCAAGCGCACGGTGGAATCCGACCGGCTGCGCGGCGCGCTGTTGACCTCGATCTCGCACGATCTGAAGACGCCGCTGGCCTCCGTGCTCGGCGCCGCCTCAACCCTGCGCGATCTCGGCTCCGGCCTCGACGACACGCAGAAGAACGAACTGCTTGCGACCATGATCGACGAATCCGAGCGGCTCAACCGCTTCATCGCCAATCTGCTCGACATGACCAAGCTGGAATCCGGCGCCATCGTGCCGAACACCGCGCGGCATGACGTCGGCGAGATCGTCGGCAGCGCGCTGCGGCGGGCCGGAAAAATCCTCGTGCACCACAAGGTATCGCTGGAGCTCGGCCCCAATCTGCCGATGCTGGAGCTCGACGCCGTGCTGTTCGAACAGGTGCTGTTCAACCTGCTCGACAATGCCGCCAAATATGCGCCGGCCGACACCACGATCTCGGTCAGGGGAATGCGCGATCAGGGCGTCGTCTCGCTGCAGATCCTCGACGAGGGCAACGGCATTCCGCCTGCAGAACTCGAAAGCGTGTTCGACAAGTTCTATCGCGCCGAGAAGGGCGATCACGTCCGTCCCGGCACTGGCCTTGGGCTTGCGATCTCCCGCGGCTTTGTCGAGGCGATGCACGGCACGATCTCGGCCGCCAACCGCAGCGACCGCAGCGGGGCGGTGATATCAATTCGGCTGCCGGTCCCGGCTGCCGACAACGCGCTGGATACCGCCGCATGAATTCGCCCGCGATCAAGGTTTTGGTCATCGACGACGAGCCGCCGATCCGCAAGCTGCTGCGGATGGGGCTGAGCACGCAAGGTTACGACATCCTCGAAGCCTCCAACGGCAAGCTGGCGCTGGAGAAGCTCGCCGAGAACCCGGCGCTGATCATCCTCGATCTGGGCCTGCCCGATATTCAGGGCCACGAACTGCTGCGCATGATCCGCGGCCGCAACGAAAGCGTGCCGATCGTGGTGCTGTCGAGCCGGGGCGATGAGGCCGGCAAGGTGCAGGCGCTCGATCTGGGCGCCGACGATTACCTGACCAAGCCGTTCGGGATGGACGAGCTGCTGGCGCGGATGCGCGCGGCGCTGCGGCACCAGTTGCAGGTGCAGGGCGAGCGGCCGGTGTTTCGCGCCGGCGATCTCTCGGTCGATCTGGTCCGCCGCATCGTCAAGGTCGGCGAGCGCGAGGTGAAGCTGTCGCCGAAGGAGTACGAATTGCTGCGCGTCCTGGTGCAGCATGCCGGCAAGGTGCTGACCCATCGCTTCCTGTTGAAGGAGCTGTGGGACGAACTGACCGATGCGCAATACCTGCGCGTCTATGTCCGTCAGCTCCGCCAGAAGATCGAAGCCGATCCGGAGCGACCGCAATTCGTGCTGACGGAGACCGGGATCGGCTACCGGTTGCGGGCGCCGGATTGATCAGATCGTGGCGGCTATTTGCGGCGAGCCTGATCGCGCACGCGCACAAAGGCAGGTCTTGCCAGGCAGGCGTTCAGCCATCGTGTCAGGTTCGGGTAGGCTGAAAAATCCAGTCGCGCCATCTTGCCCCATACGAGGATGCTCGCGACGTTAAGGTCGGCGACCGTAAAGCTGTTCCCCGCCAAATAATCGCATCCAGCCAAGGCGTCGTTCAGCACGCTCAGAGGTTTCTTCAGCAGTAATTCGTTCCGCTCCACCGCGGATGCATCACGCGCAAACTCTGCCAGCAGCGCGCGATGCTCCAGAAGATTGAGCAGCAGATGTTCAACCTCCAGCATCGCCCAGAAGCTCCACTGCGCGGCGAGACCGAGCACTTCCGGGCTGGTGCAGTGCATCGACCCGTCATATTTTTGCGCGAGGTAGAGATTGATCGCCATCGACTCCCAGAGCACTAGATCGCCGTCAACCAGCGTCGGAATCCGGGCATTTGGGTTCAATCGTAGATATTCTGCGGTTTGCAGATCGTCCGCACGCGTCGTTTTTTCTACCAGCTGATACGGCCTGCCGACTTCCTCAACCATCCACAGGCACCGCATCGCGCGCGATTTCGAGTTTCCGTAAAGCTGCAGCATCGGTGGAACTCCCGTGCCAATGGATGATAAATCTACTGGTTTTCAATTGACTGCGATAGCTCGCCAAACGATCCGTATCGCCTGTCACGCGGGTCAGCTTGCCACATGCGGTCTTACGATAAAATGGTATGCTCACCGGATGTGACCAACGGGTAGACTACACATGCCCGGGTGAATCGGAGGAGGACGCAACGCCATGGCTGACAGCGTCATGTATCACGAAGGTAATCGGCAATTGCAGGATCAGTTCGACAGCCGCCGGATTTCGGACCGGCTGGAAGAGAAACTGATGCGCAAGGAGTTTACCGCCGACGACAAGCAGTACATCGAAAGCCTGCCGTACTTCTTTTTGGCAACGGCTGATGCCGAGGGCCGGCCCGATTGCTCGTTCAAGGGCGGGGCGCCGGGCTTTGTGCGCATCACCGGGCCGTCCGAACTCGCATTCCCCGACTATGACGGCAACGGCATGTTCAAGAGCCTGGGCAACATCGTCGTCAATGCCGATGTCGGCCTGCTGTTCATTGCGATGCATGACAAGCCGAAACGTTTGCGGGTCAACGGCAGCGCCAGGGTGAGCGACAACGATCCGCTGCTCGCGGAAACCGTCGGCGCGCAGCTTATCGTGCGCGTGACGGCGCGCGCGATCTTTCCGAATTGTCCGCGCTATATTCCGACGATGGGAGCCATCGAGCCGTCGATCTATGTGCCGCAGGCCGGACAGGACGCGCCGGAGCCGGCGTGGAAGGGATTTGCGGACTTCAAGGATTGCATCCATCCGCGCCAGCCGACCTTCAAGGGCTAGCGGCAACCGCGCGTGAAATCGCTTCGGCACGGATGAGGGAACTAGAACCAGGGCTCCTCGTAGACCGGCTTGCCGTCGAGCAGCAGACGCTTGATGGCGGCGCGTCCCGACGGCAGGACTGCCGCGACGACCAGTAGTTTGTTTTGGTTTCGGAGATCTTCGAGCTTCCGGCCTTCGCCCTCGGGAACGAAATAGCTTTCGAGGTTGTAGCGAATCGTGAGTTTTTCGCAGAAGAGGTCTGCCTTCGGGCCGCAGCTGGCGCCATAGGCGATGCGGCCACGGATCAGCACCTCGGGGCTCGCAACCGGTACCGGGTCGGCATGGACCGAGACGGGCTCATGGACGCCGTCGCGATTGGGCGTGAGCTTGACGTATACCAGCGGATGGCGCTCGCCGGAGGGCTGGTTCTGAAGCGAGCCTGCCGGCAGTTGCGTAATGTCGTAGCCCAGGACGACGTAGTCGCCACGCAGGAAATCCCTGGGATCGACAGGACGGGTCTGCAAGGTCACTTCTGTACCGTCACGCAGAACCTGCATCCGATCGACGATCATTGCGGCCAGCAGCGCGATCTGAAGCAGCGCGGCAACACCGAACAACACGAATTTTGGAATGCGCGACCAGAGTGCAGCGAGAGTTGCAACAGAGCCTGTGATCATTCGCGGGTTCTCGGCACGAAACGATTGAGGATCAAGGCGAGAGCAACAGCGACGATGCCGGCTGCGGCGAGGAATATCGAGCGGTTCAAGAGCGAACCCTTCACGGCCCATGTGATGGCCGCGATAACGCCTGCGATGCCGAGCCAGCCGGCGACGATCCGCGGACGGGCTGCGTCCAGCATGCCGGAAACGACCAGGCAGAGCATGGCGCAGAGCAGGGCGGCATAGGCAAGCCACGGTTCGCTCGATTGCTGAGGCGTCCATGCGGCCGCGGCAGCAAGGACGAGCCCGATCGCGCCCGCGGCGAAGGCCGTGCCGATCTGGCGTGCCGTTGTGGCGGTGGCAACGGCGAAGATCACGCCGGCGACGCCACATGAGATGATCCAGAGCGGCTGGTTTGCCAACCCGATGTGGCCGCGGAACGCCTCGTTGGCCATGACCGCTTCCAGGATCGCGGCGCCTGCCAGCGCAAGAGCGCCGTAGGTCGACAGGACGCTTCCGACGCGAGCTGGGCGCTCCCAGGCTGAAGCGGCAAGCGCCAATCCTCCGCCGAGCAGCAGGGCTGCACCGTTGGCGAGCATGAACGACGGCCGGAAATGAAGATGCGGATGAAGCGAAGAAGCAATCCACCACGGAAATGCCGCGACAGCGACGAGATGCGCCGCCACGCGCGAATTCCAGGCCAGAGCGAGGCCGCCCGCAAACAGCCAGAACGCCGCAAATGCAAAATGCGGAACTTCGATTTCGAAGGTGCGCATCGAGCTCCAGATGGTTGCGGCAGTAAGCGCCACCGCGAGCGCGCCGCGCGAGCCGGTCAGTGCCGCTGCCGCCAGCGCGCCGATCGCCCACAGCAGCATGCCGCCGGCAAAGTCGCCGCCCAAATGATACATCTGGCCGACCAGCGCGATCGCGGCGCCGAAAATGATCGCGCCGACGCTGGCGCAGAGATCGGCGAGCACCGGCTGTCCGGCGCGGGCGAACCAGGCGCCGAGGCCATGGGCGACGAGAACGCCGGCAAACAGCATTGCCAAACGCAACAGCCGCGCCAGTTCAATCCAGTGCGCCGCGACGAAAGCCAGGAATGCGGCTGCGATCAGCAGGCCGCCGACGATCGCCACCACCACAGCGATGTTGATGCCGGGGGCGAGGGGCGGAAGTGCAACGCGGATGGCGCCTGCGACTGCCGGCGAAATCACGCCATCGGCCTCCCATCGCGCGAGATCGGCGTCGAGGCGCTGCCGATAGGCCCGGTCAAACATCATGGTGATTTACCGGCTCCTGCATCGGCCGGCTGGGCCTGGTCGAGGCGGGCGGCACGCGAAGCCGGCTTGCGGCGCTTGCAGTTTCAAGATCAATTTCACCCGCCGCATTGGCAGCTTTTGAATCGCCGGACCAATCTATCATCGTTCCGGCTGCATTGGAACAGCGCCTCGCCCTTTCGTCGTTCTCAGATCGCCATCATCTCGCCCTTGGTACAGGCTTCCCGCAGCTTGAATTTCTGGATCTTGCCCGATCCGGTCAGCGGAAAGGCGTCGACGACGTACCAGTGTTTCGGCGTCTTGTGCGGGGCGAGCGCGGCGCGCATGTAGTCGATCATCTCGTCCTTGTCGATGACGGCCCCCGGCGCCGGGCGGATGAAGGCTGCAACCTCTTCGCCCCATTTCTCGTGGGGCAGGCCGATCACGGCGACTTCGCCGACCTTGGGATGCTTGAACAGCAGCTCTTCCAGCTCGCGCGGATAGATGTTTTCGCCGCCGCGAATGATCATGTCCTTGAGGCGGCCTTCCACGGTGCAATAGCCGCGCGGGTCCATGGCGCAGAGATCGCCGGTATGCAGCCAGCCGTCGGCGTCGATCGTGGCGGCAGTTGCGTCGGGCATTTCAAAATAGCCGATCATCACGTGATAGCCGCGGGTGCAGAACTCGCCGATCGTGCCGATCGGCACCGTCTCGCCCGTGTTGGGGTCGATGATCTTGGTTTCCATATTGGGCAACGGCAGGCCGATCGTGTTGGCCTTGTCCTCGACGCTGTCGGTGGTGCGGGTTTGCGCCGCGACCGGGGAGCATTCGGTCTGGCCGAACACGATCGTAAAGGGTGCGCCGAGCTTTTCTTCCAATAGCCGCACCAGCGAGGCCGGCACGGTGGAGCCGCCGGAGCAGATCGCCTTGACTGCCGAAAGATCGGTCGCCGCGAATGTCGGGTGCTCGAGCATCGCCACCAGCATGGTGGGGACGCCCAGCATCGCATTGCCGCGATAGGTCCCGAGCATTTCCAGCACCAGCCCGGGCTCGAAGGCTTCGACCAGCACCTGGGTCGCCGCCTTCGATACCGCGCCGATCACACAGCAGACGCAGCCGCCGGTATGAAACAGCGGCATCGTGGTGACGAAGACGTCGCCGGCATCGACCCCCATCCGGTCGGCGGTGTCGGCGCCATTGTTGAGGAGACCGCGATGGCGGAGCAGGGCGCCCTTCGGAAAGCCCGTCGTGCCCGAGGTGTACTGGATCATGACGGGATCGTCGGGCGTAACGTCCGGCAGCGTGATACGTTCATCGTCGCCTGCTGCGATGAAGGTGTCCCAGTCGTCGAAGCAAATGATCTCGCGCAGCTCGGGGCAGTTCGCCGCCACTGATTGCACCGTCTCCAGCATCGGATTGCCGCGAAAACCGTTGACGACAAAGACGCCGGCCGAGCGCGACTGTTTCAGCACATACTCCACTTCACGGGCGCGGAAGGCCGGATTGACGGTGACGAGCACCATGCCGGCGATCCCCGCGCCGAACTCGAGCATCATCCATTCCGGAATATTCTGCGCCCAGACCGCGATGCGCTCACCCTGCTTGAAACGCGACAGCAGCGCGCGTGCGGTCCGCTGCGCTTCCCGGTAGAATTCCGCGTAGGTCCATTGCCGCCGCAGCGCCGGATCAGGCACGCCCGCAATCAGCGCCAGACGATCGGGCGCCGCCTCGGCCGCTCGGCGCAGGAGATCACCGAACGTCATTTCCCGCACCGCAGGCGTGGTTGATCCCGCGACGTGCGACTTCGTCAATGCCATCAAATCCTCCCCGGTCCGGCGCCGTTGTTGTCGGTGGCGTCAGTTCCAAGGGAGGAAAATGCCTGCCAGCTTCGCGTAATGCAAGCGGGATAGGAAGCGGCTGAAGAACTCGAAGCGTTAGGAAGAAGCCGGGGCGGTAACCCCGTCATTGCGAGCGAAGCGAAGCAATCCATCGTTCCACATGCGCGGAGAGATGGATTGCTTCGTCGCTTCGCTCCTCGCAATGACGATGGAGAAGCCTAGCTGGCCTTGCGGTGCCGGGCCGCGGATCGGTGCGCCTTCTTCGCGGTGCGTCGCGCGGGCGCTCGCCGCGCGGTCGAGCCATGCCCGCGCCGTTTCGCCGCCGCCTTGCCCTTCAGGCTCGCCTTGAGCGCATCCATCAGGTTAACGACGTTGTCGGGCTTTTCCTCGGGCTCGGGTAGCTTGACTGTCTTGCCGGAAGCCTTGCGCCGCACCAGCGCCTTCAGCGCGTCCTCATATTCGTCCTTGAATTTCGAAGGATCGAAATGCGCGGCCTTGGTCTGCAGGATGTGGCCCGCGAGTTCGACCATGTCCTTGGTGATCTTCGGGGTCTTGATGTCCTCGAAGTAGGCGTCCTCGTCGCGCAGCTCGTAGGGATAGCGCAGCGTGGTGCCGAGCAGTCCCTTGCCGAGCGGCTCGATTGCTATGACGTGCTCGCGGTTGGTCAGCACGATGCGCGCCAGCGCCACCCGGTCTTCATCCTTCATGGCGTCGCGGATCACCGCGAAGGCGTCCACCGCAACCTTGCCGTCGGGTGCGAGATAGTAGGGGTGGTTGTAATAGCGCTTGTCGATCTCGTCCCGTGGCACAAAACTGTCGATCTCGATGGTGTGATTGCTCTCGATCTGGACGGCCTCGAGTTCGTCCTTTTCGATCTCGACATAGCGGCCTTTCTTCAGCTCATAGCCGCGGCCCTTCTGGTCGCTCTCGACGACATCGCCAGTCTCGGCATCGATCATCTGCTGTTTCAGCCGGTTGCCGGTCTCCTTGTTGATCATGTGAAAGCGGGTTTTCTCGACCGATGTCGAGGCCGGGTACAGAACGACAGGGCACGACACCAACGATAGTTTCAGCGAGCCTTTCCAGTAGGCACGGGGGGCCATTGCAATCTCCGGGCGCGGGTTGGGTTTGGGAACTTCAACGGCTAGTATGGGTTTTCGTTCCTGCGTGGCAGGGGCGGTCCTGATGGTCGAGGTTTGGCCGTGGCGTTGAAGAAACTCAGCACGTACCGCAAGAAGCGCGATTTCGGCAAAACGGCGGAGCCCTCCGGCGACGTCAAGGTCGCGCCCGACAAACATCGACGTTTTGTGATCCAGAAGCACGACGCGACCAGACTGCATTACGACCTGCGGCTGGAGTTCGATGGCGTCTTCAAGTCCTGGGCGGTGACGCGCGGCCCCTCGCTCGATCCGCACGACAAGCGGCTTGCCGTGGAGGTCGAGGATCATCCGCTCGATTACGGCGACTTCGAAGGCACCATTCCAGACAGTGAATATGGCGGCGGCACCGTGCAGCTATGGGACCGCGGTTATTGGGAATCCGAGGATCCCGATCGCGGCTTCAAGAAGGGTGATCTGAAATTCACGCTGCAAGGCGACAAGCTGCACGGAAGCTGGGTGCTGGTGCGAATGAAGGGCGACCGCTACGGCGGCAAGCGCACCAACTGGCTCCTGATCAAGCACCGGGACGAATACGCACGCGAAGGCACGGCCAACGACATCCTGGAAGAGGATCGTTCCGTCGCTTCGGGGCGATCGATGGCGCAGATTGCCGAAGGCAAGGGCAAGGCGCCAAAGCCGTTCATGCTGGCCAAGGGCAAGACCAAAGCCGATGCGGTCTGGCACTCGAACCGTGGCGATGCGGCCGAGGCGCGTGCCAGGGGCAGAACGGCGGCTTTGCGATCCAGTGCCGAAACAAGGTCCCGCGCACCGGCGCAGGTCGCAAAACCGAAGAAAGTTTCCGCGATGCCGGATTTCGTCGCGCCGCAACTCTGCGCCTCGGTCGAGCAGCCGCCGAACGCGGACGGCTGGTGCCATGAAGTCAAGTTCGATGGCTACCGCGTACAATTGCGGATCGAGGATGGTGATGCCGCGTTGCTGACCCGGAAAGGGCTGGATTGGGCCGAGAAGTTCGGCGCCATTACGCGAGCGGCCAGGGCGTTGCCCGATGCACTGATCGACGGCGAGATCGTCGCGCTCGACCACAGCGGCGTGCCGAGTTTTTCCGCCCTGCAGGCCGCGATTGCAGACAACAAGACCGGCGACCTGATCTTCTTTGCCTTCGATCTGCTGTTTGCCAGTGGTGAGGATTTGCGTCAGTTGCCGCTGCGTGAGCGCAAGGAACGGTTGAAACGGCTGCTGGAGGAGCGGCGAAACGGAAAGGACAGACTGATCCGTTACGTCGATCATTTCGAGGAGCGCGGCGATACCGTGCTGGAGTCGGCCAGGAAACTATCGCTCGAAGGTATCGTCTCCAAGAAGCTGGCTGCGCCGTATCGTTCGGGACGTTCCGAGAGCTGGACCAAGGCAAAGATCCGCGGCGGGCAGGAGGTCGTGCTCGGCGGCTGGAAGACGACCAACGGTAAATTCCGTTCGCTGATGGCCGGCGTCTATCGCGGCAACCATCTGGTCTTTGTCGGTATGGTCGGTACCGGCTTCGGCCAGGATACGGTCCGCCGCATCATGCCGGCGCTGAAGGCGGCGGCATCGGACAAGAGCCCGTTCGGCGGCAAGGATGCGCCCAAGAAGACACGGGATGTGCACTGGCTGAAGCCCGAACTGATTGCCGAGGTCGAGTTCGCCGGCTGGACCGATGGCGGCAACATCCGGCAGGCCGCGTTCAAGGGCCTGCGCCAGGACAAGCCGGCGAAGGAAGTACGCGCGGAGAGGCCTGCCATGACCCAGGTTGTAACACCCGTGGCGCGATCGATGAAATCGTCGGCCAAATCTTCCGAGGTGCTGGGCGTTGCGATTTCCAAGCCCGACAAGGCGCTGTGGCCTGACGGCGGCGGCGGCGAGTCCGTCACCAAGCTCGACCTCGCGCAGTATTTCGAGGCGGTCGGCGAATGGATGATCGGCCATATCAGGGGACGGCCATGCTCGGTGCTGCGCGCGCCCGACGGTATCAAGGGCGAGACTTTCTTTCAGCGTCACGCCATGCCGGGCGGATCGAAGCTCCTTGAGCTGGTGAAGGTCTCTGGCGATCGCAAACCCTATCTGCAGATCGACCGGATCGAAGGACTGGCCGCGGTGGCGCAGCTCGGCGGGCTGGAGCTGCATCCCTGGAATTGCGCGCCCGGAGAACCCGATGTGCCGGGTCGGCTGGTGTTCGATCTCGATCCGGCGCCCAATGTCGAATTTTCCGATGTCATCGAAGCGGCGAAAGATATGCGCCAGCGGCTGACCGCGGTCGGCCTCGAAAGTTTCTGCAAGACTACCGGCGGCAAGGGGTTGCACGTGGTGACGCCGCTGCTCCATGGCGCCAGGGATAGGGTGACGTGGAAGGAGGCCAAGGCTTTCGCACAAGGCATCTGCCAGTGGATGGCGAACGATGATCCCGAGCGCTATCTGCTCAACATGTCGAAGAAGCTTCGCAAGGGAAAGATCTTCCTCGACTATCTGCGCAACGATCGGATGTCGACCGCGGTTGCCGTGCTGTCGCCGCGTGCGCGCGACGGCGCTACCGTCTCGATGCCGCTGACGTGGACGCAGGTGCGCGGCGATCTCGACCCGAAGAAGTATACGGTGCGCACCGTGCCGGGGTTATTGAGCAAGACGAAAGCGTGGGAGGGGTATGATGACGCGGCCGCTTCGATCAAGGCCGCGATGAAGAAACTGACCTCGATATAGGGTGGGCAAAGCGAAGCGTGCCCACCATTGTCCGTGCAACAAGAAAGGTGGGCACGGCGCTTTCGCGCCTTTGCCCACCCTGCGATTCTGCCCGTTATCTACAGCTTTCCGAGCAACAACAGGATCAACAGGATCACGATCACGAGGCCCAATCCGCCGCCACCGTAATATCCGGTGCCGTAGAACGGACCGCCGCCGATGCCGCTGAATCCGCCGAGCAGGGCGATGATGAGAATGATCAGGATGATGGTGCCGATAGACATAAGCCTCTCCTCAGCCCAAAGGGGCGTTCTGCATGTTCTGCCCTTCACGGGGACCAACAACCGGGAGTCACCTAAGTTCCGCTTTGCGCCGCCATAATGCGCGCGGCTCTTCCATTCGAAGCGTGTGCAATTACATGCGGTTAGATGAGAGAGGGATTTTGCGATGACCAAACCGCTCGTGGTTTCCATCCCGCATAGTCTGGGACGCGAAGAGGCAATGCGCCGCCTCAAGTCCGGGCTTTCGCGCGCCGCGTCCAGCGTGCCGATGCTGAGCGTCGAGGAGGAGCGCTGGGAAGACAACCGCATGATCTTCCGCGTGCGCGCGCTCGGGCAGGGCGCGGCGGGCCATGTCGATGTCGCCGACGATCATGTGCAGGTCGAGGTGGTGCTGCCATGGCTGCTGCAGCGCTTTGCCGAGGTCGCCCAGGCCGCCATCCGCAGCCGAGGCCAGTTGTTGCTGACCAAGAAAAACTGACCTACCAGCCGCGGCGGCGCCGTGGAGAGGGCTTTGCGGCGCCGGTGAACCTGGCTTTCAGCACGGCGACGGGCAGATGCGTCAGTAGGTCTGACAGGCGCAATTGCGCAGCGTCGGCATCGGCAAAACCTTCCACCGCATAGCCGCCGACGTTCAGTGCGGCGTCGTATTTCTCCGGTCCCGGCCAATGCCTGCCGCCGTCGGTAAACGGCGCAAACCATCGCGTCACGACGACGATCGTGGCCTCGCGACCTCGCCGCCGGGCAAAAGCGATGAAATGGTCGCGATGCAAGCCGCTCACCTCCACAGGCTCGTAGTCGCCGTCCGTGAATACACTGGCGAGTTCAGTGCGCAGCTCGAGCAGATGCCGTGTCCAGGCCAGTTTCAGATGCCCGTTCGGCCAGCTCTGCGTCAGCCGATCCCAATCCCATTTCTTCAGCGCGGCGAGCCGGCCGGCGCGTTCGGCAAAGTCGACCGGTCGCCGGTTGTCCGGATCGACCAGTGAAAAGTCCCAGAGCTCGGTGCCCTGATAGAAGTCCGGTACGCCCGGCATGGCCGCTTTCAGCGTGATCTGGCTGAGCGAATTCAGTGCGCCCAGCAGCGACAATCGCTGCGCAAGGGATTGCAGGGAGTTCAGAAATTCACCCGAAAGCGATGGATCGAGAATTTTCGCGATGAAGTCTTTCACGCCGCCTTCGTAGGCTGCGTGCGGATTGAGCCAGCTCGTTTCCTGCTTGCCCTCGCGCGCCGCCTTCAGCGCATATTCCTGCATCCGTTCCGGAAGCGACGCATCGTCCGGCTGCCATGCTCCCAGCAGTGCCTGATACAGCATATACTCGAACGTCGCCGACGGCGCGCGCAGCTCGCCGTCTACCAGAAGATGCGGCGCGTTGAGCAGTTTCCATCGTGCCACCGTGCTGGTCCATTCGCCGGGAATTTCGGCCAGCGCCATGATCCGCGCCCGCGCATTCTCGCCGCGCTTGGTGTCATGCGTCGCGGTCGCCGTCATCCCATGCGGCCACTCCCTGACGCGGGACTGCATCATGTCGTGAAATTCGCCTGATGACAGTGCCTTTGCGGCCGGATCGCCGCCGACCTCGTTGAGGGCCAGCAGGCGGTGGTAGCGATAGAACGTCGTGTCCTCCAGCGATTTCGCCATCATCGGTCCCGTGAACTGCTGCACCTTCAGGGCGAAGCGCCTGACGCGCGGCGCGCTATGGTGCGCCCGCCCTGGGTTGATCAGGTCCATGGTCAGCGTGTCGCGGAGAAAGTCGAAAATGCCGTCGTCGGCGGCAAACCAGTCGGCGCGCGCCCGTTCGATCGCGCCTGATATCAACTGGCGATCATGCACAGACGGGCCTGACGGTACCAGATAGGTACGATAGACCGGAAAGTGCAGCACGTAGAGTTCGAGCGCCTGCCGCAGGCTGTCGGCGGAATAGTCGCGGGTGGAGTAATGTCCGCTGGCAATCCGCGCCAATAGCCGCGTCAGCACCGTGAACTCGCTGGCCAGCAGCGTTTCGAGTACGCGGCGTTTGGCGTCCCGCAGGATCGGCTCGAGTTTGGGCGACTGGTTGCTGATCTGCCGCCAGATCTCGTCGAGCGGCTCCAGGCCGTTGCCGTCGGTCAGCACCTGGGTGATCGCGTTCATCCACTCATAGCCGGTGGTGCCGTGAACCCCGGCGAAGGATGGCAGCTTCTCGTGCTCGCCGAGTATCTTCTCGATCACCACGTAGAAGGGTCGGGACTGGCCACCATGTGCCTCACGAACCAGCCGACGCAGGCGCTGAAAATACTGCACGGGATCGCGCAGGCCGTCGATATGGTCGAGCCGCAGGCCATGCAGCTTTCCCTCGGCGATCAGCTTTTTGACCAGGCGATGGATCGCCTCGAACGTGCCGGCGTCTTCGACGCGCAGGCCCGCCAGCGTGTTGATGTCGAAGAAGCGCCGATAGTTGATGTCGCTGGAAGCGAGCCGCCAGTGGCCGAGCTTGTAATGCTGGCGTTCGAGCAGATGATGCAGCGCCAGCGTTGCAGCGCCGCGATCCGGCCCGGCGCGATAGGCCGCAAGGCCGCGCGCGATGATATCGGCGGCTCCCGCGATATCCTTCAGTTCGGCCTTGAAGCCAGGCGCTTCCTTGCGGTTGGGACGCCGCGGCCCCTGATAGCGCTGCGCCAGCGCGCGCATCGCCTTGCCGGGCGCGCTTTCTTCCGCGCCCGCTTCCTTGAGGATCATGCGCAGGATTTCGCCGTAGCGTTCCGGCGCGATCGGTAGCCGGTGTTCGAAGTACCATGCTGAAAAGCTGCCTTCGCTCGCGTCATAGCGCAGCTCGATCTCGCCGCTTTCCAGTGCGTGGCCGTACGACGAGCCGATGATCGGCAGCAGCACGCCGCCGCGGGCACGGTAGGGCAGTTGCTCCCAGTCGATGTCGAAGGATACGGCGTGCGGCGAGGCGGGTCCCCACTCCAGCACGTCGAGCCACCACGGATTGTCGTCAAAATGCACGCCGACATGGTTGGGCACGAAGTCGAGGATCAGCCCGATATCGTGTTGCCGCAGCACGTTGCTCAGCCGCTCAAAACCGGCTTCGCCGCCGAGTTCAGGGTTGAACTTGGCATGGTCGGTGACGTCGTAACCATGCGTGCTGCCCTTGCGGGCGCGCATGAAGGGCGAGGCATAGAGGTGGGTAATGCCGAGCGCCTTCAGATAGGGCACCACGGAAGCGGCAGCGTCGAAATCGAAATCCGCCGACAATTGCAGGCGGTAGGTCGCGATCGGGATCGCCGGAGGCATTTTCCTATCCGATGCGCCAGAGCACCGTCCATGGCGGGACGCTGTCGCCCAACTCGCTGCCCCAGATCAGGGTTCCCGCAGGTTTGCCGGGCGCATGGCTGATGGTCTGGTCAGATAGGTTCGCCAGCAGGCGAAGCGCCATGCCGTCGCCCATTCGCCACTCGGCGGTCAGCAGCCCGTTGCCCGCCGCCTCGGCCTTTCCGAAGGCTGCGCCGGCCAGACGCGGCACGATCTCCTGCCGCCGTATCAGCAACAGCTCTCGCACCATGGTCAGCCGTTTCTGCCCGGCCGGCGCGTTGCGGCCGTCCCAGTCGAGGATAGCGGAATCGCGGGTCGACGCGGCAAGCGCGTCTGGGACCTCGTCGCCATATTCCGCATAGGCCCACGCCAGTTCGACGCGGCGGCCTTTCCGGACCGCGTCGGCGAGTTCGCCGCCAAAATCGCAGAAGAACGGGAAGGGGACCGTTGAGCCCCATTCCTCGCCCATGAACAGCATCGGAATGTGAGGCGCGATCAGCAGCACTGAAAGCGCCGCTTCGATCATCCGCGGGTCGGCGTTGCCTTCGAGCCGGTCGCCGAACGCGCGGTTGCCGATCTGGTCGTGGTTCTGCACGAAGTTGATGAAGGCGGCCGGCGCCAGATGGCCGCTCGGCTCGCCGCGCTTGCCGTGGCGGAATGCCGACATCTCGCCCTGATAGACGAAACCGGACGACAGCGCGCGGGCGATGTCCGCCCTCGGCGCGCGCTGATAGTCGGCGTAATAGCCCTGCTTCTCGCCCGTCATCAGCACGCGCCAGGCGTGATGATAGTCGTCGTTCCACTGCGCGCGATACTTGCCGCGCGGCGGATCTTCCGCGGCATCCAGAATGCTGGCGCGGTTGTCGCCGTTTTCCAGCACGAGATGAATCTGCCGGCCGGTCTCGGTCGCGAACTGGCCTGTGGCGGCGCTGATATCGTGCAGCAATGACAGCCCGCCCGGCTCGACGATGGAGTTGACGGCATCGAGCCGCAGCCCGTCGAAGCGATAGTCGCGCAGCCAGTGCAGCGCATTTTCGATCGCAAAGGCGCGCACGGGCGCCACGCGATAATCGATTGCGCTGCCCCACGGCGTATGCGCGTCCGTGAAGAAGGAAGGCGCATAGCGGCCGAGATAATTTCCTTCGGGGCCGAAATGGTTGTAGACGACGTCGAGCAGCACCATCAGCCCGCGCAGATGCGCCTCGTCGATCAGCGCCTTGAGATCGTCGGGCCGCCCATAGGCGCTGTCGGGAGCATACCACAGCACGCCGTCATAGCCCCAGTTACGAGACCCGGCGAAATCCGCCAGCGGCATCAATTCCAGCGCGGTGATGCCGGTATCGACGAGATGATCGAGCCGGTCGATCATCGCGCGATAGCTGCCTTCCCTGGTGAAGGTGCCGACATGGGCCTCGACGATGACAGCCTCCTGCCATGGTCGGCCGCGCCAGTTTTCGGCGCGCCACGGATAGGCTGCATGATCGATGATCTCGCTCGGTCCGAAGACGTCATCGGGTTGAAAGTCAGATGCCGGATCCGGCACGTCGATCTCGTCATCGATGCGGAATTTATAGCGCGCGCCGGCCTTGACGCCGGCGATGTCGGCCGTGAACCAGCCGTCCTCGCCACGCCGCATCAGGTGAGCTTGCTCGAGCATCACCTCGACGCGCTTTGCGGCCGGCGCCCACAGCCGAAACCGCGTGCCGTAATTGGTCAGAGATGGGCCGAACCGCCGGTCATTCATGCCGCGCCTGCAAAGGCAAGCACCGACCGCGGCGGCGCGCTGCTCTCCGTGCCGGAAGCGAACTCGGCAAAGCTCTGCACGGTTTCGGTCGTGTTCAGTACCGGTTGCCAGTTCTTGATTTCGGACATCTGCGGCAATTTGAAAGCAATCTCTTCGGGCGCGGCGTTCAGCACGATAAAGATCGGCGGCTGGCCTTGTTCCAAGGGCCCCAGCACATAGGCGAGGAATCGTCCTTCCGGAAAATTCCAGTCGGATTCCTGCATTTCCTCGGCCGCCGGTGTCAGCCATAGCACACCATAGGTGCCATCCTTGCGTCGCCCGGAAAGCCAGCGCTGGTAGCGCAATTGCGGGAAGCGCCGGCGTAGCGCGGTCATATGACCGACGAAATCGGTGAGGTCGTCGCCCGGTTTGCCGAGATTGTCCCAGGTCACCCAGCCGATCTCATTGTCCTGGCAATAGGCGTTATTGTTGCCGTTCTGCGAATTGCCAACCTCGTCGCCGGCCAGCATCAGCGGCGTCCCCTGCGCGAGGAACAGGCAGGCGAGCTGGTTCTTTCGGAGCTGCCGGCGCAACGCTGTGATCGCGGCGTCGGTAGTCGGGCCTTCATGGCCGCAATTGTTGCTGTTGTTGTCGTTGGAGCCGTCGCGATTGTCTTCGCCGTTGGCCTGGTTGTGCTTCTCGTTGTAGCTGAACAGGTCGGCCAGCGTGAAACCGTCATGGACGGTGATGTGATTGATGCTGGCGCGCGCTGCGCGATTGTCGTGACGGAACAGGTCGGATGAGGCGGTCATGCGACTCGATACTTCGCCGATCAGGCTGCCTTCGCCGCTCCAGTAACGCCGCATTGCGCCGCGATAGCGATCATTCCATTCCGACCATTGCGAGGGAAACGCGCCGACCTGATAGCCGCCGAGGCCAAGATCCCACGGCTCGGCGACGAGCTTGACGGTGGCCAGCACCGGGTCCTGCCGCACGGCGGTGAGGAAGGAGGAATTGCGGTCAAAGCCGTTCGGCCCGCGCGCCAGCGTGGTGGCGAGGTCGAAGCGGAAGCCGTCGACATGGCAGACCTCGACCCAGTAGCGCAGCGAATCCATCACCATCTGCAGCACGCGCGGATGGGTCAGGTTGACCGAGCTGCCGCAACCGGTGAAATCGTCATAGTAGCGCGGATGCTCTTTGTTGAGCCAATAATAGGACGCGTTGTCGATGCCGCGGAAGCACAGCGTCGGGCCGAGATGATTGCCCTCGGCGGTGTGGTTATAGACGACGTCGAGCATCACCTCGATGCCAGCGTCGTGCAGCCGCGCCACCGTGGTTCTGAAAGCATCGAGCGCGTTGTCCTGCGCATAGCGCGGCTCCGGCGCGAAGAACGCCAGCGTATTGTAGCCCCAGTAATTCGCAAGCTTCCGTTCCACCAGCACCCGGTCGTCGATCAGCCCGTGGATCGGCAACAGCTCGATGGTGGTGACGCCGAGCCGCTTGAGATGGTCGATCATCGCCGGCGAGCATAGCCCGCCATAGGTACCGCGCCAGGCCGGCGCCACGTCGTTGCGCTTTTGCGTCAGGCCCTTGACGTGGGCCTCGTAGATGACGGTGTCTTCCCAGGCGATGTTCGGCCGGATCTCGCGGCGGCCCCAGTTGAAGGTCTCGTCGACCACGACCGCCTTCGGCATGCCACGCGCATTGTCGCGGCGGTCGAATGAGAGATCCTCGCGCGCGCTTCCCGTGCGATAGCCGAAATGCGCGTCGCTCCACACCAGGCGGCCGGCGAGCCGCTTGGCATAGGGATCGAGCAAGAGCTTGTTGGCGTTGAAACGGTGGCCGCGCTCGGGCGCGTAAGTGCCGTGGACACGATAGCCGTAGAGCTGCCCGGGTGATACGTCGTTGAGATAGCCGTGCCAGACGTCCTCGTTGCGCTCGGGCAGCTCGATCCGCTCGAGTTCGCGCCGGCCCTGGGCGTCGAACAGGCAAAGCTCGACCTTCTCCGCATTGGCCGAGAACAACGCAAAGTTGGTGCCCCTTCCGTCCCAGCTTGCACCCAGGCGGGCGGGACTTCCCGCGGACAATCGCATGCGTCAGCTTTCCGGTACGAGAAAGATCGCGGCCAGCGGCGGAATGGTGAGGCTGAGTTCGGGTATGCTTCCGTCCCGGGTGTGGACTTCGCCGACATTGCCGACATTGCTGCCGCCATAATGGGCAGCATCGGAATTGAGCACTTCCTTCCACTTGCCGGCGAACGGCACCCGGACGCGGTAATTCTGATAGACGTTCGGCGAGAAGTTCACGACCACGAGACAGCGCGCATGCGCGTCGAAACCCTTGCGCAGCCAGGCAAAGATGTTGTTGCCGGAATCATGGGTGATGACCCATTCGAAACCCGCCTGGTTGCAGTCCATCTCGTGCAGCGCCGGCACGGCGCGATAGAGGTGGTTGAGATCGCGGATCAGGTTCTGGATGCCGGCGTGCCGGGGTTGCCCCAACAGGTGCCAGTCCAGCGACTGATCGTGATTCCACTCGCGCTCCTGGCCGAACTCGCAGCCCATGAACAGGAGCTTTTTGCCGGGATGGCCGAACATGAAGCTGTAATAGGCGCGCAAATTGGCAAACCGTTGCCATTCGTCGCCCGGCATGCGGCCGAGGATCGAGCGTTTGCCGTGCACGACTTCATCATGCGACAGCGGCAGAATGAAATTCTCGGAAAACGCATAATGCAGACCGAACAGCACGTCGCCGTGATGGTGCTTCCGGTACACCGGATCCTTGCCGATATATTTCAGCGTGTCGTGCATCCAGCCCATGTTCCATTTGAAGCCGAAGCCGAGCCCGCCATATTCGACCGGCTGCGAGACCTGCGGCCAGGCGGTGGATTCTTCTGCAGCCGTGGTGGCTTCCGGAAAATGCCCGAACACTTCGATGTTGAAGCGGCGCAGGAATTCGATGGCTTCGAGGTTCTCCCGGCCGCCATGCCGGTTCGGAATCCATTCGCCGGCAGGGCGGCTGTAGTCGAGGTAGAGCATCGAGGCGACGGCATCGACGCGCAGGCCGTCGATGCCGTAGCGATCGAGCCAGAACAGCGCGTTGGAGACCAGAAAATTGACCACTTCGGTGCGGCCGTAATTGTAGATCAACGTGCCCCAGTCGAGGTGGCGGCCCTGCATCGGATTGGCATGCTCGTAGAGCGCGGTGCCGTCGAAATAGCCGAGCCCGTGCGGATCGTCCGGGAAATGTCCAGGCACCCAGTCGAGCCATACGCCGAGCCCCTCGCGATGGCAGGCGTCGACGAGCGCCGAAAAATCCTCCGGCGTGCCGAACCGGCTGGTCGGCGCGTACAGGCCGGTCGGCTGATAGCCCCATGAGCCGTCGAACGGATGTTCGCTGACCGGCAGGAATTCGATATGGGTAAAGCCCATATCCTTCGCATAGGCCGGAAGCTGTTCGGCGAGATCGCGATAGCTCAGCCATTCATTGCCGTTCTTGCGCCGCCACGAGCCGAGATGCACCTCGTAGATCGAGATCGGTGCGCCCACCGCGTTGATGCCCGATGGTGCGGGGCGCGGATGCGGAATTTTGCTTTCGTCGACGACGATCGAGGCCGTACTTGGCCGGATCTCGGCCGCGAAGGCCACCGGATCGGATTTCAACGGCAGGCGCCGCCCGTCCTGGTCGGTGATGTCGAACTTGTAGCGGTCGCCGGCGCGGGCATGGGGCACGAACAATTCCCAATAGCCGACGCCACGCACCCGCATCGGATGCCGCCTGGCGTTCCAGTAATTGAAATCGCCGACCACGCTGACAGCCTTGGCGTTCGGCGCCAGCACCACGAAGGCGACGCCCTCGACGCCATCCAGCCGCATCGGATGTGCACCGAGCTTGTCGTAGATCCGCCGATGGGTACCTTCGCCCAGCAGATAGAGATCGAAGTCGCTGAGTACGGGCGGGAAGCGGTAGGGGTCGTCGAGATCGACGACGTTCTCGCCGAAGCGGGCGCGGAGCTGGTAACGCTTCGATCCATTCGGCAGCGCGCCCGCGAACAATCCAGCATCGTGAATTCGCTGCAGCGGTGCGGTCTCGCCGTGCTCGCCGATCGCCTCCACGTTGGAGGCTTCGGGGATGAACGCGCGTACCACGCTTTGGCCGCCTTCGCTGTGCAGACCGAGATAGCGGAACGGATCGGAATGCTTGCCTTCGATGATCGCATAGGCCTCGGCGGATAGCTTGGTCATGCGGCCTCGAATGGTGGTTGCGACAACGTTCGGATGATTCCGGTCAGGGGCATGCGTAGCCAGTCCGGTCGATACAACAACTCGTGTTCGATTTCGTTCAAAGCCTTCTCGAGCAGGAAGAAGTTAAGTATGCGCTCGGCGGTTCTGGGATCGTTCGGCCACAACCGTTGATCGGTCATGGCTTCGCTGTAGGCGGCGAAAAATGCGACGGTCGCCCGGTCGCGCCACTCGGCAAGCGCCGCGCCTAACTTGCCATGCTCATCGTGGGCCACTTTGAGCGCGCGCTCAAGGGCGGCGGTTGCCGAATAATCGATCGAGCGGATCAGGCTGGCGACATCGCGCGCCGCGGGCACCTTGCGCCGGCGTTCGGCAATCGTTCGCCGCGGCGTGCCTTCGAAGTCGACGATGAAGATGTCGTCCTTGACGATCAGCAGCTGGCTGAGATCGAGGTCGCCATGGCAGCGGATGTTGGCGGCGTCGAACTCGCGCGGCAGCAGCGTTTCGAGGCGATCGCGCAGGGCCGGCTGCAACGCCAGCACCTGGTCGGCCAGCGCCCGGTCGGCGGCATCCTTCAGCGTTTCGCGCCGTTGCCTGAGCAGATCGAACACGCGTCCGGCGCAGAGCGCCAGATCGTCGATCCAGCGCTGCACGTCGTCGCGGCCGGTCGGCTCCGGCGCGAATTCGGCCAGCTCGCTATTGCTGGCGAGCGCGACATGCAATTCGGCGACGCGCCGTCCGGCTTGCGCGATGTAGCGCAGATAGGGGATTTCTTCCTCGCGCTCGCCGGGGTGAATGCTCTCCGCCAGCAGCCGCTGCTCCTCGACGAAGCGATCGAGATATGCGGCACTCACGGTCCAGAGGTCACCCTGATTGGCAACGAAGGCGTGAACGACGCCGATCGCGCTCTTTTCGTTGCCCTCGACCAGCTCGGCGCTGCCGAGCAACGCCGGCGTGTTGGGAAAATTGGCGACGTCGGTGAGGAAGCGCCCCATCTCGATCTCGGGATTGGGGCCGGCCTGAAGCGTGCGGTAGATCTTGACGACGTAGTCGTTGTCCACCAGGGCGGTGCTGCGGGGCAGATCGGACTCGACGGTGCGGATGTGCTCGGGCTGCCGGATCGGCTTGTCGCCGAAGCGGCTGGAGGGGCGGAATTCGAGTTGCAGGCCCTGTTCGCTCTCGTCGACCGTCAGCGATTGCTGCAGGTTGCGCAGGAACAGCGAGATGAAGATCTGGTCGGTGGCGACGTCGAGCAAGGTACCCTCGCGGGCGCCTTGCCGGACGGCGGCCAGCGCATGCGGATTGTAGCGCTCGCGGTCGAAGCGCACCCATTCGATCTGCATCGGCAACACATAACGCGTCGTAATGTTGCGTTCCGTGGTTTCGAAGAAGGCGAGCCACGGCCGGTTGTCGCCGATATCGCAGAACGGTATTGCCGAGGTCAGCGCCGGACGGATCGCTTTCTCCGACCGCTCCGGGTACCAGCGGCTGCGCGCCAGGTGGCCCGGAAGCACGTCGCGCTCGAACACGCCGCGTTCGCGCGCCAGCGACACCCAGGTCGCGTTGAGCGGCACCACCAGCGTTTCGAACTCGGGCACCGCGCGCTGCGGCACCGGCGCCGATTTGTCACGCTCCTGCAGCTCGAACCAGTAGAAGCCGTAAGGCGCGAGCGTGATCATGTAGGGCAGATCACCGATCGCCGGAAATCGCGTGCGGCCGAGCATTTCCAGCGGGATACGGTCCTTGAAGGCGGCGAGATCCAGCTCGGTCGCCTGCGCCGACCGCGACAGGTTGGCGACGCAGAGAATGACCTGGTCCTGGTACTGGCGCACATAGCATAGTACTGCGCGGTTCTCGGGCCGGATGAACGTCATGGTGCCGCGGCCGAAGGCCAGTGTCGACTTGCGGACCGCGATCAGCCGCTTGGTGGCGGAGAGCAGCGAGGAGAGGCTGCGCGACTGCGCCTCGACATTCACCGATTCATAGCCATAGACCGGGTCCATGATGGTCGGCGCATAGAGCCGCGCGGGGTCGGCGCGCGAGAAGCCGCCATTGCGGTCCGGCGTCCATTGCATCGGCGTGCGCACGCCGTTGCGGTCGCCGAGATAGATATTGTCGCCCATGCCGATCTCGTCGCCGTAATAGATGATCGGCGTGCCCGGGAATGAGAACAGCAGCGAGTTCATCAGCTCGATCTTGCGCCGGTCGTTGTCCATCAGCGGCGCCAGTCGCCGGCGGATGCCGACATTGATGCGGGCGCGGGGATCGTTGGCGTAGGTCGACCACAGGTAATCGCGCTCGACGTCGGTGACCATTTCCAGCGTCAGTTCGTCATGGTTGCGCAGGAACAGCGCCCATTGGCAGTTGCCTGGAATATCCGGCGTCTGACGCAGGATGTCGGTGATCGGAAAACGGTCTTCCTGCGCGATCGCCATGTAGATGCGCGGCATCAGCGGGAAGTGATAGGCCATGTGGCATTCGTCGCCGCGGCCGAAATATTCCTGCACGTCCTCCGGCCATTGATTGGCCTCGGCCAGCAGCACCTTGCCTTTTGCATAGGCATCGAGTTCGCCGCGCAGCCGCTTGATGATGGTATGCGTCTCCGGCAGGTTCTCGTTGTTGGTGCCGTCGCGCTCGCAGAGATAGGGAATGGCGTCGAGCCGGAAGCCGTCGACGCCCGTATCGAGCCAGCGCTTCATCACCTGCACCAGCGCGCTGACCACGCGCGGGTTGTCGAAATTGAGATCCGGCTGGTGCGAGAAGAAGCGGTGCCAGTAGAACTGGCCGGCTTCCGGGTCCCAGGTCCAGTTCGATTTCTCGGTATCGGTGAAGATGATCCGCGTGCCCAGATATTTCTGGTCGGTGTCGCTCCAGACATACCAGTTGCGGGCCGAGGAGTTCGGGTCGCTGCGGCGGGCGCGCTTGAACCAGTCGTGCTGATCGGAGGTATGGTTGATGACGAGCTCGGTGATGACCCTTAGGCCGCGTTTCTTGGCTTCCTGGATGAAGCGCTTGAAATCCTTCATCGTTCCGAAATCGGGATTGATGTCGCCATAGTCGGCGATGTCGTAGCCGTCGTCGCGGCCGGGCGAGGGGTAGAACGGTAGCAGCCACAGCGTGGTGACGCCGAGATCCTGCAGGTATCCCAGTTTCTCGGTCAGTCCGGCAAAGTCGCCGATGCCGTCATTGTTGCTGTCGGCGAAGGCCTTGACGTGGAGCTGGTAGATGATCGCATCCTTGTACCAGAGCTCGTCAGCCACGGGGTCGGCGGCGGCTGGCATCTCCTTTGCTTCGAGCACCAGGTTGCCGTCCTTATCCAGCGGATAGGCGCCATCGATAGGGAGAGAGACGCCGGAATGAGAGCTTTCGGCGGTTTGCGCTTTTTTGTTCACGGTGATGCCATTGCCATGGAAATGACGTCCCCGTTTCGTTTTCAGAAAGGGAGACGTTCCGGACTTAGATAGAAAGCCGCTCGGCTCGCTTTGGTTCCCGCGGAACCGTTGCTGGGTCCGAGCGTTAGACACGGTCTATCTCCTTCCCGTAATTGGACAATTTCGCGACATCGGTTTGATGTTTGCGTGCAAAGTACGTGCCGAATGGACCTTTTTGCTCAAGCCAAAGCCCTGGGGATTCAAACCGAGTTCCTGGACGGTCAGGGTCACCGCCGTGTGACGGACGCTGCCGCGCTCAAAATAATCCTGGATGCCCTGCCGCCGCAGGCGCCGGGAGCGCTGGTCGGCCACCCCGTGGTGGTCCGGTCCGGGCGGCCGTCGCGCACCGAACTCCCGAAAGCCAGGCTGCCGGTGGCGTGGAAAATCGTTGCGGAATCAGGAGTTATCGCCAAGGGCGAGAGCTCGGATCACGCCATCGATTGGCCCAAGGACCTGCCGCTCGGCATCTACCGGCTGCAGGTGAGCGACGCCGCGACGACTGAGGATGTGCCGCTGATTTCGGCGCCGGAACGGGCGTTTGGCGGCGAGTTCGACCGTTGCTGGCTGCTCGCGGTGCAGCTTTATAGCGTCCGCTCGGCGCGCAACTGGGGGATGGGTGACTTCACCGACCTCGCCAACCTGATCGAACTCGCCGATCAGCTCGGCGCCGACGGCGTCGGTCTCAATCCGCTGCATGCGTTGTTCGACGATCGCCCGGGCGATTGCAGCCCGTATTCGCCGAACAGCCGGCTATTTCTCAACGCGCTTTATATCGACGTTGAAAAGCTTCCCGAATTTCAGCCCGATTCCGGAATCCGCGATGCGCTGGCATCGTTGCGGGCAGGCGATGTCGTCGATTACGTCGGCGTCGCCGGATTGAAGTGGCGCGCACTTCGCGCCGCTTTTGCTGCTTTCAAGTCCGCTCCCAAGCCGGGGCGCCAACAGGATTTCGACAAATTCCGCACCGAGCGCGGCACCTTGCTGTCGCACTTTGCCTGCTTCGAGGTGCTCCGGCACAAATTCGGCAAGCCGTGGTGGGAATGGCCGGAAGAATGGCGGCAGCCGGACGATGTCAGATGCGCCGCCTTGCGCCAGGGCGAGGATGCCGGCGAAATTGGATTCGTCGAGTTCGTGCAATGGACCGCGGATCGGCAGCTCGGCGCGGCCAACGATCTGGCCAAAAAGCTCGGCATGAAGGTCGGGCTCTATCTCGACGTCGCGGTCGGCGTGCAGGCCGACGGGTTCGACGCCTGGAACGAACAGGTTGCGATATCCCGCCACCTCGGCGTCGGGGCACCGCCCGATCCGCTCAACACCGCCGGCCAGAGCTGGGGCCTCGCCGGCTTCAATGCGGTCGGGCTCGAGCAGCAATCCTTTGCGCCGTATCGCGACATGCTGCGCGCCTCGATGCGGCATGCCGGCGCGATCCGGCTCGATCATGTTCTAGGCCTGAAGCGGCTCTATCTGGTGCCGCAAGGCTTCACCGCACGCGACGGCGTCTACGTGCAGATGCCGTTCGAGGCGCTGCTGGCGGTGACCGCGCAGGAAAGCATGACGCAGCGCTGCGTCGTGATCGGCGAAGACCTCGGCACCGTGCCCGAAGGGTTTCGCGACCAGATCGCCGATTGGGGCATCTGGTCATATCTCGTGATGATGTTCGAGCGCGACGACCACGGATCGTTCCGCAACATCGATCATTATCTGACCAACGCGCTCGTCACCTTCAACACCCATGATCTTTCGACTTATGCCGGCTGGCGCTCGTTCGGCGATCTCAAGCTGAAACGCTCGCTCGGGATCGACCCCGGCGAGAGCGACGAGGCACGCTGGCACGCGCTTGCCATGCTGGACGACGTGCTGCGGCATCACGCCATCGATCGCAACGATCTCTATTCGGTCGCGAATTTCCTGGCGCGAACCAAATCGCGGCTGCTTGCGGTATCGCTGGAGGATCTGCTCGGGGTGGTCGACCAGCCCAACATTCCCGGCACCGTCAACGAGCATCCGAACTGGCGGCGGCGGCTTCCGGTAACGATCGAGGAAATGACGTCCACGGTCGACGTCGGCGCGCTGAAGGCGGCAACCCATGAGCGCTCGCGCGCTGCGATCTGAAGAGATCATGGTCGAGGAAGAAAGGCAGAGCGGGATGATGACTGGAAGAAATGCCATCCCGCTCCGGCGGTGAAGCACCGTGCCGTGCCCGATCGAAGATTATGGGCTGATCGGCGATTGCGAAACCGCGGCGCTGGTCGGCCGTGACGGGTCGATCGATTGGCTGTGCTGGCCGGCATTCGATTCCGATGCCTGCTTTGCGGCTGTTCTCGGCACGCACAAGCACGGCCGCTGGCTGATCGCGCCGACAGAGGAGGTGATCGGCACCTCGCGCCGCTATTGGGGCGACACCCTGATCCTGGAGACACGGTTCGAGACGGCCGACGGCGCGGTCGACCTGATCGATTTCATGCCGCCGCGCGGCAACGCCTCCGACGTGGTGCGGCTGGTGCGCGGCGTTCGCGGCCGGGTCAGGATGCACATGCAGCTGGTGATCCGCTTCGGCTTCGGCACCGACATTCCCTGGGTCAAGAAGAGCGAGGACGGCTCCGCGCTGCTCGCGATCTGCGGACAGGACATGACGGTGCTGCGGACGCCGGTGGAAACCCGCGGCGAGGACCTGACGACGGTCGCCGATTTCGAAGTGGGCGAGGGCGACACCGTTCCCTTCGTGCTCACCTACGGCCCCTCGCATCTGCCCGTGCCCAAGCCGATCGATCCTGCCTACGCCTTGCAGGATACCGAAACGTTCTGGACCGAATGGTGCAGCCGCTGCACATACCAGGGCGAGTACCGCGATCTCGTGATGCGCTCCCTGATCACGCTGAAGGCGCAGACCTATGCGCCGACGGGCGGCATTGTCGCTGCGCCAACGACGTCGCTGCCGGAGCAGCTCGGGGGACAGCGCAACTGGGACTACCGCTTCTGCTGGCTGCGCGACGCCACCTTCACGCTGCTGGCGCTGATGAACTCGGGCTATACCGAGGAAGCCTCTGCCTGGCACCGCTGGCTGTTGCGGGCAGCCGCGGGTTCTCCCGCCAACATGCAGATCATGTATGGCATCATGGGGCAGCGGCGCCTTCTGGAATGGGAGGCCACATGGTTGCCTGGCTATGAGGGTGCAAAGCCGGTGCGGGTCGGCAACGCCGCGCATGCGCAGTTGCAGCTTGACGTCTACGGTGAATTGATCGACGCCTTTCACCAGTGGCGCGTGGCCAAGCTCGAAATGGATAAACCCAGCTGGGCGATGGAATGCGCCGTGCTGCAGCACCTTGCCGAAATATGGCACAAGCCCGATCACGGCATCTGGGAGCGCCGCGGCCCTGGAAAGCACTACGTCTCGTCCAAAGTGATGACCTGGGTCGCCTTCGACCGCGGCATCAAGAGCGCCGAGACGTTCGGCTTCAAGGCGCCGCTGGAGAAGTGGCGGGTGCTGCGCGATACCATTCATCGCGACGTCTGCACCAAAGGTTTTGACCCTGAAATGAATGCTTTCGTCGAGTTCTACGGCTCAAAGATGCTCGATGCCTCCATCCTGTTGTTGCCGTCGGTCGGTTTCCTGCCACCGGAAGATCCCCGCGTGCGCGGCACGCTTGCCGCAGTCGAACAGCATCTGATGCGCGACGGCTTCGTGCTGCGGCACGATCCCCGTGAAGCGGAGAAACAGCCGGCCGAAGGCGCTTTCCTCGCCTGCACGCTGTGGCTGGCGGATGCCTATGTTCTGGCAGGGGAGTTCGACAGGGCGCAGGAGTTGTTTGCCCGCGTGGTCGCGATCGCCAACGACCTCGGCCTCCTTGCCGAGGAATACGATACGGTGGTCCGCCGTCAGACCGGCAATTTCCCGCAGGCGCTGACGCACATCGCGCTGATCAACACCGCGCATAACCTCTGCGCGGCCAAGACGCCAACCGAGAAGCCGGCAGTGCAGCGCTCGAAGTAGCGGCAGGCTCCGCCAGCCGCCGGCCCCTGCCGGGATAACGCTTGCCGAACGTCTCGGACGGATACTCGTCGAACAGGGTGCGGTAATAGCCGGAAAATCTTCCGAGATTGAGAAAGCCATGTTGCAGGGCGATTTCCGCGATCGTCGTCGTGGCGGGATCGGAGTCGCGGAGTGCGGAATGAATGTCGCACAGCCGCTTGCGCTGAAGAAAGGTGACCGGCCCGATGCCGAGCACCTCGTCGAACGCCCGATGAAGGCTGCGGCGGGATACGCCGCACTCGGCGCAAATCTCGGAAATATGCACGGGGCGGGAACCGGCGGCTTCGATATAGTGCTCGGCCCTTTGCGTTACCCGCATCGCCGATGGGATCATCTCTGTCACGCCGGATGATTGCGAATCCTGGACGGTCGCCGTGACGACATCGGTGATCGTGCGTCGCCAGAACTCGACGGCCTTCGGCGACACGCGAATGTTCGGATCGGCCAGCCGCGACACGATCTCGCGCAGTTTTGCGATGGCCCTCCCGCCGATACGCGGGTCCGCGCGATAGCAATCTTTTCGGTTCCAGTTCGTCGGGTCGCCCATCCGGGTCTCGCTGCCGAAAACGCCGGCCACGTCGGACAGGTCGAGCCGGAGGGCCGCATATGATGAGGCACCGTGGAATCGCCCATCATGGTCGACGCCGGGCGGAATCACGAGAACGTCCCCTGGGTCCATATCGTACGACCAGTGCGTGACACGGTTCTCCGCACCGAGCAGCATGCCGACGATGAGCTTGGGATCGGACGATGTCCGTTGTGTTCGAAGTCCGACGGAGAAAGATCCGACGCTGAGAGAGAAGTCGCCGGCGCCAATATGGGTCAGCAGGCCGCGAAACCGGCCGCGTTGAAGCTGCATCACATCGACATGCGAGCCGTGGACGGCATTGCGAAAGCCTTCGAAACCATCCACGCGAGACGTAATGACCGTCAAGTCATCCATCGGCAAAGTCCGCTGTTTCGCTGCTTGAACAGATGCGTCTGAATCTGCTTGCAGCCGTGTGTTGCGCTGGAACTCAGCCTTTATGCACTTCCGCGAACACTATGCGACATCCGTGCAAACAACTCAATTCATGAGCGAGCAAGACATGGCGGGTCTCTGCCCGGCGCGGAGCTTTGATTCGAATTATCGGACAACATGAGGCGTCGGAAGATTGGCACGAACCGTACATCACAGCGCGGTCTACTTCGGTTACGCTTGCGGCATCTGCTGCGCTGGCACGGGAAACGTGCACATATCGATCATATGGTCGGGTCAAGGTAGGGGTGAATTCAAGGAAGCCATGAAGCGCGGAGCCGGGATTCATGGAGCGCTTGAACCGGAACGATCCTGCGGGAGCTTTCAGCCACATCAACGTCCCGGATAATCACGTTGACGTGCACATCTCGTATTCGAATATTGTCGCGTCCGCCAAATGGACCCGCAACGATCCGCCGATCGAAACCGAATCGGCGTTTGCCACGCGCGGTGGGCCAAGTGACGCTGAATTCGCCAGGGCGACACGTTCATGCCCGGTGACGTGCATATGGCCGGCGTTCGGCACAATGATTTTCCACGGCATAGTCATAGTGAAGACGGCTGCGAACACGCCTCCCGGGCGACGACCTTTCCGTTCAACATCGAGATTCCGCGCAAGGTGCTGAAGGGCGGCTCGCATCCGTGCGCACCGAGCTACTGCCGCCGCTATCGTCCGTCCCGCGCGTCACGCCGGGCCGGTCGATGCGCGACCAGTCACGTCGCGTCATTGTGTCCTAGTCCTCGAAGGGAGAGTGAGCATGCCCGATGAAACCAAGCGTCAAACCGAATTGACTTCAGCGCAATCGAGCGGCCGCACGCCGAGCCGCCGCAACATTCTGCTCGCAGGGTCATCCTTTGCGGCAGCCGCCGCGGTCAATGCTGTCGCTGGAACACAGGTTGCGCAGGCCCAGCAGCCGGCAGCGCCGTCCGGGCAGCGACCGAATATCCTCGTCATCTGGGGCGACGATGTCGGCCTTGCCAATGTCAGCGCTTATTCCTTTGGACTGATGGGCTACAAGACACCGAACATTGACCGCATCGCCCGTGAAGGGTTGATGTTCACCGACTACTACGCCGAGCAGAGCTGCACGGCGGGCCGTGCCTCGTTCCTCACCGGTCAGGCGGGTCTGCGCACGGGCATGACCAAGGTCGGCTTGCCCGGTGCGGCGCTCGGCCTGCGTTTCGAGGACATCACCATCGCCGAGGCGCTGAAACCGCTCGGCTACGCTACCGGCCAGTTCGGCAAGAATCATCTCGGCGACCGCAACGAATTCCTGCCGACGGTGCACGGGTTCGATGAGTTCTTCGGCAATCTCTATCACCTCAACGCCGAGGAAGAGCCGGAGCATGTCGACTATCCGAAGGACCCCGCGTTCAGGGCAAAATTCGGCCCGCGCGGCGTGCTCAAGTGCAAAGCCACCGACCGGGACGACCCCACCGTCGATCCGCGCTTCGGCAAGGTCGGTAAGCAGACCATCGAGGACACCGGTCCGCTCACGAAGAAGCGAATGGAGACGGTCGACGACGAGACATCCAGTGCGGCCATCGACTTCGTCAAGCGGCAGGTCCAGGCCAACAAGCCGTTTTTCTGCTGGTGGAACGGCACCCGCATGCATCTCTACACCCACGTTCGGCCTGAATATAAGGGCCGCAGCGGTCTCAGCGAATATATGGATGGCATGCTCGAACACGACGGTCAGGTCGGCAACTTGCTCAAGACCCTCGACGATCTCGGTATCGCCAACAACACCATCGTGATTTACGGCACCGACAATGGCGTGCATATGAACTCGTGGCCCGACGGCGGCATGACGCCGTTCCGCAGCGAGAAGAACACCAACTGGGAAGGCGCCTATCGCGTACCCGCAATGATCCGCTGGCCGGGCCGCATCAAGCCCGGACAAGCCAGCAACGAAATCTTCGCGGCACTCGACTGGTTCCCGACGCTGCTGGCTGCAGCCGGCGAGCCCGACATCAAGAACAAGCTGCTCACCGGCTATGTCTCCGGCGGCAAGACGTTCAAGGTACACCTCGACGGCTACAACCAGTTGCCGCTCCTTACCGGCCAACAGGAGAAGTCGGCACGTAAGGAATTCTTCTACATCAACGACGACGCCCAGCTCGTGGCGATGCGTTACGAGAACTGGAAGATGGTGTTCTGCGAACAACGTGCCCCGGGTACGCTGCGAATATGGGCGGAGCCCTTCGTCTGCCTGCGGTTGCCAAAACTAATCAACCTGCGCTTGGACCCCTACGAGCGGGCCGACATCACGTCGAATACGTACTATGACTGGGCGATCCAGCGGGCCTTCCTGATCGTGCCGGCTCAGGCGATGGTTGCGCAATTCGTCGAGACATTCCGGGACTTCCCGCCGCGGCAGAAGCCGTCGAGCTTCAGCGTCGATGAGGTGCTGGCGTCGATGTCGAATGCGCACGGCGGTTGACGACCGCTGCAACACCGGTCGGCGGAATGCCGGCCGGCGATCAACGATCGCCAAGCCAATTGAGTTTGTTGGAAGTCGCGCGAGCCGGCGCCCGTTCGCCGAGGCAGGCTCGGGCTGGAGGAGCCTGCCTTCATGGGAGGAGGCGGCGCTCAGGCATCGGCTCGCGCTTGCCGATCGTGCGCGCCGACAGGACCGGATTCGCCGCCGGAAGACTTTGACAACTCCTCGATTTATCCTTCAGGCCGGCTTGATACGGCGGAGCGAGTGCGTAGGCTGGGCAAAGGAGCACTAGCGACGTGCCCACCGTCTATCGTTTTTATCGATGGTGGGCACGCGGAGCCTGTCATCGGGCGCGCATTCGCGCGACCCGGTGGCTTTGCCCACCCTACGGACCTCCCGATGAAAAACGCTGCGCCTATCCGAGCCGTAGTACAGTCTCGATGGCGGCCGCAAATCCGTCGCGCTCGTTGCTGTCGGTGACATGCGTCGCGCGCTGCTTGATGCCGTCGACCGCATTGCCCATCGCAAACGAAACGCCACTCCTGGCAAACATCGGCAGGTCGTTCTCCATATCGCCGATGGTTGCGACCGCTGCGGCAGAGATGCCGAGTCGCCTGATCATCGCGTCCACGAAGGTGCCCTTGTCGTGGCCGGGCGGCGTAATGTCGAGATAGTAGGTCTGCGAGCGCACCGCGGTCGCCTCCTTGCCCACGGCCTCCTTCATCGCGGCCTCGCAACGCTGCAGCAATGCCGGGTCCGAACTGGCGCCGACGATCTTGCAGGCCTCCGCAAGATGTGGCGTGAAGTCGGCGACGATGGTCGGGTCAGCCTTGATGGCCCGCTTTTCGTGCGGGACATACTCGCCGTCGGCATTACGGGTGTACCAGCGTTCGTTGCTGAACAGCCAGATGTCGACGCCGAATTCATTGAGCACGTCGAGGCTGCGCTGCGCTACCGCAGGTGGAATCAGGTGCTGCTCGATCGGCTTGAGCTTGATATCGACGATCGAGCTGCCATTGAAGGCGCCGATCGGAAGCGTGATCGAGAGCGGCTCGATCAGAAAGCCCATGCCGATGGTCGGCCGGCTGGAGACGATGGTGAAGCCGATGCCGGCCGCATGCAGCTTGCGCACGGCCGCCTTGGCGCCCTCGGTCAGGATCTTGTCGTGCGTCAACAGGGTGCCGTCGACGTCGGAAACAACGAGTGCGATTCGGGTCATTGGGAAACCAGGTTCAATTGGCTTACGATGTCATCGAGGATTGCCTCGACCGGGGCATCGATCGATACCTTGATCGGGCGCTCGTCCGTCTCAGGCGGCTCCAGCGTTCTGAACTGGCTGGTGAGCAGGCCCGGCGGCATAAAATGTCCCTTGCGGGCCGCAAGCCGTTCCGCGATCAGCTCCTGCGTTCCCTGGAGAAAGACGATGCGGACATCCTCGCGCCCGTGCACGAGAATATCGCGATAGGCCCGCTTCAACGCCGAGCAGGCGATCACGGCGCGCTCACCGGACGCCGCGAGGCGGTCGATCTCGTCGGCAATCGCTTTGAGCCACGGCCAGCGGTCCTCGTCGGTGAGGGGGTGGCCGGCGCTCATCTTCGCCACGTTGGCTGGCGGGTGAAACCGGTCGCCGTCCTCGTAGCGCCAGCCGAGGCGTTTGGCGAGATGATCGGCGATGGTGCTCTTGCCCGAGCCGGAAACGCCCATCACCACCAGCGCGCAAGGAGTCCTGTCGCTCAACCAAAATCCTCCGGAAGCGCGTCCCGGTCGACCAGCCAGATGGTCTCGCCGGTGGATCGCGCGCGGTTGGCGGGCAGGTTCTCGCCTGCGAACAGGCGCGTCAAGATCGCGCGCTTGGCTCCGCCTGCAACCTCGAACAACATTTCGCGGCAGGAGGCAAGGGTGGGCAGCGTGAGGGTGACCCGCGGGACGAACGGTTCGACATTCGCCTTGGGCACGCCGACGACCCAGCGCGCGGTCGCGTCGAGTGCGGGATCGCCGGGAAACAGCGACGCGGTGTGGCCGTCAGGGCCCACGCCCATCAGCACGAGATCGAACAGGGGGTGGGCCGGATCGAGCGTGTCTGCGCCATAGAACGACCGTAGCTCCTGTTCGTAGAGCGCGGCGCACCGGTCGGGATCGGCCGGGTCGGCGGTCGCGGTCGGGATCGGATGAATGTTGGTTGCTGGCGCGCACCGGTCCAGGAAAGTCGCCCGCGCCATGCCCATGTTGTTGAGCGGATCATCCGCCGGTACGAAACGTTCGTCGCCGATGAACCAGTGCACGCGCTGCCATGGAATACGGCTTCGATACGCATCGGTCGCCAGCAATTGATAGAGCTGCTTCGGGCTCGATCCGCCGGTCAGGCAAATCGCCACGCGGCCACTGTTGGCGGCTATTCGGGCGAGAAGGCGCTCGGCGGCGGCCTTTGCGAGCTCGGTCGGATCGGCGACCGCAACGACATGGCGATCGTCGTTCGCCGTCATCGCTCAGCCCAGTTTCCGCCAGCTACGACCGTCGCGTTCTAGCAGATCGTTGGCTTCCTCCGGGCCTTCGCTGCCCGGCTCGTAGACCTTCAGCCCCTTGCCGCCGGCCTTCTTCCAGGCATCGAGGAACGGTTGCACCGCCTTCCAGCCGGCCTCAACGCTGTCGGCGCGCTGAAACAGGATGTTGTCGCCGATCATGCAGTCATAGATCAGCGTCTCGTAGCCGGTGGAAGGTTCGGCCTTGAAGTAGTCCTTGTAGCGAAACTTCATCTCGACGCCGTCGATGTTGATGTTCGGCCCCGGCACCTTGGTATTGAATTGCAGCGCAATGCCCTCGGTCGGCTCGGTCGAGATGATGAGGTAGTTCTGCGACAGCCGGTCCACCGGCGTGTCGCGGAACATCGCAAACGGCGCCTGCTTGAACTTGATGGCAATCTCGGTGCGCTTGACGCCGAGCGCCTTGCCGGTGCGGAGATAGAAGGGAACGCCGGCCCAGCGCCAGTTGTCGATGGTCAGCTTCAGTGCGGCATAGGTCTCGGTGGTGCTGCCGGGCGCGACGTCGGGAGTCTTGCGATAGTCGTCGATTTCGGTATCGCCAATCCTGCCGCCCCGATACTGGCCGCGCACGGAATTTTGCAGCGCCTCCTGCTCGGTCTGGGTCTGGATCGCGGAAAGCACTTCGGCCTTTTCGGAACGAACCGAATGGGCGTCGAATTTCACCGGCGGCTCCATCGTGACCAGCGACAGCAGCTGGAACAGATGGTTCGGCACCATGTCGCGCAATGCGCCGGTCGCGTCGTAAAAGCTGCCGCGATGCCCGACACCGAGTTTTTCGTCCACTGTGATCTGGATGTGGTCGATATGGTTGCGGTTCCAGATCGGCTCGAACATGCCGTTGGCAAAGCGCAGCACCAGGATGTTCTGCACCGTCTCCTTGCCGAGGTAATGATCGATCCGATAGATCTGGTGCTCTTCAACCAGTTTGAGCAATTCACTGTTGAGCGCTTTTGCTGAAGCGAGGTCGGTGCCGAATGGCTTTTCAACCACCAGCCGCCGCCATGCGCCGTTCTCCGCCAGCATGCCGGTGCGGCCGAGCTCACGGCTGATCGGCAGGAACGCGTTCGGCGGCGTCGCCAGATAGAACAGCCGGTTGCCGCCGGTCCCTCGCGCGGCCTCGAGTTCGTCTAGCTGCTTGTTCAGCGCATCGAATGATTCAGGCTCTTTCGGATCGGCCTCGATACAGGTCACGCATGCCAGAAGACGTTGGGCGATCGCATCGTCCACGGCACGGGTTGCAAACTGCCGCAGGCCCTTCATCAGGCTGTCGCGAAGCCTGTCGCTGGTCATGCCCTTGCGCGCGATGCCGACCAGGCAAAACCGGTCCGGCAGGAGAT
Organism: Bradyrhizobium jicamae; assembly: GCF_001440395.1. Classification (GTDB taxonomy): domain Bacteria; phylum Pseudomonadota; class Alphaproteobacteria; order Rhizobiales; family Xanthobacteraceae; genus Bradyrhizobium; species Bradyrhizobium jicamae. The sequence continues at coordinate 24,846 of NZ_LLXZ01000080.1, read as the reverse complement.
CGCTTGCGGCGAGATTATAGAGGGCAGGGACGACCAGTCGGTGCGCGAGGTCTCCGGTGACGCCGAAGATGACGAAGGAGCAGGGATCTGGCTGTTGCCGTGCTGCTTTACCGACCGCCATGCCGCTCACGCCTTCGTATCAGGCTTCTTCGGCGGCTCCTTGTGGCCGCCGAAACCGGCGCGCATCGCGGACAGGATCTTTTCCGCAAAGGTGTGATCCTTGCGCGAACGGAAGCGCGCGTAGAGCGCCGCCGTCAGCACTTCCGCCGGTACGGCTTCGTCGATCGCAGCGTTGACGGTCCAGCGGCCTTCGCCGGAGTCTTCCACGAAGCCGGAGTAGTTATCGAGCGTCTGATTTTCGGCGAGCGCGGATGCCGTGAGGTCGAGCAGCCAGGACGGGATCACGCTGCCGCGCCGCCACACCTCGGCGATGTCGGCGATATTCATGTCGAAGCGATGTTCCGGTGGCAACGCTTCGATATTGGCGTTCTTCAGAATATCAAAACCTTCGGCGTAGGCCTGCATCAGGCCATATTCGATGCCGTTGTGGATCATCTTGACGAAATGTCCGGCGCCGGACGGACCAGCGTGGATGTAGCCCTGTTCGATGCGCGGGTCGCGGCCCTCGCGCCCCGATGTGCGCGGGATGTCGCCGATCCCGGGCGCCAGTGTCTTGAAGATGGGATCGAGCCGGTCGACAACGGCCTTGTCGCCGCCGATCATCATGCAATAGCCACGCTCGATGCCCCAGACGCCACCGCTGGTACCGACGTCGAGATAGTGCAGGCCGCGTTCCTTCAGCGCCATGCCGCGGCGGACGTCGTCCTGCCAGAACGTGTTGCCGCCATCGATGATGGCGTCGCCTGGCTGCATCAGTTTTGCCAGCGCCTCGATGGTCGCCTCGGTGATCTTGCCGGCCGGCAGCATCACCCAGGCAGTGCGCGGCTTCTCGAGTTTGGCCACGAAATCTTCCAGCGTTTGCGCGCCGGTTGCACCTTCGCCGGCAAGCGCTGTGACCGCCTTGGCGTCCTTGTCGTAGACCACGGCGGTGTGGCCATTCTTCATCAGCCGGCGGACGATGTTGCCGCCCATCCGGCCGAGGCCGATCATGCCGAGTTGCATATCCTGACTTCCCTAACTGAGCGCTTCCGAAATCGCGGCATCGAGTGCAGCCAAGCCCGGTCCGAGGCTGCCCTTGAGATGAATGCGCAACGCGCGCCGGCCGCGCTCGGTGAGCACGTCGAAATCGCCGCGCGCCTGCGCCGCCTTGATGATACCGAAACTCGCCTTCTGCCCGGGCACCGGCAGATCCTCGGCATCGTCGGCCGTAATCTGCAGGAACACGCCGCTGTCGGGACCGCCCTTGTAGGCCTGGCCGGTGGAGTGCAGGAAGCGCGGGCCGAATTCGGCGCAGGTTGCGACGTGATGCGCGTCGCGCACCGCAAGCCGCATCTTCTGCAGCGAGCCGATCGTGCCGGGATTGCGCGCGATATAGGCGAGCAGGGCGACGTAGTCGCCGCTGTCCGCACGCGAAAGCTGCGCTTTGATCCAGGAGCCGAGCGTGCCGTCGGCGCCGGCCTTGCGCAGTTCGGCCGCGTTGTGCGCATCGGTATAGAGATCGGCCTCCTCGGTCGAAATGACAGGTTCCTCCGCCGGCAGCGAACCGGTCTTTTCGAACGCGCCGGTCAGTTCGCGCGTCTTGATCTTGGCCGCTTCCACATCGGGCTGGTTGAACGGGTTGATGCCGAGGATCGCGCCGGCCACGGCGGTCGCCATCTCGAACCGGAAAAATTCCTGGCCGAGATGGTCGATCGATTTCATGACGATACGGGCCACGGGATGTCCGGCCGCCTCCAGCGCGGTAAGCCGGTCATCATGCGAGGCGTCGTCCTCGCCTTCGGTCCGGATGTCGATGAAGAAACGGTCGTTGCCGTAGAGCGAGGGGGCACCGAGCGGCTCGCCGTCGATCGGGATCAGGCCTTTGCCCTCCTTGCCGGTGGATTCGGCGATCAGCTGCTCGGCCCAGGCGCCGAAATCGGCGACCTTCTCCGACGAGGTGATGGTCACCTTGTCGCGACCTTCGAGGCCGGCGAGACCCATCGCGAGCCCAAGCTGCACACCCGGGTTCTCGTGTGGCGGCACGTCGGCGCCGCAGGAGCGCACCATCGAAAGCGTATGCGCGATCAGGCTGCGAACGTCGACGCCGGCGGCCGCGGCCGGCACCAGACCGAACGGCGACAGCACGGAATAGCGTCCGCCGATCGCGGGATCGCCGTGGAAGATGCGGGCAAAACCCTGCTTTATCGCATTCTTCTCCAGCGACGAGCCGGGATCGGTGACGGCGACGAAGCGATGGCCGGCCTTGTCCTTGCCGACCGTCCGGGCGACGCGATCGAAGAAGTAATCCTTCATCACGTTCGGCTCGGTGGTACCGCCGGATTTGCTGGAAACGATGAACAGCGTATGGGCGAGATCGACCGTGTCCTCCATCGCGCGCACCTGCGCGGGATCGGTCGAGTCAAGCACATGCAGCTTCGGGAAGCCGGACTTCTTCGGGAACGTTTCCGCCAGTACCTCCGGCCCGAGGCTCGATCCGCCCATGCCGAGCACGACGGCATCGCTGAAATTCTGCCCCTTCACGCGCTGAGCAAAATCCTCGTAATTGGCGACGTCGGCGGCCGCGGGGCTGTCCAGCCAGCCCAGCCATTTGTTCTCGTCATCGCCGGTCCAGACCGATTTGTCCTTCTGCCACAGCCTGCGAATCTTCGCCGATGCGCGCCAGTCCTCGGTGCCCTTCTCGACAGCCTTCCGGATGCCATCACCGAGCGCGAGTTGTTGCCGGTCGATGCCGCCGCCGAGTGACGCCGCGCGCTTGTTCGCAACCGCGCCATACAGCTTGTCGGCAGCATCCGCGAACAGCTTGACGCCGTCGGTGACCAGCTCGGCGGTGATATCGTCGAGCGAGATGCCGGATTTTTCGAGCTCTTCCAGTACGCGGCAGGCATCCTCGATATTTTCTTCAAGGCTGTCGCGCGGCTTGCCGTGGTCGCGGAACGCGTCGAGCGTTGCCGGCGGCACCGTGTTGACGGTGTTGGGACCGATCAACTCCTCGACATACAGCACGTCGCTGTAATCCTTGTTCTTGGTGCCGGTGGAAGCCCACAGCAGCCGCTGCGGCTTGGCGCCCTCAGCGGCAAGCTTCTCCCAGCGCGGACCTGCGAACAGCTGCTTGTAATCCTGATAGGCGAGCTTGGCGTTGGCGATGGCGACCTTGCCTTTCAGTGCGCTCAGCCGCTCCTTCTCGCTGGGGTCATTGGCCCTGGCGATCTTGTCGTCGAGTTGCTTGTCGACGGCGGTATCGATGCGGCTGACGAAGAAAGACGCGACGCTGGCGACGTGCGAGGGATCGCCGCCCTTGGCGACGTAGTTTTCCAGACCCGCGATATAGGCCTCCGCCACCTCGCGATAGACGTCCTGCGAGAACAGCAGCGTGATGTTGATGCTGATGCCTTCGCCGATCAGATGTTTGATCGCGGGCAGGCCCTCCGGCGTGGCCGGCACCTTCACCATCAAATTCTGCCGATTGACGTCCTTCCAGAGCCGCTCGGCCTCGGCAATCGTGCCCTTGGTGTCCATCGCCAGATAGGGCGAAACCTCAAGGCTGACAAAGCCGTCGCCGCCGTTCAAGCTGTCATAAACCGGGCGCAGCACGTCGGCGGCGTTCTGGATGTCCTCGATCGCCACCGCCTCGAACAGGTCGGCGACCGGGCGGTCGCCCGCCTTCAGGGCTTGGCTGATCGCGCCGTCATATTCGTCCGAACTGCCGATCGCCTTTTCGAAGATCGAGGGGTTCGACGTCACGCCCTTGACGCCGTCGGTGTCGATCAGCGCCTTGAGGTCGCCCTTGGCGACGAAGCCGCGGGCGAGGAAGTCCAGCCAGATCGCCTGGCCATGGTTTTCGAGTGCTTTGACGGGATTCATGGTGCCTGTTCTGTTCGATCGGTCGTTTTTCGGGCTTCCGGCAGCTTTCGGGGGCAGGGCCGGAAAGTCAATATTTGGTTGGGTTTGCGGCCGGATGGGAGCGGTTTCCCCGGCAATAATAACGCCATTGGCACCGGTTCGATCCCGCAAAATGGCTGGTCTCGATCGTGGCTGGCCGGTCGAACCGGTTTCGCAATGGCGACACCAACGGGCACACGCACGAAGTTGTGAAGGAGCCTGTCATGAGCCGTCGTTTTTCGTATCCGGCCTGGCTCGTGCTTTTGCCAGGCCTGCTTGCCCTCGACCCGGGTGCGGCGGAAGCCGCCGGCGTGCATTTGAGGGTTCATGCGCAAAACATTCCGCGGGCGGTTGCAGGGGGACACGACCCGCATGTCGGCGTAAGGGCGGGCGCGCCGACGCCATCGCGACTGCATCCGAACACGAGGAGCATTCAACTCGATGGCGCGGGCGAAAGTGCGGCGAGCAGACCGCTCAAATGAGCGGTCGACGTGAAACATTCACGTCGTCGGCAACGCCTGATGGTCGCAGATAAAGATAGCCCCGCGATTGCAACTCGGCGATCCGCACTACGCCGCCGCGGTCGTTGGCGATGAAGCCCGGCAGCATGCTTCAGCGTGACATTCCGCGACTTCATGGTTCTGGCGCAGACAGCGAGTTCGATTCCAGCTTTTGAGAATTGACCGACGCGCCGGAAAATGTCGGGGATCGGTGGAAGCCGAGTGAAACGCCCGCAACGCCTGGCCGTGAATCACCAGCGCGATCGTGACGTGATCGGGGCCGCCGACGCCATCGAGATGGTTCTGAATGTTGCCCAGCGCGAAGCTGACCTTGTCGAGATCGTTGAGGTGATAGATCACCTTCAATTTTGTCGAAGGCACTTCGGCAGCAGCGTTCGCGCGAGAGACGGCAAAGGCCGCGCTGAGCGCCGAAACCGCGCCCCACAGCATATTGCGTCGATGCATGACGTCCTTTCACTCTCAGCGATATGGCTCACAAACCTAAGTAGGTGGTTCATCAACCTATGTAGAGTGGCTCACTTGTGTCTGAGTGCCGCAAGCTCGTTGCGATCGGTCACCAACTCGGAGCATTCGTGCAGATCGGCGCGATCAACGCGGAAAGTCTTGTCGTCGGCACCGCCAACCAGATCGTCGCTGGCGTCGTCATTGGCCTTGTTGCGCTCCCAGATCCTGATCCGCTCCAGCCGGATCAGCGCGGATCGCGCATCCTTCATCGCCACCTCGATGCCGCCGCCTTCGCAATCGACGCCACAGCCGAGGCGAATTTCGCCGCCGGAGTTTTCGGCGACAATGTGATTGCAGGAGCCGCTGGAATCGAAATTGCCGGCGCGGTGGCGATACTTGAAGCCGAGGCGGAAGGAATAGTTGACGATCTTGTCCTCCGGCGCCTCTTCGGCTGTCAACAGCAGCTTCATCGCGCTGACCTTCTGCCTGGGATGCTGCGCCAGATGGCTGGCGTCATAACGACGCACAAAGCAGACATAGCTCTTGTGGCTGAGCGGTCCGCTGAACATCTTGATGTCGAAGGTGGCGGCTTTCGCCTTGTCGACCGCCTCCTGGGCGAAAGAGGCATTGGCTCCGACGAGGGAGGCAACAGCTGCGACGATCCAGACGAATTTCATGGCAGACTCGGATTAAACGCGCGGCACCGTACTTTAGTTGCAGTTGGCACGGGGTGCGTTCAACGCCCGGCCCACGAAATGAACGGGTGTTAATCTTGGCCCTCCTGGCGACTGGTCGGCCTGCCGAAGGTGACAAAAGGCCACCGTTCTCGCACGTTTGGGCCGCCCGAAATCCGGATTTTCTCCGCTTTGCTGCTTCAGACTGCCAAAGCCGCCGCCGATTCGAGCAGTGCAGTGCGCAGAATCGTTAAGAAACCCCTTATCGCCCACCCGGTATTTGCCCGGTGCAAAATGTTGCCGCACGGATACAACGGGAGCGAAATGGCACCGTATCTTTACGAGGCTGAGCCGCTTAGCACGACTATTGCATTGCATTGTGATCTGGCTCGCGTGTCCAATCGGTGCAGATGCTTATGGTGATTCGCGAGACGGAAGCTGTGACGCTCCGATACTGGAACCCGACGGTGCGTCCGGCATTTATCAGGTGACCATGGAGAGACGGATCATGTACAACGATTCTCTGTTCAATGCTTTCGCCCGGTCCTTCGAAGCTAGAAGCCAGACCGATATGTCGATGGCGGAATATCTGGAGTCGTGTCGAAACGATCCGATGCGATATGCCAACGCTGCAGAGCGACTACTAGCTGCGATCGGCGAGCCTCAGATGATTGACACGGCCAAGGACCCTCGCCTTGGCCGTATCTTTTTGAACCGCACGATGCGGCTCTATCCGGCTTTCGCCGGCTTCTATGGGATGGAAGACACGATCGAGCGCATCGTCGGATTCTTCCGCCACGCAGCTCAGGGTCTCGAAGAGCGCAAGCAGATCCTCTATCTGCTCGGTCCCGTCGGCGGCGGAAAGTCGTCGCTCGCCGAGCGCCTCAAGTCGTTGATGGAAGTTCATCCCATCTACGTGTTGAAGGCCGGCGACGAACTGAGCCCCGTGTTCGAGAGTCCGCTCAGCCTGTTCGATCCGGAATCGCTGGGGCCGATGCTCGAGGAAAAGTACGGCATTCCGCGCCGCCGCCTCACTGGTCTGATGAGCCCGTGGTGCTACAAGCGCCTCGAAGCCTTCGGCGGCGACATCTCGCAGTTCCGCGTCGCCAAGATCCAGCCGTCGCGGCTGCGTCAGATCGCGATCGCAAAGACCGAGCCCGGCGACGAAAACAACCAGGATATCTCGTCGCTGGTCGGCAAGGTCGACATCCGTAAGCTGGAGACCCTCGCCCAGAACGATCCTGACGCCTACAGCTATTCCGGCGGCCTCAATCGCTCCAACCAGGGCATTCTCGAATTCGTCGAGATGTTCAAGGCGCCGATCAAGATGCTGCATCCGCTGCTGACGGCGACGCAGGAAGGCAACTATATCGGCACCGAGAACATCGGCGCGATCCCGTTCACCGGCGTCATCCTCGCCCACTCCAATGAGGCCGAGTGGCAAAGCTTCAAGACCAACAAGAACAACGAAGCCTTCATCGACCGTATCTGCGTCATCAAGGTGCCGTATGTCCTGCGGGTCACCGAAGAGCAGAAGATCTACGAGAAGCTGATCCAGAGCTCCGAACTGGCGGCCGCACCGTGCGCTCCTGCCACGCTGGAAACGATGGCGCGCTTCTCGGTGATGTCGCGGTTGCGCAGGCACGAGAATTCGACCGTGTTTGCCAAGATGCGGATCTATGACGGTGAGAGCCTGAAGGAATCCGATCCGAAGGCGCGCAGCGTTCAGGAATACAGGGATGCTGCCGGCGTCGATGAAGGCATGGACGGTGTTTCGACCCGCTTCGCGTTCAAGGTCCTCGCCGCGACCTTCAATCACGACACCAGCGAGGTTGGTGCCGACGCGGTCCATCTGATGTACACGCTGGAACAGGCGATCCGGCGTGAACAGCTTCCCGACGAGGTCGAGAAGCGTTACCTCGAGTTCATCAAGGCTGAACTCGCGCCGCGCTATGCCGAATTCATCGGGCATGAGATCCAGAAGGCCTACCTCGAATCCTATTCGGATTACGGCCAGAACCTGTTCGATCGCTATGTCGACTATGCCGATGCCTGGATCGAGGACCAGGATTTCAAGGATCGCGACACCGGACAAATGCTCGATCGCGAGTTGCTCAATCAGGAACTGACCAAGATCGAAAAGCCGGCCGGCATCGCCAATCCGAAGGACTTCCGCAACGAGGTGGTCAAGTTCTCGCTGCGCTCGCGCGCCCAGAACGCCGGCAAGAACCCGGCGTGGACCAGCTACGAGAAGATTCGCGAAGTGATCGAAAAGCGGATATTCTCCCAGGTCGAGGACCTGCTTCCCGTGATTTCGTTCGGCTCGAAGAAGGACGGCGAGACCGAAAAGAAGCATGGCGAGTTTGTCGCGCGCATGGTCGAGCGAGGCTATACCGAGCGACAAGTCCGCAGGTTGGTCGAGTGGTACATGCGCGTAAAACAGGCAGGCTGAGGCGGATGAGACCGTGGCCATTCACATCGTCGACCGGCGCCTGAATCCGGGTAGCAAGAGTCTGGAAAATCGCCAGCGCTTTCTGCGTCGCGCCAAAGCGCTGGTTCAAGGGGCGGTGAAGAAGTCGTCGCAGGAACGGGACATCAAGGATGTCCTGGAAGGCGGCGAAGTCAGCGTCCCGATCGATGGCATGGACGAGCCGCGTTTCCGCCGTGAGGGCGGCACGCGCGACATGGTCCTGCCTGGAAACAAGAAGTTCATCGAAGGTGACATGCTGCCGCGGCCGAACCAGAGCGGCGGCAAGGGCAGGGGTGCGGGCGAGGGCGACAGCGAGGATACGTTCCGCTTCGTCCTCAGCCGCGATGAGTTTGTCGACCTGTTCCTGGACGACCTCGAATTGCCTGATCTCGCCAAGCGAAAGCTGGCCGAGGTCGAATGCGAGGGCATTCGCCGGGCGGGTTACTCCACATCCGGTTCGCCCGCCAATATTTCGATCAGCCGAACGGTAAGCCGTGCCTTGGCGCGTCGCGTCGCGCTACGGCGGCCGCGGCCGGAGGAACTGGCGGCCCTCGAAGCCGAGCTTGAGGATTGCAGCGAGGCGCGCCGCGTCGAAGTGCTGGCCGAGATCGAGGCCCTGAAGGCGAAGATCAAGCGGATCCCGTTCATCGATCCGATCGACATCCGCTACCGCCGTTTCGAGACGGTGCCGAAGCCGGTGGCGCAGGCCGTGATGTTCTGCCTGATGGACGTCTCCGGCTCGATGACCGAGCACATGAAGGATCTCGCCAAGCGCTTCTACATGCTGCTCTACGTGTTCCTGAAGCGGCGTTATCGCCATGTCGAGATCGTCTTCATCCGGCATACCGACCGGGCCGAAGAGGTGGACGAACAGACATTCTTTTACGGACCGGCTTCCGGCGGAACGCTGGTGTCGAGCGCATTGCAGGCGATGCACGACATCGTGCGCACGCGCTTCCGCCCCGAGGACTGGAATATCTATGCCGCGCAGGCGTCCGACGGTGACAATTCCTACGCGGACGGCGAGGTCGCGAGCCGGCTTCTGACCGACAAGATTCTGCCGGTCAGCCAGTTCTTTGCCTACCTGGAAGTCGGCCAGGAAAACGGCCTTTCCTATGAAATGCCCAATTCCGCGCTCTGGACCCTTTACGAGGGTCTGCGCGCGAATGGCGCGCCGCTGTCGATGCGCAAGGTCAACGAGCGCAGCGAGATCTTCCCGGTGTTTCACGATCTCTTCCAGCGCCGTAGCCAGCAGGAAAGGAACGCGTCATGACCGCGACCGACCAGTTGCTGTTTCAGGGCGCGGACTGGGATTTTCGGACGTTGCAGAAGATCTGCGACACCTGCGAGCAGGTCGCGTGCGATGAATTGGGGCTCGACGTCTATCCCAACCAGATCGAGGTCATTACCGCCGAGCAGATGCTGGATGCATATTCATCGGTCGGCATGCCGCTGTTCTACAAGCATTGGTCATTCGGCAAGCACTTTGCCTTTCAGGAGGCATCCTATCGCAAGGGGCTGATGGGCCTGGCCTACGAGATCGTCATCAACTCGTCGCCGTGCATTTCCTACCTGATGGAGGAAAACACCGCGACGATGCAGACGCTCGTCATCGCGCATGCCGCCTTCGGCCACAATCATTTCTTCAAGAACAACTATCTGTTCAAGCAATGGACGGATGCCGACGGCATTCTCGATTATCTCGAATTCGCCAAGCGCTACGTGGCTCATTGCGAGGACCGCCACGGCCGGCAGGCGGTCGAGCACACGCTCGATGCCGCGCACGCCTTGATGTCGCACGGCATCGATCGCTATCCCGGCAAGAAGAGTCTCGATCTACGCGCCGAGGAAAAGCGGGCGGGCAGGCGCCGTGCCCATGAGGAAGCCGCATTCAACGATTTGTGGCGCACCGTTCCGGGCGGCAAGGTGAAGAGCAGCGCGATACTGGATGTTGAACGCCGCCGCCAGATGCTCGGCCTGCCGCAGGAAAACCTGCTGTATTTTCTCGAGAAGACCGCGCCACGCCTGCGCCCCTGGCAGCGCGAATTGCTGCGTATCGTGCGCCACATCGCGCAGTATTTCTATCCACAGAGCCAGACCAAGGTCATGAACGAGGGCACGGCGACCTACGTTCACTATCGCATCATGAGCCGGCTGCATCAGCAGGGGCGGCTGACGGACGGCAATTTCCTCGAATTCCTGCAGTCGCACACCAACGTCGTGTTCCAGCCCGAATTCGACGATCCGCGTTACTCCGGCTTCAACCCGTATGCGCTGGGATTTGCGATGATGCAGGACATCGAGCGCATCGTCACCGATCCGGATGCCGAGGATCGCGAGTGGTTCCCGGATATCGCCGGCAAGGGCGATGCCATGGCCGTGCTGCGCGACATCTGGGCCAATTATCGCGATGAAAGCTTCATCAGCCAGTTCATGAGCCCGCGGCTGATGCGGCACTTCCGCCTGTTCCACCTGCATGACGATCCGGAGGAGCGCGCCGGCATCCTAGTCGATGCCATCCACAACGAGCGTGGCTATCGCCGGCTGCGGCGCGAACTGGCGCGGCAGTACGACGTCGGCTTCATCGATCCGAATATCGAAGTCGTCGATGTCGACCTTGCCGGTGATCGCCGCCTGATGTTGCGCCACACCGTGGTGAAGGGCGCCCAGCTCACCGAGACCGATACCAAGCGCGTGCTGCAGCACCTCGCCGATCTCTGGAGCTATGACGTGTCGCTGGTCGAGAGCGACGCGTCCGGCACGGTCCTGAAGGAGTATGTCGCGCACCCACGGAGCGCCGCCGCGGCGGCGTAGCCGGTTTACTTCGAGATGCCTGCGTCCGGGATGAGGGGTGAGCAGCTGTGACGCCGTAGAGCTACGGCAGCCCTGTGTAGGGTGGGCAAAGCGAAGCATGCCCACCATTTAAGCCACTGACACGGATAGACGGTGGGCACGCTTCGCTTTGCCCATCCTACGAATCTATATTTTCCGATCGAGCAGCTTGATGCAGTAGAGCTACCGCAGGCTGGCGTTGATCTTTTCCAGCGCCGTCGTGCCGGGGCACAGATCCTCGGCTTCCAGCCTGTTGAGCGGCGTCTCGACGGTGTCGAGATGGGTGTGCAGGTCTTCCGCATCCGGATCGACATACAGCAGCCCCGTGACCACCTGGCCCTTGGCGGCGTGCTTCTGCAGGAAGGTCATCGCAGCCAGCCGGTCGCTGGCGTCATAGTCGGCGTCGATCTTGCGCAGCGCCAGCCGCGTGCCGTCATGCTGCTCGACCACCTGCACCGTGCCCGGCGCATATTCGACCGTGATCGGGTCGCGGCCGGTGAGCACGTCGAGGCGGTTCACCGCGTCATTGTGCTCGCGGACATAGTCAAAGCTCTTGGTCGAGCCGGCATGGTTGTTGAAGGCGATGCAGGGGCTGATGACGTCGATGAAGGATGCGCCCTTGTGGCGGATCGCGGCGGCGATCAGCGGCACCAGCTGGGTCTTGTCGCCGGAGAAGCTGCGCGCGACGAAGCTCGCGCCGAGTTGCAGCGCGATCGCCACCAGGTCGATGGCGTTGTCGGTGTTCATCACGCCCTTCTTGGACTTCGAGCCGCGGTCGGCGGTCGCCGAAAATTGCCCCTTGGTCAGGCCGTAGACACCGTTGTTCTCGACGATATAGGTCATGTTGACGCCGCGCCGGATCGAATGCGCGAACTGGCCGAAGCCGATAGAGGCGGAGTCGCCGTCGCCGGAAACGCCGAGATAGATCAGGTCGCGGTTGGCGAGGTTGGCGCCGGTCAGAACCGACGGCATGCGGCCGTGCACGGAGTTGAAGCCGTGCGAATTGCCGAGGAAATAGTCCGGCGTCTTCGACGAGCAACCGATGCCGGAGATCTTGGCGACGCGATGCGGTTCGATCGACAGCTCGAAGCAGGCTTCGATGATGGAGGCCGTGATCGAGTCGTGGCCGCAGCCGGCGCACAGCGTCGAGATCTTGCCCTCGTAGTCGCGGTGGGTATAGCCGAGTTCGTTCTTCGGCAGGCCGGGATGATGAAACTTTGGCTTTGCAATGTAGGTCATGACACGGCCTTGCGGAGAGGGGTCACTTTAAGGTGGTCCTGGTGGTCGCCGATGGCGTTGGCGATGAAGCGCGCGGTGATCGGCGTGCCGTCGTAGTGCAGGATCGGCACCAGCCGGACCGGGTCGATACCGTTCTCGTTGACGATCAATTGCCGAAGCTGGGCGTCGCGGTTCTGCTCGACCACGTACACGAAATCATGGTCGGCAATGAAGCTCGCCACGCTGGAGTGGAACGGGAAGGCGCGGATGCGCATGCGGTCGAGCTGGTGCCCGCGCGCCTCCAACAGGCCGATCGCTTCGTCCATCGCCGGCGCCGTCGAGCCGAAATAGATCACGCCGTATTTGGTCGGCTTGGCGGCGTTGGCTTGCAAAGGCCGCGGCACCATGTCCTGGGCGGTCTCGAACTTGCGCACCAGCCGCTGCATGTTGTCGGCGTAAACCGCGCCTTCTTCCGAATAGCGCGCGTAGCGGTCGCGCGAGGTACCGCGGGTGAAGAACGAGCCTTTTGTCGGGTGCGTGCCCGGATAGGTCCGGTAGGGAATGCCGTCGCCATCGACGTCGAGATAGCGGCCGAAATCGCGGCCGGGTTCGTCGAGCATTTCCGCCGTCATCACCTTGCCGCGGTCATACTGCCGGGCGTCGTCCCACTTCAGCGGGCGGCAGAGGCGATGATTCATGCCGATGTCGAGATCGAGCATCAGGAAGATCATGGTCTGCAGCCGATCGGCGAGATCGAACGACTGCGCGGCGAACTCGAACGCTTCAGCCGGATCTTCCGGGAACAACAGGACGTGCTTGGTATCGCCATGCGAAGCATAGGCGCAGGCGATGATGTCGCATTGCTGGGTACGCGTCGGCATGCCCGTCGAGGGGCCGGCGCGCTGGATGTTCATGATCACGGCCGGAATTTCCGCGAAGTATGAAAGGCCGATGAATTCGGTCATCAGCGAGATGCCGGGGCCGGAGGTCGCGGTAAAGGCCCGCGCGCCGTTCCAGGAGGCGCCGATCACGATGCCGATGGATGCGAGCTCGTCCTCGCCCTGCACGATCGCGTACTTCGCCTTGCCCGTCTCTGGATCGTGCCGCAGCTTCTTGCAGTGGCTCGTGAACGCCTCCGCCACTGATGATGACGGCGTGATCGGATACCAGGCGCAGACGGTGGCGCCGCCATAGACGGCGCCGAGCGCGGCCGCGCTGTTGCCCTCGATGAAGATGCGGTCACCGACCTTGTCCGATTTCTTCACCTGCAGCCCGATCGGGCATTTCAGGTTCTGCAGCGCCCAGTCGCGGCCGAGATGCAGCGCGTGGACGTTCGACGAAAGCAGCTTTTCCTTGCCCTTGTACTGCTCGCCAATCAGTTGCTCGACCAGCTTCGGGTCCATGTCGAGCAGCGCGCAGAGCGCGCCGAGATAGATGATGTTCTTGAACAGCTGGCGCTGGCGCGGATCGGTGTAGGTCGAGTTGGTGATCGCGGTCAGCGGCACGCCGATCACGTTGATGTCGGCGCGGAATTTCGACGACGGCATCGGCTTGGTCGAATCGTAGAACAGATAGCCGCCGGGCTCGATCGAGGCGACGTCCTTGTCCCATGTCTGCGGATTCATCGCCACCATCATGTCGACGCCGCCGCGGGCGCCGAGATGACCGGCTTCGGTGACGCGCACCTCGTACCAGGTCGGCAGGCCCTGGATGTTGGAGGGGAAGATGTTGCGCGGGGAGACCGGCACGCCGTGGCGCAGGATCGAGCGCGCGAACAGTTCGTTGGCGCTCGCCGAACCCGAGCCGTTGACGTTGGCGAAGCGGACGACGAAGTCGTTTACGCTGCTGATCGGGCTTTGGTCTGGCATGTCGATCCCGCGTGAGTCATATCGATGAGATACTTTTGCATGTCCCAGGCGCCGGTCGGGCAGCGCTCGGCACACAGCCCGCAATGCAGGCAGACGTCCTCGTCCTTCACCATGACGCGGCCGGTCTTGAGCCCCTCGGCGACATAGAGCGCCTGGTCTTGACGCGGCGAGGGCGCCTTCAGCCGCTGCCGCAGATCCTCTTCCTCGCCATTCTCTGTGAAGGTGATGCAATCCATCGGGCAGATGTCGACGCAGGCGTCGCATTCGATGCAGGCGGGCGCCGAGAATATGGTCTGCACATCGCAGTTCAGGCAGCGTTGCGCCTCGCCGAGCGCGAGCTTGACGTCATAGCCAAGCTCGACCTCGGTCTTGATATCCTTCAGTGCGATCACCTTGTCGCGATGCGGCACCTTGTAGCGCTTGTCGCCGGAAATGTCGTTGTCGTAGCTCCACTCGTGGATGCCCATCTTCTGCGAAGTGACGTGCACCTCGGGCAGCGGACGCTCATTGATGTCTTCGCCCGAGATCATCTTGTGGATCGACAGCGCGGCATCATGGCCGTGCGCCACCGCCCAGATGATGTTTTTCGGGCCGAATGCTGCGTCGCCGCCGAAGAACACCTTCGGGTTGGTCGACACAAACGTCTTGGGATCGACCTGCGGCATGTTCCACTTGTCGAATTCGATGCCGCAATCGCGCTCGATCCAGGGGAAGGCGTTCTCCTGGCCGACCGCGACCAGCACGTCGTCGCAGGGGATGGTCTGGTCCGGCTCGCCCGAGGGCACGAGATTGCGGCGGCCTTTGGCGTCGTATTCGGCCTTCACCTTCTGGAAGGTGACGCCGATCAGCTTGCCGTTCACATGCTTGAACGCGACCGGCACCATGTAATTGAGGATCGGAATGTCCTCGTGAATGGCGTCTTCCTTCTCCCAGGGGCTCGCCTTCATTTCCTCAAAGCCGGAGCGGACGATGACCTTGACGTCGGTGCCGCCGAGACGGCGCGCGGTGCGGCAGCAATCCATCGCGGTGTTGCCGCCGCCGAGCACGATCACACGCTTGCCGATCTTCTCGACATGGCCGAACGAGACGGACGCCAGCCACTCTATGCCGATGTGAATATTGGCGGTGGCTTCCTTGCGGCCGGGGATATCGAGTTCGCGGCCACGCGGGGCGCCGGAGCCGATGAAGACCGCGTCGTAATTTTCGGCCAGCAGCTTCTTCAGGCTGTCGATGCGGTGGCCGCCCTTGAACTCGACGCCGAGGTTGAGGATATAATCGGTCTCCTCGTCGATGACCGTATCGGGCAGGCGGAATTTCGGAATCTGGCTCCGCATCATGCCACCCGCTTTCGGATCGGAATCGAACACGGTGCAGTGATAGCCGAGCGGGGCGAGGTCGCGCGCCACCGCGAGCGAGGCGGGACCGCCGCCGACCAGCGCGATGCGCTTGCCGTTCTTCGCAACAGGCCTCGGCATGCGGTGCCTGACGTCGTCCTTGAAGTCGGCGGCGACGCGCTTCAGGCGGCAGATCGCGACCGGATTATCCTCGACGCGGCCGCGTCGGCACGCCGGCTCGCATGGACGATCGCAGGTGCGTCCCAGAATTCCGGGAAACACATTCGATCTCCAGTTGATCATGTAGGCGTCGCTGTAACGCCCCTCAGCAATCAAACGGATATATTCGGGAACCGGTGTGTGTGCGGGGCAGGCCCATTGGCAATCGACCACCTTGTGAAAGTAGTCTGGCGCCGAGATATCAGTCGGTTTCATTCCTACCTTGTCCGCGCCAACAACCGGAACGCGGCCTCATTTTGCCTTGCGAACGCTTAACGAGCGTTCTTGTGGTTTTTGAATTGGATCATAGGCTTATCTTATTAGAGCCATTCCAGACCCGGCACACAAGCCAATTTTGCGCGATCTCTAGCTTTCAACTGCATGGGAGCTTGGACTTAGCGTCGCAGCGTTGATGCGGCACTGCAGCATGTGCGGTGCACTTTTGATTCAATGCTGAGTGAACAAGCAGACGTCAGATCATCCGCAACGCAGCGCCGGCCGCCGCAAGCATGACGACGACGATCCATGGCGGCAATTTCCAGACCGTCAGCAGCAGGAAGCCGGCAAGCGCCACCGCAAAATCACGCGGCGTGAGCACGGCGCTGGTCCAGACCGGATTGTAGAGCGCGGTGCCGAGGATGCCGACGACGGCGGCATTGGTGCCGCGCATCGCGGCCTGCGCATTGGGGCGCTGGCGCAAGGCGTCCCAGAACGGCAGCATGCCGTAGACCAGCAGCAGCCCCGGAAGCGACAATGCGACGAGCGCAATCACCGCGCCGGCGAGACCATTGGGAGCGGGGCCCGCGACAGCACCGAGATAGGCCGCAAAGGTGAAGAGCGGTCCAGGCACGGCTTGCGCCATGCCATAGCCGGCGAGGAAGTCCGCATTGCTGACCCAGCCCGGCGTCACCACTTCCGCCTGCAACAGCGGCAGCACGACATGCCCGCCGCCGAATACCAGCGCGCCGGAACGGTAAAACGCGTCGAACAGGGCAAGGCTTTGAGAACCGGTCTTTGCCGCTACCAGCGGCGTGGCGAGGAACAGCATCGCGAACAACACAAGCGCGGCGAGGCCAACGCCAGGCGACACGGAAAATCCGAGATGGCCGATCGGCGCGGGCCCATCTCCACGGCACAGCCAGAGTCCGGCCACCGCGCCGACGGCGATGGCGCCGATCTGCCCAAACGATCCGCCGATGAAGACCACGATTGCAACGGCCGCAAGCGCGATGGCGGCGCGCTCGCGGTCCGGCGTGAGACTCCTGGCCATGCCCCAGATCGCCTGCGCCACGACGGCGACCGCAACAAGCTTGAGCCCGTGCAACACGCCCTCGGCGAACGGCCCGGTGAAGACCGTCGCGCCGAGCGCAAAGGCGAACATGATGACGGCGGAGGGCATAGTGAAGGCGAACCACGCCGCCAATCCGCCGAGCAGGCCGTTGCCGCGAAAGATGCCGAGCGTGAAGCCCACTTGGCTGGACGCAGGCCCCGGCAGGAACTGGCACAGCGCAACGATGTCGGCATAGCTGCTTTCGCTCAGCCATTTCCGCCGCTCGACGAATTCGGTCCTGAAGTAGCCGAGATGCGCGATCGGCCCGCCGAACGAGGTGAGGCCGAGCTTGAGGAAGGCGCCGAAAATCTCGGCGATACTGCCCGCTGGCTTTTCCGCCATGCATGCGACTCCATTGGCGGCTGAAGGTAACGGGAGCCGGCAATGTCACTAAGCGTGTGAGCCGACCCTTATCAAGGAAGCAGATGCATACGCCATCCATTACCTCCGAAACAGGACGTCAGTTCATGAAGAACATTAGCGACACAATTGAAAGCGATGTGAGAGACTTCGGCAGAAGTTCTCATCTGTCTTCTCAGGGCGTTCGCCCAATATGCTAAGAGAAATCGAAGGCGCTTGATGCAAGCGCTGGCCGTGCGGACCCGCTCTGAAACCGAGCGATGCTTGCCAGAAAGCAAATCTCGCCCAGCGGTTTACTCGACATGTATTAACAGCGCCTTCACCGGAAGTTCCTACGTTCGCGGCATTGCCATTTGTTCCCGTTCTGGAACGTTCAAATCATGCCGCCAACCGCTCACTCAAATTCGCGCATCGAAGCGCTCGATCTGCTGCGGCTCGCGGCCGTGCTGGCCGTCGTGCTCTACCATTTCGGCTTCTGGGGCCCGGCTTCGCATGGGATACCGCAGGTGGCGCTGCCCTGGCTGACGCCGGTCGCCAAATACGGCTATCTCGGCGTGCCCGCCTTCTTTGTCATCAGCGGCTTCGTGATCGCCTATTCGGCCGAGGGCCGGACGGCGACCGGCTTCGCCATCGCTCGCTTCAGCCGGATCTACCCGACCTTCGTCTTCTGCATGACGCTGACCTGTCTCGCGATCGTGGCATTGGGACCGCCGCACTTCGAATCCGGCTTCAGGCAGTGGCTCGCCAATCTGTTCATCGCGGCGCCCGCGCTCGGACAGCCCTATATGGATACCTCTTACTGGTCGCTGGTAATCGAGGTGATGTTCTACGCCTGGGTCGCCGCTCTCATCGCGGCCGGGCTGTTTCCACGCCGGATCGACGCCATCATCCTGGTCTGGCTCGGCATCACCTTCGCCAATGAGCTGACGCTCGACGCCCCGCTGCTCGAAAAGCTGTTTCTCACCGATGACAGCGGCTTCTTTGTCGTCGGCTTGCTGATCTATCAGTTCTATCGTGGCCGCCGCGGACCGGTGTTGTACGGCATGTTCGCGCTGTCGATCGGCACGGCCGTGTTTCAATCCATCCATAAGACGGTGAAACTGGCTCCGCTTACCGGCGGCACATTCGACGCATGGACGGTAGCGGCGATCTGTCTTGCATCGATCGCGATCATCTTTGTGGCCACACGCATCCGTCACGTGCCGCTGCCGTCCGCGCTCGTGCTCGCGGCCGGCGGTCTCACCTATCCGCTCTATCTCCTGCACATGCAGTTCGGCTACGTGCTGTTTACCCGTCAGGCGCCAGCCAACCCGGTCCCGTCGGTGGCGGCAATCATTCTTGCCACGACGTTCCTGGCTTGGGTCGTGTGGCGCTATGTCGAACGGCCGGCGCAGCGCTCAGTCAGGGACTTCCTGTCCGGCCGCGCCAGCCGGTTCGGATGGCGGCTCAAGCTGCCCGCGGCGGTCGGGGGCAGCGTCTAGGGCATGATCCGGAAAAGTGTGTAGCGGTTTTCCGAAAAGATCATGCTCAAACAAAAAGCTAAAGCGGGATGACAACTCGAACAAGAGTCATCACGCTTTAGCTGCCGATATCGCTCTTCGCCAGATCCCACATCAGCCGGTAGATACCGCTCGAGATCGTTAGCGGCTTCAATGCGATATTGCCGCCAAAGCGCAGCATGGCCGCCGGCAGCGCGCCGACATCGGTGGCATCGATCAGCACGAACCAGTCGCCGGCGCCGGGATTGGGCGCCGAGGGATCGTCGGTGATCGGTTTCGACAGCGCCGGATCGCTCTCGATCAGATGCAGCGAAATGATGCCGTCGAGCTGTGCGGGATCGAGTTGCTCGTGCAGCGCGGCGCGCAGTTTGTCCTCGCCTCCCGATGGCCGCAAGCGAATAATGCCGAGCGCTGCGCCGCGGCCGGTGCCCCGGCTGATCGTGATGCGCGCCACCGCGCGGATCATGTTCTGGAAACGGGCGATGTTGGCCTTCGACCACGTCGTCTGGTTCGCCAGTGCGGTGCGATAGGCCGGGCTGTCCAGCACCTCAAAGGTTTCGGTGGAATAGAGGCTGAGATATTTCGGATTGCCGTCATGGGCGACATAGCGGCGGGCTTCGAGAAAGCCGTCGATCGCAACGCGCTCTTCGAGATGTTCGCGGTCGTACCAGCGATTGAATTCGGCTTCGTGCTCGGCATCGATGTTCATCGAGGTCAGCAGCATGCCTTTTCCGGCCATCGGCATTTTCTTGTTTCCTATTTGCTGGTTCGGGACGCCATGTCTGCGATCGCCTTCATCACGGCGTCGCGGACGCCGGGATCGTACAGCGTGTGGCCGGCGCCCTCGATCACGCGGATTTCGGCCTCGCGCCAGACGGCTGCGAGCGCATGCGAAGTCGCGGGCGGGCACAGCAGATCGTAGCGGCCCTGCACGATGATGCCGGGGATGCCTTTGAGTTTGCCCGCTTCGCGCAACAGCTGGTTCGGCTGCATGAAGCAGTCATTGGCGAAGTAATGCGCTTCCATGAACGGTGTCGCCGGCACGGCCTTTGACGAATTTAGCGCCGTCAGATCGAGGCGGGTCCGGTTGGGCTGATGTTCGGAAAGAATACGTTCGGTTTCGCCCCAGGCCCGCGCTGCAGGAATATGCACGTCGGGACTGGAATCAAGGATCCTGCGGAAATAGGCCTGGATCGGTTGCGCGCGTTCGCCCTCCGGCAGCACGCTCAGGAAGTCGTCGTAAAGGCCGGGATAAAACCTTGGCAGCGTGTTGAGAAATCCGTTTTCGATTTCCTGGATCGTGCCGAGGAACGTGGCGCGCAGCACGATGCCGCTGACGCGATGAGGATGCGCCTGCGCATAGGCCAGCGCCAGCGTCGCGCCCCAGGAGCCGCCGACGACCATCCAGCGCTGAAAGCCGAATTTCTCGCGGATCGCCTCCATGTCCGCGATCAGATGCGGCAGCGTGTTGGCTTCGCGGCTTCCCTTGGGACGGCTGCGGCCGGCGCCGCGCTGATCGAACAGCACCGCATGGAAGCGTTCGGGATCGAACAGCCGGCGATGGTCCGGCTGGCAGCCGCTGCCGGGCCCGCCATGCAGATAGACCGCGGGAATGCCGCTCGGGCAGCCTACGCTTTCGATATAGATGTCGTGACCGTCGCTGACCGCGAACTGCTCCGACGTCAGCGGTGCAAACGGATCGGCGCGTTTGATGGATTTTCCGGCATCGGCGTCAGGCGCCATGCTCGCCTTCCGTCTCCAGCGTGCCGCCGGCGAAATTGCGATAGAGGAAGCGGTCCTGGTGCGCGGCGGCCTCGCGCTCGGCCTGCTTGAAGATCTGCTCATGCATCGGCGACAGCGTGCAGGCCGGGTCGGTATTGCCGGCGTCGCCGGTCAGCGCAAAGGCCTGGCAGCGGCAGCCGCCGAAATCGATCTCGCGGAACTCGCAGCTCTTGCACGGCTCGGGCATCCAGCCGGTACCGCGATAGCGGTTGAAGGCCTCGGAATTCTGCCAGATCCAGGCGATCGAATGGTTCGAGCGCACGGATTCGAATTCGAGCCCGGTAATGCTCTCGGCGGCATGGCAAGGCAGCACCTTGCCGGCCGGCGAAATGTTGAAGAACTGCCGGCCCCAGCCGCCCATGCATTTCTTCGGCCGCAGCGCATAATAGTCCGGCACGACATAGTCGATGGCGAGAATGCCCTTCAGCCGTGTCGCGGCTTCCTCGACGATGCGGCTGGTTTCCTCGATCTGTTCGAGCGTCGGCATCAGCGCCGCGCGGTTCTTCAGCGCCCAGCCGTAATACTGGACGTTGGCGACTTCGAGTCGGTCGGCATCGAGATCGACCGCCATCTGGATGATGTCAGAGAGCTGGTGCAGGTTCTGGCGGTGCATGACCGCGTTCACCGTCAGCGGCATGTCGAGCTCGCGCGTCCATTTCGCGACTTCGAGCTTTTTCTCATGCGAATTCTTCAATCCGGCAACGCGGTCGGCCACGACGGGCTCGTTGCCCTGGAAGCTGATCTGCACATGGCAGAGGCCGGCATCGGCGAGCGCCGACAGTTTTTCCTTCGTCAGCAGCACCGCAGAGGTGATGAGATTGCTGTACAGCCCGACATCGGTCGCGTGCTGCACCAGTTCGACCAGGTCCTTGCGCGCGGTCGGCTCGCCGCCGGAGAAATGGATTTGCAGCACGCCGATTTCGGCGAGCTCGCTCAAGACCTTCTTCCATTCCTCGGTGGTCAATTCAGCGCCCGCACGATCAAGCTCAACCGGGTTGGAGCAATAGGGGCATTGCAGCGGGCAGCGGTGGGTCAGCTCGGCGAGCACGGCGAGGGGGATGCCGAACGTCTCCGCGGTCGAACGCTTCTGCTCGAGCACCGCGAGCCCGTCACTGGGGGCGGCGGCGCCGGCTGTTTTGCCATCTGCGAGAATGTCGCTCATGACGTCTTCTCACGCGCTTCGGTCAGAAAACCCTTGTCGGCGAGGTCCTGCAGCATCGCAACGACATCGGTCAAAATCGCCTCGCGGGGCGCGGCGTATTTGGCCGCGAGCTGGTCGGCCATATCGCCGACGCTGCGAACGCCGTCGCAAAGCTGCAGCACTTCGACCGCGATTTCGTCTGGCGCCAGCACACGCTCCGGCGCCAGGATCACCCAGACCTGCCGCGTCTCATCGAATTTCAGCTTGGCGTGCCGCGGCAATTTCGGCCGGCTCGCCTCGCTGACACTGATGTTGCGGCTCAAAGCCATCGATCGCTAATCCCCTTTGGGCACGAACGCGCCGGGCGGAATGTGGCCCTCGACATAGGCATGATACAGCGCGTCGAGCTGAACCCATAGCACATTGGTCTTGAAGATCAGCGCGTTGCAGACCGCCTCGCGCTCGGCGTGCGTCTTCGCGTGCGCCTTGACGTATTCGAGCGCAAAGCCGGCATCGCGCGGCGCCTGGCTCAGGCGGCGGCTGAAATAGCTCATGATGTCAGGATTGACGAAATCATAATGCTGCAGCATCCCGGAGATGCGCTCCTCGTGCAGGTTCGGCGCGAACAGCTCCGTGAGCGAGGAGGCGATCGCTTCCAGCGGCGTCTTGTCCCGACAGAAATGCACATAGGCTTCCACGGCAAACCGCGTTGCCGGCAGGATGCCCTCGGTCGATTCCACATAGGCGCTATCGAGCCCGAGACCCTCGGTCAGCTTCAGCCAGCGCTCGATGCCGCCTTCGCTGCCGACGTCGCCGTCGTGATCCTCGATGCGGTGTCGCCACTCGACCCGGGTCGCACGGTCGCGGAAGCGGGAGATCACCATCGCATCCTTCAGCGGGATCGTGCTCTGGTAATAATAGCGGTTCAGCGCCCAGGCCTGCACCTGTCCCTTGTTGAGCTTGCCGCCATGCAACAGCCGGTGGAACGGATGCAGGCTGTGATAGCGCGTCGCGCCGATGTGGCGGAGCGTTGCCTCCAGTTCCTCGGCATTGTTGAGCGTGATGCCCTTGCCGATCGAGAGCGCGGTCATTTCCGGCTTGGCCGTGACGTTCACAGCGTGATCTCCGTTCCATCGGCTGGAATCTGCCAGCCTGCCTGTTCCAGCGCCGTTCGCTCATCCGAGCCGGCAAGCAAAGCAGGGTTCGAGTTGTTGATATGCAAGAACACCCTGCGGCCGATGTCGAGGCCGGCCAGGCTCTCCATCGCTCCCTGTTCGCCCGACATCGAAATATGGCCCATGCTCTGTCCCGTCTTGGTGCCGAGGCCCTGCGCGATCAATTCGTCGTCGCGCCACACCGTGCCATCAAAGAACACCAGCGCGGCGCCGGAAAGGCGCGATTTGAGATCGTCGGTCACTCTTGCGCAAGCCGCCAGGAAATAGAAGTACTTGCCACTGGCCTTGTCCAGAATTCGCAGGCCCAGCGTATCGCCCGCAGCATCGCCGCCCGCCGGATGCGCCTTGCCTTCGAGATACCACGCGCCCTTGCCGGGAACCGCGAAGGGAAGGATTTCGATGCCGGACGGTGCGCCGTCGGGCAAAGTGGGCTCGAACGCGACGTCCGCCTCGATCGCCCGCCGCTTCACGTTGTTTTCGCCCAGCACGTTAAAGATGCTGTTGGATCTTAAAATCGCAAGCACCCGCTCATGCGCATAGAGCGTGAAGGGTGAGCCCTCGCGCATCGACAACAGCCCCGCAACCGCATCGACTTCGCCATTGGTCAGGATCACGCCGGCGATCGGGCTGTGCCTGAGCTGACCGGCTTTGGGATGAAGCTGCGGCGTCGCGATCAATTGCTGGCGCAGGTCGGGGGAAGCGTTGACGAGATACCAGTGCTTGCTATCGGCGCTGACCGCGATCGAAGCCTGGGTGCTCTGCAATTCCCGATTTTCGGTTCGTGCCCTGGTGCACACCGCACAACCGCAGTTCCACTGCGGAACGCCGCCACCCGCCGCGGCGCCCAGGACGACGACGCGAAGCATGATCCGTCTCCTGGAGATTCAAACTTGAAGATGCGAACTGATACAAACACCACGAGGTGGACTGCGGGCTCAGACACGACCCCGTGATCGGGGACGCGTCACGCCCGCAAATCCACCTGCGTGAGAAATGGATAGGCGCTACCGCTTACTTGCGGGTGGCGCACATATACATGTTGATTTCCATGCCGACCGGCACTTCGACGATTTTCGGCGCTTTCCAGGCCATTTAGCCTCTCCCTTTGCTACCGGACGAACACCGCCCATACCCTAAGGTACTGCGGATCAAAAAGTTCGCCAGTTAAATCTTTTTCCCGGAACCCCAAATTGTTATGCTGCGCTGCAAAGAAGTTTTCACGGGGTTGTGCGGGGCGTTCCGGTCAAATCAACGTGGGATCAAGCGTTTCGCGGTTGTTCGCCGCGCCGCGAATTGACAATTCTGGGGGACGGAGCGCTACCGGCTCCGGATAAAGAACTTGTGAGACAGTGGCGGCCTCCGGTGGCGGGGCCTTAACGGAATCAGGTTCAGCCGATGCCGAGATATTATTTCAACACCCGTATCGGCGATGAGCTGATTTCCGATCCCGACGGCGAAGTGCTTGTCGATCCCAATCGCGCCTGGGAAATGGCGCGCGCCATGATCCGGGAGCTGCTCAAGACCGATGGTGCCGAGGGTGCGCTTCTCAGCGCCACCATCGAAGTCACCGACGACGACGGCGAGATCGTGCTGGAGTTTCCGTTCGCGGAAGCGATCCTCGATGCGCCCGGCGGGTCCATCACCAGGCACTGACTGCGCGGGTAGTCCGCGGAACGCTTCGCAGCGCCGTTCGTTGCCGCAGGTGCAACTTGCGAGCGGCATGTTTCCGATTGCGCACCTCTGGAGAAATATGGAGAGTGCCGGCCGGGAAAGCCTCCGGCGCTGGCGTCATATCGGCCCGCGCGGCGAGAAGGGCTTCCGTCAGGGAGAACGTCCATGATGAACTACGTGTCGGTGCCGCGCAGCCTGTTGCTGTCCGGCGCATTCTTGACTGCCTTCACGCTGAATGCCGCCGCCCAACAGGCCGCCGATCCGCCGGCTGCCGCGCAGCAGCCCGCTGCGCCACCGGCCGCGGCGGCG
>NZ_LLXZ01000079.1 GCF_001440395.1 Bradyrhizobium jicamae | reverse complement strand
GCCGGCCAGCGCCGCGGCGGACACCGCGGTAACGCCGCCGCCGACAAAGCTCTCGCTCCAGACGATGCCGGCCTTGTCGAGGGCGCGGACGGCGAGCGCGCGCACGCCGCAGGGTGGGGCCAGCATCGCCAGAGGCAGGGTCTCGCCGCGGCGCCAGGCGATCCGCCTGGCGGCGAACCAGGCGAACTCGTCTTCCGTCAGCTTCTCGCCGCCGCGGCGGCTGCCCTCCTGCCGCACCACCACGGCGTCGAGTTCGCCGGCATCGTAGGCATCGAGCATCTGGCGCGAGAAGCCGATGGTCACGGAGAACGCCAATTGCGACGAGATCGCGTGCAGCCGTTCGAGCAGCGGCACCAGTTCCGGACCCGCGGCGTGATCGGAAATTCCGAGCGACAGTTGCTGGCGTGTCGGCTTGTCGCCAGACAGCGCGCGGTCATGCGCTTCAATCAGCGCGCGGGCGTGGTGCAGAAAGGCGGCGCCGTCTTCGGTCAGCGCCACCGCGCGTGGCGAGCGCTCGACCAGCCGCTTGCCGACCACGCCCTCCAGCCGCTGCAGCTTCATGCTGATCGCGGCCTGCGTGGTGCCGAGCGCCTCGGCGGCACGGGTGAAGCCTTGCAGTTCGGCGACCAGCAGGAACGCCCGCACCGTGTCGATATCCAGCGTGCTCATCTCATCATCAACGATCGTTATCTCTGTTATGAATGGAGATAAGATACCAAAATGATGGTCGCTGGTCTAGCTATTGGGTCAGGCGCGATGGACGCGCGCAAATGCCTAGAGGAGAACGACCATGCCGCTCATTACCGTCACCTATGCCAGCGCTCGCAAGGCGCCGTCGCTAAAGGCGGAGATCGCCTCGGCCGTCAGCGAACTCACCGCGACAATCCTGCGCAAGGATCCCAAGGTCACCGCCGTCATCGTGAAGTCGGCCGATCCTGTGGACTGGTTCGCCGGCGGAAAGTCGCTCGCCGAGCAGAGCCTCAACAGTTTCTGGCTCGACGTTCACGTCAGCGAGGGCACCAACACCAAAGACGAGAAGGCGGCCTATCTCGCCGCGCTGTTCCAGCGCATGGGCGAGTTGCTCGGGCCGCTGCATGAAGAGAGCTATGCCCATGTCGACGAGGTGAAGGGCGATGCTTACGGCTTCGGCGGGCTGACGCAGGAGCGCCGCTATATTGCAGGCAAACTTGAGGTCGCGCCGCAGAAGGTGACGGCGTGAACCTCATCAGAAGCTCATGCCCTGAGCAGGCCCAACACCGCCGCAGTGGCCGCAACAAATGAAAGGGCGATTACCGTGGCCCGCCAAACCATCTGTTGGCGGGCCACCCGCCGATCCTGGAACGCCAGCCAATCCCGGACAAAGCCGGCGGGAACGTCCTGCACGACGTTGCGGCGGTTGGGATGCCGCATTTCATGATCGACGAACATGGCCCGGACGTTTGCCACGCCCAGATGGTCCAGTTCGGAATTCCAGTGCAGGGCGTTTGCGTTGTTGGTCCACCGGTTCTCGAAGGGAAGTCTCTGCGACGTCATCGCGACCTCCTCTAAACACGCCTGCCTCTCGATATGTGGCGCCGATCGCCGTAGCGGAAGACCTTGCGCCGGCGCGACAACAGGCAAATCGCGGGCGTATAACTTCGCCCGCGATCCGCTGGGTCGCGACCGTCAGCCCGCTGCCCGGAACTGAACCTCGCCGTTGTTCAGGAAGCACGTTTTGTCGAATAGCTTCAGATCCAGCGGGTTTGGCAACCGGACATCGCTGAGATCGGGACACGATCTTGCCGACGGATCGTATGACCGATCGATCTGGGAGATAAAGACGACGATCAGGCCCTGGTCGCGTGCAAATGATTTCAGCGCGCGAACCTGAATCATCAGGTCCGCGTTTTCACGCCGCTGATCGAGGAGTTGCAGATAGTCGACGACCACCAGCGTCCCGCGCGGCGCACCGGCCATCCGCTTCACGATGTAATCGGCGCTGATGGCGTCGGAGCAATCGAATTCGAACAGCCCATCAAATTGCGCGGGCTCGACGCCGATTGCGCGGAAGCGGTCGAGCACGTCCTTCTCGGTGTATTCCAGCGAAAAGAACGCCCCTCGATGGCCTGACTTCATGGCTTCCACGGCCAGCTGAAGGCTCATCAGGGTTTTGCCATGGCCCGGGCGGGCTCCCACCAGCAGCAAGTCTCCAGGTCTGAGCTCGGGAAATAGTTTGCCGGCTGGCGTCACGGCAGCCGCCCTGGCGGCCAGCAAGCTCCAGCCGCTGAAGCCTTCGGCCGCCGCGATGCGGTCAAGCGCTTCGTGCAGGGGAATGCCTTGCTGACGGGAAAGAAGCTTCGCCTTCCGCTTCAGATGATAGATTGGCGCAGACAGTCTCATCGAGAGAACCTCCCATTGCGAGCAAGGATCGCAACCCCTCCTTATGCCTGGCGCTCGAACAGTCGGCCCAACAGTCTATTCGCCCGGCATGATCTGTACTTTCCCGATGGAGGGGGGAGGCGTGGGCGGCACCGGAATCAAGCATAGCCGAATCCTCGCTTGCCGAGAACAGGCGAGGCGGGGTGCGAACAGAAAAGCGCTGGTCTGAATCAGGCTCGAATAGGAAAGTTACACGGTCGCTTCCGGCAGGCGTGCGCCGGTTGCGCCGAACACGTCCTCGAATGCCCGCCGCAGCGCGACGTCAACGTCTTCCATCGTCACGGGCAGGCCGAGATCGACCAGCGAGGTGACGCCGTAACGCGGATCGACGACGCCGCAGGGCACGATCGCAGAAAAATGCGACAGGTTCGGCTCGACATTGATGGCGATGCCGTGGAACGACACCCAGCGCCGCAGCCGCACGCCGATTGCCGCGATCTTGTCCTCGCAGCCTGCGCCTTTGTCCGGCCGCCTGACCCAGACGCCGACGCGATCCTCGCGGCGCTCGCCGCGGACGTTGAAGGCGTCGAGCGTGCGGATGATCCATTCTTCGAGGCCGGCTACATAGGCGCGCACATCCGGCCGTCGCCGCTTGAGGTCGAGCATCACATAGGCCACCCGCTGGCCGGGTCCGTGATAGGTGACTTGGCCGCCGCGCCCGGTCGTGAACAGGGGGAAGCGCGGGTCGAGCAGGTCGGCTTGCTTGCCGCTGGTGCCCGAGGTGTAGAGCGGGGGGTGTTCCAGCAACCAGACCAGTTCGGCCGCATTGCCGTCGGCGATAGCGGCCGCGCGGGCCTCCATTGCGGCCACGGAATCGGGGTAGGGCACCGGCCCTTCGGATATCCGCCATTCGACCTCGCCGCCGCCCTTGGCGCGCGCGAATGTCGTCAAATCAAGGCTTTGGCGGTCATTAACCATTGGCTAACCAAAACGTGGTCAGGTGGGAACCACACCCATTTAGTCCCCCTTTTGGCGGTTCAGAAGTGGCCACCCTCGATAAAGTCAGCGTCGATCTCATGGTGGTGCTCGGCACCACGACCATGCCCATCCATCAGGTAATGCGGCTTTCCCGCGGCGCCATCATCGAATTGGACGCCACCGAACAGGACGAGGTCAAGATCCTCGCCAACAACCTGCCGGTAGCCTCCGGCGTCGTGCTGGTCGACCGCAACCGTATCGCGGTCGAAGTCAAGCAAATGCTGCCGAAATCCCCTGATGTCAGGTAGTTATCGGGGCACAAAACTTCCTTGTCCCTGCATCCCTGATTTGTTACATCGGCGCCGTTGATCCGGCGGGCTGCATCGCTCCAGCCGGTATCCCAAGCGCTCGTGGCGGAATTGGTAGACGCGCTGCCTTGAGGTGGCAGTGAGTAACATCGTGGGGGTTCGAGTCCCTCCGAGCGCACCAGCCCAAATATCTTCGAATCGGTCGAACCGGACCTGACGAGCGATGGCTCGCCATGGCGAGATAACCGCTGAGCTGACCGGTAGGGCTATGCAGTTCCCGAAGGGAATTTGCCGTGAAAAGAGGTCTTCTCGGGTTGGGTTAGGCGGGACGTTGGTTCACCGCTTCCAAAACCATCTGAAATAGGCAAACAGCATCGCGCCGGCGACCACCGCGCCGCCAGGCCTGATCGCGAGCGCGAGGATCACCGCCAGCAGGATCACCATCGCCGTGACGTACCACGGCTGTCTGTTTTTGGGTGCTGTCGCCGGTCCCGCCGTGGGAGCCGCCTGCGGGCCGGCGGCGCGCGGCGTGCCCCACGGTGATGGGGGTACGTTGGGCGGGCGCGACATGCCGGGCGTTGCGGTGCGCGCTTGGGCGGCCCGCGTCTTTTCTTCCTGTCGCGCC
>NZ_LLXZ01000078.1:7508-16262 GCF_001440395.1 Bradyrhizobium jicamae | reverse complement strand
AGCGAGCCGCCGACCACGCCGGCCGCGGCCGCCGCCGCGGTACCGAGGAACGAGCCGCCACCGCCGCCGAACGGAGGCTGTTGCGGCTGCGGCGCGCCGCCATAGGGCTGAGGCTGGCCATAGCCCGGAGGCTGGCCATAGCCGGGCTGATTGTATTGTCCGGGCGCCTGGCTCTGCTGCAGCACCTGACCGCTGTTCCAGGTCGGGCGGCTGGCCATGTCGGGCGCGCGAACGTTCGGCACCGAACCATGCGATGAACCTTGCGGCTGCTGGTTCTGTCCGAAGATCGCGTCGCGCATCGAATCGAGGAAGCCGCCGGATTGAGCTTGCTGACCCGACGTCGCCGCTTCCAGTTCCTGGATGCGCATGTCGGCGCGCTTCAGCGCCTCGTCCTGCACCAGCGTCGTCTGCACCAGCGCGTAGACCGCGTTGGGTGCGTTGCGCAGGCCCTGCATGATCGCCGACATCGCCTCCGGATCGCGCTTGGCGCTTTCCAGCTTGGTCAGCCGGTCGAAAAGATCGTCAATCAGTTGGCGTTCTTGCGGTGTCATGGCCCTCTCCCTCGCGTCACATCGTCGTCAACGCGCGGGCAAGATGTAGGGCGGGCTTTGCGTCGCAAGTAGTGGGCGGCCAAATTAAATTTTGGTATGCGACAATACGCCGGTCACATTCCCCGGATTTGCGTCAGCCCAATGTAACTTTATTCGCCGCCAGCACAGCCGCGAAAAGGTCGCTTGCGAGATACGCGTGTTCCGCCTCGCGCTGGGTGGTCAGGGGATCGAGGCTTGTGAGCGTTTCGTCGACAAAGCCGGGATGGCACATCACGAGGCTTCCCTCCGGCAGCCCTTCGAGGAACTGCCCCATCAGCGTGCCGAAATCGGGCGCGCTCGAAAAATCATAGGCGCCGGCGAAGGCCGGGTTGAACGGGATTTTGGCCTCTGTGGCGCGCTTGCGGAATTGCGCACTGAGAACGTCGAGCACCAAGGCTTTCGGCGCGCCGAGCAATTGGCCGAGCGGCTTGAGGCGTCCGCCCTGGCGGACCCAGGCGCCGGGCGCCGCCTCCTTGACCGCGCGCAGGAACGCGTCGCGCACCCCGGGGAAGAGTTGCGCGTGCTGATGGCCGTCGACGAAGTCAGGCGCGCGGCCGAACAATTCCTTGAAGGCCGCAAGCTGCGCCAACAATTCGTCTTCGATCAGGCCGGGATCGATCCGCCGCAACAGACCGGCGCGCAGCAGTTTTGGAAACGGCAGAAACAGCCCGCCGTCGACGGGACGAAAGTGCATCGTCAGCGGACGAAACGGCGCGGTCAGTGTCGCATGCAGCCCGATCGCGCAGCGCGGGCTCGCCGTCGCAGCCTCCTGCAACGCAGTGACTTCGGCGCGTCCGATCGCAGGTCCCACCACCATGACCGAGGTGGCATTGAGACGGCCGCGCGAAATCAGATCGCGGATGGCGCGGTTGACGCCTTCGGCCAGTCCGTAATCGTCGGCGCACAGCCAGATCCGGCGCGGCGGCGCGGCATCGTTCATTCGGCCGCGGTCCGTTCGCTGGCACTGGCCGTCGTCTCGCCATCGGCGCGTTTTTCGGAATGCTCGGCGACGAAGTAGATCGGACGCGCCTTCAGCTCGGAAAGGATCTTGCCGATATATTCGCCGACGATGCCGATCATGATGAGCTGCACGCCGCCGATCGTCATCAACCCGATCATCAGCGAGGGATAGCCGGGGACCTGCTTGCCGGTGGTCCAGACCTCCCAGAGAATGGTCAGGCCGAAGATGAAGGCCGTGAGTGCGAGCAGCACGCCGAGCAGGCTGGCAAAGCGCAGCGGCGCCACCGAGAACGACGTCAGTCCCTCGATCGACAGGCCGATCAGCCGGCCCGGGCTGAACGTGGTGACGCCATGCGCGCGCGGCGCCGGCTCGTAATCGACGCGGATCTGGCGGAAGCCGATCCAGTTCGACAGGCCCTTGAAGAAGCGGTTGCGCTCAGGCAACTGGCGCAGCGCGGCGGCGGCGCGCGGCGACAGCAGGCGGAAATCGCCGGCGTCTTCGGGGATCTTCTGCCGCGCGCCCCAATTGATCAGCGCGTAGAAGCCGTGCACCGCCTGGCGGCGCAGGAAAGATTCATTGTCGCGATGCGCCTTCGCCGTATATACGACGTCGTAGCCGTCATCGACCCAGTGCGAGACCAGCTTTTCGACCATATCAGGCGGATGCTGGCCGTCGCCGTCCATGAACAGGATCGCACCGAGGCGGGCATGGTCGAGCCCCGCCATCAGCGCGGCCTCCTTGCCGAAATTGCGCGACAGCGACACCACCTGGACGTCGAGCGCGTCGGCGGCCAGCGTGCGCGCGATGACAAGCGTGTTGTCGGCGCTGCCGTCGTCGACATAGACAACCTCGCAGGCCAAGCCGTATCGCGCCTTCAGCGTCCGGGCGAGGCCGATCAGCCGCTCGTGCAGCAAAGCGAGCCCCGCCGCCTCGTTGTACAGCGGCACGACGATCGACAGTCCCTTGGCCGCCGCGCTGGCGGCGGTGGTCGTCAGGCGGGAAACGTCAGAGCCAAGCGTCATCGATCAGGTCCCAGTTGGTGCTCCAAAACAGCATATGTTACTTGGCCCCGCCTGTCGCAACGATGAACGAAACGGCAGCCTTATTGCCGCAGGAACGCCTCGAGCTTGGCGAACAAGGGGTTTTCGCGGTCGAGCACATAATCCAGCGAGGCGATCGAAACCGTGTCGGCGCCGTGCTCGCGCAGGAAGCTGCCGAGCGCGTAGAGATGCATTGGCGGGCAGTGCAGCGTGAGCATGCCCGAGGAGGTCGGCCCGCCGAACGGCGCCACCACGCCGAACCGGTTATGCGCCTCCGTCAACAACGCCTCGTTGCAGCCGGCGAAACGTGTTCGCACCTCGCGGAATTTGCTGGCCCGCGCCCGCGCGGCGATGTGGTCGAGGATGACGCGCGCGGTCTCGCGGGCCTCCGTCGACCAGTCGGCTTCGCGCGACGCCACGAGGTTGGCCTGGCTGCGCAGGATGACGCCGTCGTCGAGCACCTTCAGCCCGTTGGCGGCAAGGGTGGCGCCGGTGGTGGTGATATCGACAATCAGCTCCGCGGTGCCGACCGCCGGCGCGCCTTCGGTGGCGCCGGCGCTCTCGACGATGCGGTAATCGACCACGCCGTGGGCGGCGAAGAAGTTGCGCGTCAGGTTGATGTATTTGGTTGCGACTCGCATCCGCCGGTTATGCTGGGCGCGGAAGCCGGTGGTGACGTCGTCGAGATCGGTCATGGTGCGGACGTCGATCCAGGCCTGCGGCACCGCGACCACGACATTGGCGCTGCCAAAGCCGAGGCTGTCGATCAGCAGCACGCGCTTGTCGGCATCGGGGATACTCTCGCGCAACAGATCTTCGCCGGTGACGCCGAGATGCACCATGCCGCGCGCCAGTTGCGAGGCGATTTCGCTGGCCGAGAGATAGGCGATCTCGACATTGTCGAGGCCCGCAATGGTGCCGCGATAGTCGCGCGCGCCGCGCGGCTTCGCCAGCGAAAGCCCGGCGCGGGTGAAGAACGCCTCGGCGTTTTCCTGCAGGCGGCCCTTGGAGGGAACGGCAAGAACGAAGGGGGCGGTCATGCGGCGCTCCCTTGCGAGGCGGGCTGGCCGTATTGCGTCAGGGCTTCGATCCACACCGAGAATCCAACTGCCGGTATCGGCGTCGGCGAGCCGAGCTGCGTCATCAGTCCGTCATAGCGTCCGCCCCCCACCAGCGGTTCGACGCCGTTGCCCTTCTTGTGCAACTCGAATTCGAAGCCGGTGTAATAATCGAGCCCGCGGCCGAACGAGGTGGAGAAGCGCACCAGTTTGGTGTCGATGCCGCGCGCGGCCATGAAGCCGATGCGGCTTTCGAGCTGGTCGATCGCCGCCGTTAGATCGAGCTTGGCATCTCGGGCCAGCGCGCGCAGTTGCTTGACCGATTCATCGGGGTGGCCCGCAATCGCGAGGAAGCGCTTGATGATGTCGAGCGCGTCGCGCGGCAGCGCACCGCCTTTCAAGGTTGATTGTTCGAGGAAGCGGTCGGCGATCTCGGCAACCGAGCGCCCGCCGACGATGGTGGTGCCGGCGATCGACATCAGGTCGGTCACCAGCGCCAGCGCCGCCTTGCGGTCGGAGCCGGCCAGCGCCGCCAGCACGCCCTCATACTCGTTGCGCCCGGGCGCGGTCGAGAGCGTCAGCCGCTCGATGTCCTCGGTGAGGCTGATCTTGCGGCTGAAATCCTTGATCAGCCGCCGCCGCCACACCGGATAGAGATCCAGCGCATCGATCAGGGCGTTGAACAGCGCGACGTCGCCGGTGCGGATTTCGACATCCTTCAATCCGAAGGCCGAGGTCGCTTCCAGCGCCAGCGCCAGCATTTCCGCATCCGCCGCGGCGCGGTCCTGCCGGCCGAACGATTCGATGCCGGCCTGCAGGAACTCGCTCGGCTGGCCGCCGCGATAGCGGAACACCGGCCCGAGATAGGAAAAGCCCACCGGCTGTCCGGCGCGCCCGGAGGCGAGATAATCCCGCGCCACCGGAATGGTCAGGTCCGGCCGCAGGCAGAGTTCCTCGCCGGAGGCGTCGGTGGTGAGGTACAGGCTCTTGCGGATGTCCTCGCCGGAGAGGTCGAGGAACGGCTCGGCCGGCTGCAGGATGGCCGGATGCGCCTGGACGTAGCCGCCTTGTGCAAACGACAATAGCAGCGTGTCCGCCCAGGCGGCGGACCCGGCAGCACCTCTGACGGCAGCGGTCGCGGTCATTTTACGTCCAAATAGCCGGAAAAACCGGGTTCCAGGGTTGGTTTGGGGCTCCCGGGGTTCCGGGACGCTCGTGGCGCAGGCCTTAGCATGGCCGGGGCGGCGTTTCGACAGGGATTGGCCAACTGAATTAATGGTGGGTGGCTGGACCGGACACCCCCGGTGGTTAGCCCCGCCAGTCGCCGAGCGCCGCCTGCACCAGCGCCAGCGCGGCGACGCCGGCGGTATCCGCGCGCAGGATACGCGGGCCCAGGGACAGCCGCAGCGCCTTCGGCTGCCGCAGCAACAGCGCCCGTTCTTCCTCGGCAAATCCGCCCTCGGGGCCGATCAGCACGTCGATGCCGGAGGCCGTGGCCTGCGCCGTCTGCAGCGCTTGCACCGGACCGGCGACGTCGCTCGCCTCGTCGCAAAACACCAGCAGCCGCGCCGGGTCGCGCTTGTCGAGATAACGGTCGAGCGCAACGGGCTCGGCGACCTCGGCCAGACTGAGTATCCCGCATTGCTCGGCGGCCTCGATGACGTTGGCGCGCATCCGCTCGCCATTGACCCGCGAGACCTGGGTGTGCCGCGTCAGCACCGGCTGCAGGCTCGATGCTCCCATCTCGACCGCCTTCTGCACCATGTAGTCGAGGCGGGCGTGTTTCAGCGGGGCGAAGACATAGGCGATGTCGGGCAGCCGATCCTGCGGCCGTGTCTGGGCCGCGATGATCAAACCGTCCGGCCGCTTGCGGCCCTCTATCGCCGCCCGCCATTCGCCGTCACGGCCGTTGAACACCAGGATGGTTTCGCCCGCCGAGAGCCGCAGCACGTTGCCGAGATAATTGCTCTGGTTGCGTTCCAGCGCGATTCGCTCGCCCTCCCGCAAGGGCGCGTCGACGAACAGGCGAGGGGCGTGAAAATCAAGGTCAGGCATATGTGATGGTTCCGTTTCGCGCCGGTTCTAGCCTATAAAAGCTCATAACCGGAACCTTGCTTCGATTGGACGACGTTGGGCCGCAGCGCCTTATCGGAGAAGCCTCTTGATCATCCGTCGCCTGATTATGCGACTAGCCTTTGCCGCCGCGACGCTTCACGCCGGGCAAGCATCCGCGCAAGGCACGTTTCCAGCGCCGCTACCCGGCCAGACCGAGGCGACAGCCGGCAACAGCCCGCCGATTATTGCGAGCCCTGCGTTCGGCGGCGGGCCACTGCAGCCATCAGGTGACCGCCTCGATCTCTGCATGAACAGGTTCGTTCCCTTGCGCGAGGAGGCCGAGCGGCGCGGCAAACTGATCAAGGCCGCAAGCGAGCGCAAGGCGCCTCCGGATGAAGCCTGCAAGCTGATCGGCAATTTTGGCCAGGCCGAATTGAAGATGATCAAATATGTCGAGGCCAACGCGGCCAGATGCGGGGTTGCGCCGCAGACCATCGAGCAGCTCAGAAACGGCCGCAGTAACACAGAGAGGTTGGAGAAGCAGGTCTGTGCCGTGGCGCAGCAGGCGCAGGCCCGCGGACCGGCTGGCCCGGTCGGGGACTTTGGTCACTGGATTAATCGACAATTTCCGTGACTCATCCGCGCAGCAGGCGTGCGCGAAAATCAAGGTCAGGCATCGGTAAGGTTCCGTTTTCGGGCGCTTTTAGCCTAAAGCGCTAGAATCGGGACGCTATTTTTAACTTTTGGGGCTGCCTTGCGCCGTGCTGCTGCCCCAATCCACGGGTTGTTAAGCGGCGGCAGGAATCGTAAAAAGCTATTTCGCAAATCTGCTTCGTTCGGGACACGTTGGGGATTGCCTGACCTCGCCGGAGAACCACACTTGATGATCCGCCGTCTAATTGTGCCGCTGACCGCTGCCGTCGTGACGTTCCACGCGGGCCACGTCTTTGCGCAGGGTGCCTTTCCGGCACCGCTCCCCAACCAGAGCGCTGCGCCTGCGAATTCGCCGTTTCCGCCGGTCAATGGCGCCGCGCCGTCGGCGACAGTCGGCGCGCCGTCGGCATTCCCCTCGCAAGGTGCCGCCCCGATTTCCAGCGGATTCAGCGGGCCGCCGCCGCAGGCGAGCGGTGCGGCGGACGCCTGCATGAAAGGCTTCGTTCCCCTGCGCGAGGAAGCCGAGAAGCGCGGCAAGCTGATCAAGGCCGCGAGCGAGCGCAAGGCGCCGCCGGATGAGGCCTGCAAGCTGATCAAGAATTTCGGCCAGGCCGAAGTGAAGATGATCAAATATGTCGAGACCAATTCCGCCAAATGCGGAATTCCGCCGCAGATCGCCGACCAGCTCAAGAACGGCCACAAGAACACCGAGAAGATGCAGAATCAGGTTTGTGCCGTCGCACAGCAGGCGGCAACGCGGGGACCGGCCGGTCCGAGCCTGAGCGAAGTGCTCGGCTCCTCGGCGGCGCTGCCCGAGGCGCAAGCCGTGAAGAAGGGCGGCAGCACCTTCGATACGCTGAACGGAAACGTTCTTTCGCGATGACCCTCCGATGAGCGACGCGACCGCCCGAGTTGCCGATTCGACCGGCAACTGGGTCGATACGCATGCGCCGTCCTGGTCGCGACCTTACTTGCGGCTTTCCCGTTTCGATCGTCCGATCGGCTCCTGGCTGTTGCTGATGCCGTGCTGGTGGTCGGCGGCGCTCGCTGCCGGCGTCGCGCGCGACGTCTCGTCATTGCCGCTCGTGATCGTGCTGTTCTTCATCGGCGCCTTCGTCATGCGCGGTGCCGGCTGTGCCTGGAACGACATCACCGACCGCGACCTCGATGCCAGCGTCGAGCGCACGCGCTCGCGGCCGTTGCCCGCCGGGCAGATCAGCGTGGCGCAGGCGTCGGCGTTCATGGTCCTGCAGGCGCTGATCGGATTGGCGGTGCTGCTGCAGTTCAACCGCTTCGCGATCCTGACCGGAATCGCTTCGCTCGTCATCGTCGCGATCTATCCCTTCATGAAGCGCATCACCTGGTGGCCGCAGGTCGTGCTCGGGCTGGCGTTCTCCTGGGGCGCGCTGATGGGGTTTGCGGTCACGCTCGGCCGGATCGACCTGACCGCGCTCGTGCTCTATGCCGGCTCGATCAGCTGGGTGATCGGTTACGACACGATCTATGCGCACCAGGACACCGAGGACGACGCGCTGATCGGCATCAAGTCCACCGCGCGCCTGTTCGGCGAGCGCACCCATCTGGCGCTTTCGGTGTTCTATCCGCTCGCCGTGGTTCTGATCGGCATAGCGCTGGCGCTCGGCGGCGCACGCTGGCCGGCCTGGATCGGCCTCGTCGCGTTTGCCGCGCATCTGGTCTGGCAGATCAAGCGATTGGACATCCGCGATGGCGCGCTGTGCCTGCGCCTCTTCAAATCCAACCGCGACGCGGGCCTGCTGCTGTTTGCGGGACTGCTGGTTGACGCGCTGCTGCGCGCGTAATTCCACGCTCTTGTAGGGTGGGCAAAGGAGCGCCAGCGACGTGCCCACCATCCATCATCGCGCACGCTGCTCGATGGTGGGCACGCTTGCGCTTCGCTCCACCCCATCCTACGAGACTGCAGCCACTGACGAGTTAATCCCGGGCGATGATCTCGCGTTCGTCCCGATGAACGGTCTCGGTATTGTCCAAATTGCCAAGCCGGCGGCGCACCAGGAATTTCGGGCGGCGGGCGCGGACGGCGTTATGGCGGCGGCGGCGGGCGGCCGGTTCGCGCTCGTCGTCTTCCGTCAGCAGCGGCAGTGCGAAGATGTCGCTCCACATCTGCCAGGCGGAGGCGATCTCCTCGGCATCGGAACTGACGCACAAGGGAATGTTCAGGGACGGGTCGCGATGCGCCAGCACCAGCATCTGCGCGTCGTCGTCGAGGCCGCGCCAGGCGACGCCGAGAAAGTCGCTGACGCGGACGTTGATCGCCATCCGCATGCCCTTGATGGCACGGTGCAGCACGACGCGTTCGCGATGAAGTTCTATCCTGCGCACGCCGCCGTCCGCACGGGTGTCGTGCGCCTGGAAGC
>NZ_LLXZ01000078.1:0-7422 GCF_001440395.1 Bradyrhizobium jicamae | reverse complement strand
ATGACACGGCTCGACCCGGCGGGATTGATCCCGCTTGTTGCTGTTTGACGCCTCACGGCTCTCATCTCCCCGCCGGGATTATGTTCCCGGTCGATACGCGAGACCTTAGCCGAGCGATTTCCGTTTCGCCTTAAAAAGCCTGGTTAAGGAGACGTCACCTGCCCTGGATCTCCCCGCATGATTGACAAGACCTTGGCGCGAATGATTGACGAGACCTTGCGCAATTGCCGAAAATGTTTGGTATTTGGCGCCGCAAAATGCTTGAAATGCCCGTGATTCCGGCACATCTGAAGGCCTTGGCGATTGGCGCCCTAAAGCCCCCTCCATGTCAGGGATTTTGTTTGTGAACTCTTCACCATCCAGCACTTCGCCGCTTTCCAAAGCCCCCGCAACCACCGACCTGTTCGATCAATCGGCGCTCTCGACGCTGGCGCAGCGCCTGGTCGAGGCCGCCAAGCGCGCCGGCGCAGATGCCGCTGACGCGGTTGCGGTGCGCGGCGTCTCGCAAGGCGTCGAAGTGCGCGATGGCCGGGTCGAGGAATCCGAGCGGTCCGAAGGCGACGATGTCGGTCTGCGCGTGCTGGTCGGCCAGCGCCAGGCGGTGGTCTCGACCAACGATGTTTCCGGCGACGGCGTTGCGAAGCTCGCCGAGCGGGCGGTGGCGATGGCCCGCGTCGCGCCTGACGACAAGTATGTCGGGCTTGCCGATCCGTCGCTGCTGGCGCGCCAGTTCGCCGATCTCGATCTGCTCGACCGCACGGTTCCAACGACGAGCGAACTGGAGCGTCGCGCCTGCGAAGCGGAAGCCGCGGGCCTTGCCGTCACGGGCGTGACCAAGTCGGGCGGTGCGTCTGCCTCGAGCGGAATCGGCGGCATGGTGCTGGTGACCTCGACCGGTTTCCACGGC
Source organism: Bradyrhizobium jicamae (assembly GCF_001440395.1). Taxonomy (GTDB): domain Bacteria; phylum Pseudomonadota; class Alphaproteobacteria; order Rhizobiales; family Xanthobacteraceae; genus Bradyrhizobium; species Bradyrhizobium jicamae. The sequence goes on along the minus strand of NZ_LLXZ01000078.1, from coordinate 6,515 downwards.
TCATATTTGCGTTCCAGCCACGGCATCTCGATGACCGCGATCTCGGGCGAGGGCACCGGCATGGAGCGCGATTACGATTTCACTTCGGCCCCGCACGCCTCCGATCTCGATCCTCCCGACAGCGTCGGCCGCAGGGCCGGCGAGCGCACCGTGGCGCGGGCCAACCCGCGCAAGGTCGAGACCTGCAAGGTGCCGGTGGTGTACGATCCGCGGGTCGCGGGATCGCTGGTCGGCCATCTCGTCGGCGCCATCAACGGCGCCTCGATCGCGCGCAAGACCAGTTTTCTGAAAGACCGGATGGGCGAGCAACTGTTCGCGAAGAATATCCGCATCATCGATGATCCCTTGCGCGTGCGCGGCCTGCGCTCGCAGACCTTCGACGCCGAGGGCGTAACGGTGAAGAAGCACGCGCTCATCGACGAGGGCGTGCTGACCACGTGGCTGCTCGACTGCGCCACCGCGCGCGAACTTGGGCTGGTCACGACCGGGCACGCCCATCGCGGCGTCTCGTCGTCGCCGTCGCCGGGTTCGTACAATCTGCATCTCGAAGCCGGCGCGATGTCGCCGAAGGAACTGATCTCCGACATCAAGCAGGGCTTTTACGTCACCGACCTGATCGGCTCCGGCGTCAACGGCGTGACCGGCGATTACAGCCGCGGCGCCTCCGGATTCTGGATCGAGAACGGCGAGATCACCTATCCCGTCAGCGAGGTCACGATCGCGGGGCATCTGCTGGCGATGTTCAAGTCGCTGGTTCCCGCCAACGACCTGGAATTCCGCTACGGCGTCAACGCGCCGACGCTGCGCATCGAGGGCCTGACGCTTGGCGGACGCTGATACCGCCGACCGGATCTGGGCGCGCGATGCCGCGCTGTTGCGGGACACCGTGCGCGAAGCCGGTGCGCTGGCGCTGTCGCTGTTCCGTACCGAATTGAAGAACTGGACCAAGGGCGCTTCCTCGCCGGTCTCCGAGGCCGACATCGCCGTCAACGATCTCGTCGAGCGGCGGCTGCGCACAGCGACGCCGGATTATGGCTGGCTGTCGGAAGAGAGCGTCGATGACGATACGCGTCTCGGCAAGGAACTGGTCTGGATCGTCGATCCGATCGACGGCACCCGCGCCTATCTCGCCGGCCGCGAGGATTGGTGCGTCAGCGTGGCGCTGGTGGCGGGAGCAGCACCCGTGCTGGCTGCTGTGTTCGCGCCCGTCAGCGACGAATTCTTCTTTGCGATCCGCGGGCAGGGCACCACCCGCAACGACAGCCCGGTGCACGCGACCGCGGGAACGGAGCTGGATTTTTCCCGCATGGCCGGCCCGAAGCCGCTGGTGCAGCGGCTGAGCGAGTCACCGGACGAGATCACGCTGCATCCGCGAATCGGGTCGCTGGCGCTGCGGCTCTGTCGGGTTGCCGACGGCAATCTGGATGCTGCCTTTGCCGGCGGTCAGAGCCGCGACTGGGATCTTGCTGCGGCGAATTTGATCGTGCAGGAAGCGAATGGTAGAATGACCGCGCTCTCGGGGGATGCGATTGAGTATAATCGCCGGGAAGTGGTGCACGGGGTGCTGGTGGCGGCGGGGAACGATCGGCATGCGCGCATTGTCGAGCATTTCCGGGATCACCGGTTGCCCTGAATCGGTCGAATCCGTGCCACAAATCATTCCATTCATACCGCGATTCAGAGTATCGCTCTTGTTTGCCGGGCACCTCGTTAGGAAAGTCCATCATGCCAGATAGTGCCCCGCAGCAATTGCTGCATCTCGTCATCGGCGGCGAACTGACCGATCTCGAACACGTTACATTCAAGGACCTCGACCAGGTCGACATCGTCGGCGTCTATCCCAATTACGCATCCGCTCTCGCGGCCTGGAAGGCGAAGGCGCAGCAGACCGTGGACAACGCCCACATGCGCTACTTCGTGGTTCACCTCCACCGGCTGCTCGATCCAGGTCAAGACACGAAGTAATCCAGTTGAAACGTCTCATTCGCGATTTGCTGCGCAGCACCTTCGTTCAGCGCGCGCTGGGTGTGCTCGCGGCCGAATATCTGCGGCTGGTCTGGCTGACCAATCGCTTCAGCTATGAGCCGACCGACGTCTACGAGCAGGTCGAGCCGGAGATGCCGGCGATCTTCGCGTTCTGGCACGGCCAGCATTTCATGACGCCGTTCATCAAGACCAAGGAGAGCCACCGCGCCAAGGTGCTGATCTCGCGGCATCGCGACGGCGAATTCAACGCCATCGCCGCCGAGCGGCTCGGCATCGGAACCATCAGGGGTTCCGGCGATCATGGCGGCGCCTTTCACCGCAAGGGCGGCGTCGGCGCGTTTCGCGAGATGTTGCAGGCGCTGGAGGACAAGTGGAACGTCGCCACCACCGCCGACGTGCCGAAGCGCGCGCGGGTGGTCGGGCTCGGCATCATCATGCTGGCGCGCGAGTCCGGGCGGCCGATCATGCCCTTTGCGATGGTGACGAGCCGCTTCATCCGGTTGAAGAACTGGGACTCCACCACCATCAATTTGCCATTCGGGCGCGGTGCGGTGGTAGGCATCGAACATGTGTACGTCCCGCCGGATGCCGATGCCGAGACTATGGAAAAGCTGCGCCTTCAGGTAGAAGAATATCTGAATGAAGCGACCCGTCGCGCCTACAAGGCGGTCGGGCGTCCGGAGGCCGCTCTTGGCTAATTCGCTGCCGATGACGTTGCGCGTCTACCGCAGTCTTTCGTCCGCCATGGTGCCATTGTCGCCTGCGTTGATCAGCCGGCGGTTGAGGCTTGGCAAGGAAGACCCGGCGCGGGTCGGTGAGCGCCGCGGCATGAGCGCCGATGTCCGCCCCGCGGGGCCGCTGGTGTGGATCCACGGCGCCAGCGTCGGCGAAGTGCTGGCGGCGGCGGCGCTGATCGAGCGGCTGCGGGCCTTGAACCTGCGCATCCTGCTGACCTCGGGGACGGTGACGTCGGCTGCGATCGTCGCCAAGCGGTTCCCGTCCGACGTCATTCATCAATATGTTCCCTACGACTCACCGCGTTACGTCGCACGGTTTCTCGATCACTGGCGGCCCTCGCTGGCGCTGTTCATCGAGTCCGACCTGTGGCCGAACCTGATCCTGTCGAGCGCCGCGCGGCGGCTGCCGATGGTGCTGATCAATGGGCGAATGTCGCAGCGATCGTTTCCGCGCTGGCAGCGGGTCCAGGGGACCATCTCGGCGCTGCTCGATAAGTTCGACATTTGCCTGGCGCAGTCAAAGACCGATGCGGATCGATTCACCGCGCTCGGAAGCCACAACGTCATCGTCACGGGAAACCTCAAGCTCGACGTTCCCGCGCCGCCGGCCGATGGCAACAAGCTGGATATGCTGATGTCGATGACACGCGGCCGGCCGGTCGTGGTCGCGGCCTCCACGCATCCCGGCGAGGAAGAGATCCTCACCGACACCCACCGAACGCTCGCCGGATATTTTCCCGGGCTGTTGACCGTGATCGTGCCGCGGCATCCCGATCGCGGCGAGGCGATCGCGCGCATGATTGCTGCAAGCGGCCTCAACCCGACCCTGCGCTCGCACGAGGATTTGCCGACCGCCACCACTGACATCTATGTCGCCGACACCATGGGCGAACTGGGGTTGTTCTACCGGCTGGCGCCGATCGTGTTCATGGGCGGATCGCTGGTCGAGCATGGCGGGCAGAATCCGATCGAGGCGATCAAGCTCGGTGCCTCCGTCGTTCACGGCCCCCACGTCTTCAACTTCACCGACGTCTATGAGGCCCTCGATTCCGCCGGCGGCGCGCGGCGTGCCGATACGCAGGAAGCGCTGGTGAAGCAGTTCGGGCAGATGCTGGCCGATCACAAGGCACGCGAAGCCGTGCTCACCGCGTCGGAGCGCGTGGTTGGGCAACTCGGCGGCGCGCTGGAGCGAACGCTCTCCGCGCTCGAGCCGTATCTGTTGCAACTGCGGATCGAGATGGGAGCCGCCAATGCGTGAGCCGGCCTTCTGGCACGGCCCGGCTTCGCTGAACTCGCATCTATTGAAACCGCTCGGCGCGCTCTATGGCGCCATCGCCGCACAGCGCCTGCAACGCAAGGGATTGCATGCCGGCATTCCGGTGCTCTGTGTCGGCAATTATCACGTCGGCGGCGCCGGCAAGACGCCGACCGTGCTGGCGCTGGCGAAACTGCTGGGCGAGCTCGGTGAGACGCCGGTCGTGCTCAGCCGCGGCTATGGCGGCGCATTGCGCGGTCCGGTCAGGGTCGATCCTGCCAGGCATGCAGCTTCCGATGTCGGCGACGAGCCGCTGATGCTGGCAGGCCATTTGCCGATCGTCGTATCGCGCAATCGCGCGGACGGCGTGCCATTGGCGCGGGCCCGGGGCGCGACCGTGATCCTGATGGACGACGGCTTCCAGAGCCCGGCGGTCGTCAAGGACGCGTCCCTGATCGTGATCGACAGCGGCCGCGGCATCGGCAACGGACAGGTGTTTCCCGCCGGTCCCCTGCGCGCGCCGCTGCGTCCGCAGCTGGCGCGCACCGACGCGCTGATCGTCGTCGGCGACGGCACTGCCGCAGCGCCGGTGGCGGCCGAGATCGCAGCGCAGGGCAAGCCGGTGCTGTCAGCGCATCTCAAGCCGGATGCGGCGGCGGTGGCAAAGCTGCGCGGCCAACGCGTGCTGGCGTTCGCCGGCATCGGCGATCCCGGGCGATTCTTCAACACGCTGCGTGCCGCTGGCATCGAGGTCGTCGAGCAGCGCGCCTTCGCCGATCATCATCCGTATTCGCAGGGCGAGATCGAAGGCCTGATCGTCGAGGCCAAACGCGACGGGCTGACATTGGTGACAACGGAAAAGGATCTGGTGCGGCTGCGTGATCGGGCGCAGCAAATAGTGCTGTTCGCGGTGACGCTCGAATTCGACGATCCGGCGCTGCTACGCAAGTTCGTCGCCGAGCAATTATTCAAGGCGCGGGAGAGACCGTAGGGTGGGCAAAGCGTAGCGTGCCCACTATTTATATCGGCTGTGCAAGGATGGTGGGCACGGCGCGTTGCGCCTTTGCCCACCCTACGAATTGATGCTCAACCCTGCGACTTCAGCGCGCCGGGAAAATGCCGCTGCAGCACCGCACTCGGCACCGAATAGGCCTCCTGCAGATCGACGCTCCAGTATTTCAACTCATCGAGCGGAATCCGCACGTCGGTGATGGCACAGCGCACATAGGTTCCGGGAGATATGACGCGGAAATCGCCATCGAGATACTGCACCTGCGCTTCACCATGGCCTGAGGGACCGAATTTATTAAGCACCGTCAAACTCTCCAATGCCGAGTCCGCGAAGGCCGGCGTTAAGCGTATTTTCCGGATTCGATCTATCATAAATAGGTCGTACTGTCCGCCCCGGAAACTGACCTACTTGTAATGATTTTGTGGCCAGGACGCATGATAGCCTTGCGTCCGCTGTGTCCGCGGCGCCCCAAAATCCGGCCTGAACCGATGCGTTTCCTGTCAGCAGCGCTATCCCTGACGCTCCTCGTCGCGACCTGCACGGCAAATGCAGCGCCGTTGCCGACGCCGCGCCAGGTCGATATCCCCGCCGCAGCCAGCCTGACGCTGCATGCACAGCTCTACAAGCCCGATGGCGACGGCCCGTTTCCCACCGTGATCGCGCTGCACGGCTGCGGCGGATTGAGCGGGCAATCCGAACCGGTGCAGCCGCGCTACCGCGACTGGGCGGAGCAGTTGCTGAAGACCGGCCACGCGGTGCTGCTGCCGGACAGCTATGGTTCGCGCGAACTCGGCCCGCAGTGCCAGGTCAAGGAGCGCCGCGTGCTGGCCCGCCGCGAGCGGGTCGCCGATATCAACGCGACGCGGCAATGGCTGTTGCAGCAGTCCTGGGCGGCGCGTGACCGCATCAGCCTGATCGGGTGGGCAAACGGCGCCAGCGCCGTGCTGTGGGCGGTTCGCCCGCAATCATTGCTACGAAGTGCCGAGCCGGATTTCCGCTCGGCCATCGCCTTCTATCCGGATTGCCGGATCTCCTCCGGCCTCGGCTGGAGCACGCGCGTGCCGACGCTGTTGTTGATCGGCGCCAAGGACGACGTCAGTTCGCCATCGGCCTGCCGCCAGGTGGTGGAGGGCGCCCGCGGCCGCAGCGCGCTGGCGCGGATCGTGGTCTATCCGGGGGCGGCTCACGATTTCGACCGCGCCAACCTTCCGCTGCGCGCGATCACGGGGACCGACGCCGCATTGCCCGAACGCGGCCATATCGGTACCGATGCCGAAGCGCGAAAGGACTCGCAGCAGCAGGTCACGGAGTGGCTGGCGCGCTAGAATAGACTTCCCTGATCGACCGGCTTGGCCACGCGCTTCGGCGCGGCCGGCTTCGCTTCGCGTGGAGCGGCGCTTGGCGAGCTCGCGGGTGCAGGCGTCGCCTGAGGCCGGTCCGCATCCGCCGTGGCGCCGACGCGGCCGTCGGCGAATTCGATGGAGAGGCGTGCGCTCGGTCCGACCGAGGTGGCGGCATGGACGGC
>NZ_LLXZ01000077.1:27431-35350 GCF_001440395.1 Bradyrhizobium jicamae | reverse complement strand
CCGAATACAGCCATGTCGTCGCCGCGCTGATCCGCCGCTTCCACGAGGCCAAGGTTTCTGGCGCCAAAGAGGTAGCGGTCTGGGGCACCGGCACGCCGCGGCGCGAATTCCTCTATGTCGACGATCTCGCGGATGCCTGCATCCATTTGATGAAGACCTATTCGGATAGCGAACTGGTCAACATCGGCACCGGCGAGGACATCACCATCGCCGAATTCGCCCGCGTGGTCGCTGCAACCGTGGGTTACACCGGGGAGATCGGCTTCGACCCCTCACATCCCGACGGCACGCCGCGCAAGCTGCTTGACGTCAGCCGCCTTGCAAAACTCGGCTGGCGCGCCAGCACTTCCCTTGAGAACGGCATCAAGCTCGCGTATCAGGCGTATCTCGACGAAATAAAATGAACGCTGGCCGCGGCCCCCGTATTGGCTGCGAACGCGCAGCGCGGAGGGGGCGCGATGGATGTCATTCATCAAGTCCGTCCCAGCGAGACGAAGTGACGCGGCGAACCTGCTGCCCGGCGACCGAGAATAGCTGTCGGCTTCGCGCCGCCGCGCGGATAGGATGCGTGCACCCAGGCGTGCCGCAAGAGCCGCCGGCGCGTCGGAGGAAGCATGATGAAGATTCAGCGTCGTCAATTTCTGCAACTCGCAGCCGGTGTGGCTGCTGTTCCGCTCACAGCTGCAAGCGCGAGTGCGCAGGCCTATCCATCACGGCCGGTTCGCCTCGTGATCGGCTATACGCCCGGCGGCTCGGCGGACCTCACGGCGCGACTGATGGGGCAGTGGTTGTCAGAAAAGCTCGGCCAATCCTTCGTCATCGAGAACCGGCCGGGCGGCGGCACCAATATCGCCACCGAGCAGGCGCTCCGCGCGACGCCTGACGGCTACACGCTGCTGCTGGTCGCGCCGGCGAATGCCATCAACGCCACGCTCTATGACAAGCTGCCATTCGATTTCATGAAGGAGATGGAGCCGATCGCCGGCATCATCCGCTTTCCCAACGTCGTCGTGGTGCATCCCTCGCTGCCGATCAAGACGATTCCCGAACTGATCGCCTACGCCAAGGCCAATCCGGGCAAGCTCAACATGGCGTCGTCAGGCAACGGATCGACGATCCACATGTCGGGCGAGCTGTTCAAGATGCTCACCGGCATCAACATGCAGCACGTGCCTTACCGTGGCGGCGCGCCGGCGCTCACCGATATGCTCTCCGGCCAGATGCACGTGATGTTCGACAACCTTCCGACCTGCGCCGAGCACGTCAAATCCGGCAAGCTCCGCGGGCTTGCGGTCACCAGCACGACGCGCTCGGACGTGCTGCCGGATCTGCCGCTGGTCGCCGATTTCCTCCCCGGCTACGAGGCGAGCGCCTGGTACGGCCTCGCCGCACCGAAGGGTACGCCGGCAGAGATCGTCGACAGGCTCAACAAGGCGGTGAACGAGATTCTGGCCGATCCCAAGGCGAAGGCGCGCTTTGCCGAGATCGGCGCCATCCTGTTGCCGGGCTCGCCCGCCGATTTCGGCAAGCTGGTGGCTGACGAAACCGACAAGTGGGGCAAGGTGGTCAAGTTCGCCGGCGCCAAGGTGGACTAGGGGGAGTCATCAAGCTGGCGAGCAAAGATTGCGCCCGTCATTCGCTCGTAATGATCTTCGATCAAAGTTAAAGAGGCGGCCAAAGGCCGCCTCTCGCGATGACAAGCGTGAAGGTGAACATCGCCCTTGGCTCCGGCTGTCACCAGGTTCCGTAGCCAAACCAGCCATAGTGCGCTGGCCGCGCCATCATGAACTCATGCGGCGCCTTGCGCTTCTTCGCCGATCTGCGTTGGTGCTGCTGCTTCACCTCTCGCCTTCTTGCGTCTGAGGCCCGGGACTGGACAGCGTCAGATGACTGCAGTTGCGCAAGAGCCTGCCGCGCCTTGATCGGGACATCGGCGACTGTCGTGGCTGGAACATTTTGTTCCGCGTTCGCAATCGCCTGGGGGACTATCGTTGGAAGGCTGGTGTCGTAAACCACACGCTCCGGCAACTTCTGCTCGGAATGGATGCGGATGGTGACCGGACTCGAACTTGCCTCGATGGCAAGCGGCAACATCGGCAAACAGGCGCTCGCAATAAGCAGCAGCGCGAACAGCGCTCCGCCAACATAGAGGAAATATCGGGCCAGGGGCATGCGTCGCTCCTCGGCCCCCCTGGTCATTCATGTTTGAGGGTTTTGTCCGGTGGCCCTTGATCCAGATCAAGTCTTGGCTTGTTCGCGGGCAGGTGACCGGTTTGCTGTCAAGGAGCGGAACCCAAGGCGAGCTTCGGTCATCCAGGCGGTGCCGGCACCCCTGCTGCGGGCTTCAAGCCCACCGACCGATCGTCGCAGATAATCAGCCCCGGGCAATGCCGGGGCTGATGTTTACGTCAAGATCAGGACCAATCAGTAGCGGGCCGCGACCGGTGCGCTGTAACCGCCGAAGCGGTAGTTGATGCGCAAGGTGACCATATCCACGTCTTGGGTGATCCGGTTGTTGGCAAAGGCGGCCGCAAACGCAGGGAGGCCCGTGAACGAATTGTTAGCATCGCCCATGAACAGGTGGTCGTATTCAAGACCGACCGACCAGTTCGGTGCAAAGCCGTACTCAAATCCAACACCCACGACTCCGCCCCAGCGGGTCGCGCTGGCCGAGGCCAGGTCAACAAGGAATAAGTCATCGCGGATGGTAAAGCGGTTGCTCGTCACCGCCGCACCGCCCTTTATGTAGAACAGCGCTGCATTCCAGGCGTAGCCAATCTGGCCGGTAAAGAGGCCGATGCCATCGGTTGTGGTGCGAAGCGAGAGCGTAGGATCGAACAGGCTGACGCGCGAGTGGCTGAGATCCGCCCAATCGCCCTGGGCTTCCACGCCAAACACCCACTGATTGGCTTGCCAGCGATAACCGATCTGGCCGCCGGCGAGGCCGCCGGACCGCGAGCTGCAGCCCTCATCGAAGGTGCCCAACACGGCCACATTAACTAAGTCCCAGCAGTTGCGGCTCTGGCCCCAGCCGCCATTGGCGCCGATGTAGAAACCGCTCCAGTTGTAGATTACCGGCAGCGGAGCGGGCGGCGGTGCCTTGACGGCCATGTCCGCGGCTGATGCGGGAGTCCCCAGGCAAAGCGCCAATAAACCCGCAGTACTGAGTAGCAGTTTCCTCATGAACGTTTCTCCAATCCATTTTCGTCTATATGTTCGAACACGCATCCGTCGCCCGTCCGCGTGTCCCAGTCCCCCAACTTCCGATTCGAAGGCTATGCGCGGGTCTCCAGAACCCCCGTGCCAAAATGGCAACACTCAAGGGAATTGGTGAATGGACGACTTCTTTTTCTGGTGTTGACGGTACGGGGCTAGGGCGCCCCACATCGGTGCCAATCCGCCTGAGCGGCTTTGGCTGATGCAACGCTGGATAAGACCGAGTCAGACCGCCCGCGCATGGGGAAGTGGCGGCCTACTCCTCCTGCTCGTCGGCCAACCAGGCTGCAATGTCGTGCGAGGAGACAAGCTGCCGCGGAATGTGGGGATTGATTGTGCCGGCAAAGACACTCAATCCCTCATGCAGCCTGGCGCGGGCGAAGTCCTTGGCTTCCGCCTCCGTCTCGAAGGTGGTGGTTAAGCGAGGGCTTCGCCGCTTCGGGAGCACGCCGCGCTTATGCACTTCATAGGTCACATACCAGGTAGGCCGCATCTTCCACCCATGCACGTCGCCAACTGCTGGCCTGATGAAATCAGGCGGGCTTTGGCATCAGACGACGATGCGTCTGACCTCATCTGATGGGGACTTCCGCTGCTGCGGCGGCGTTGATCTAGGTCAACTCACTGCAATCGAACTGCAGTTGATCTGCGTCCGGGGTAGCCGAGCCCAGATGCCTTTTTGACTTCCTGGTTCGTGCGAGCCTGATCACGGGAGGGATGACATGCGGCGGCTTCTGTTGTCAGTGACGTTCGCTGGGCTAGCGCTCAGCGCCTTGTTGGGTTTGACAGGCGTAATCGCCAGCAGCGGGCCGGCGAGCGCCGTGGTCTACTGCCAATACGTTGGCTATCCGGTAAACTGCGTTGCACGGGCTGGCGTAGTCCTCGCGCCCCGCCCGGTGGCCCGTGCCGCCGCTCGCGAAGCGGTCCGACCCGGAACGCCCATGAACCGCGGCGGACCCGTCAACCGCGTTGGACGTCGCTAGCCTCTCGCCGCCGCGCGCGGCGGGTTCTTGCCGAGCGCCGCCGCCATCGCCGAGATCAGCGGTCGCATGAAGAAGGCGTCTTCGGCCGGATAGATGTCGGTGCGCAGGCCGTGGGACTTGAGTTCATCCGAGACTGCGGGTCCGACGGACGCGATCGGCGTACGATGGAGCCCTTCGCGTAAACGGTCCTCGCAACCGCGCGCGCGAGCGACCTCGATCAGGCGACGGATCTGGCCGAGATTGGTCAGCGCAATCGCGTCGATGCGGCCTGCGGCCATCTCGTCGATCGCGGCAATGATGTTGGCGTCGGCGGCCTGCGCGTCATAGGCATAGGGCAGCACGGTGTCGACCTCGGCACCTTGCGCCTTGATGGCGCCGATCAGGACGCTGTGATCCTTGTCCGGGTAGAGCTGCAGGCCGAGGCGGTGGCCGCGGAGATCGAGCCGCGACAGCATCTCGGCGACGCCTTCAGAGGTTGGCTTCTCCGTCGTCATCTGCGGCTCCAGCCCGATTTCGCGCAGCGCCTTGCCCGGCTTGGGGCCTCGGGCAAATTTGCGCGCCTTGCCGAGCGAGGCGACGAATGTGTGTTCAGCGCCGATGCGCCGGACCACCTTCATCAGCCGGCGCAGGCCTTCGCCCGTCATCAGCACGACGTCGTCAAAGGGCTTTTCGATCGACCGCCTGATCCAGGCTTCGACCGGCGCCGGGTCGGGTGCGTCGTGGATGGTGAACATCGGACATTGCAGCACGTCGGCGCCCTGCTCGGTGAGCAGGCGGGAAAATTGCGCTTCCTCGCGCGTTTCCAGGATCAGGATACGGTACCCGTTCAATCTATCAGCCATGATCTCGCTCCAACGCTTTTGCTTCGCGCTTTGTTCATCCTGACCCCGGTTTCCGGATTGGCGCAAGCGCGTCTGCGGTGATAGAGCAGGGCGCAAATCCGAGGTTTCACCCTTCTGCCTGAATTGTAGTCAAGTCCGCCATGCCCGATCATCAATTCGTCCTGACCCTGTCCTGCCCCGATCGCCCCGGAATCGTCTCCGCGGTGTCGACCTTTCTCGCCCATAACGGACAGAACATCCTGGACGCCCAGCAGTTCGACGACATTGAAACCGGGCAGTTCTTCATGCGGGTGGTGTTTACTGCGGCCGATCTCGCAGTCGAACTGCAGGCGCTGCAGACCGGCTTCACCGCGATCGCCGACCGCTTTGCCATGGAATGGCAGATGCGCGACCGCGCCAACCGCCGCCGGGTGATGCTGCTGGTCTCCAAATCGGATCATTGCCTGGTCGACACTCTCTACCGCTGGCGCACCGGCGAACTCGAGATGATCCCGACCGCGATCGTTTCCAATCATCCGCGCGAGACGTACGGCTCGCTCGATTTCGGCGACATTCCCTTCCATTACATGCCGGTGACAAAGGAAACCAAGCGCGAGCAGGAAGATGCGGTGTGGAAGCTCGTGCAGGACTCCGAGACCGATCTCGTGGTGCTGGCGCGCTACATGCAGATCCTGTCGGACGAGATGTCGGCCAGACTGTCCGGGCGCTGCATCAACATCCACCACTCGTTCCTGCCGGGCTTCAAGGGCGCACGGCCCTACCACCAGGCGCATGAGCGCGGCGTCAAGCTGATCGGCGCTACCGCGCATTACGTCACGCGCGACCTCGACGAAGGCCCGATCATCGACCAGGACGTCGAGCGCATCAGCCATCGCGACACACCCGAAGACCTCTCGCGCAAGGGCCGTGACATCGAGCGCCGCGTGCTGGCGCGCGCCATGCGCCATCACCTCGAGGACCGCGTGATCCTCAACGGCCGCAAGACGGTCGTGTTCATGGATTAGCGTGCCGCATCCTGCGCGGCGGGCGCAGGCTTTTCTTCCTTGTCGCGTTCGGACGCCGGCAGCAGGCGCTTTCGCTCACGCTCCCGCATGTACTCGTCATACTTTGCAGTGCCCGGGCGCGGCGGCGCATCTGCCGGGAGCCCGCCGATCGCGGCGGGAATGGCGTCGCTGACGCCGGCGGCGAGTTTCTCGTTGATGGTCCCACAGCCGATCAGCCCGCAGCCCGCGAGGGCTACGGCTGCGATCGTGACAATATGGCGCGCGCTGGTCGGCATAGGCAGACGTTACGCCTTTCACCTTTAAGGATGATGGATTTAGGGCGTCGCATTCCGGGAACTCTGCGGCCGCGCTTAGTTGACAGGACCATTTCATTTGTACAATCGTACAAATCGATCGTCGTTTCCGGCAGTCCTGACGTTCGATAGTATTTAGATACCCAATAGAAGGGCGCAAGCAACGCGCGTTGTCGCGGGGGCTCGTCCATCGTCCGATTGACAACAGGATGCCCGGGGACGCCATGTTGCCGCGCTACCCGGCGGAAAAATCTGGGTTATGGTGAGATCAAGGGCCGGGGACTCGGTTCGAGGACACAAGGCCGTTCAGGGGGAGGGATGTTCATGTCTATTCGCAGTCAATTATTGCTGGCCGCAGGCTCGGTCGCCGCGATGCTGGCGCTTGCACCGGCGCAGGCACAGGAGACCGTCAAGATCGGCCTGATCCTGCCGATGACCGGCGGCCAGGCATCGACCGGCAAGCAGATCGACAATGCGGTCAAGCTCTACATGCAGCAGAACGGCGATACGGTCGCCGGCAAGAAGATCGAGGTCATCCTCAAGGACGACGCGGCGGTTCCCGACAATACCAAGCGGCTCGCGCAGGAACTGATCGTCAACGACAAGGTCAATTTCATCGCCGGCTTCGGCGTGACCCCGGCGGCACTCGCGGCGGCGCCGCTGGCGACGCAGGCCAAGATTCCGGAAATCGTGATGGCGGCGGGCACCTCGATCATCACCGAGCGCTCGCCCTATATCGTCCGCACCTCGTTCACGCTGGCGCAGTCGTCCACCATCATCGGTGACTGGGCCGCCAAGAACGGCATCAAGAAGGTCGCAACGCTGACCTCCGATTATGCGCCCGGCAACGACGCCTTGAACTTCTTCAAGCAGAACTTCACCGCCGGTGGCGGCGAGATCGTCGAAGAAGTGAAGGTGCCGCTGCAAAACCCTGATTTCGCGCCGTTCTTGCAGCGCATGAAGGACGCCAAGCCTGACGCGGTGTTCGTGTTCGTGCCGGCAGGCCAGGGCGGCAACTTCATGAAGCAATATGCCGAGCGCGGGCTCGACAAGTCCGGCATCAAGGTGATCGGCCCCGGCGACGTGATGGACGACGACCTGCTCAACGGCATGGGCGATGCGGCGCTCGGCACGGTGACGGCGCATCTTTACTCCGCGGCGCATCCTTCGGCGGCCAATAAGGAATTCGTCGCCGCCTACAAGAAGGCGTTCGGCCAACGCCCGGGCTTCATGGCGGTCGGCGGCTATGACGGCATCCGCCTGATCTACGAGGCGCTGAAGAAGACCGGCGGCAAGACCGACGGCGATGCGCTGATCGAGGCCATGAAGGGCGCAAAGTGGGAAAGCCCGCGCGGCCCGATCTCGATCGATCCGGAAACCCGCGACATCGTCCAGAACATCTACATCCGCAAGGTCGAGAAGGTCGACGGCGAACTCTACAACGTCGAATTCGCGACCTTCGAGGCCGTGAAGGATTCCGGCAAGACCAAGAAGTGACGGCGAAGCCGTCATCTCAGATGTGCAATTGCACATCCGAGGGCGCACGTCAGCCTCTCCACGTCATGCCCGGGCTTGACCCGG
>NZ_LLXZ01000077.1:0-27320 GCF_001440395.1 Bradyrhizobium jicamae | reverse complement strand
ACAGCCCCGGCCATGACGCCATAGCAGTCAGTTTCTCTTCAGACCTTGGCTAAGCTCTTTACATGACCACGCTGTTCACCATCCTGTTCGACGGTGTCGCCTACGGCATGCTGCTGTTCGTTCTCGCCTGCGGGCTGGCGGTGACGCTCGGTCTGATGAATTTCGTCAATCTGGCCCATGGCGCCTTTGCCATGGCCGGCGGCTATATCTGCGCGGTGCTGGTCAACAATCAGGGCTGGCCGTTCTTCTCGGCGCTGCCGCTGGCGTTTGTTTCGGCCGCGGCGATCGGTGTGGCGCTGGAGCGCACGCTTTACCGCCATCTCTATACCCGCAGCCATCTTGACCAGGTGCTGTTCACGATCGGCCTGACCTTCATGTCGGTGGCGGCCGTCGACTACATCATGGGATCGTCGCGGATCTTCATCAAGCTGCCGGCGGCGCTCGAAGGCCAGTTCGATTTCTTCGGCGTCGGCATCGGCCGCTACCGGCTGATGATCATCGTGATCTGCGGTCTGCTCACGGTGGCGCTGCAGTTGATCCTGGCAAAGACCCGCTTCGGCAGCCGCCTGCGCGCCGCCGTCGACGATCCGCGTGCTGCCAGCGGTCTCGGCATCAACGTGCCGCAGGTCTTCGCCTTCACCTTCGCCTTCGGGTGCGGGCTTGCAGGGCTGGGCGGCGCGCTCAGCGCCGAAATCCTCGGGCTCGATCCGTATTTTCCGCTGAAGTTCATGATCTACTTCCTGATCGTGGTCACCGTCGGCGGCTCCTCCAGCATCACCGGGCCGTTCCTCGCCTCGTTGCTGCTCGGCATCGGCGACGTTGCCGGTAAATATTACGTGCCGAAGATGGGCCCGTTCGTCATCTACACCATCATGATCGTAATCCTGATCTGGCGTCCCAACGGCCTGTTCGGCCGCGCCGCCGCGCGATGAGCCCGCGATGACCGCTGTTTCCGACGTCTCCTCCCACGCCATCGCCCGCGCCCGCTGGCGTCCGGCCGAAATTGCGTTCTGGGTTCTCGCAGCATCCTGCGCGTTCCTGTTTCCGTCACGCTATCTGATCATGACCGACATCCTGCGGCTGGCGCTGTTCACGCTGTCGCTCGATCTGATCCTTGGCTATGCCGGCATCGTTTCGCTGGGGCATGCGGCCTTCTTCGGCGTCGGCGCCTATTCCGCCGGGCTGCTGGCGCTGCACGGCATCATCAACGAGCCCGTGATCGCACTGGTGGTCGCAGGGCTGGTCGCCATGGTGCTGGGCTTCCTCACCAGTTTCCTCGTCATCCGCGGCGTCGACCTGACCCGGCTGATGGTGACGCTCGGCATCGCGCTGCTGCTGGAGGCGCTGGCGGAGCGCTTCTCCAACATCACCGGCGGCACCGACGGGCTGCAGGGCATCGAGATGCAGCCGATCCTCGGCCTTTTCGCGTTCGACATGTTCGGCAAGACCGGCTTCTTCTATTCGCTGATCGTGCTGTTCCTGCTGTTTCTGCTGGCGCGGCGGATCGTGAATTCGCCGTTCGGCCTGTCGCTGCGCGCCATCAAGAACAATCCGTTGCGGGCGTCCGCGATCGGCGTGCCCGTCAACCGCCGCCTGATTGCGATCTATACGGTGGCGGCGTTCTATGCCGGCATCGCCGGGGCGCTGTTCACCCAGACAACAGCGCTGGCCTCGCTCGACGTGTTCTCCTTCGAGCGCTCGGCCGACCTGATGCTGGTGCTCGTGATCGGCGGCACCGGCTATCTCTATGGCGGGCTGATCGGCGCCGTCGTGTTCAAGATGCTGCAGGAACTGTTTCAGACCATTACGCCGCAATACTGGCTGTTCTGGATCGGTCTCGTTCTGGTGGTGATGGTGCTGATTGGCCGCGAGCGCATCCATCGCTGGGTGCTTTGGGGGCCGAACCTCATCATCCGTCAGGTGTTCGGACGCAAGGCCGGCGTCGCCGTTCCCGAAAGCGACGCGCCATGACGATCGCGCTCGAAACCAGGGGGCTGGAAAAATCCTTCGGGGGCCTGCGGGTCACCCGCGACCTGTCGTTGAAAGTGGAGCAGGGCGCCCGCCATGCCCTGATCGGACCGAACGGCGCCGGCAAGACCACCGTCATCAACTTGCTGACCGGCGTGCTCAAGCCCAATGCCGGACAGATCCTGCTCGAAGGCAACGACATCACCAACCTTGCGGTTCACAAGCGGGTGCTGCGCGGCCTCTCGCGTACCTTCCAGATCAACCAGCTCTATGCCGACCTGACCCCGCTTGAAACCATCGGGCTCGCCGTCTCCGAACGTCTCGGCCGTGGCGGCGACTGGTGGCGGCGGATGGGGACGCGAAACGACGTCAACGAGGAGATCGCAGAAACGCTCGGGCGTTTTCACTTGCTTGACGTGATGAACGAACCGACAGCGACGCTGCCCTATGGCAAGCAGCGCCTGCTCGAAATCGCGGTCGCGATTGCGACCAAGCCCCGCGTGCTGTTGCTCGACGAGCCCGCCGCCGGCGTGCCCGAAAGCGAGCGCCACGACATTCTGGCTGCCGTTGCGGCGCTGCCGCGTGACGTCACGGTGCTGCTGATCGAGCACGACATGGACCTCGTATTCTCATTCGCCGACCGCATCTCGGTGCTGGTCAACGGCGCCATGCTGGTGGAGGGTCCGCCGGACGAAGTGGCGCGGGATCCGCAAGTGAAGGCGGTCTATCTCGGCGAGGCCGCCGATGTCTGATCTGCTTGCCATCGACGCCTTGCGCGCCGGCTACGGCGAAGCCGTGGTGCTGCCCTCGATGTCGCTTTCGCTCGGTGAAGGCCAGGTGCTGGCGCTGTTGGGCCGCAACGGCACCGGCAAGACCACGCTGATCAATTCGATCGTCGGTATCACCCGTCGTTTCGGCGGCACGGTAGCGCTCGGTGGACAGGACATTACAGCGATGCGCCCGGACCAGCGGGCACGGGCCGGGATCGGCTGGGTGCCGCAGGAGCGCAACATCTTCCGCTCGCTGACGGTCGAGGAGAACATGACCGCCGTGGCCCAGCCGGGTCCGTGGACGGTCGATAAGGTCTACGAAATGTTTCCGCGGCTGAAAGAGCGCCGCAGCAATTTCGGCAACCAGCTTTCCGGCGGCGAGCAGCAGATGCTGGCGATCGGCCGCGCGCTGACCCTCAATCCAAAGGTGCTGTTGCTGGACGAGCCGACCGAGGGGCTGGCGCCGATCATCGTTGAGGAATTGTTAAGGGCACTCGGCACGATCACCCGCTCGGGGGGCATCTGCTCGATCATCGTCGAGCAGAATGCGCAAAAGATTCTGGGGCTCGCCGATCGGGTTGTGATATTGGAACGCGGCGCAATCGTGCATGATGCGTCAAGCCAAGCGTTGAAGGCCGATCCCGCGGTGCTCGAACGCTATCTCGGCGTCGCCGGCGCCGCGCACTAAATCCAATGGGAGTTGAGACCATGCAGAGAACCAAGCCCCCGTTCCGCGCCGACGAGGTCGGCAGTCTGTTGCGGCCGCCGCGCATCAAGGAAGCGCGCGCCAAGCTGGAGAAGGGCGAGATCACGGCCGAGGACCTGCGCAAGGCCGAGGACCTCGAGATCGAGAAGGTCGTGCACCGGCAGGCCTCGATCGGCCTCAAGCTCGCGACCGACGGCGAATTCCGCCGCTCCTGGTGGCATTTCGATTTTCTCGCCAAGCTCACGGGATGCGAACTCTTCCACCCCGAAACCGGCATTCAGTTCGCAGGCGTCGAGACCCGCCATGACGCCGTCCGCGTTATCGGCAAGCTCGATTTCCCCGACAACCATCCGATGCTGGATCATTTCCGCTTCCTGAAGAAGCAGGCCGACACCGCCCACGTCACGCCGAAGATGACGATCCCATCGCCGGCCGTGTTGCATTTCCGTGGCGGCCGCAAGGCGATCTCCAAGGAAGTCTATCCCGATCTGGAGGAATTCTTCCTCGATCTCGGCAAGACCTACCGCAAGGCGGTGAAGGCGTTTTACGACGCCGGCTGTCGCTACCTTCAGTTCGACGACACCGTCTGGGCCTATCTCTGCTCGCAGGACGAACTGCAGAAGGCGCGCGATCGCGGCGACAATCCCGATGGCCTGCAGGAAATCTATGCGCGCGTCATCAACTACGCGCTGGCGGATCGGCCGGCCGACATGGTGGTCACCACCCATGTCTGCCGCGGCAATTTCCGCTCGACCTGGATTTCCTCCGGCGGCTACGAGCCGGTGGCCGAGACCATGCTGGCCGGCACCAATTATGACGGCTACTTCCTCGAATATGATTCCGACCGCGCCGGCGGCTTCGAGCCGCTGCGCTATTTGCCGAAGGGCAACAAGGTCGTGGTGGTCGGCGTCATTACGTCGAAATTCGGCGAGCTCGAGAAGAAGGAAGACATCAAGCGTCGTCTCGACGAGGCCGCCAAGTTCGCGCCGCTCGAGCAGCTCGCGGTCTCGCCGCAGTGCGGCTTTGCTTCCACCGAGGAAGGCAACATCCTCTCCGAGGAAGAGCAGTGGGCCAAGCTGAGCCTCGCGGTCGAGGTCGCCAACGAGGTTTGGGGGAAATAAGTCTCTCCGCCGTCATTCCGGGATGGTGCGTCAGCACCAGACCCGGAATCTCGAGATCCCGGGTTCGATGCTGCGCATCGCCCCGGGATGACGGCGTGAAATCACGCCGTCACTTCTCCGCCAGATAGACCTCGCCCAACAGCGACGAATTCGACCACGGCACCTGCTTGCCCTTGGTCGCGGCGACGACTTCAGCGCGGACCCGCGTCAGCATCTGCTGCACTTCCAATCCCGGCGTGCCGATGTGGCGCGACAGCGCGGCCGAGAACGGGCTGTTGGCGCCTTCGCCGTCGAGTGCGACCTGTCCGGGCGCGGTCGCAAAGGCGATCAAAGTCCCCGCACCGAGCGTCGAACCTGCGCCAAGCGTCGTCGGCGCGGCGAGCCCCGAACCGCCTTCGATGCCGCGCTCTCCGCCTGCGGACACCACCTTCGACGCCATCGGATTGTTGCGGCAGGCATCGAGGATCAGGATGTTGGTGCGGACCTGATCGTCGAGGCCGGCCATGATCGTGTCCATGTCCATCATCGCTTCAGTCATGCGGTTGCCGGCCTGAAGCTGCGCGTCGATCGGCACCAGGTAATTGCGGCCGTCGACCTGGATGCCGTGGCCTGCGTAGTAAACAACCGCGATCTGCGCCCGCGCGGCCTCGCGCAGGAAGTCGCGGATCGTGGCCTGCATCGCTGTGCGGTCGAGATCGATGCCTTCCTTCACGGTGAAGCCGATGTCGCGCAGGCTCTTGGCGATCGAGCGCGCATCATTCGAGGGATTGGGCAGCGGCCTGACATGCGCGTAGCCGCCATTGCCGATCACGAGCGCGACGCGCCGGCTGCTCACAACAGGTGCTTTTTGCGCGGGTGCGGGAGGCGGGGGCGCCGCACCGGCCGGCGCAGGCGGGGCCGCTGCGTCTTCAGCGCGCGAGCGCTGTGATTCCGCCGGCTTTCGCGGCGGTGGTAACACCTCTGACAGCAGTGACAGGCGAACCTTCGCGGTCGCCTGATTGGCCTTGCTGCCGGCGTCGGAAGCCTGACCTTCCAGCACCGTGGCGTAATCCTGCCTGGCGCGGTTGAGATCGCCCTTGGCCTCATAGGAGAGGGCGCGCTGGCTATAGGCCGAGATCAGCACGCTGCCGGGCGGCGTCATGATGTTGACCGGCGCTTTTGCTTTCGCGAGCCGGATCGCCTCGGTAGCGTCGGCGATGGCGCGATCGAGATTGCCCTTGGCACGCCAGATGATCGAACGGCTGGTCAACGGCTGCGGCAGTTGCGGGTCGAGGCGGATCGCCTCGTTGATGTCGGCCAGCGCGCCGTCGAGATCGCCGAGTGCCTGTTTGGAGATGCCGCGGTTCTGCCAGGAGAAGGCGGAGGGCGGACCGAGCTTGATCGCTTGATCGTAGTCGGCGATCGCCTTGGCGTATTCGCCCTTGGAGCGCCAGGCATTGCCGCGGTTGTGATAGATGATGCCGCTCGGCGGTCCCATCCGCAGCCCGTCGTTGAAATCTGATATGGCGATGTCGTCTTCGCCCTTGTCGTAATAGGCGGAGCCGCGCAGATTGTAGGCGGCGACGCTGGGGTGCAGGCGGATCGCCTCGCTCGCATCCGCGATGACCTGCGCGTAGTTGCCTTTCTTGTTCCAGCCGACGGCGCGCCAGAAGTAGATGGTCGCGAGCTTCTCGCCGGAAAACACTTTCAGCGCGATGATCTTGTTGCAGGCGTTGATCTGCTGATCGGCTGGCGTGGTGTCGGTGGTGCAGAGCGGCCCGAGCTGGTTGCGCGGCTGGGCGGCAGCCGCCGCCGACCACAGCGCGGCGGCGAGCAGGGTCAGTGTCAGGATCGCGCGGCGCATCATGTCCCGAACATACCAGCAGATACCGCAGCTTTGTCGCGGGTTTCGGCCACTGGGTTCACGCGGACTCCGGGCGTTCCGACACTATTTCTTCGCCCGGCGGGTGCGAACTTCGATCGATCCGCCGGCCATCTGGACCTCGAACCGGGACAGGAAGCTCATCCCGAGCAGTCCATCGACGCCCGCGCCATAGCTTTTTGCGTCCGTATTCTGGATGGCGACCGGCACGTTGGTCGCTTCCAGCTTGCCCAGTTTCACCTTATCGGCCTTTGTCAGCTTCGCCTTGGTCAATCCATTGGCGGTCGCCACCGTGATGTCGCCGGCTCCGGCCAGCGATATCTTGGCGCGATCGGCGAAATTCGATTTCATCGCGACATAGGTCGCGCCGGTATCGAGAATGAACAGTCCGCGCACGCCATTGATTTCCACCTTGACCGTGACGACGTTCTGCCCGCGCAGCGGATAGCTTTCCTTCTGAAACTCCTTTGACGAGACGCAATTTCCCTTCGCCTCATAGTCGGCGATGATCTTCTGGGTCTGGCTGTTGTCGCGTGTGGCGGGATCGAATGCGACCCACATATTGATCGGCGCCGCCGCTTCGCAGAATCGATTGAGCGCCGCGTAGGCGGCCGCCATGTGTATGAACACGCGGCTGGAGATTCCCTTCTTGTCCGAGCCGAACAGCTCGATCGCATTGGCGAAGTCGACCAGCGCCCGCTGGTGGTCGCCGGCGCCTGCGAGGGCGATGCCGCGCAGATAGTGCGCCTCGCGACTGGACGGCGCGCGGCGGATGAATTCATCGGCGACTTCGACCGCCTTCGGATAGTCGGTCAGCCGCAGATAGATGTCGATCGACCGGTGCAGGGCGGTCGCCGGCGCGCCGCAATTCATGACGAATTTGTAGAGCCCGTTGGCCGCCTCTCGGCGATAGCCGGCCTTGTCGAGCGCCACCGCGAGATCGCCAATGCTTTTCTGGTCGCATGGCTCGCGCTTCAGCTCTTCGAGCCGAAGCCAGACGTAGGGGTCGCGTGCGGCCTTTACGGGTAGCGCGCCAAGTCGCTCATAGACCGCGGAAAAGACTTCGTCGGGATTTTCGTCCAGATAACCCGCAATTGCCGGAGCCTGTGCTGCAAACAGCAGCAAGGCGGCGGCGCAATATCGCTTAAGCATTCTCGCCCCAAAGTATCATTCCACCGTCTTGTATATTGGCAAGTGCAGCGGGTTCCAATGAGGCTGCTCCGGTTATTCGGGCATAGACGTGGTGGGCAGATGGTGGTAGCACGTTTGTGCCATCCAATGCTGCCCACCGCAGCTTCCCAACTTCTTGCCTGATGAAGAACGACCAGATCCTCAGCCAGATCACCGAGTTCTGCCGTCACTCCGACATGGCGGAAACGACGTTCGGCCGCCGGGTGGTCAACGACGGCAAGCTGGTGCATCGCCTGCGCGAGGGGAAGCGGATCACGATCGACACGCTGGATCGGATCAATGCCTATATCGCGGCGTCCACCGGCGCGCTGCCGCCGCCGCGCGGCCTCGACGTGCCGCCCGAGAAGCGCGATCCCAGAGGCAATTTCCGCTTCTTCGAGAACCGCCAGAAGTACCTGCTGTTCGTCCATACCTGCAGCGAGAAGCGGGTGATTGCCGAGCGGGTGGCGCTGGAACTCTCCAGCCTGCACCCGCGGCCGCCGGCGCTGCGGGTCTTCGACGCCGGCGTCGGCGATGGCACCGTGCTGGCGCGGGTGATGCGCTCGATGCACGGCCGCTTTCCCCATATGCCGTTCTATATCGCCGGGAAGGAGCTGAGCCTGGAGGACGTCCGGCTGACGCTCGACAAGGTGCCCGACCGGCTGTTCGAGCACCCGGCCACCGTCGTGGTCCTCACCAACATGCACTACGCCGAGGCGCCCTGGCTGACGCCGGCTTCGCCCACTGCTGCTGCGGGTATGCTCTGGCACGAGGTCGCCCTGCGCGGGGCCTCTTCGGGGGAGTTCGAGACCCAGATCGCCGAACTGGGACCGTTTCTGGAGCAGAACTGGCGGGCTGGTATCAGCCCCAAATCGGGCATGCCGATCTATGAACGGCCGGTGGCGCTGGTCGTGTACCGGGAGGACCACCGGTTCCTGCTTGATTCGATCATCCCGCGGGCGGGCCGGACCGAGGCGAATTTCGACCTTGTGATCGCGTCCCAGCCCTATCGGGCCAAATCCTCTGTGAATTTCCGCGCCAAGCGGATCATCGCGCCGCTGGCGCGGGCGCTGCGGGCAGGGGGCCGCTTGATCGGAATTCACTCCCACGGGCACGATCCTGGCCTGGAAATCATCCAGTCGGTCTGGCCCGGAGAAAATCCTTTCGCGGTCAGCCGCCATGAGCTATTGCGCGCCGTGAAATACGAGCTGGGATCGGCCGGGCGCGACCTTAACTTTAATGCCTACGCCGATAACCGTTCCATCTTCCGTTATGATATGGAAGCGCTGCCCAACGAGGTAACCGGCTCGATCGGAACCTCGACGGCCTTTGCAGCGTGGAATGCGGCAGTGTATGTCGCCCAGATTGAAGACGACCGGTTGACGGAAATGACTGAAAACAGCCGAACCCTGGATGCGACCAGAGAGGTTCTGCGCAAGCATAATGGGCTTTGGTTTTACGACGAATCCTACGTCATTTCGCGCCGTCGCGACTGACATTCCAGGACATATGAAACGCCGCCGGGAATGGCGGAAATGAAGGGGTTGTAGATGCGCGCGTCCTATCTGTTCACCAGCGAGTCGGTCTCCGAGGGTCATCCAGACAAGGTCTGTGACCGGATCTCCGACGAGATCGTCGATCTGTTCTATCGGGAAGGCCCGAAGGCGGGCATCGATCCCTGGCAGATCCGCGCGGCCTGCGAGACGCTCGCCACCACCAACAAGGTGGTGATCGCCGGCGAAACCCGCGGCCCGGCGTCGGTCACCAACGACCAGATCGAAAGCGTGGTGCGCGACGCGATCAAGGACATCGGCTACGAGCAGGAAGGCTTCCACTGGAAGACCGCCGACATCGAGATCCTGCTGCATCCGCAGTCGGCCGACATCGCACAGGGCGTCGATGCGCTGCAGCCGGGCGAGGTAAAGGAAGAGGGCGCGGGCGACCAGGGCATCATGTTCGGTTACGCCACCAACGAGACGCCCGACCTGATGCCGGCGCCGATCTTTTATGCCCACAAGATCCTGCGGCTGATTTCCGAAGCGCGCCACTCCGGCCGCGAGAAGGTGCTGGGTCCGGACTCCAAGAGCCAGGTCACCGTGCAGTACGAGAACGGCAAGCCGGTCGGCGTGCGCGAGATCGTGGTCTCGCACCAGCATCTCGTGGAGGACCTCACCTCCAATCAGGTTCGCGACATCGTCGAGCCCTATGTGCGCGAGGCGCTGCCGAAGGAGTGGATCAACGGCAAGACCATCTGGCACATCAATCCGACCGGCAAGTTCTACATCGGCGGTCCCGATGGCGACTCCGGCCTCACCGGCCGCAAGATCATCGTCGACACCTATGGTGGCGCGGCCCCGCATGGCGGCGGCGCGTTCTCCGGCAAGGACCCGACCAAGGTCGACCGTTCGGCGGCCTATGCCGCGCGCTATGTCGCCAAGAACATCGTCGCGGCTGGTCTGGCCGACCGCTGCACGCTGCAGCTTGCTTACGCGATCGGCGTGGCGCGGCCGCTGTCGATCTATATCGACACCCATGGCACCGGTAAGGTGCCGGAGGACGTGCTCGAGAAGGCGGCTGCGCAGGCGATGGATCTCACCCCGCGTGGCATCCGCACCCATCTCGACCTCAACCGTCCCATCTACGCGCGTACCTCGGCCTACGGTCATTTCGGCCGCACGCCCGACAATGAAGGCGGCTTCTCCTGGGAGAAGACCGATCTCGTCGAACCGCTCAAGCGCGCGGTCTGACTTTTGCGTCATTCCGGGGCGCTCGCGACCGCGAGCGGTCCCGGAATCCTTAATCCTCATTTCGAGATTCCGGGTTCGTCTCTCTTGGCCGATCCGGAATGACGAGCTCAACAACAGGAAGCTCTCATGAACGCCCCCACCAAGCCCGCCTTCACCGACTACATCGTCAAGGACATTTCGCTCGCCGATTTCGGCCGTAAGGAGATTTCGCTGGCCGAGACTGAAATGCCGGGCCTGATGGCGACGCGTGAGGAGTACGGTCCGAAGCAGCCGCTGAAGGGCGCCCGCATCGCCGGCTCCCTGCACATGACGATCCAGACCGCGGTCTTGATCGAAACGCTGGCCGCCCTCGGCGCCGACATCCGCTGGGTATCGTGCAACATCTATTCGACGCAGGACCATGCGGCCGCGGCGATCGCCGCCGCCGGCATTCCGGTGTTCGCGGTCAAGGGTGAGACGCTGACCGAATATTGGGATTACACCGCAAAACTGTTCGACTGGCACGGCGGCGGCACGCCCAACATGATCCTCGATGATGGCGGCGACGCCACCATGCTGGTGCATTACGGCCTGCGCGCCGAGCAGGGCGACGTGGCCTTCCTCGACAAGCCGGGTTCGGAAGAGGAGGAGGTGTTCTTCGCGCTGATCAAGCGGCTCCTGAAGGAGAAGCCGAAGGGCTACTTCGCCGAGATCGCCAAGAACATCAAAGGCGTCTCGGAAGAGACCACCACGGGCGTGCATCGCCTCTACGACATGGCGAACAAGGGCAAGCTGCTGTTCCCCGCCATCAACGTCAACGACAGCGTCACCAAATCGAAGTTCGACAATCTCTATGGTTGCCGCGAGTCGCTGGTCGACGGCATCCGCCGCGGCACCGACGTCATGATGTCCGGCAAGATCGCAATGGTCGCGGGCTTCGGCGACGTCGGCAAGGGCTCGGCCGCCTCGCTGCGCCAGGCCGGCTGCCGCGTCATGGTCTCCGAAGTCGATCCGATCTGCGCGCTGCAGGCGGCGATGGAAGGCTATGAAGTCGTGACCATGGAAGACGCCGCTCCGCGCGCCGACATCTTCGTCACCGCGACCGGCAACAAGGACATCATCACCATTGACCACATGCGCGCGATGAAGGATCGCGCCATCGTCTGCAACATCGGTCACTTCGACAACGAGATCCAGATCGCGGGCCTGCGTAACCTGAAGTGGACCAACATCAAGCCGCAGGTCGACGAGATCGAATTCCCCGACAAGCACCGCATCATCCTGCTGTCGGAAGGCCGCCTGGTGAACCTCGGCAACGCCATGGGCCATCCGTCCTTCGTGATGTCGGCGTCCTTTACCAACCAGACGCTGGCGCAGATCGAATTGTTCGCCAACAACAAGAACGGCAAGTACGAGAAGAAGGTCTACGTGCTGCCGAAGACGCTCGACGAGAAGGTGGCGCGGCTCCACCTCGCCAAGATCGGCGTCAAGCTGACCGAGCTGCGCAAGGACCAGGCCGACTATATCGGCGTCAAGCCGGAAGGCCCGTTCAAGTCGGATCACTACCGCTACTGAGCGCCACAATCGCCGCGACACAAAGGCCCCGGAGCGATCCGGGGCTTTTTTGTTGGCGTGGCTCCTGCTACGCTCTGAGGTAGAACAACAACAAGCTCGCCACTGCGGAAGCGGGCGGCCCACTTTCCAGATTCTATTTTGATGCGTCGAATGCATCGCGGAGGGAGTGCCATGTCCACTGAAGCCGCCAACGTCCAGATCCTCAAGGAAGCCTATCGTCGCTGGCACGACAGCAAGGGGGCCAGCGTCGACCACTGGTTCGACAGCGTTGTTGCCCAGAACATCAGTTTCGGATCGGTGCCGCGTGGTGCCGCTCCACTGAACTTTGCCGCGCAATACAACAACGATGTTGAGCTTCGCGCCTATTTCGACGGCCTGCTGTCGGAGTGGAGCATGAAGCACTACACGGTCGATGAGTACATCGCGCAAGGCGATGTCGTGGTCGCGCGCGGCTCGTGCGCCTGGACCCACAAGAAGACCGGCAAGCTCGCCGAAACGCCGAAGATGGACTACTGGCGCTTCAAGGATGGCAAGGCGGTCGAGTTCTATGAATATTTCGACAGTGCCGCCGTCGCGGCCGCGGCCACCTGAAGCCGGTTGAACCCGGTCCGGCCTCTTGTTGGTCGGTTGGACCTATCATGGTTTGGCTTCAATACCGACGCTTCGCGGCGGAAAGGCCGTCGAATTTGGCCGGCATTTCGATACATCATGTATCGCTGCAGTAAGCACACAATGCGAGTTGCAATTTCTGCCTGCTGGCCATTACATCTGGACGCAGGGAGAACGCCATGACCGATACGGCAGAACATTTCGACGTCCTCATCGTCGGCGCGGGCCTGTCCGGCATCGGCGCGGGCTATCATTTGCAGGAGAAGTGCCCGGGCAAGAGCTACGTGATCCTGGAGGGGCGCGACTGCATCGGCGGCACCTGGGATCTCTTCCGCTATCCCGGCATCCGCTCCGACAGCGATATGTACACGCTCGGCTATTCGTTCCGTCCCTGGACCGAGCCGAAGGCAATCGCCGACGGTCCGCGGATCCTGAATTATGTGCGCGAGACTGCTTCCGACAACGGCATCGACAAGAAGATTCGTTTCCATCATCGCGTGAAACGTGCGTCGTGGTCGTCGTCGGATTCGCGCTGGACCGTGGAAGCCGAGCGCACGTTGGGCGAGGGCGCGACCGAGCTGGTGCGATTCACCTGCAGTTTCCTGTTCATGTGCTCGGGCTATTACAAATACGAGGAAGGCTACACGCCGGAATTCTCCGGTACCGCTGACTTCGAAGGCCAGATCGTGCACCCGCAGAAATGGCCGGAGAACCTCGACTATGCGGGCAAGCGCGTGGTCGTGATCGGCTCGGGCGCCACTGCGGTGACGCTGGTGCCGGAGATGGCGAAGACCGCCGCGCACGTCACCATGCTCCAGCGCTCGCCGACCTATGTGGTGGCGCGGCCGGCGGAGGACGCGCTCGCCAACAAGCTGCGCAAGAACCTTTCCGCCAAGCTTGCCTATCACATGATCCGCTGGCGCAACGTGCTGTTCGGCATGTATTTCTTCCAGCTCTGCCGCCGCAAGCCGGACCGCGCCAAGCAGTTGATCCTTGGCGGTGTGAAGATGGCGCTGGGACCGGAGTATGACGTGGCTAAGCATTTCACGCCGCGCTACAATCCGTGGGAGCAGCGGCTCTGCCTGGTGCCGGACGGCGACCTCTTCAAGTCGATCCGTGACAAGCGCGCTTCGGTCGTCACTAGCGAGATCGACAGCTTTACGAAGCGCGGCATCAAGCTGAAGGGCGGCAGCGAACTCGAAGCCGACATCATCGTCACCGCAACCGGGCTGGTGCTGCAGGTGCTCGGCGGCCTCGAGGTTACCGTCGACGGCCGCACGGTCGATTTCGCGCGGACGCTGAACTACAAGGGCATGATGTATTCGGACATTCCGAACCTGGCCTCGGCGTTCGGCTACACCAACGCGTCGTGGACGCTGAAATGCGATCTGACCTGCGAATATGTCTGCCGCCTGATCAATTACATGGATCGCAACGGCTACAAGCAGTGCATGCCGCATAATGTCGACCCTGATGTCACCGAAATGCCGTCGCTGGATTTCTCCTCCGGCTATGTGCAGCGCTCGATCGCCAAGCTGCCCAAGCAGGGCTCGAAGCGGCCGTGGCGGCTGTATCAGAACTACGCGCTCGACATCGTTACGCTGCGCTACGGCAAGGTCGATGACGGCGTGATGCAGTATTCGTGACGCCGAATTGGGAACCGTGCTTGGGAGCGGCTGCGTCCGCTCGTCCCATGCGTCGTTTCGCGTATACGTAGTCGTCTTCGAATCGTCCAACATGTCCTCACGGTTAACGCCGGATTAACCGGCGTGGCGCACGCTGTGCAGCCTGCGGCCCCTGACAGCACGAGGAAGCCCATGGACGCTCAGCGAATTGCCGTCGATGCCATCGTGGCGCTGACCGATTGCGACCGCGAGGCGGCCGCCGCCTTCGTCCGCAAGTGCTATCTCGCCGGCGTCCGCGATCCCAAGCGGCTGACGTTCAAGGGCCTGCAGGCGCTGCGGGGCTGAAAGCGCGGTGTTTCGGCGTTTTCGTAGGATGGGGTTCGCTTCGCTCTACCCATCCTACGCAGATGCGGTTTCGCGCTCTCGCAACATGAACTGCCGTAGCGGGGAAATCCTCCCGGATGTAGCTGCGCTCATCCGGACTACGGCAGCTACGCTTGCCTCGACATGGAAAGTAGATGTCGCAGCGCCTCATCGGCTCTGTGCTCGGGCACAAACAGATGATCGTGATAGAAGGCCGATACCGCATTCACGCTGATGTCGGCTTCCGCCAGGCGGCCGGTGACTGCCGCTAGAAACCCCACGGCTTCAAGCGAGGAATGAACGGTAAGTGTGATCAGCCGCGACGCACATTGATAGGTAAGCCCGGAGCTCTCGGCTTCCTCACGCCGCACCACGAAGCTCGTTCCCTCGCGTTCCCGGAAGATGTGCACCGGGGTGAGGGTAGCCGGAATTTTCTCGTCGCCCGGGATGCTGCAAAAGACAAAGACGCCTTCGTGCATCTCGGGCTTCATGTTCTGCAGCAACGTCGCGAGATTGCGGTCGCCCGGCATGGTCTGTCTTTCAAGGCGCACGCCGCGAAATCGGCGGGTTACGCTTTCGCGAACCCGCCACACATGGCCACGGCTTCCGATCGTCAGCCGACGACGACTTCGCTGATCTGGATCACCGGAGACTGGTCGGTGTAGTTCGGGATATCGGCCATGATCTCCTTGGCATGCGGTCCGAAGCCGGCCTGGAAGGCTTCGATCGAGTCGCAGAAGATGTGACACATGCCGACATAGGCCGCGGGCGCGCCGGGCGCGCCGCCGGCGAGGCCCTTGTCGACCGTGTAGGACTTGCAGGCATCGCCCATGCGCGCCTTCACCAGCGGCATATGCTTGTCGCGATAGTAGTCGTGGTCGAAACGCCCGCCGGGCGTATTGGGATACATTACGCTGACCTTGATCATGGACGTGCCCTCCGTGTTCGCCGTTATGCTCCGGCAATAGCGAAAATCTGCGGCAGTTTTGCGGATCTTGCAACCGGTGCGTAGGATGGGTGGAGCCAACGGGTCGCGCGAATGCGCGCCCGATCACAGGCTCCGCGATACCCATCAGTCCCGAGGCTAGTAACGTGATCGGTACCGCTGCGCTCCGCCCATCCTACGGCAGCAGCGAAAAAAGCCCCGGAGCATGTCCGGGGCTTTGGATTTCGTGACGGTTTCGGCGCTCGCTATTCCGGGTTGCCGATATTTACCTTCAGCGTGCCGACGCCGTCGACGCCGCATTCGAGCTTGTCGCCGGGCTGGAGCTGCGAGACGCCGGCCGGCGTCCCCGTCATGATGATGTCGCCGGCGGCGAGTTTCACCTGCTGCGAGAGCTGCCAGATGATTTCTGGCACGTTCCAGATCAGTTCGGTGAGGTCGCCCTTCTGCGCTTCCTTGCCGTTCACCGTCAGCCAGATCTTGCCCTTGGCGGGGTGGCCGATCTTGGAAGCCGGCTGGATTGCCGAGCAGGGCGCCGAATAATCGAACGACTTGCCGATTTCCCAGGGACGCTCCTTCTTGCGCGAGGCGATCTGCAGGTCGCGGCGGGTGAGGTCGATGCCGACGGCGTAGCCATAGACATGGTCGAGCGCCTTGTCGGCCGGAATGTTGAGGCCGCCGCTCTTCATCGCGACGATCAGCTCGACCTCGTGATGCAGGTCCTTGGTCAGCGGCGGATAGGGGATCGTGGCGCCGTCGGGCACCAGCATGTCGGCGTGCTTGCCGAAGAAGAACGGCGGCGCGCGCTCGTCATTGCCCATCTCGCGGATATGCTCGAGATAGTTGCGGCCGACGCACCAGATGCGGCGCACCGGATAGGTGCCTGTCTCGCCGACGACGGGAAGCGTGGGCTGCGGAACTGCTGATATGACGTAGGAGGCTGCGTTCATGAAAAGGGTCTCGAGAGGTTACAATAGGAAACCGGCGGGTCGCTTTTACGCGGTTGCGCTGACCGGCGCCAGACTGGGCTGACCGGCATCGCGCTGCTGCAGGCGGAAGAACGAGGCATAGCGCCCGCCGCGGCGCAGCAAATCGTCGTGCTGGCCGCGCTCGACGATCTCGCCGGCCTCGACCACCAAAATGGCGTCGGCATGCATGATGGTGTGCAGGCGGTGGGCGATCACGATGGTGGTGCGGTTCCGGCAGAGATGCTCGATCGCCTCCTGCACCGCCTTTTCGGATTCGGAGTCGAGCGCCGCGGTAGCCTCATCCAGCAGGATGATCGGCGCGTTCTTGAGCAGCGCCCGCGCCACGGCGATGCGCTGGCGCTGGCCGCCGGAGAGCTGCGTGCCATGCTCGCCGACCGGGGTGTCGTAGCCGAGCGGAAAGCCCATGATGAAGTCGTGCGCGCAGGCCGCTTTCGCGGCGGCTTCGATCTCGTCCTGGCTGGCACCTTCCTTGCCAAACGCTATGTTGGCGCCGATGGTGTCGCGGAACAGATAGACGTCCTGCCCGACATAGCCAGTCTGGCGGCGCAGCGACTGGCGCGACACGCCGGAGATCGCCTGGCCGTCGATCAGGATTTCGCCCTGCTTCACTTCATAGAGGCGAAGCAATAACGCCAGCACCGTGGACTTGCCGCCGCCGGACGGGCCGACCAGGGCAGTGGTCTTGCCGGGCTCGGCGACGAAGCTCATGCGAGTGAGTACCGGCTCGCCTAGCCGGTAGCCGAAGGTCACGTCGCGGAACTCGACCCGCGCGTCAGTGAGTTTCAACGCCGGCTTGTCACTGTCGTCAGGCTCGCTCGGCGGGCTGTCGACGATTTCGAGCAGTTTTCGCGCGCCGATCAGGTTGCTGTTGAGCTCGATGTTGAGCCGCGCCAGCCGCTTGGCCGGCTCATAGGCCAGAAGGAACGCGGTCAGGAATGAAAAGAACTGGCCGGGCGAAGCGCCCATCGCGACCACGCGATAGCCGCCATACATCAGGCCGCCGGCGATAGCGAAGCCGCCGAGGGTTTCCATCAGTGGGCTGGAGCGGTTGGAAACGCGCGCCATCTTGTTGGCGTTGCGCTCGACCGCGGTGATGCTGGCGTCGATCCGCTCGCGCATCGCCTGTTCGAGCGTAAAGGCTTTCACGGTGCGGATGCCCTGCAGCGATTCCTGCATCGTCTCCATGATGTCGGCGGTGCCGGAGAACTGGTTGTGCGCAAGACCCTTGATGCGCTTCACCAGCTTGCGCAGCACGATCATCGCCGGCGGTGCCACCGCAAAACCAAGCAGCGCCATCATGGGATCGGTCATCACCATGACGACGACGAGCGCAATCAGCGACAGCAGATCGCGGCCGATCGCGTTGATCAGGAGATTGAGCACCTGCGTCACCGCGGTGGCGCCAGCAGTCAGCCGCGCCAGGAATTCCGATGAATGTCGCTCGGAAAAGAACGCGATGTTTTCGCTCATCAGCTTGGCAAACAGCGCCCGCTGGTTATTGGCGAGGATCGCATTGCCGATCTGCGACAGGATCACGGTGTGGCCGTAGGTCGCCGCACCCTTGATCGTAAAAATGACGACGGTGACCAGCGACAGGAGCGCGATCCCGCGCACATCCTTGTCGACATAGGCCTTGTTGATGACTTCGCCGAGCAGGTAGGCGGAACCCGCGGTCGTCACCGCCGCGACCCCCATCAGCGAAAAGGCGAGCAGATAGCGCCGCCAGTAGGTGAGCCCCTGTTCGGCGACGAGGCGCCGAATCAGGATCGCCGCACCATAGGGGTCGTCGGTGATTTTCTTCGGAGTTTCTTTTGGAAGTTCGGTCATCCGCGTTCCATCGACGGCGCCGGGCGAACCGGCGCGTCAGGCCTTAAGCGGTGACTCCTTGCCTGCTTAGCAGGGCTTTTTCAAGCCCAATAAGTGCTTGATTTCACGCCGATTGCGCGTGCTGCGGAAGGCCGCCGCGCTCGCTGAACAGCTTCTTTTCCCAGGTCAGCGCATGGCCCGCGATGGTCTCGAGATTGTCGTATTGCGGCGTCCAGTCCAGCATGGCGCGGATGCGGCTGGTATCGGCGACCATGGTCATGATGTCGCCGGGGCGGCGCGGCGCGTATTGAACCGCGAAATTGCGCATCGAAACGCGGCGCACGGCCTCGATGGTTTCCTTGACCGAATAGCCGCGGCCGTAACCGCAATTCAGCGTGATCGAGCCTCCGCCGTCGCGCAGGTATGACAGCGCGGCGCGATGGGCCTGCGCGAGATCGCTGACATGAATGAAATCGCGGATGCAGCTTCCATCCGGCGTCGGATAATCGGTTCCATAGACGTCTACCTTGGCGCGCTGCCCCGTCGCGGCTTCGACCGCGATCTTGAGCAGATGCGTCGCGCCGACGGTGGAAAGGCCGCAGCGTCCTTTCGGATCGGCGCCCGCGACGTTGAAATAGCGCAGCACGACGTACTTCATGTCGTGCGCGCTGGCGACGTCATGGAGCATGATTTCGGTCATCAGCTTGGACGAGCCGTAAGGCGACATCGGCCGCGTCGGCGCATGCTCCGATACCGGCACCTGGTCCGGATTGCCGTAGACGGCGGCAGTCGACGAGAAGATGAAGCGGTTGACGCCGCCCTTGACTGCGGCGTTCAAGAGGCTGCGGGTCGTCATCGTGTTGTTGCGGTAATAGCCGAGCGGATCGCGCATCGAATCCGGCACCACGACCGAGCCTGCGAAATGAATGATGCTTTCGACGCGGTGCTGGGCGATCACGCCCTCGACGAGGTTTTCGTCGCCGGCGTCGCCGATGAACAGCGGCACGGGTCGCGGCAGGAAGGCAGAAAAACCGGTCGACAGATTGTCGATCACGACGACGCTTTCGCCGGCATCCGCCAGCGCATGAACCATATGACTTCCGATATAGCCGGCGCCGCCGGTGACGAGCACGGTCATAGGCCACCTCTCCCGATTTATTTAGGTCGATGCTAGCGGGGCTGCGGTGAAGAGGGGGTTTCGGCGCAGGCGAACTGGCCACTATGCTTAATGTTGCGTATAGGAACTTTCCCAACCGGAGCCGGACGTGCCTGTCGAGAACAATTTGGCCAGTGATCTGCAGCTGATCGTGCCGAATCTGCACAGGCGCTACTCGGGCGTCACGGCGACCAACCGGATGGTGGCGCCGATCCTCGCCACAATGTACCGCGCGGCATGGCTGGGCCCGCACGCGCCCGACGGCATCGCGCGGATGGGTTTTGCGGATCTGTTGAAGTGTTGGCGGCACCGCACGCCGCTGATCTGGCATGCGCGGCGCAATGACGAGATGATCGCGGGGCTGCTGCTGCGCGCGCTCGGCTGGCCGCTGAAACTGGTCTTTACGTCCGCCGCGCAGCGGCATCACAAGCGGCTGACGCGCTGGCTGATCCGGCAGATGGACGCCATCATCGCAACGTCGGAATTGTCGGCATCGTTTCTCAAGCGCGAGGCGACGGTCGTGATGCACGGCGTCGATACGATGCGCTACGCGCCGCCGGCTGACCCCGCGGCAGCGTTTGTGGAAACGAAACTGCCGGGCCGCTACGCGATCGGCTGCTTCGGCCGCGTGCGCGCGCAAAAGGGCACGGATGTTTTCGTCGAGGCGATGTGCCGGCTGTTGCCGCGCTATCCGGATTTCACTGCCGTGATCGTCGGCGCGGTCGTGCCGGAGCAGCAGGGATTTGCCGACGGCCTGAAACGGCAGATCGAGGCCGCCGGATTGCAGTCGCGCATCATCATCACGGGCGAGCTCGAAATCGAGCAGGTGCAGCGCTGGTATCAGCGGCTGACGATCTACGCCTTCACCTCGCGCAACGAGGGCTTTGGCCTGACGTTGATCGAGGCGATGTCGTCAGGCGCGGCGCTGGTGGCGGCGCGCGCGGGCGCGGCGCAGTTCGTGGTCGAGGACGGCGTGACCGGCGTGCTGACCCCGCCGGGCGATGCCGACGCGCTGGTGGCCGCGCTCGAGCCCTTGATGCGCGATCCGGCCGCAGCGATCGCGATGGGCGAGCGCGCGCGAAAGCGCGTCGTTGAAAAATTCAGCCTGGAAGCGGAAGCGAACGCGATCGCCGCGGTTTATCGGACGCTCGACTGAGCCATCACGCGCTGCGCGATGTCAGCCACCTCGGACGCCGCGATGTCGCGCATGCAGCGGTGGTCGTTCATGGTGCAGACGGTGCGCTGGCAGGGCTGGCAGGACAGCTTCGATTTGTTCTGCAGCACCGTCGCGGCAAGGCCGTTCAGCGGCGCCCACAGATAGGGGCTGGTCGGGCCGAAAATGCCCATGGTCGGCGTGCCGATCGCGGCCGCGATGTGCATCAGGCCGGAGTCGTTGGAGATCGCCACATTCGCTGCCGCCATCGCCAGGACGCCGTTGCGCAGATCGGTGCCGGTAAGGTCGCGGGCCCTGCCGCCGGTGGCGGCGACGATTTCCTGCGCCAGCGCCTTCTCGCCGGGACCACCGACCACCCAGACGTCGAGGCCGCGCTCGATCAGCAGCCGTGCTGCTTCCGGATAATAGGTCCATCGTTTCGAGGCGCCGACGGAGCCGGGGCCGAGTGCGACCGCAGGCCCCGATCCCAGCCCGTTGGCCTGCCGCCAGCGGGCGGCTTCCTCCGGCGGAACCGCGAGCTGCGGCACCGGCCATTCCGGCGGCAGCGGCGCGTCTGATGGCAGCGCCAGTGCGGCGTTCTTGTCGATGAAGCGGGGCAGGGCCTTCTCGCCCCAGCGCATCCAGTTGATCAGCCCGAATCGTGCCTCGCCGAAAAAGCCGACGCGCTCGGGGATTCCTGCCAGCGCCGGCGCGATCGCCGCCTTCCAGGTGCGGGGCAGGACAAGGGCGGTTCCGTAGCTGCGGGCGCGGAGTTCGGCAGCGAGTCCCCTCTGCCTGGCGATAGCAAGCCGGCTGCGGGGCAGGTCCCAGACGATGCCCGCCCGGACACCGGGCATGTAATCGACCAGGGGGGCGCACAGGGGGGTCACCAGCAGGTCCACCGGGCGGTTCGGCCAGCGCTGTTTCAGAACCCGCACCACCGTATGACCGCGGACGAAATCGCCAATCCACATATAGGGCACGATCAGGATCGGCCTGGTATCGGCGGCATCCTCCAGTTCGATTTCATGTGATGAATTTGAATTCATGACTTGACGGGTTCGCCGCTAACCGATTACGGCACCGTCGGTAACCGCTCCGCATCGGCAGGTAAAGTCGGTCGATGGGCTTCGCTTCGGCCTATGAAGCAAAGTTGCCTGCCGGCCGGGAGTGGGGCAAAGCTTTTTGCCTAACAATCGAGGCAGGGGATGGCATGTTGCTGGTGACCGGGGGGGCCGGTTTTATCGGGTCGAACGTCGTGGCCGCGTTGAATGACGCCGGGCGGGACGTGGCCGTGTGCGACGTGCTCGGGCACGACGGCAAATGGCGCAACCTGGCCAAGCGCCGGCTCGCCGATTTCGTGCCGCCTGCGGAACTGATGGACTGGCTGAAGGGCCGCCGGCTGGAGGCGGTCATCCATCTCGGCGCCATCTCCGAGACCACGGCGACCGACGGCGATCTGGTAATCGAGACCAATTTCCGCCTGTCGATGCGGCTGCTCGACTGGTGCACGGCGAACGCCACGCCGCTGATCTACGCGTCCTCCGCCGCCACATATGGCGACGGCAGCAGCGGCTTTGGCGACGACCAATCCATGGATGCCTTGAAAAAGCTGCGGCCGATGAATCTCTACGGCTGGAGCAAGCATCTGTTCGACATGGCGGTGGCGGAGCGCGCCGCGCGCGGCGAGCGGCTGCCGCCGCAATGGGCCGGGTTGAAGTTCTTCAACGTGTTCGGCCCCAACGAGTACCACAAGGGCACGATGATGAGCGTGCTGGCGCGGCGTTTCGACGACATCAGGGCCGGTCGCCCCGTGCAACTGTTCAAGTCCCATCGCGAGGGAATTGCCGACGGCGACCAGCGGCGCGACTTCATTTATGTCGACGACGTCGTGCGGGTGACGATGTGGCTGCTCTCCACGCCTGGTGTCAGCGGCATCTTCAACGTCGGCACCGGCACCGCGCGCAGCTTCCGCGACCTGATCCTGTCGGCCTATGCCGCGCTCGGCGCGCAACCGAACATCCAGTATATCGACATGCCCGAGCAGATCCGCGGAAGCTACCAATACTTCACCCAGAGCGAAGTCGATCGGCTGCTGCGCGCCGGGTACAATGGCGGCTTCACGGCGCTGGAAAACGCGGTCGAGACCTATGTGAAGGTCTTTCTCGACCGCGCCGATCGCTTTCGCTGACGGGCTTGAGGTGGACAGATGTTCGATTTCGAAGCCCTGAGCCAGGCGATCCCGCGTCAGACCGTGCTCTGCGTCGGCGACCTCATGCTCGACGAGTTCGTCTATGGCGAGGTGTCGCGCGTTTCGCCGGAAGCGCCGGCGCCGGTGATCGCCGTCCAGCGCAGCGAGACCAATGTCGGCGGCGCCGGCAATGTCGCGCGCAACATCGCCTCGCTCGGTGCACGCTGCATCTTCGTCGGCCTGATCGGCGAGGACGAGGCCGGCGCGAAGCTGAAGGCCGATCTGGCGAGGGAAAATCTCATCGAGGCGGTGCTGGTCTCCGATTCCTCGCGCCCGACGACGCGCAAGGTGCGCTTCGTCTCCGAGCATTTTTCCACCCACATGCTGCGCGCGGATTGGGAACTGTCCGTGCCGGCCTCGGCCGATGTCGAGCAACGGCTGATCGACACGATCCTGCCGCAGGTCGCGCGCGCCGATATCGTGCTGCTGTCCGACTACGCGAAGGGCGTGCTGACGGCGCGCGTGATCCGCAACATCATCGATGCCGCAAAGAAGCTCGGCAAGCGCGTGATCGTCGATCCCAAGAGCGCCAATTTCGCGATCTACCGTGGCGCCACGCTGCTGACTCCCAACCGCAAGGAGTTTGCCGAAGCCACCCGCAGCCGCGCCGACAGCGATCAGAACATTGCCGGCGCGGCGCAGGACGCGATGGTTCTCGCCGATTGCGAGGCGATGCTGGTGACGCAAAGCGAGCACGGCATGACGCTGGTGGTGCGCGGCGGCGAGGCGATCCACGTGCCGGCGCTGCCGGTCAAGGTGCGTGACGTCTCCGGCGCGGGCGATACGGTCGCCGCCGCGCTGGCGCTGACGCTTGCGGCCAGGGCGGATTGGGAAACGGCGCTGCGGATGGCGAATGCGGCGGCGGCCGTCGCGGTCGGCAAGAAGGGCACCGCCACGGTGACGCCGGCGGAACTGCGTCGCAAAATCCTGCCGCATGCGTCGCTGGCGGCCGAAGAAAAGATCGTGCCGGCCGGAGGCGATCTCGATGCGCATCTTGCGGACTGGCGCTGGCAGGGGCTGCGCATCGGCTTCACCAATGGCTGCTTCGACATTCTGCATCCCGGCCACGTCAAGCTGCTGACGGCCGCACGCGGCGCCTGCGACCGCCTGATCCTCGGCCTCAACAGCGATGCTTCGGTGAAGCGGCTGAAGGGCGAGGGGCGTCCGGTGCAGGACGAGCGGGCGCGCGCCGAAGTGCTGGCGGCGCTGGAGGCGGTCGATCTCGTCGCGATCTTCGAGGAAGACACGCCGATCGAACTGATTGCGAAGGTAAGGCCAAGCGTGCTGGTCAAGGGCGGCGATTACACCCGCGAGCAGGTCGTCGGCCACGAGATCGTCGAGGCCGCAGGCGGCGAGGTCATGCTCGTCGACATTCTGCCGGGCCACAGCACGACGTCGCTGGTCGGCCGCGCACGGGGAGGCAATGCGTGAGCGTTAGTGCTGTGGCGCCACCAATGTCCCTGGTGCGACAATATTGGCGCGACCAGACGCTGTGGATCACGATTGCGGATGTGTTCGCCATTCTGGCCGCGTTCGCGCTGCCCTGGTCGACGACGGTGTTGGCGATCTTCGTGCTCTGCTGGCTCGGCGCCGTGGCCTGGGTGATGGACTGGCGGGCCTACGGGCGTTTGCTGAAGCAGCCGATCTGCTACTTGCCGCTCGCGCTGTTTGGTCTGGCCGCCGTGGGTACGTTATGGGCGGACGCAGCGTGGAGCGTGCGGCTTGCCGCCATCGTCCCGACCCTCAAGCTCCTGGCGCTGCCGGGGCTGTTCTATCATTTCCAGCGGTCGTCGCGCGGGATGTGGGTCTTCATCGCATTCCTGGTGTCCTGCGCCCTGGTGATGGTGATGTCGTGGGTCGTTGCATACGATCCCAGTTTTTCGCTCAGGTCTGACCAGACCGACACGCGGGGCGTTTTCGTCAAGAACTACATCGACCAGAGCCAGGAGTTCGCGTTATGCGCGGTGGTGCTGATCTATCCGATCATAAGGTTCGCGCGGGCTGAGAAACTTCTGCCGACGCTGCTGCTCGGCGTGGTCGCGGTCTGCTTCATCGACACCATGGCGTTCATCGTCGCTTCGCGGTCGGCAATGGTCACGATTCCGGTCATGCTGGTAGCGGTTGCGCTGGTTCACATGAGACCAAGAAACAGCCTGATCGTTATTGGTGTGATGATCGCTCTGGTGGGGTTGCTCTGGGTTACCACGACCGACCTGCGTTGGGGGGCCAAGCGGCTCCTGAAGGACTATCAGCAATACAGGACCGAACAACGCGTGACGTCGATCGGCTTGCGGCTCGAGTTCTGGCAAAAATCCCTGCTGTTCATTTCGGAGGCGCCGGTCATTGGTCACGGCACGGGCTCGCTGCCCGGGCTTTTCAAGCGGGAGGCGACCAGTTACTCCAAATCCGAATCGTCCGCCGGCTCCATTATAAGTAATCCTCATAATCAGACGCTCAATGTCGCCGTGCAGTGGGGCGTCATCGGCGTGATACTGTTGTATGCGACGTGGCTGTCGCATCTGCTACTGTTTCGTGGCAATGATTTCGTTTCCTGGATCGGGTTGCTGGTGGTCGTACAGAACATGTTCACCTCCCTGTTCAACTCGCATCTCTTCGATTTTCATGAAGGCTGGATGTACGTGCTTGGCGTCGGCGTTGCCGGCGGCATGACGCTTGCGGCCAAACAACGCGGTAAGAAAGCGGCTCCGGTGACGCGACCATGAGTGTCGACGGTGAGCGCGGGGAAAAGCGCTCGATCAGTTGGATTCCCTCGCGGGTACTTGCGTTCCGCCACGATCCGGCGGCGCGGATGCTAAACGTCGACCTCATTGCGGTCGCGGTTGCGGTCATGTTGCCGTGGTCGACCAGCGGCGTCGGTATCGGCATGGCGATATGGTTTTTCGCCCACGTCGCGGTGGTCGAATGGCGCCCGTTCCTGCGCTCGTTGCTGCGGCCGATTTGTGTGCTTCCGATTGCGCTCGTGTTATTGGCCGCGATCGGAACCCTCTGGTCGGATGCGCCCTGGAACGCTCGTACCTATGCCTTGAGCCCGACGACAAAGCTGCTTTTTTTGCCGTTCCTGTTCTATCATTTCGAGCGCTCGACGCGCGGCATGTGGGTCTTCGTCGGCTTCCTCGTTTCCTGCGCGCTGCTGGTGCCGGTGTCCTGGCTGGTGCTGCTCGAACCATCCCTCACGCTGAAGGGGGAGGATGCGGAGCGGGGCATTTTCGTCAAGAACTACATCGACCAGAGCCAGGAATTCGTGCTGTGCACGGTCGTGCTCGCTTTCCCCATCATCAAGCTGCTGCGAGACGAGAAAATCAGACAGGCATTGTTGCTGACCGCCGTCGCGGTCAGTTTCATCCTCAACATGGCATTCGTCATCGTGTCGCGCACGGCGCTGGTCACGCTGCCGATCATGCTTGCCGTGTTCGCGATGGTGCATTTGAGGTGGCGGACCAACGTGCTGCTGTTCATCGCCGCCGTCGTGCTCGGCGCGCTGGCCTGGACCTTGTCGCCGCAGTTGCAGGCGACCACGGAAAGGTTCTCGCGGGAGTATCGCATCTACAAGGAATTCAATCAGCCGACGTCGATCGGGCTGCGATTGGAATTCTGGGAGAAGTCGCTGCGGTTCTTTGCCGAGGCGCCGGTGATCGGTCACGGCACGGGATCGACGCGACGACTGTTCGAGGCGGCGGCGACCGGCCCTGCGGTGCTGGCGCAGGGGTACGTGATCGGGAACCCGCATAACCAGACCCTCAACGTCGCGGTCCAGTGGGGTACCGTCGGGGTCGTGATCCTCTACGCAATGTGGTTTTCTCATTTCTCGATGTTTCGCGGCGCGGGGCTGGCGGCCTGGATCGGGCTGATGGTGGTGCTGCAGAACGTGGTCAGTTCGCTGTTCAACTCGCATCTGTTCGATTTTCACGAGGGTTGGATGTATGTGAT
Organism: Bradyrhizobium jicamae; assembly: GCF_001440395.1. Taxonomy (GTDB): domain Bacteria; phylum Pseudomonadota; class Alphaproteobacteria; order Rhizobiales; family Xanthobacteraceae; genus Bradyrhizobium; species Bradyrhizobium jicamae. Next base: position 580 of record NZ_LLXZ01000077.1, on the reverse strand, counting down.
CGGCGTCGGGGTGGCCGGTGGTATGGTGCTGCGCGCCAGATCCGGGGCCGCCGAATCTTCCGGAACAGGCTCGGCATGATCGCTGGCATGCGCGCCGGAGATAAGATATCAGCGGGCAAGGGGATGCGCCTTGCGAATCCCGATCGTTCCCGCAGCCGGCCATTGGAATGACGCCTCTTTCGCAACTAACCCGCCGCAATTTTCTGATCGCAGCGCATGATGCGCTGGCGACGGCGCTTGCGCTGCTGGCGAGCTTCTACCTGCGCTTCGAGGGCGGCGAGGCGTTCTATGCCCGCCTACCGCTGTTGCTGCGCATCCTGCCGCTGTTCGTCATCTTCAGCGTCGTGATCTGCTACGTCTTCAACCTGACGACGACGAAATGGCGTTTCATTTCGCTCCCCGACGCGCTGAACATCCTGCGCGTGGCGTCCGTTCTGGCGGTCGCGCTCATCGTGCTGGACTATGCGTTCATCTTCGGGGCATCGAACGGCAAGGCGCCGGTGCTGTTCGGCCGCATCACCATCGTTCTCTACTGGTTTCTCCAGATATTCGCGCTGAGCGCGCTCCGTTTCGGCTACCG
>NZ_LLXZ01000076.1:23292-45599 GCF_001440395.1 Bradyrhizobium jicamae | reverse complement strand
GGGCGCGGCCCGCCACGTACCGCTGGCCGCGCGGCGGAGCCATTGCCGCGGGTGCTGCGATCGGCGTCGTCACGGCGGCGACGGCAGCAGCCTGGGCGGGTGCCGCTCCAGCGCCGGGCATGTGCTGGTACTACACCGATCCGTCCCGCACCCAGGGCTTCTGGGATTACTGCCAGTAACTGACGATACGCAGGACAGGGCAGTATCATGGAGCCGGCGGAGGTTACAACGCAGGCGGAGGCGCGCCAGACCGACGACATGGTCTGGATTAAAGGCGGCACGTTCCGGATGGGATCGAACGATCACTATCCGGAAGAGGCGCCGGTTCATCGCGTCGCCGTCGACGGCTTCTGGATCGATCGAACGCCAGTGACGAACCGCCAGTTCAAGCAGTTCGTCAAGGCGACCGGCTACGTCACTACGGCGGAGATTCCGCCCGATCCCAAAGACTATCCCGGTGCGCTGCCGCACATGATCTATGCGGGCTCGCTGGTGTTCTCACCGCCGCGCCGCGTCGCGAATCTGCGCGACTGGAGCCAGTGGTGGACGTTCATGAAGGGTGCCGATTGGCGGCATCCTTATGGGCCGAAGAGCAACATCAACGTTTCAGACAACCATCCGGTCGTGCACGTCTCCTTTGCCGACGCGATGGCCTATGCGCAATGGGCCGGCAAGGATCTGCCGACGGAAGCCGAGTGGGAGTTCGCCGCACGCGGCGGGCTCGACGGCGCTGAATTTGCCTGGGGCGAAACGCTCGCGCCCGGCGACAAGCACATGGCCAACATTTGGCAGGGCAATTTTCCGATCGAAAATCTCAACCAGGACGGCTTCAAGCGCACCTCGCCGGTGACCGCGTTCCCGCCGAACGGCTACGGCGTCAGCGACATGATCGGCAACGTCTGGGAATGGACCACCGACTGGTGGTCCACCAAGCACGAGGCCGACGCGCCGAAGGCGTGTTGTGTTCCGCAGAATCCGCGTGGTGGGCCGGAGGTTGCAAGCCTTGATCCATGTCAACCCAACATCCGGATTCCGCGGAAAGTCTTGAAGGGCGGCTCGCATCTCTGCGCGCCGAACTACTGCCGCCGGTACCGCCCAGCCGCACGCCACGCCGAACCGGTCGATACTTCGACGAGCCATGTCGGCTTCCGTTGCGTGGTGCGCTCAACCGTTCCACCCGCGAAGCCTTGAAGGAGAAGTGCCCACCCACCCCCAGGAGCGTAAAAATGAGTAATGAAGTGAAGAATAAGACCGACAACGGCCAGGCCATCGATCGCCGCAATCTTCTGCTCGGTACCTCCACCCTCGTTGCTGCCGCAACCCTTACCTCGGAAGTATTGGCGCAAGCGCAGAAGGCCGCGCCGGCAGCCGCTCCCACGACAGCACAGCCCGCCGCAGCCTCCGGCAGAAAGCCGAACATCCTCGTTATATTCGGGGACGACATCGGCATCCCGCAGATCAGTGCCTACACGATGGGCATGATGGGATATCGGACACCGAACATCGACCGCATCGCTCGCGAAGGCGCAATCTTCACCGACGCCTACGGCCAGCAAAGCTGCACGGCCGGTCGGGCGTCGTTCATCCTCGGCCAGGAGCCTTTCCGGACCGGCCTTCTCACCATCGGCATGCCGGGAGATCCCCACGGCATTCAGGACTGGATGCCGACCATTGCCGACGCCCTGAAGACCCAGGGCTACGCCACCGGACAGTTTGGCAAGAATCATCTCGGCGATCGCGACGAGCATCTGCCGACCAAGCACGGCTTCGACGAATTCTTCGGCAACCTCTACCATCTCAACGCGGAAGAGGAGCCGGAAGGCTATTTCTATCCGAAGGATCCGGCATTCCGTAAGCAGTTCGGACCGCGCGGCGTGATCAAGTCATCCGCAGATGGCAAGATCGAGGATACCGGCCCCCTGAACATTGCGCGCATGCCGACGGTGGATGAGGAATTCCTCGGCGCGGCCAAGGATTTCATCGGCCGACAGGCCCGCGCCAACCGGCCGTTCTTCTGCTGGTTCAATTCCACCCGGATGCACGTCTTCACCCACTTGAAGCCGTCGTCACTGGGTAAATCCGGCAAGGGAATACACGCCGACGGCATGGTCGAGCACGATGGCATGGTCGGGGAGCTTCTGCAGCAGCTCGATAACCTCGGAATCGCCGACAACACGATTGTTGTCTACACCACCGACAACGGCGCCGAGCTCGCGCTGTGGCCCGATGGCGCGATGACACCGTTCCACGGTGAAAAGGGCACGACCTGGGAAGGCGGCTTCCGCATTCCGATGATGGTGCGCTGGCCGGGCGTCGTGAAGCCGGGCACGCAATATAACGAGATCATATCGTTGATCGACTGGTTCCCGACGCTCTGTGCCGCAGCGGGAATGCCGGACGTCAAGGAAAAGATGAAAACCGGATTTGCCGGCGCAGGCGGCAAGAGCTTCAGGGCTCATCTGGACGGCTACAACTTCATGCCGTTCTTCAAGGGTGAAACAACAGAGCCGCCGCGCGATGCGATCTATTATTTTGACCAGGGCGGCAATCTCAACGCGATCCGCTGGAATGACTGGAAGCTGAGCTTTGCATCCTCATCAAAGGGGAACATTGCGACCGCAACCCGCGAGGTGACGGCCTGGGCGCTGATCGCCAATCTGCGCATGGACCCCTATGAGCGCGGGCAGGAAGAAGGGGGAGGCGCGATGAGGTTCCTCGCGCAGAACATGTGGCTCATCGTGCCGGTGCAAGGGAAGGTGAAGGAGTTCTTCTCCGACTTCGATCACTTCCCTTATCAGGAAGGCAGCTCATTGAACGCGGCCGGCATCAATTATGGACTGCTAAAGCAGCAGGCCGCGATGAAACGTCTCGGCGAAATAGAACGAATGAAGCCGCGATAGTCGGGAGGTCTGGTCGATCGGCACAAGCGCAAATGCTTGTGCGTGGTGCGAAGTTGAAAGGCTCCAGATGACCGATAGTGCTGCCAAGCTTGCTTCCGATAGGCCGGCGACTGCGACGCCGTCGCCGGCCCGTGACGCCGTTCTGGAATTGAAGAGTCGAATCGGCAAATCGGTGCTGGGCCAGGATCATCTGGTCGAGAGCATGCTGATCGGGCTGCTCGCTAACGGCAACATGCTGATCGAAAGCCTGCCCGGCCTCGCCAAGACGCGGGCAGTGAAGACGCTGGCGAAGAACCTGGCGGCGGATCTTTCGCGCGTGCAGTTCACGCCGGACCTGTTGCCGTCAGATGTCACCGGCGCCGAAATCTACCTGCAGACCGACAAGGGCGGCCAGTTCCAGTTCCAGAAAGGGCCGATCTTCGCGAATCTCGTGCTGGCCGACGAGATCAACCGTGCGCCGGCCAAGGTGCAGTCCGCGCTGCTCGAAGCCATGGAAGAGCGGCAAGTCACCGTCGCCGGCAAGACCTACAAGATGCCCGGCCTGTTCATGGTGCTGGCGACGGAAAACCCGATCGAGCAGGAAGGGACCTATCCGCTGCCCGAAGCGCAACTTGATCGCTTCCTGATGCATGTCGTCATCACCTATCCCGACGAGGCGACGGAAGGTGAGATCATCAAGCTCAATCGCGCGGAAAATGCGCAGGCGCCGAAGGAGCATGCCACAGAGCCCGCGGCCGTCCCCCAGCAGGCGATCTTTGATGCGCGTGGCGAGATCGACGGCATCTTCGTTTCCGATCTCGCCCAGAAGTACATGGTCGACGTGATCTACGCGACCCGGTTTCCCGGCCGCTACGGCGATCCGCTGGGAAAATGGATCCAGGTCGGCGCCAGCCCCCGCGGCAGCCTTGCACTCGATCGCTGCGCCAGGGTACGGGCCTGGCTCGATGGCGAAACGTTCGTCACGCCCGATCACGTGCGTGCCGTGATGCACGACTGCCTGCGTCATCGCCTGATCCTCAGTTACGAGGCGCTGTCGCAGGGCGTCAGTGCCGACCAGGCGATCGACAAGATCGCCGAACTGGTCACTGCGGCGTGAGGGTGCCATGACAGACGCCGCGGAAAAAATGCCAGGCGTCTATGTCGATCTCGACGACCTGCTTGCGCTCGAGCATCGCGGCCGCAGCGTGTCGTTCCTGCCGCGGCAACCCGTGCACAGCCTCTTGTCGGGTCGCTTTGCCTCGCGCATGCGCGGACGCGGGCTGAATTTCGAGGAGATCAGGGATTATCGGCCGGGCGACGACGTGCGCTCGATCGACTGGAAGGTGACGGCACGGCTGCAAAAGCCGCATGTGCGCGTCTTCAACGAGGAGCGCGACCGCCAGTCGCTGCTGGTCGTCGACCAGCGGCTGTCGATGTTCTTTGGCAGCAAGCTCGCCATGAAATCCGTCACCGCCGCGCAGGCTGCCGCGATCGCCGCGTGGCGCATCCTCGGCGTCGGCGATCGGGTCGGCGCCATTGTGTTCGACGACCGGAGCCTTGTCGAATTCCGTCCGCGGCGCAGCCGTTCGACGGTGCTGCAGATCCTCACCGCGATCGTCTCGAAGAACCGCGCGCTCGGTGTCGGACGCGGCATCGCGAGCGTGCCTTCCATGCTCAACGAGGCCTTGAAGCAGGCCCAGCGCCGCGCGCTGCATGATGCAGCCGTGATCATCATCAGCGATTTCGACGGCGCCGACGACGAGACGCGATCGATGATCGGTGTCATGACCCGTCATAACAATGTCGTGGCGCTGCTGGTGCACGATCCCCAGCAGAGCGATTTGCCGGCCTCAGCCAGCATGACCGTCACCGACGGCGAGCTGCAGATTCAGCTCGAGGTTGGCCGCGAGAGCGTCCGCAAGCGCCTGTCGGAGGCAACGCAGGAGCGGTTGAAAGGCGTGCTGGCATGGACGCAGGAGTTCGGCGTTCCCGTGCTGCCGCTGAGTGCCGCGGAGGACACGTCGCAGCAGTTGCGCCGTCTGCTCGGAGCCTTGCCGATGCGTGGCGGCCGTGGTCGCGGTCATAGCGTGATGGGGGCCGCCCGTGGCTGAGCTGCAGCCCGCACAAGCTGATCCGGTGGCTGGCCTCATCGACATTCCACTGCCGCCACAGGTCAGCCTGTGGCCGCAGACCTGGACGTCACGGATTGCGATCGTGCTGCTGCTGTCGGCGGCGGTCGCCGCGCTCTGGCACTTCATTCATTCATGGCGCGTCAACCGGTATCGCCGCGAGGCGCTGTCCGAACTGGCGGGAATTGGGCGCCGGCTCGATGCCGGCGAAGCGGGCAGCGAGCGGCTGGCTGAGCTCTCGATGCTCGTGCGGCGTACGGCGCTGGCGGCATTCCCACGCGAGGCAGTCGCGCCGCTGGCAGGGCCGGCGTGGCTTGGCTTCCTCGACCGCAGCTATGGCGGGCAGGGGTTTTCCGAAGGGGCGGGGCGGCTGCTTGCGAGCGCACCCTACCAGCGCACGCCGCCGGACAAGGATCAGCTTCGCGCGCTCGCCACCCTCGTTCGCCAATGGATCAGGGGGCATCATGCTTGAGTTCGCCTGGCCATGGATGTTCGTGCTGCTGCCGCTGCCCTTGCTGGTGTGGTGGCTGATGCCGCCGTACCGCGCGCGGCAGGCCTCCGTGCAGATTCCGTTCTTCGAGCGGATGGCCGCGGCGACGGGGCAGGCTCCGCAGCGCGGCGCAGTCGTCCTGCAGCGGCGTGCGACCCAGATGATCGTGGCCGCGCTGATCTGGATACTCGTTGTCGCGGCGCTGGCCCGGCCGCAATGGGTCGGCGACGCCGTCACCCGCGAAGTATCTGCCCGTGACCTTATCCTTGCCGTTGATATTTCCGGCTCGATGGATCAGCGCGACTTCCGTACACCCGACGGTCAGGTGCTGACCCGGCTCGACGGCGTCAAGCGCGTCATCAAGGATTTCATCGCGCGCCGCCGCGGCGACCGCATCGCATTGATCCTGTTCGGCACCAAGGCGTATGTGCAGGTTCCCTTTACGCAAGATCTGCAAACAGCCGCGCAATTGCTGGAGCAGACCCAGGTCGGCATGGCAGGGCAGCAGACCGCGATCGGCGACACCATCGGACTTGCGATCAAGACGCTGGAGAAGAGCACCGCGCAGCAGAAGGTGCTGATCCTGCTCTCCGACGGCAACGACACGGCAAGCCGGGTGCCGCCCGAGCATGCCGCTGACATCGCGCAGCAGAACGGGCTGGTGATCTACACCATCGCGGTGGGCGACCCCGGGGCATCGGGTGAGAACCGCGTCGACCTCGCGACGCTGCGCGGCGTTGCCGACACCACCAAAGGAAAATTCTTCCGCGCCGAGGACGGCGCGCAACTGCAGGCGATCTACGCCGAGATCGATGCGCTGGCGCCGGCGAAGCTGCAGACGCTGTCATGGCGCCCGAAACTGCCGCTGTTCCAGTGGCCGCTCGGCGCTGCCGTCGTCCTTGGCCTGTTGCTGTGGCTCGGCCTGCTTGCGGCCAGCGAACATGGACGGAGGCCAGCCGCCCATGCCTGACGCCGCGACCATCCCGTTCCATCTGCTGCGGCCGCTGTGGCTGCTCGCGCTGGTACCGGTCGTTGCCGTCGTGCTGCTGGTACGCTGGCGCGAGAGCGTCACGGCGCGCTGGGGCGGCGTCATCGCGCCGCACCTTTTGAAGAACCTGATCGTTACGCCGGGCCGCACGTGGGGCATCAGCCCGATCTATCTCGTGGCGATCGCCATGACGCTCGGCATCGTCGCGCTGTCGGGCCCGACCTGGCGGCGCGAGCTGCCGCCTTTTGTCGAGGACAAGGCGCCGCTGATGATTGCGCTGGCCGTATCATCCTCGATGGGTCGGACCGACGTGGCGCCGTCGCGTCTCGAACGCGCCAAGCAGAAGATCAGGGACCTGCTTGCCGCGCGTGCCGGCGCCCGGACGGGGCTGATCGCCTATGCCGGGTCGGCGCATCTGGTGATGCCGCTGACGGAGGATCGCGCCGTGATCGAGCCGTTCCTGGCGGCGCTTGCGCCCGGCCTGATGCCCTCTGACGGCAAGAACGCGACCGCCGCGCTTGCGCTTGCGACGCAATCGCTTGCGAGCGAGCCGGTGGCCGGCACGATCCTTGTGGTAGCCGACGATCTCGGCAACGCGGATGGTGCAGCGTTACGGCAGGCCGCGGGGCGGAACAGTCTGGCGATGCTCGGCGTGAGTCCGCCGCAGGACGGTGGCAGCTCGCCGCTCGATGCGGTGCGGGTGACCGTAGATAACGCTGACATCCGCGCACTGGAGCGCCGCATCGAGACCCGCTTCCAGTCGGCGCAAGGCGATGCCTTCGGCACGCAATGGCGCGACGAAGGCGTCTGGCTGTTGCTGCCGGTCGCGCTGCTCAGCCTGCTCTGGTTCCGGCGCGGGACGACGGTTGCCTGGCTTCTCGCGCTGTTCATGCTGCAGGCGTGGCCAGCGCAGGCACAGGATGCGCCACGTTTTGCGGATTGGTGGCTGACGCCGGACCAGCAGGGTCGGCTTGCCTTCGACCGCGGCGATTATGCGACGGCGGCAAAGCGCTTCGCCGATCCGATGTGGCGCGGCATGGCGGCGTATCGCGCGTTCGACTTCCTGACTGCCGCGCAGGAGTTTTCGCATGTCGATAGCGTCGAGGGACATTTTGCGCTCGGCAATGCGCAGGCGCAGAATCACGCCTATGAAAAGGCGATCACGGCCTATGACGAGGTGCTGAAGGCGCAGCCCGATCATGCCGCGGCAAAGGTCAACCGCGCGATCGTTGTCGCGGCGCTGAAGGCGAAAGAGGACAAGCGCCGCAAGCAGGAGGATCAGGATGCGCCCCCGCCGGACCTGAAGGCCGACGAGATGAAGGTCGATCCCGACCAGAAGGGCGGCAAGAAAATCCAGGTCAAGGCGGACGACCTCACCACCGCGGGCGCCGCCGAGGCGTGGATGCGCCAGGTGCAGACCTCGCCCGCGGACTTCCTGAAATTGAAGTTTGCGATCCAGGCGGCAACGGGGGCGCCGCGATGAGATATTTGCGCATCGCCATTGTCCTGCTGTTGCTGCCATCAGCGGCGCCGGGAGCGTTTGCGCAACAGGCAACCGCACCCGAGCCGATCCTTAACGTCAGCATCGATCCGGCACGCGTGGTGGTGGGGCAGAAGGCGTTGCTGCGGGTCGAGGTGATGGCGCCGAATTACATGACCTCGCCGCCGGAATTGCCGGACTTCCAGGTTCGCAATGCCGTGACGCGGCAATTGCAGAACGTCAACACCAACGATGAACGTAACGGCATCAGCTATGCCGGCGTGCGCTTCGAGTTCGCAATCTATCCGCAGGAGCCGGGCGCCTACGCCATCTCCAACCAGAAGCTCACGGTACGCTACGCCGCCGAGCCGCCGGCCACGCGCGAGACCGTGCTTGCCGTACCCCCCGTCGCCTTCGAAGCCTTCATCCCCGATGCGGCATCGACGCTTCATCCATTCGTCGCCGCGAGCAGATTGAGTGCGGAGCAGGCGGTGCAGCGCTCGTCGGAACAGCTCAAGTCGGGCGACGCCGTGACGCGGACGGTGACGATCAAGGCCGAAGGGCTGCCTGCCATGCTGCTGCCGCCACAGTCATTGGCGGCGATCGACGGAATGGCGCTCTATCCGGCGCAGCCGTCGCTGCAGGATCACGTGGATGGCCGGACCGACGCGATGACGTCAACTAGGATCGATTCCGCAACATACATGCTGCAGCGGCCCGGCAGCTACGTCCTTCCCGCCATCGATATCGCCTGGTGGAATACGGACAGCGGCAAGGTCGAGCGCATCCATCTCGACGAGGTGCCGCTCGCGGTCGCCGTTAATCCTGCCGAACCGGTGGCGGGCCGCGCGACCGGGCAGGGCACGCGCTGGAGCGTGAATGGGATCGTCGATCTCGTTGCCGAACACTGGCTGGTTGCCTTGTTCGCTTTGATCGTACTCGGGGCCATCGCCTGGTTCGCACCCCGCGTCTCGCGCGCCGTTGCGGCGCGTTGGAGACGGCGGCGCGCGGCGTATCTGCAATCCGAGGATTTTTCCTTCCACCGGTTGCGCCATACCGCCCGCGGCGGCGATGCACGGGCAACATATTTCGCGTTGCTCGACTGGCTGCAGCGGTTCGAGCCGGCTGCGCCTGATCATACGATCCATGCTCTGAAAGCAGCGGCAAAGGATGCCGAACTCGATTCCGAGCTCGGATCGATGGAGCGTCAACTCTTTGCACCAACGTCCGGGGCGGGCCATTGGTCGCCGCGCCGGCTACTGCGGCGAGTCTCAGCCGCGCGGCGCGATCTGCGCCAGCGAGCCCATGACAGCAACGGAACACGACAATTGCCCACCCAACTCAATCCGGCCGGCGACCTTGTGTCGCCGGGTCGGGTCCGGCGTTTGCCGGCCAGATGAAAGGAGTGCGGCAGACCCGACAGCCGTTGTCAGATTTCTGAACCGTGATCGCGAGCAGCCTTCTTCATACCCAGGGAGTGTGGAATGAGTAGCCAAGACAAGGACACGAGGCAAACCAGGTCGGAGATCGACCGCCGCAATCTTCTGCTTGGCACGTCGGCCTTCGTGACGGCGGCGACGCTGGCGTCGGATGCAATGGCGCAGGCGCAAAAGGCGGCACCTGCTGCCGCGCCTGCCGCGGCACAGCCCGCCGCCGCAGGCCGCAAGCCGAATATCCTCTTCATCATGGGCGACGACATCGGCTGGTTCAACGTCAGCGCCTACAACATGGGGATGATGGGCTATCGCACGCCCAACATCGACCGCATCGGTCGTGAAGGCGCTGTTTTCACCGACTGGTATGGCCAGCAGAGCTGCACCGCGGGCCGCGCCGCCTTCATCACAGGACAGACGCCGGTGCGCACGGGTCTGACCAAGGTCGGCCTGCCCGGCGCCGAGCTCGGCCTCGGCCCGCTCGATCCCAGCGTCGCCGATGTGCTGAAGACCTACGGCTATGCCACCGGCCAGTTCGGCAAGAACCATCTCGGCGACCGCGACGAGCATTTGCCGACCGCGCATGGCTTCGATGAGTTCTTCGGCAATCTCTATCACCTCAACGCCGAGGAAGAGCCGGAGAACCCGGACTATCCGAAGGATCCTGAATTCCGCAAAAAGTTCGGGCCCCGCGGCGTGCTGAAGGCGACGTCCGACGGCAAGATCGAGAATACCGGACCGCTGAACAAGAAGCGAATGGAGACGATCGACGAGGAGTTCCTCGCTGGTGCCAAGGATTTCATCAATCGGCAGCATCGGGCCAATAGGCCGTGGTTCTGCTACTTCAACTCGACACGGATGCACATCTTCACGCATTTGAAGAAGGAGTCGGAGGGCAAGACAGGGCTCGGGGTTTATCCTGACGGCATGGTCGAGCATGACGGCATGGTTGGCGAACTGCTGAAGCTGGTCGACGACCTGGGTGTCGCCGACAACACCATCGTGGTCTATACCACGGACAACGGTTCGGAAGTCTTCACCTGGCCCGATGGCGGCTCAACCCCGTTCAAGGGTGAGAAGGCAACCAACTGGGAGGGCGGGTTCCGCGTGCCGTGCCTGATACGCTGGCCGGGCGTGATCAAGCCTGGGACCATCGTCAACGACGTTTGCTCGCACGAAGACTTCATCCCGACCTTCGCAGCAGCTAACGGCGATCCCGACCTCGTCGAAAAGACCAAGAAGGGGACCACGCTCAACGGCAAGAACTTCAAGGTCCACCTCGACGGGTTCAACCTGCTGCCGTTCCTGAAGGGCGATGCAAAGGAGTCGCCGCGAAAGGAGTTTCTCTACTGGAGCGACGACGGCGACCTGATGGCCATACGCGTCAGGGAGTGGAAGATCTCCTTCATGGAGCAGCATACCGAGATCGGCCCCAAGACTCCTCTCGGTGTGTGGCAAGGCAACTTCACCAAGTTGCGCGCACCGGTCGTCTACAACCTGCGCTCCGATCCGTTCGAACGCGGTCCCACCAGCATCTACTACGCTGACTGGCATGCGCACCGCGCGTTCCTGCTGGTCCCGGCCCAGGCGGTCGTCGGGCGATATGTCGAGACGTTCAGGGAATTTCCGCCGCGCGCCAAGGCAGCCAGCTTCACCGTCAGCGACGTGATGGAGAAGTTGACTGCGCCGAATGCAGGCAAGAACTGAGGCCGCGAACTCCGGCCTGCGGCGTGCCGGCCGGAGCTCTCACGAGCGTAAGAACGAACAACAAGCGAGTGAACACCGCAGCCACAAGCGAGCCCATCATGTCAGAGACCCTGATCAATCTCATCATCCAGCTCATTGCCGGTGCGATCGGCGGGAATGCCGCGGGCGCCAGCATGAAGAATCTCGACCTCGGCACGCTCGGCAACACCATTGCCGGCGCTCTCGGCGGCGCAGGCGGCGGCACGCTGCTGACGGCGCTGCTGCCGATGCTGCAGGGGGCGGCTGGCGGCGGCGTCGATATCGCAGCGCTGGCCGGGCAGGCCGTCGGTGGCGGTGTTGCCGGCGCGCTCGTCACGGCCATTGTCGGCGCCATCAAGAACGGAATGGCGGGAGCGCGATGACATGCCGGCAGTCTCACGCCGATATTTCTTCGCACTGCTCGCCATATCGCTGGGCGCCGTGGCGTGCGATAGCGCCCGCGCGCAACAAGATCCGCTGCCGTCGTGGAATGACGGCCCGGTCAAGAAATCGATCACCGATTTCGTTGCAAAGGTTACAACGCAAGGCGGCGCGGACTTCGTGCCGCCCGCCGAACGCATCGCCACTTTTGACAATGACGGAACCTTGTGGTGTGAGCATCCGGTTTATTTCCAGGTCGCCTTCGCCCTCGACCAGGTCAAGGCGATGGCGCCGAAGCATCCGGGATGGAAGACGCAGCAACCGTTCAAGGGAGTTTTGGAAAAGGACATGAAGGCGGTCGCTGCCGGCGGCGAGAAGGGCCTGCTGCAGATCATCGCCGTGAGCCACAGCGGCATGACCACGGATGCGTTCTCGAAATCCGTGCTGGACTGGCTTGAGATCGCAAGGCACCCGCGCTTCAACCGGCCCTATAACAGCCTTGTCTATCAGCCGATGCTGGAGTTGCTCGCCTATCTGCGTGCCAATGGCTTCAAGACCTTCATCGTCTCGGGCGGCGGCATCGAATTCATGCGGCCGTGGGTGGAGAAGGCCTATGGCATTCCGCCGGAACAGGTCGTCGGCTCTTCCGGCGTAGTCAAGTTCCAGATGGGCGCGGACGGCAAGCCCGTGCTGATGAAGGAGGCGAAGGTCGAATTCATCGACGATGGACCGGGCAAGCCGGTCGGCATCAACCGCTTCATCGGCCGCCGCCCGATCTTCGCCTTCGGCAATTCCGACGGCGACCTGCAGATGCTGCAATGGACCACGGCGGGAACAGGCGCGCGCTTCGCCGGCATCGTGCACCACACGGATGAGGTGCGCGAATACGCCTACGATCGGCAATCCAGGATCGGCAAGCTCGACAAGGCGCTGGATGCCGCCAAGGCCGGCGGCTGGACCGTGGTCGACATGAAGAAGGACTGGAAGGAAGTGTTTCCGCCGGCGCCGGCGACCATTGGAAGATCACCATGAGCGGTTACGACATCTTTGCCTGGATCGTACTGATCATCCTGATAGCCACGCTCGTCTTCGTGCTCTGCCTGTTCGGCTGGCTGCCGGGGCACATCGCACGCTCACGCAATCATCCCTGGGCCGATGCGGTCAGGGTGGCTGGCTGGGTCACGCTGGTCCTCGGCTTTGCGTTGTGGCCGGTCGTGCTGATCTGGGCCTATGTCGACGTGCCTGCGCCACGCGAGCCGCGGAGGGCGCAGCCATGATGATCGCCATCATGTCGGTCTATCTGGCGCTGCTGTTTGGGGCAGTGTGGTTCGGCCTCATCCGCTTCAACACATTCTGGAAGTCCTCGCCGCTCATTCTGCTGCTGTTCCTCAATCTCGCTTTGTTCATCCCGATGGGCTGGGGCGCGCCGCAGGGGCCGGCACTGGTGTTCCGCAACGCAGTGTCGATCGTGCCTGACGTGGCGGGCGAGGTGACCGAGGTAGCGGTCACCGCAAACACGCCGCTGAAGGCGGGCGATGTTTTATTCAAGATCGATGCCACGCCCTACGACGCACAGGTGAAATCGATCACGGCGCAGCTCAAGCTCTCGACGACGCGCCTTGCGCAGATGACCCAGCTCTACGAGCGGGACGCCGGGCGTGGTTTCGACGTCGAGCAGCGGCAATCCGAAGTGGATCAGCTTACGGGCCAGCTCCAGGCCGCGCAGTGGAACCTCGACAAGACCGTGGTTCGCGCGCCGGCCGACGGCTACGTCACCAACCTCGCGCTGCGCAAGGGCGCGCGGGTGGCGAACCTGCCGCTGTCGCCGGCGATGGCGTTTATCGATACCTCCGATACCCGCGTCGTCGTCGAGATCAACCAGATCGATGCGCGCTACATCGCGCCGGGGCAGGAGGTCGAGATCGCCTTCAAATTCGTGCCCGGCCGGGTGTTCGGCGGCAAGGTCGAAAGCATCTTGCAGGCGGTGGCAACCGGGCAGGCGCAGATTTCCGGCACGGCCGTGGCACCGAAGGAGATCCAGACGGTGCCCTTCGTCGTGCGCGTCAAGCTCGACGACGAAGAGTTCGCGAAGAGGTTGCCAGCCGGCGCCACCGGCACGGCCGCGATCTACACCGAACACGTCAGGGTCAGCCACATCATCCGCCGCGTGCTGCTGCGGCAGGTTGCGATCCTCGACTACGTCAATCCGTTTTGAGGGAGCCGCTCATGAAGAAGGTCATAGCCGGCGCGGTTGCGTGGATGCCGGCGTTGGCTCTGATGGCTGGCGCGCCAGCCTACTCGGAGACGAACTCCCGAGAGTACGAGATCGCCAGAGATGCCTATGTCTACGCCTATCCGATCGTGACGATGGACGTATCGATGCGTCAGGCGACGAACGTGCCGGATGCGAAATCGGTCGCGCTGCGAGCTCCGATCAATCAGTTCGCGCATGCGCGCACATATCCTCGGGCGGAGGACAGGGATGTCGTCCGTTATAACTTTGACACTCTCTATTCACCTGTCTGGCTCGACCTCGCGCGCGAACCGATCATCCTGTCGGTTCCCGATACGGACGGGCGGTACTACCTGCTGCCTATGCTCGACATGTGGACTGACGTGTTCAGTGTCGTGGGCTCGCGCACGACCGGCACCAAAGCCGGGAATTTTGCGCTTGTCGGTCCGGGCTGGAACGGAACGCTGCCAGACGGCATGACCAAAATCGTCGCACCAACGCCAACCATCTGGATTCTCGGCCGTACCCAGACGAACGGTCCGGCGGACTACGAGAATGTCCACAAGGTTCAGGACGGCTACAAGCTGACGCCGCTCAGCCAATGGGGCAAGAACTATTCGCCGCCGACGAGCATGCCGACCGATCCGACGGTCGACAACAAGACGCCGCCGCTCGTTCAAGTGAACAAGATGGATGGCGTGGCGGTGCTCAGCCGGCTCGCCGAGTTGGTTGCGAAACATCCCCCGCATGCAAACGACTATCCGATCCTCTTCCGTATGCGGCAGATCGGCTTCGAACCGGGCAAGCCGTTTGATGTCTCGAAACTCGATCCGGCGCTCGTCAAGACGATCAACGCCGCGGCCAAGGATGCGCTCGTGGATCTGGAGCAATCCGGCAAGAGCGGCGCCGGTATTGGTCTTCATGTCAACGGCTGGTTCTATCAGACCAGCACGGTCGGTACCTATGGGACCGCCTACAAGCTTCGGGGGATGGGCACGCTCATCGGGCTCGGCGTGAACCTGCCCGAGGACGCCGTCTATCCGGCTTCGTTCGTGGACGGCGATGGCAAGCCCTACAGCGGGGCTAACAGATATGTGTTGCACTTCGACAAGGGCAAGCTGCCGCCTGCCGAAGCGTTCTGGTCGGTCACGCTTTACGACAAGGATGGCTTCCAGGTACCGAACGCGCTTGGTCGCTTTGCGCTCGGCGATCGCGACAAGCTCAAGTTCAACGGCGATGGCTCGCTCGACATCTACATCCAGAACGAGCGACCGGGTCCTGACAAGGAATCCAACTGGCTGCCGGCGCCTGCAGGCGAGTTCAACCTTGCCATGCGGCTGTATTCGCCGCGGCGCGAAGCGTTGGACGGACCTTGGACGCCGCCGCCGGTCAAGAGGGAAAATTGAGCGAAAGTCACGGAGCTGGTCATGAAAGCTTTATTTGGAGCACTTGTCCTGATGTCCATCGCCGCGACCGCGCAGGCGCAGACATCTGCCGACGACCTCAACCGCCGCATGATCGAGCGTCGCGCGGTCGAAGCGGTGATCTGGGGCATGCCTGCGGTCAACTACGATCTGATGCGGCAGGAGATGCTGACGAAGACACCGGGCAAGGTCGGTCAGGTGATCTATTGGGGCCGGCCGCTCGACTGGCGTAACCAGACGCTCACGCCCAATCCCGACGCGCTCTACTTCATGACGTTCTTCAACACCAAGGACGGTCCAGTCGTACTGGACCTGCCGTCAGGCGATGCCAACGGATCGTTCAACGGCAACATCGTCACGGTGTGGCAGATGCCGCTGGAAGACGCAGGCCTGCTCGGCGTCGACAAGGGCGCGGGCGGCAAGTTTCTGGTGCTGCCACCCGGTTACACCGGCCCGAAGCCCGATGGCTACATTGCGCTGCAGTCCGACACGTTCGGCGGCTACATGCTGTTCCGCGCCAACCTGAAGAGTCATGGCGATGCCGACGTGCAGGCGGCCATCGCTTATGGCAAGCGCATGAAGATCTATCCGCTGGCGCAGGCGGCCAATCCGCCCGCGACGGTTCAGCGATGTGAAGGACGTCGATTTCGACTCGACCATCCGCTACAACGCCAGCTTTTTCGAGCATCTCGACCGTATCGTGCAGGAAGAGCCCTGGATCGGGCGCGACCGCGCCATGATCGATCAGCTCAAGTCGCTTGGCATCGAGAAAGGCAAGCCGTTCAAGCCGGACGATGCGACAAAAGCGCTGCTTGCGTCAGCAGTGCGCGAAGCGGGTGCGGTGCTGGAAGCACGATACGACGCCGGCCTACCGCCGTACTTCTCGTCCACAAGCCGCTGGACCTTCCCGGCACCGCCTGACCTCATCAAGGCGGCGCAGGACGGTTACGCCGATCCGGACCTGTACCCGGTCGACCACCGGGGCATGGCCTACAGCTATGCCTATATCGGCCTGAAGCGCCTTGGTGCAGGACAGTTCTATTCCATTTCGATCCGCGACAGGGACGGTGACGCTTTCGACGGCGGCAAGACCTATCGTCTCAACGTGCCGCCGAACGTCCCGGTCGATCAGTACTGGTCCGTCACGGCCTATGACCGCCAGACGCATGCGCTGATCAAGAACGTCTCGCGCGCCAGCCGCTCGTCGCAGATTCCCGAACTGCAGAAGAATTCCGACGGCTCGATCGACATCTATTTCGGGTCCACGGCCCCGGCAGGCAAGGAGACGAACTGGGTGCCGACCGATCCGGTGCGGAAGTTCGAACTCATGGCGCGCTTCTATGCGCCGAAGAAGGAGTTTTTCGAGAAGAAGTGGGTGCTGCCGGATGTAGAGAAAGTCGGTGCGACGCTTGGAAGTGGAGCAAGGCAATGAAGAGCGTTCTTCTTGCAATCGCCATGGCGGTTGCGATAACCGGCACGGCGCAGGCGGATGCCAATAACGGTAAATGGAAGCAGCCGGCCATGCAGCGGGTGGCGGATGCCACCGTGGGCGTAGGCGCGTACCCCTCCGCGGCCGTCGGAGGTGCGTCGGTGCCAGTCACGCCGGACAATTTCACCAGGGCCGAGAGTGACATGTATTTCGCGGCGTCGGCCAAGGACGCCGGCGGGACGGGAAAGCTTCTGCATCGCCGCGAGGTCGTGCTGGTCGAGAAGCAGCCCGTGGTGCGGGCCAACCGCGACACGCTCTATTCATCCGGCGTCTTCGATCTGGACGGCGGTCCGGTGACCTTGACGCTGCCCGACGCCGGCAGGCGCTTCATGTCGCTGCAGGCGTTCAACGAGGACCACTATGTGGTGGGCGGCGTGCGTTACGGGGCGGGCAAATATCGGTTCGACAAGGGGAACGTCGGGACCCGCTACATGCTCGTCGGAATCCGCACGCTGGTCGACCCCAACGATCCCGACGACATCACGCAGGTCCACGCCTTGCAGGATGCCATCAAGATCGACCAGCAAGGCAGCGGCAAGCTCGAACTGCCGAATTGGGATCCCGTCAGCCAGAAGAAGGTGCGCGATGCTTTGCTTGCTCTCGGCTCGACCACTCCCGATTTCAAGCGCGCGTTTGGCGCAAAGGATCAGGTCGATCCTGTCAGGCATCTGATCGGCACCGCCACGGGGTGGGGCGGCAATCCCGACAAGGACGCCACCTATCTCAACGTCACTCCCCGCAAGAATGACGGCACGACGATTCACAAGCTCGTCGTCAGGGACGTGCCGGTGGACGCGTTCTGGTCGATCAGTCTCTACAACGCCGAAGGCTATTTCCAGAAGAACGACTTCGACGCCTATTCGCTCAACAACATCACCGCGCAGAAGTCCGCCGATGGTTCGGTTGCCGTCCAGTTCGGCGGCTGTGACGGCAAGATACCAAATTGCCTGCCGACGATGGCCGGCTGGAATTACACCGTGCGGCTCTATCGGCCGCGCGCGGAGATCTTGAGCGGCAAATGGAAATTCCCGGAGCCGCACGCGGTGAACTGAAGGCATGATGCAATGCAGCCGCCGAAATCGGCGTCGGCAACGCCGATCGCGCGGAAATTCTAACGGGAGGTGAGGGCAACGATAGTCCCGACCAAAGATACGAACTCCGCGGGCCGGAAGCGGCTGCGCATCGGCTTTCGGGCCTCGATCATCACGGTGTTCATCGCCGTCGTGCTGTTCGTCGGCCTGACGCTGGTCTATCTGAGCTTTGAGCGTGTCTCGGCGATCACGCGAACGGCGGCGGCCGGCTTCATCGACAAGGTCGCCCAGCTCGGCGCCGACCGCATCGACAGTCAGTTCAGGAACGTACGCGACGGCCTCGTTATCCTCAGCGGGCTGCCGTCGATCCAGGAAGCTGAGATCGACGACAACACGAGACTCTATGGCCTGATGGCCTCGATGCTGCGCAACAACCGACAGCTCTTCAATCTTTATGTCGGGTATGAAGACGGCTCGTTCCTTGAAATGGACATGATCGATCGCGCCAAGCCCGGCTTCCGGGCGAGCCTGAACGTGCCTGAGGACGCGATGTATCGCCTGGTCGTTATCACCAGGAACGGCGCAAGGGCTGCTTCCAATACCCTGTTCCTGTCCGAAAACCTGATCCAGATCGCCGAAGCGCCGGGGCCGGCCAGCTACGACCCACGGCAGCGGCCCTGGTATATCGAGGCTTTCAGGGACGCAAAGACGCTGCTGACCGGGCCTTATCTCTTCTTCGCCACCGGCCAGCCCGGCTATACGCTGCGCATTCCCTTGCGGGAAGGTCGGCGCGGCGTGGTCGCCGGCGACATTCTGCTGGATCAATCGGAAGCGATGCTGAACCAGCAGCGGCTTGGCCAATCCGGCGTCGCGTTCCTGTTCAACGATTCCGATCGCATCGTTGCCCATCCGCGGATGGGCGAACTGATGGCCCAGATCCAGGAACGCGACGAACTGCCGACATTAGATGCAGTCAGGCTCGCCGGGCTTGCTTCCGCGATCAAGGCCTGGCGCGGCGGTGGGCCGGCCGAGCAATTCTTCACGGACCGGACGGGGCGGACTTATGTCGCGGCCTTCCATCTCATCGAGACCTCGGGCTCCGCCAACATCCGACTGGTCGTGACCGCGCCACTCGACGAATTCTTCTCCCAGATCATCGCAGAGCGGCGCACCTTGTTCGCGCTGGCACTTGCCTTTGTCGGCGCGACACTGCCGTTCGCGTTCTGGTTGGGATCGCTGATGGCAAAAACATTGCGCAAGCTCGCAAGCGAGACCGACGAGATCCAGCGCTTTCAGATTTCCGAGCGGCCCCGGATTCGTTCCGCGATTGCCGAGATCGAGGAGCTCGGCCGGTCAGTCTTCACGATGCGCACGGTAGTGCGCAATTTCTCAAACTTCATTCCAAAGCAGATCGTCCGGCAATTGATCGAATCCGGGGCGTCCTTGCAACTCGGCGGAACACGGCGCGAGGTCACCGTGCTGTTCACGGACGTTGCCGACTTCACCGCCAAGACCGAGAAGGCCGACCCCTCGCAGGTGATGATCTACACTTCTCGATACTTCGCGGCGCTCTCGGAAGAGATCATGAAGTGTCACGGCACCGTGGACAAGTTCATCGGCGATGCCGTGATGGCGTTCTGGAATGCGCCGGCCGACGACCCCGATCATATCCTTCATGCCTGCGAAGCCGTGCTGGCGTGCCTGCGGAGGAACGACGAGCTGAATCGTGCCTTCGAACGCGAAGGCTGGCCGGCCTACGGCACACGCTTCGGCCTCCACACCGGCGATGCCGTGGTGGGCAATGTCGGCTCCTCCGACCGCATGAACTACACGGCGCTGGGTGCAACCGTCAATCTCGCCGCGCGTCTCGAGGGGCTGAACAAGAATTATGGCACCCGGGTGCTGGTCAGTGCCGCGGTCCGCCAGCGTACCGAGCATGTCTTTCTGTTTCGCAGCGTCGACACGATCAAGCCGAAGGGCTTTGCGGAAGCGGTCACCATCAGTGAGCTCCGCTGCGAGCGAGCGGCGGCAACCGACGAAGAACTCGCTCTCTCCCGCCACTGGAATCAGGTATTCGCCTCGATTGAACGTGACGAGCGCGAAGTCGCGCTGCTGAAACTATCCGGTTTCTTGATCGACTACCCCGACGATGGTGTTGCGCGTTATCATGCTCAGCAATTTCGGACCGCGGCCGATCAGAAAAGTCCGCATGAGTTGCGGCTGTGGCAGGAGGTCTGAACGCCATGCATCGACGACATCTCCTGAAGAATGCCGCAGGCCTCGTGTTGGGCGCGGCGCTTGCTGCACCCGCGATCGCGCAGGCGCGCACCAAGATCCGGCTCGGCTATTTGCATGTCGTTGCGGTGGATGGCCAGATCTGGACCGGCCTCGACCGCGGCAGCTTCGACAAACACGGCATCGATTTCGATCTCCTCGAATGCAACACGGGGCCGGAAGTGTTCGAGGCGATGGCGGCCGGCAAGCTCGACGTGCTCTCCGCCGGCGGCGTGATCTCCAATTATCTCGCACTGGGGCGTGGTCGCGCCTTCCTGATCAACGACGTCGAGGTCGCCACCGCGCAGCTCTGGGTCAGGCCCGACAAGGGTGTGCGGACAATCGCCGACCTGAAAGGCAAGCCGATCGCCACCACCACCAGAACCACGGCGCATATCTTCCTCGACCGCGCGCTGCGCGCCAACAACCTGGCGCTGGCCGATGTCGAGATTCGCAACAGCAGCATGTCGGCCGCGGTGGCATCCTTCATCGCGGGCGAGGTCCCGGCCGTGGCATTGTGGGTGCCGTTCAACGTCCTGGTGCGCGAGAAGCTGCCGGGCGCTGTCAAGCTGGTCGACGCCTCGGCCTTCTATCCGCAATCGGCGGTCGTCGGCGGCTGGGTGGCGCAGCCGGACTATTACGCAGGCAACAAGGACGTGCTCGCCAGGATCATCAAGGGCTGGGCCGAGGCCAATGATTACATCGTGCGCAATCAGGCCGCCGCGGCCGAGGCGCTGCAGAAGAACCACTATCCCCACGCCACGCCCGCCGACATCGCCGAGGCGTTCAAGGCGCAAAAGATGTTTTCGGCGCGGGAATGGAAGCGGCTCTATTCCGACGGTACGGTCACCAAATGGCTGCAGCAGGTCAGCGACTTCTTCATGACCGATGCGGGCGTGGCCAATGCTACGCGCGCCACCGACTATTTCGACACCAGCATCTATCTTTCGACGATCTGACGATCCCGGGTTTGTCGCACCGTCGACTCGCTTCCCGCCATCTCTCTCTCGTGAGCCACATGATCTTTGCCGCAGTGGCGACACGAATTTGCGTGGCTCAACCAGCCATGTGCGCAGCCGATAAAGCTCAACGCTGGCGCGCAGATTCATCTCGAGTGACAGCGCGAAGAATAATTTTTTGAAGGTGAACCAGCTCACACCAGTGCATTCAGCTGCAGGTTCATCGTGCCTGCTTGGGGTAACCAAGATGCACGATCGAACCGCCATCCCCAGAGTAACGTTCGGCAAGCTGCCGGAGCCGCAAGGCCGAGCCCGCGACTTGCGAATAGATGCCTGCCGAGGCATTGCGCTGTGGTTCATCTTTCTTGACCATGTGCCAAACAACGTCGGAAGCTGGCTGACGCTGCGGAACTACGGCTTTAGCGATGCCGCGGAAATATTCATGTTCGTCTCGGGCGTAACGTGCGCGCTGGCCTACGGTAAGGCATTACGGTTCGAGGGCTGGACCGGTGTGATCCGCCGGACGTTGCGGCGAAGCTGGGACATTTATGCGGCATTTCTGCTGCTCACGCTCGCCTGCGCCATCCTGGTTCACCTCGCAGGAAGCGGCCGCCTCGCCGACGAGAGCAATACGCGCGTTCTGCTGGATCATCCGGGCGAGATGCTCGCGCGCGCGGCGATACTGCAATACCGTCCGGTCAATACCGACGTACTGCCGGCCTTCGTACTTCTTCACCTCTTGTTCGCGCCGCTGTTGTGGTTGCTGCTGCGGGCGCCGAACGCGACGCTTGGCGCCTCGTTGGTGCTTTATGTACTGGTGCATGTGTTCGGATGGAGTGTCCCGGCGTGGCCGAACGGTAACTGGGCCTTCAATCCTCTGGCCTGGCAGTTGCTTGTCGTGCTTGGCGCATGGTGGATGATCGAGGCCAGGAGAGCCGGAGCGTGGGTGATGTCACGCACGGCGCTTGCGCTTGCCGTCCTGTATTTGCTCTTCAGCCTGGTCATCGTGTTGAGCTCGCACATCGGGCCGCTGGAGGCACTGATCCCGCAGGCGCTATCGCAGTTGCTGTATCCGATCGACAAATCGAATCTCGATCCATTGCGGCTGCTGCATTTTTTGGCCGTGGCGATTTTGGCAGCATGGCTCATGCCTCGTGATTGGCGGGGGCTAAAGACGCCATTGATGCGCGGCGCGATCCTCTGCGGCCAGAACTCGCTGCCAATCTTTTGCGTCGGCGTTCTGCTGGCGTTCGCCAGCCACATGGCGTTGATCGAGATCTCGAACGGGTTTGCGATGCAGATTGCACTCAGTCTCGGTGGCATCGGGGCGATGGTCGCGGCCGCAACGCTGCTGGGCTTGATCGGCACCAAACCCAAGAAGCCATCATGATA
>NZ_LLXZ01000076.1:0-23236 GCF_001440395.1 Bradyrhizobium jicamae | reverse complement strand
GGCTTGCGACTATTTCCCGGCCGTCTTCTGCTTTCCGCCTTCCACTTCCAATCCCAGCGTCCGGCCCGGAAAACCCGCGGCGTCGAAATAGCGCTGCGAGCCGACGCGCTGGAAGTTCAGCACGGTGCGCAGGCCGTTGGCCGGCTTTGATGTTACGGTACCGGCATAGGCTTTCGGCGTTGCGCCGTTCGGCATCGCCTCGGTCATGACGCGGCCGATCAGTCTGCCCTTGGCCTTTTGCGTCAATCCCAGCAACTTCGCCGCGGTGGCGCCGACGTCGGCGTTGCTGACGGGGAGGGGATCGACATAGCCCGATTTGAAGTCGGGTCCGATCGCCGCCATGAAGTTCAAGGTATCGCCACGGCTGAAACTGCCATGCATGCCCTGGCCCTGGCGCAGCACGGTGTCGGCAATCTGCACCGAACAGTTGGTCGGCTCGTCGCATCCTGACGACCACGAGCGGAAGTTGACCACGATCGACGGATGCGGCACTACCGCCTTGCCCTTGAGGCCGAGCTGCGACATCGGCAGCGTGCCGGCGAAATTTCCGAGCTCGTCATCGACAAAGAGGCCGCTGACGTAGTCCTGCTCCAGCAGCGCCTTGATGACGCGGTCCGCCAGCTTGCGTTCCTTGGACGGGATATAGATCAGATCGGATCCGCCATTGGTCGCGACCACGACGTCGGGTTTCGCGGGGTCCTTGCCCAGCAATCCATTGCCGGCCCGGGGATGGGCATTGTCGCCGACGCGCGCGTTCTTGTCGTTGGGGTCGAACAGCGGCAGGTTCAACGCTTTCGCCAGATCGATGGCGACGAAGCCCATGGGGAGAAAATCTTTCG
Organism: Bradyrhizobium jicamae; assembly: GCF_001440395.1. Taxonomy (GTDB): domain Bacteria; phylum Pseudomonadota; class Alphaproteobacteria; order Rhizobiales; family Xanthobacteraceae; genus Bradyrhizobium; species Bradyrhizobium jicamae. Next base: position 22,397 of record NZ_LLXZ01000076.1, on the reverse strand, counting down.
GCGTGTCTTCGTAGGAGATCTTCGCCGCGGGACTGGTCTTGCTCTCCTTCGAGATCGTCGAGAAGCCATGGTCGGAGGAGACGATGATGTTGGTGTTCGCGGCGAGGCCGAGCTCGTCCAGCGCCTTGCGGAGCTGGGAGAGGTTGTTGTCGGCGTTCCTGATGCCGGCCATCGAGGTCGGTCCGTTGATGCCGGGCGTGATGCTGTTGAGGCTGTCGCCGGTGTTGTGCTGGCTACCGTCGGGGTCGCGCGACCAGTACACCAGCACGAACGGCTTGTTGCGCGCCTTGAACATCGGCAGCACGACCTTGGTGGCGACGTCGGCCATGTAGGCCTGTTGCACGACATTGGCGCTCGTGGTGCCCGGCGTCCTGGCGTCGCCGGCCTTGCTGTTCTCGCCGCGCGGCGGCGTCTCCAGCGGCAGGCCCGCTTTCGTCAGCGCCTCCTTCATCTCGTCCGACAGCGGGACGCCGTTCTTGCCGCCGGTGGCGTCGTCGATGATGATGGAATGCAGCCCGGCTGTGCCGACCTTGTCGGTATGGTCGAAGATGAAGGTCGGGCCGTGCTTGCCGATGGCCGCGGTGCTGTAGCCCTTCGCGCGCGCCATCTTCAGAAGCGTATCTTCGTTCAGATAGTCGCCGCCGAAATGCTCGTCGACCTCGAGCAGGACGGGATTGACCTCAAGGAACGGTGTCACCGTGTTGTTGGAGTGGGCGATGGGCCGGGCGGTATAGATCGTGTTGCTGAAGGTACCGGTGTCGCCGAGATAATGGCCGCTCGCCATTGCCGATCCGTTCGCCATGGTGAAGGTCGGAAACAGCGAATGCGAGTTCTTGAAGTTGACGCCCTTGTCGCGCAGCTCGGCCATTGCAGGCGCGGTCTGCGACGTCACGATGCGCCCGCGCAGGCCATCCGGCACGAACAGGATCAGGTTGCGGGGCGTGGCGTTCTGTGCCGACGCGGCGGTTGCGGTCAGCATCATCAGGCCGGTGGACAGCAACAGGATTGTGCGGCGCATCAGCTTCTCCCCCAAAATTCGTCCCCAAAGGTCCGGACCGAACTCACGGCGCTTGGCCGTAGCCCTCGTGTAATTTTTCTCTGCAACAGGATTGTTGCATCTGATGGAACCGGGCTCAAGGGTGGCAAGGTTGCAGTTCCTGCGAACGGGCAGGCGGAAACATTGCGGCCTGACGCCGTTTTCATGAGCAGGAGGCTGCCATGAGCAAATTTCACGAGAGAGCCGAGACTCAGACAAAACAGATCATCGGGCAAATGCTCGGCGATGAGCTGCTGGTCCAGGAAGGCAAGGATCAGCAGCGCGAAGCGACCGAGCCCGAACCGGCTGCCAAGGAAAAGGACAAGAGAAAGGATCAAGGCATCGTGCGCGACGAGCGCGGGCAGGAACAGCCCCGCGACAAGGAGCGCGCCCAACGCGTGAGCAGGGTCGATCGGGGCGGTGATCCGCCCGGGAAAAAGGTCTGAAGATCTCTTCAGACGCCCCGTCGTGCTATCGAGAAACGAAAGGGAGGCGGCCTGAGGGCCGCCTCCAGTTAGAGTACGTCCGCTATTGTTTACTGACAGATGTGGCGGCGGCCGTCCTCACCCAGGAACACCGTTCCGGGCTGACAGACGAATCCATTGTTGTAGCCGCCGTAGTAGCGCCGCCCGTAGTAGCCGTCATTATAGGCGTAGACGTCGTTACGGAATGGCGCGGTCGCAATCGCACCGGCCGTGCCGATGGCGCCGCCGACCACGCCCGCGGCTACTTCACCGGGCCAGAAGCCGCTGTGATTGTGATACATCCGCTGCTGCGTTTGCGGCGAACGGGTCGAGTCCGATCTTCCATGACGGTCCTGCGCCAGCGCAGGTGCCGCGATCACTGTGGTCAGAACTGCGGCTGCTGTCAGGAACTTCAAGTTCATCAGTCTTCTCCGTTGTGGTGACATCGGGCCAACGACCGGCATCCGTCACCGTTCCGGTATCGTGATCGCTCCATTTCAAACGGATGTGAGGTTTCAGTTCCCCAAGATGTTCCGCGATCGGTGTCGCTTGGAGCTGCGAGGGCGCCAGAGCCTCGATTGCTCCGGGAACGATGTCAGGCCATGCCGATTGATCGGGACAAACCGAGCGAGGTCCCCATGAAAAGCAAGCGTATCGCCGCCGACGATAAGGCGCAGGTTCACGTCGTCATTCTGGACACGGGCGAGGAGGCCTTTGCCGCGCTCACCCGGTTCGTCAGGCAAGCGGGAATTTCGGCGGCGTCGCTGACGGCGATCGGCGCCTTCGAACGAGCGACGGTCGGATGGTTCGACATCGCCTCGAAAAGCTACCGCAAGATTGAAGTCGGTGAGCAGTGCGAGGTCCTGAGCGCCCTCGGAGATGTCGCTGACGGCGACGACGGCGAGCCCAGCCTCCATGTCCATGTCGTGCTGGGGCTCGCCGACGGCTCCACGCGCGGCGGTCATCTCCTGGCGGGCACGGTGAGGCCTACGCTCGAAGTAATCCTGACCGAGGTGCCGGCGACCCTTCGACGTCGGAAGAGAGCCGATCTCGGGATTGCGCTGATCGACCTTGCGGCCAGCGGCTGACGCTTTAGGAACCATTTCACGCGATCCAGGATTGTCAGCGCATCATCAATGGAGGAAGTCATGGCTGACAAGGATCTCAACGAATTGTTTCTCGATACGCTCAAGGACATCTATTACGCCGAAAAGCAGATCCTGAAGGCGCTGCCGAAAATGGCGAAGGCCGCCAATTCGGACAAGCTGCGGGCCGCATTCGAGAAGCACCACGAGGAGACCGAGGGGCAGGTCGAGCGTCTGGAGAAGATATTCGAAATCCTCGGCAAGGCGGCACGCGGCAAGAAGTGCGATGCCATCGAGGGCCTCATCGACGAGGGCAAGGAGATCATGGAGGAGTACGCCGACACACCAGCGCTGGACGCCGGCCTGCTGGCCGCCGCGCAGGCAGTCGAGCATTACGAGATTTCCCGCTACGGCACGCTGAAGGCGTGGGCGACCAAGCTCAACAATCCGCAGGCCGTGAAGCTGATCGACCAGACGCTCGCCGAGGAAAAGAAGACCGACGAGACCCTGACCAAGATTGCGGAAACCGCCGTCAATTACGAAGCTGCCGCCTGAGCGTGATCCGGCGGTGAGCGGTGCTCCCGGCTATGCGACACGGAGCACCGCTACTGGCGGCGCGCCATGGCGGTATCGCTATCGGCCCGATGCGCCATATCCTGTCCATCGCCTGAGTAGCCGCTCGATGGCTGCGCCGATCGCGAGTCCGGCGACGACGTCGCTGGTCCAATGGGCGAGCAGTATAATCCGCGTCACAACCAGCCCCGCGCCGATCGACCAGACCAGGCCGCGTTTGCCTGTCGGCAGCACGGAAGCGGCCGAAGCCAATGCGCCGACATGAACCGCGTGGCCGGAAGGAAAGGCGTCGCGGGGCTTTCCGGAATACGGCACGCCGTGCAGATGCGCGCGCAGCATGCGGCGATCCGGGCGTTCCTGATCGAAGATGCTCTTCAGGACATGCGGCAGAATCGTCGCCGCCAACGTCGTCAGCAATACATGGCTGCTATCGTGCCGCGCCCGCGCGCTGCCGCCGAGGCAATAGAGCCACCAGCCGGCGGCGAGCGCGCAAAGAACATGTTCGTCCGCTCCCCAGCTGAGGATCTGGGTGGCCGTCTCCAGTCTGGGATTGGTGTGCCTGGAAATCGCGTCCGCGATTTCGACGTCGGTTTGGGTTGGTTGGACCCGGAAAAGCGCCATCGTACGCCTGCGCCGCCTCGGAAAAAAAGCCCCGCCAACCCCCGTCCACGGGATGTTCGGCGGGGCTACAAGTTCGACGTCGCGGGGAGGAAACGCCGATACGGAAAAACCCTCATTGTGTCGGATCGTTCCTGATCATGTCGCGCAGAGAGCGCCACAAATAAATACCCGCTGAAGTAGCCGATTGGCGAGCGCTTACAATTATTTGCGCGGGCGGCGCCAACGTAAGCAAACGTTTAGTCGCCGCCCGTAAAATGCCGGCATCAGCTTCTGCATTAACCCCTGGTTAAGCCATGCGCCTGCTGCCGATGAAAGAGCCGGATAGGTCCTGGCGAGCGATCAAGGGCCAGTGGAAGAAAGACGCCGAAAGCGTCGGCGAGGACTTTTCGACCTTTTCGACGGGAAACTTCTCTGCCTATGACGCCCTGACCAAGGATGGCGACAACCCCAACCTCTACTGCCTTTCCGACGGCGAACGGATCCATGCGGCCTGCCAGGTCAGCCGCCTGATGATGAGCAAGTTTCCGGGTCCCATCCTGCGTGCGCGCTTCATCGTGGTGTCGCCGATCTACGATCTGGGGATCGCCAACGCCGGCCAATACGCCCAGATGATGGTCGCGCTGTTCTCCGGCATCGTGTGGCTGTCGCGCGATACGATGACCGCCAGCCACATTCGCTTCTTCCTGAAGAGCCCCGGAGATGCGCAGTTCTTCGCGCCGCTGCAGGCCGCGACCGAACTTTCGCCGTTCTCGGAATTCACGATCGATGGGGCGCTGATCGAGTGCAGCCTCAAGGAAGCCGAGATGGCGGAAAGCGCCTGAGTCCGCGGCCGCCTTAACCTTGCGATAACTCATTTTGCTAACGCCCTTTTGGGTTGTGTTCCCTACAACAAGCGCTTGTGGGGGCGGCGAGAATGCTGAGCAATTCATCGGAAGACGTCATCGCGGAGAGCCGGCCGCAGTTTGATATCCGCACGCCGTGGCGGATCAGGCTGGGTGCGATTCAGTGGCTGATCATCAGTGCCGCAGGCATCGTGCTCGCGATCACGCTCGGCACCGGCTATTTCGCCATGCAGTACCGGGAGCGGGCGCTGGAAGCCGCCGAGCGCGAACTCAGCAACAGCGCGCTGTTGCTGTCGCGGCATTTCGACCAGCAGCTTAGCGATCTCCAGCACGTGCACGAGGACGTCATCGCCGGCATGCACGCCGACGGGATCGATACCGCGGACGAATTCGAACAGAGAATGTCGAGCTTGAGCGCGCACGAGATGCTGCGCTCCAAGCTGGCGGCGCTGCCGCATGTCGGCGCGCTGAATCTGTGGAACGCCAAGGGATGGCTGATCAACTCCTCTGAGATGTGGCCGGTACCGGATCTCAGCATCGCGGAACGGCAATACTTCAAGGATATCGCGTCGGGGCGGCCAACGCCCGATGTGATCGTGGAGCCGGTCGTCAGCAAGGTCACGAAGAACTGGACCACGCTGTTTGTACGCAAGCTCGTCGGCCGCAACGGCGAGGTCATCGGGATTGCCAGCCGTGGCGTCGAGCCTTCGCATTTTGACGCCTTTGTCGGATCGCTGGAGCTCAACGGCGATACCGCGATCTCGATGATTCACCGCAACGGCACCATCATTGCCCGCTATCCCAAGGATGACAACCTGGTCGGCTACAACGTTGCCGGCTCCGAGGCGTTTCAACGCGCGCTGGCGGGGGACGGCAATATATCCGGGCGCTTCACCAGCGAAAGGCTGCCGGAAAACAAGGTCGGCGCGGTGAAGTCGCTGATGCACTTTCCCATCCTGATCGTGGCGACCACAAGGACCGAGGCCGCGCTGGCGGACTGGCGAGCGCAGACCAGGCTGCAGTTCTGTGCAGCCAGCCTCGCGATCGTCGTCGTCATCGTCATGCTCTTCCTGATCGTGCGCCAGCTTCGCCGCCAGCATGCCGCCGCGCAGCACAAGCTCTCGGAAAAGAGCCAGCATCTCGACACCGCCATCAACAACATGACGCAGGGCCTGCTGCTGTTCGATTCCTCCGGTCGCCTGGTGATCTGCAACCGGCGCTATATCGACATGTTCGGGCTGTCGCCGGAGATCGTTAAACCCGGCTGTCATCTGCGCGACCTGATCCAGCATCGCCAGGAACGCGGCTCCTTCATCGGCGACGTCGACGCCTATTGCGCCCGCTTCCTCGATCCCAATGGCAGCCTCGTCCAGGACACCGTGACCTCGACGCCCGACGGGCGTACGATCCGGCTGATCTTCAAGCGCTCGCCGGACGGCGGCTGGGCCACGACGATGGAAGACGTCACCGAAGGGCGGCGCGTCCAGGCCAGGATCGAGCATCTCGCCCACTACGATGCGCTGACCAATCTGCCGAACCGGACGCTGTTCCAGCGCCATGCGGAGGGATTGTTGCTGGAAGCCGAGGGACGCAAGTTCGCGATCCTCTATATCGATATCGACGAGTTCAAACGCATCAACGACACGCTGGGACATTTGATCGGCGACGAGTTCCTGAAGGGCGTGGCGGAGCGGCTGCGGCAGTCGGTCGGCGCCGAAGATTTCATCGCCCGTCTTGGCGGCGATGAATTCGCCATCCTGCAGGACGGCATCGAGAGCGCCGAGGACGTTCACGCGCTGGTCGCACGGATCTATCAGGCGCTGCGCACCCCCTTCGATTGTCACGGCCATCGACTTTCCAGCGATGCGAGCATCGGTATTGCGATTGCGCCGCGCGATGGCTCGGACCTGTTCTATCTTCTGAAGAACGCCGATCTTGCGATGTATGCGGCAAAGGCGGCCGGCCGGCGGACCTATCGCTTCTTCGACCCCGAAATGGAGCAGCAGGCCAATCATCGCCGCGAGCTGGAGGCCGATTTGCGTGCGGCGCTGGCGGAGGGCGGTTTCGAGCTGCACTACCAGCCGCAGGTCGACCTGCGCAGCGACGTCGTGAACGGCTGCGAGGCATTGCTGCGCTGGCGGCATCAGGTGCGCGGCATGGTTTCGCCCGCCGACTTCGTGCCCGTCGCCGAGGAAACCGGACTGATCGAGGAGATCGGGCAGTGGGTGTTGCGTACCGCCTGCGCGGAAGCTGCGACCTGGCCGTCGCATGTCCGCGTCGCCGTCAACGTCTCGCCGATCCAGTTCCGTTCGGAAACGCTGTCGCTGAAGGTTGCCGCAGCTCTCAACGAAAGCGGGCTCGACCCGCGCCGGCTGGAGCTGGAGATCACGGAAGCCGTCCTGATCGCGGACGACGACGCTGCGCTGGTGACGCTGAACCAGCTCCGCGCGCTCGGCATTCACATCGCGCTGGACGATTTCGGCACCGGTTATTCCTCGCTGCAATATCTGCAGCGCTTTCCGTTCGACAAGATCAAGATCGACCGCTCCTTCGTCAAGGAAGTGACGCGCAATTCCTCGTCGGCCTCGATCATCCGCGCGGTGGTCAGCATCGCTGCCGACCGCAACATGATCACGACCGCCGAAGGCGTCGAGACGCTGCAGCAACGCGAGACCGTGCAGAATCTCGGCTGCACCCAGATGCAGGGCTACCTGTTCAGCGGGGCGCGTCCAGCACAGGAAATCCGCGCGCTGCTGGCGTCGGGGAAAGCCGGCGTCGAGGTCGCGGCGTAAGACTGCTTCAGGCCGGCTGCGGCCGCGCCTCGGAAATCGCCTTCCGGAGGATCCGCGACAGCAACTCCACCGAATAGGGCTTCTGGATCAGTTCGAAGCCGCGGTGGGCGTTTTCCGCCAGCACGTTGCTGTAGCCGCTGGTCAGGACCACAGGCAGGCCGGGATAGCGTTCCCGTATGATGCCGGCGAGCTCGACGCCGTTCATGCCGGGCATGATGACGTCTGAAAATACCAGATCGGCGGAAAACTCGTCCTCGGCGAGGATCGCGAGCGCGGCATCCGCGCTGGCGACGCGGCGGACGGTGTAGCCGAGATCTTCCAGGAGTTCGGTGGAAAATTGTCCGACGTCGTCATTGTCCTCGACCACAAGCACGCGGTAGCCGCGGCCGCGGGTTGCGGGCTCGCTGCCGGTTGCGGCAGCGATAACGGCGTCGGCCGGTATCGCGGCCTGCGGCAGGTAAATCGTGAACGTCGCGCCGTGGCCGGGCTCGCTCGCGACCGCGATGTCGCCGTCGGATTGCTTGGCAAAGCCGAACGCCTGGCTGAGGCCGAGCCCCGTGCCCTTGCCGACTTCCTTGGTGGTGAAGAACGGCTCGAAGATCGTCTCTAGCAATTCGGGTGCGATACCGCAGCCGGTATCGGTCACGGTGATTGCGACGAAATCGCCGTTGCGAGCGGGCTGGGCACGCAGCGGCGGAATGGCGTCTACCTTGCGGACGCGGATGACGAGCTGGCCCTCGCTGTTCATGGCATCGCGGCTGTTGACGGCGAGGTTCATCAGCGCCGTTTCGAACTGGGCGATATCGGCGATCGCGAAGCAGTTGAGGTTGGCGATCTCGACGTCGATCCTGATGCGGGCGCCGACGAGGGGGCGGATCAATTGTGCCACGGACTCGATCTGGGTACCGACATTGAAGACCTGCGGCTTCAAGGGCTGTCGGCGGGCGAAGGCCAGCAATTGTCCGGTCAGCTTGGAGGCGCGCTCTACCGTCTCGCCAATCGCGTCGATGTAGCGGCGGCGCCGCTCCTCCGGCAGCTCGCGGCGGCGCAGGAAATCGGTTGCGGAGCGGATGATGGTCAGGAGATTGTTGAAATCGTGCGCCACACCGCCGGTCAATTGTCCGACCGCTTCCATCTTCTGCGACTGGCGCAGCGCTTCCTCGCCCTGGCGGCGCTCGGTAACGTCGATGGCCTCCGGCACTGCGCCAATCACGATGCCGTGGCGGTCATGCAGCGGGCGCATCGCAAAATCGAAATAGCGGTCGCCGACCGGCAAATGCAGCAGCATCTCGATCTTGATCTCTTCACCGCGCATCACGGCGATGAAGGCGTGGTGCACGGCGTCGCGCATGCCGGAAGTCTCGGCAAACCACGGCGTGTCCCAGAACGGCTGGCCGACCACGGCGCTGGCCCCAGCGCGGATGCCGGCAAGCGCCGTCCGGTTGGCATAGAGCACGTCGCCATGCTGGTTGAGCAGCGCCTGATATTGATGGCTGGTCTCGAAGATCGCCCGCATCTGGGCTTCGCTTGATTCGAGCTGCGCAGTTCGTTCGGTGATCCGCAGTTCGAGGATTTCGTTCAACCCGCGCAGATCGTGTTCGGCCTGCTTCGCTGCGGTGATGTCATGAGCGACGCCGATGAAGCCATTGTGCTGGCCGGTCGGATCCCAGCGCGGTTGAGATTCCGACCGCAGCCACCGCCATTCGCCGTCGGCGCGCTGATAGCGCGCCTCCAGCACGAACGGTTTCAGCGAGGCCTCGCCCGCGATCGATTCCTGCACGATGCGTGACTGGTCGTCCGGATGCAGCCGCTTGCGCCAATCGAATACGATGGCTTCCTCGAACGGCAGGCCGAGGAAATCGAGATAGGCCTGGTTGGCGAAGGAGCGCGTGCGGTCGAGCTTGGTAACCCAGATCGGCACCGGCGCGCTGTCGGCGATGAGACGGAAGCGCTCCTCGCTTTCGCGCAAGGTAGCCTGCGCCAGCATCTGAGGGGTGACGTCGCAGTCGGCGCCGACCAGGCGCAGCGCGCGGCCGTCAGCCTCGCGCTCGATCTTGGCAACGACACGGATCCAGCGGGTCTCGCCGTCGTTCGGCCGCACGATCCGGTATTCGGCGGAATAATCCTCGCTCCCGCTCTTCAGTATGCCGAACAGATGCTGGACTGTGCGCTCGCGATCCTCGGGATGGATCCGGCTGACCCATTCCTCATAGGTCTCGTTGGCAGCCTCCGGCGGCAGGCCGTGAACCAGCAGATACTCGGGAGAGCGGCGGTTCTTGACGCCGTCACGGAAATCGATTTCGAGACCGCCGACGCCGGCGATGCGCTGGATCCGCGCGAGCTCCGCCTCGCGCTCCTGCAGCGCGCGATGCGCCTTGTCGCGCTCGCTGGCAATTTCCTGCAGATGTTGCCGCAGGCGTTCGGCGGCGGCAGCTTCAGGCCAGACGTTTGTGCTGTCGGAAGGAGTCATGCGGGCCGGCAACCTCTGCCGGCACTTTCACACAGGACGCGGCAAACTTTCCAGCTTCATTTGCCTTTCGATGGTGACCGGCAGTTGTAGGCCCGGCGGAACCCGTCGGCCTGCGCCTGTTCCTCGGAACAGAACCAGCGATCCGGTTTCAATCCCGGATAGGAGCGGCATCCCTGGAGGTGGTAGATGCCTTCATTCCCGGTGATGCGTGCGCGAACAGCATGCTTGCCCTTGATATTGCAGCCTGCCGGCATCACGAGTTCCTCGGGGAACAGGACATCTCGGATTTCGCGGTCGCGGTCGGCGCGGCACGAGGCGCCGAGCAGGGCGCCGTCCGTCTTCCCGGCGCGGAACTCGCGTGGCGCGACGAAGCAGCCTTTCCAGAGACCTTGGCGGTCGTCCCTGGCTCGGGCTTCGTCCGGCTTGAAGCGCCCGCTGGCGGACGCCTCGACATTCAAGGCAAAGCCGTTGCGGACCAGCAACTGGCTGAGACTTGTCGTCTCTCCCTCGACCTTGCACACGCCGATGCGCCGTTTCTTGTAGGTGGGATCGGGACCCAGATCGTCGCAGCGGACCTGCTTGCCGCCGATCAATTTGGTCAATTGATCGCGTGCCTCGATACCGCAGGTCCAGTTATCGGCGCGTTCGTCGATGCAGAACTGGTCAACGCTCGGAACATCGATGCCGTCGAGGCGGAAGGTAACGTTGCCGAGCTGAAGCGTGCTGCCATCCCGGACGATGGCGGTGGCGGCCGAACTCTGACTCGCCGGAAGGACGATCGACAGCAACGCTGCAACCAGAAAAAAACGTGACCGCATCTGTTTCATTTCAAATCAATTCCAACCAGCCGGTGTCTTCTAGCACATGTCAGCATCAAGGGACCAAGCATCGCGGCCTATGCCTCTCTGACGTCTATTCCATGGTCGCTCAAGGCCTCGAAGAGAGTTTCTATGACCTCGGGCTCAAGCCTGTGGGCAGATGACGGCACGAGTTCGTCTATTTGGTCGAAGGTGATGAAGCCCTGCCGCTCGCCGATCTCGATCGCTCTTTTGATCATTGTCGATAAGCCCATGTGATCGCTCTCCTGAAATAGGTGCTCCTACTAAAGGGCAGCAGAAGACCTGTTGACTCCGTGAGAACAAAATAAGAACATGAGCATTCTCCCAAACACGGAATATGTCTCATGTCGTTCTCTTCACAGCCGAAATCCGAAGAGCGCGACGAGCTTGAATCGGCGGTGGATCAGGCCATTTCGGCCTGCGGCGGCGATATGCGGGCGACGATCCGCGCGCTGATCCTGGCCAATGAATATCTGGAATCCGAGGTCGGCGAGCTGATGAAGGCGGTATCCCATGCCTATGCGCGGGGCCGCTTCAATTCCTATTCCGGGTGAGTGGCGGCCGGGCAGGGCGGCCATCCGATACGAGACCGTTGCCTCCATCGATTTTTGCTGTACGACGGGTGGGTTACCCGCGTCCCGCATGTCCCAATGCGGGGGAGGATCCTGCCCAAAGCTCAAGCAAGAAGAACATGTTCAAGAGAATTCTGATCGCAAATCGCGGCGAGATCGCCTGCCGGGTCATCAAGACTGCGCGCCGAATGGGGATCGAGACGGTCGCGGTATATTCCGAGGCCGACCGCGATGCGCTCCACGTCGAAATGGCCGATGAGGCGGTGCTGATCGGCCCGCCGGCCGCCGCCGAGAGCTATCTTTTGATCGACAGGATTGTCGATGCCTGCCGCAAGACCGGCGCGCAGGCGGTGCATCCCGGCTATGGCTTCCTGTCCGAGCGCGAAGCGTTTCCGCGCGCGCTGGAGAAGGCCGGGATCGTCTTCATCGGACCCAATCCCGGCGCGATCGCCGCGATGGGCGACAAGATCGAATCCAAGAAGGCCGCGGCCAAGGCCAAGGTCTCCACGGTGCCCGGCCATCTCGGCGTCATCGAGGACGACAAGCAGGCGGTGAAGATCGCCGACGAGATCGGCTATCCCGTGATGATCAAGGCCTCCGCCGGCGGCGGCGGCAAGGGCATGCGGATCGCACATTCGAAGGGGGAAGTCGCGGAAGGCTTCAACCTCGCCAAGGCCGAAGCGAAATCCTCGTTCGGCGACGATCGCGTCTTCATCGAGAAATTCATCGTCGACCCCCGCCATATCGAAATCCAGGTGATCGGCGACAAGCATGGCAACGTGATCTATCTCGGCGAGCGCGAATGCTCGATCCAGCGCCGCAACCAGAAGGTCATCGAGGAGGCGCCGTCGCCGCTGCTCGACGAGACCACCCGCCGCAAGATGGGCGAGCAAGCGGTCGCGCTGGCGAAGGCGGTGAACTACGATTCCGCCGGCACCGTCGAGTTCGTCGCCGGCCAGGACAAGAGTTTCTACTTCCTGGAGATGAATACCCGTCTGCAGGTCGAGCATCCCGTCACCGAACTGATCACGGGTATCGACCTCGTCGAGCAGATGATCCGGGTTGCCGCCGGCGAGAAGCTTTCGATTGCGCAGAAGGATGTCCTGCTGACCGGATGGGCGGTGGAATCGCGTGTCTATGCCGAGGACCCGTTCCGTAACTTCCTGCCCTCGATCGGCCGTCTGGTAAAATACCGGCCGCCGGCGGAAGCGAGCCAGGACGGCGTCACCATCCGCAACGACACCGGCGTGCAGGAAGGCGGCGAGATCTCGATCCATTACGATCCGATGATCGCAAAACTCGTCACGCACGCGCCGTCGCGGGCCGCCGCCATCGAGGCGCAGGCCACCGCGCTCGACGCCTTCTACGTCGACGGCATCAGGCACAATATTCCGTTCCTGTCGGCACTGATGAACCATCCGCGCTGGCGCGAGGGCAAGCTCTCCACCGGCTTCATCGCGGAGGAGTTTCCGAAGGGCTTTTCGGCGCGCCCGCCGGAAGGCGAGATCGCCCGGCGGCTCGCCGCCGTGGGAGCTGCGATCGATCATGTGCTCGGCGAGCGCAAGCGGCGGATCTCCGGCCAGTTGACCGGCCGGCTGGTGCAGCGCGAGCGCCGCCGCGCGGTGTGGCTCGACCGCGACGAGATCGCGCTCGACGTCGCGCGCGAGGCCGACGGCATCGCGGTGCGCTTCATCGGCACTGACGCTCTGCCTGGCAATCCGCACAATCTGGTCTCGGCCTGGACGCCGGGCGAGCCGGTCTGGCAGGGCACCATCGACGGCCATTTCGTGGCGATGCAGGTGCGTCCAATTCCAAACGGCTTCCGCCTGGCGCATCAGGGTTTTGAGGTTGCGGTCCAGGTGTTCACCGAAAGCGAGGCCGCCGCCGCGCGGCTGATGCCGGTGACGTCGGCAGCCGATACCGGCAAGAAGCTGCTGTGCCCGATGCCCGGGCTCGTGGTGTCGATTGCGGTCTCCGAAGGGCAGGAGGTCAAGTCCGGCGAAACGCTGGCCGTGGTCGAGGCGATGAAGATGCAGAACGTGCTGCGCGCCGAGCGCGACGGCACGGTGAAGAAGATACACGCCGCGGCCGGTGCCACGCTGGCGGTGGATGCGTTGATCCTGGAGTTTGCGTAGACCCGACCCCGTCATTGCGAGCGCAGCGAAGCAATCCATGGCGCGGCAAAGAAAGTATGGATTGCTTCGTCGCCGCGCTCCCTTGCACAAACGCTTCGCGTTTGTCGCAGGCAATGACGAATGAGGAGCTTTGTGATGGCTTTCCGTCAGCGTCGCGAGAGATTGCGTTCCATCCTCAACGGCCCCACCTGCATTCGGCCGGGGTCGGTCTATGACGCGACCTCGATCCGTATTGCCGAAGACTTAGGTTTCGAGCTCGGCATGTTCGGCGGCTCGGTGGCCTCGCTGGCCGTGCTCGGCGATCCCGATATCGCGCTGATCACGTTGACGGAGCTGGCCGAACAGATGCGTCGGATGTCGCGCGCAGCGGCATTGCCGGTGCTGGTCGATGCCGATCACGGCTATGGCAACGCGCTCAATGTCCGCCGCACCGTGCAGGAACTCGAAGCCGCGGGCGCTGCCGGCCTGACCATCGAGGATACGCTGCTGCCGCAGGCGTTCGGGCAGGCCGCAACGCAACTGATCCCGCTGGAGGAGGGCGTCGGCAAGATGAAAGCCGCGCTCGACGGACGCAGCGATTCCTCGCTGGTCGTCATGGGACGCACCGGCGCCGCATCCATCACCGGCCTTGACGACGCCATCGCGCGCGCTCGAGCGTATGAAGCCACCGGCGTCGACGCGCTGTTCTTCACCGGCATCAAGAACCGCGCCGAGCTGGAAGCCATTTCGGCCGCAACGAAGCTGCCGATCGTGCTCGGCGGCGCGCCCGAGGAGATGACCGCACTGGATTATCTCACCGGTCAGCGCGTCCGGATCGCGCTGCAGGGCCACGCCCCATTCGCCGCCGCCACCCAAGCCGTCTATGAAACGCTGAAGGCGCTGCGCGAGGGAGTTTCGCCGAAGAGCTTGAAGGGTCTGGCGTCGTCCGAACTGACCGGCCGTGCCATGCGCGAGGCCGACACAAAGGAACGTAGCGCCGCGTTTCTGGGGCCGCAGAAGTCATGAGCGGGACGATCCGCCATGTCACGGTCAAAGGCCGCGTGCAGGGCGTCGGTTATCGCGCATGGGTGGAGGATGAGGTGACCGCGCGCGGCCTCGAGGGCTGGGTGCGCAATCGCCGCGACGGCAGCGTGGAAGCTGTGTTCGCCGGGCCGGCCGACGTCGTCACTGACATGATCGCCGCCTGTCGGCGTGGCCCATACTCCGCACGCGTCGACGCGGTACAGGACGAGTCCGGCACTCCGGACATGCTGAAGCAGCGGCGGACGGCGGAGCGGTTTTCGGTGCTGCCGACAGTATAACGTCGGTAGCTGTTTGAATCAGGGCCGCTCTCCGAGCCTTCGACCTTGACCGAGCCGGTCGCCGATGGCCTACTCGGACATCAAGCGCGCAGGAGCAAATATCAGCTATCCGACTGGGCGGAGACGGCCGATGCACATTCGATCGCTGCTGACGGATCTATGTGATGCCTTCAACGAGCACGATCTTGATCGCATCATGGGATTTTTTTCTGACGATTGCGTCCTGGAGATGCCGAGGGGAGGCAAGCCTTGGGGGAGCCGTTTCGAGGGCAAACGGAGCGTAAGAGAAGCGCTGGCAACACGCTTCGAAGGCCTGCCTGACGTCCACTACGGCAACGAGGAGCATTTTGTAGATTCGACCGCCGAGACTGGCATCTCGAAATGGACTCTCACAGGCACCACCCGCGAGGGCACGAGAAAGGAGGTCCGAGGTTGTGACTTCTACACGTTTCGCAACGGGAAGGTGATCCGCAAGGACTCTTATTGGAAAATCGTGGAGTAGTCCGGTGGCGGCCATCGCGTCCAGCAAAGGCGGACATTCAGCAATAGCAGTTACGCCTGCCAATGCGTCCGTTCGCGCGGCGCGACCTCGCCGTCGTGCTGAATGGAGGCGCTTTCGACATATTGCAGGTCGAGCGAGGAATACACCATGCTGCGGTTGCGGCCGAGACGCTTGGCCTCGTAGAGCGCGGTGTCGGCTTCTCCGACCAGCGCGGCCTCGTCGAGCGTCGAGCGGGTTCTGGCGGCGACGCCGGCGCTGATGGTGACGTATCCGCGGCTCGAGGCAGTGTTGGGAATGCCCAGCGCCCGGATCGTCAGCCGGATGGATTCGGCGACCTTCAAGGCCTCGTCCTCCGAGGTGTTCGGCAGCACGACGGCGAATTCCTCGCCGCCATAGCGTGCGGACAAGCCCGACGTATTGGCGGTCGCATTGCCGATGGCTTTCGCAACCGCCTGCAGGCAGCGGTCGCCGGCCTGGTGTCCGTAGGTGTCGTTATAACCCTTGAAATTGTCGATATCGAACAGCAGCACCGAAATTTCTTCACAGGCTTCGTATTCGCGTCGCAGGAAACTGTCGAGCGTGCGGCGGTTGGTCAGTCCGGTGAGCCCGTCGGTCGCGGCGAGCTGGGTGAGACGGTGGTTGAGCTGCGTCAGCTCGTCTTCCATCCGCTTGCGCTCGGTGACGTCGCGGATGACGCACAGGAATTCCTTGCCGGTGGCGTCGCTGGTCTCCGTCGCCAGCTTGAATTTGCTTTCGACCCAGGCCAGCGTTCCGTCGCCGCGATAGTGCCGGAACACGACCGTGCTGACGCTGCCGACATCGCCAAGCCGCGTGGTGGCCTGCATGACGCTTTCCCGATCCTCGGCGTGGACCAGATCGAAGCATGATCTTCCGACCAGATCCCTGGCGCGCAGCCCGAGCACCGGCTCGACGGACTGGGAGACATAACGCAGCATGCTGCGGGAATCGATCAGGATGATGATATCGGCGATGTTGTTGGCCAGCAGCCGATAATGTGCCTCGCGTTCGCGCAGCGCGCGCTCGGTCTTGCTTCGGAAGCGGAACTGCAGCGCCAGCAGCGCCGCCAGCATCAGGATCATGCACAGGAGCACGCCGGCGACGATGACGTCGGTGCGCAAGGTCTTCCACCATTCCGCAAGCAGCCAGTCTTCCGACATGGCGACGGTGACCACCATCGGATAGTTCGGCGTCTCCTCATAGCCGAGGTGCTTCACGACGCCGTCGAACGGCGAGATGATCTTGTAGTATCCGACCGAGCTCAGCTTGAGATGCTTTGCGAACAGGTCGGTCTTGGAAAGGTTCGTGCTCTTGTCCGCCAGCGGCCAGCGTATCAGGAGCGTACCATCACGCCGTATCAGGCTGATGCCGCCGTCCGGGCCGAGTTGGAATGTCCGGTAGAAGCCGTTGAAATAATCCTTGTCGATCGCTGCGGCGACGACCCCGCCGAAGCTGCCGTCGAGCTTGGTGATACGTTTCGAGACAACGATCATGGAGGATTGATCGTCGACACGGGATTGCAGCAGCTCGCTGATCCGAAGCGCGTTGTCCGGTGTATCGCGATGGTAGGCGAAATAGTTGCGATCCGAGATAGTATGGCGCGGCATCTCCGCCAACGACGAGTAGGTCCAGTTGCCGCTGGCATCGGAGACGCCGATCCCACGCAATTGGGGCAGCGTCTTCGCCGTTTCGGCCAGGTACCGGTTGAACCTGTCAGGCTCGGGGTCGCGGTATTTCAGCAGGTCCACCATTCCCGCCATCGCGATATCGACCGCCTGGAGGGTGTGCGCGGCATGCTCCGAAAGCGAATGGGCGAGGTTTTGAATGTCGGAGCTGCCGCTCGCCAGCGCCGCCTTCTTGGCGTCGAGCGCCTTCCAGACCATGACGCCGAGCACGCAGGCGGTCATGACCAGCGCAAAGATGATGACCAGGGACGTCGACGTTACCCGCCGCAGTGGCCCGCCCGGGTCTGGGGGATTTCGATGGGGCATTCCGTGCCTTGATGACCGCGCCTGATCTCGTTGCCGGTGACGCGCGAGGAAGGAATCTAAGGTGTGACCGGTGCCAAAGGGTTAACGGACGGGCTCGGGAAAAAATGGAACCCAGCATTTCATTCGGGTTCCATCGCGGGAACCCGATCGGGCGAGCCTTGGCGATGAGGGAGGAGGGATAGCCGCGGGGCGGGAGCCTGAACCGCAAATGTCGGGCGCGAGCGCCCTTGACATCGGGACAGTTCCATCAGATATTTCTGTCATGACAGAAACAACCGACAAGAAGAAACTCCCCGCCGTCGTCGAACGGTTCATCCTGCACTGGGGTGACATGGGGGACGAGTGGGGCGTCAACCGCTCCGTCAGCCAGATCCACGGCCTGCTGTACCTCGCCGAGGCGCCGATGACGGCGGAGGACATCGCCGAGACGCTCGGCATGGCGCGTTCCAACGTCTCCAATTCGATCAAGGAGCTGCTGGCCTGGAATCTGATCCGCCGCGTGCCGATCCTCGGCGACCGCCGCGATCATTTCGAGGCCGAAACCGACATCTGGGAAGTGGCGGCGCGGATCGCCGCCGGCCGCAAGGAGCGCGAGATCGATCCCGCCGTCGATGCGCTGCGCGCCTGCGTCTCCGACGCGGCCGATGATCCGACCATCAGCCCGGTCGCGGCCAAACGGCTGAAGGAGATGCTGGCTTTCACCGAACTGGTCGACCGCTGGTACACGCAGATGCTGCATGTGCCGCGGCCGCGGCTGGTCGCGCTGATCAAGCTTGGCGAGAAGATCGTCAGCTTCTTGCCGGTGGGGAAATCGAAGTAGGGGCAGAGGGGCAGGCAGGAGTGTGCAATGGCGTCGACAAGAATACCAAGGTTTCCCGCAACGCCGGCCTCAAACACCATCCTGCTCGACGACCGCCGCTTCCACAATCTGTTGCCCGACGAGGAATGGGGCCGTCTGCCGCTGGCGATCTGGCGGCGCTTTTCCAAGCGCTTCGCCGACGGCGAGACCGTCGTCTATGTCGGAACGGTGGAGGAGGCGAGCTTTAGCCGCACCGGCTGGTGGCTGGCGCAGCTCGCGCGCGTGATCGGCGGGCCGTTGCCAACCGGCGCCGAGACCGGCGTCCCGATGGTCGTGGCGGTGACCGAGGATGCGGCGAGCGGCGGGCAGATCTGGACCCGCATGTGCGCGCGCAGCAACGGCTTTCCGCAGGTCATTCATTCGGCGAAACGGTTCGCCGGTCCAACCGGCCTCGAAGAATATGTCGGCTACGGCGTCAGCATGGCGCTGCTGATATCGGTCGAGCACGAAGCGCTGGTGTTTCGCAGCGTCGGCTATTCCCTGCAGATTGGGCCGTTGAGGGTGCCGCTGCCGCCCTGGCTCACGCCCGGCGATCTCACCGTGACCCATTCCGATCTCGGCGGCGGCACGTTCCGCTTCACGCTCGAGATCGTTCATCCGCGCTTCGGCAAGCTCATTCGTCAGTCTGCCGTGTTCATGGAGGCCGCATCATGACGTCGCTGCTCTGGATCCTGATTGCCATTCAGGTCGTGATGGGCGTGTTCGACACGTTCTATCACCACGAACTGACCGAGCGGCTGGCATGGCGTCCCTCGCAGCGCTACGAACTGCAGCTCCATGCCGTGCGCAACATGTTTTATGCGCTCTTGTTCCTGGTCCTGGGCTGGCTGGAGGTGCACGGCGTTTTTGCCATGCTGATCATTGCGGTGCTGGTCGCCGAGATCGTCATCACGCTGATGGACTTCGTCGAGGAGGACATGAGCCGGAAATTGCCCGCCAGCGAACGCATCAATCACACGCTGCTCGCGATCAACTACGGCGCCATTCTGGTGCTGCTGCTGCCGGTCCTGATCTCCTGGGCGATGCAGCCGACCGGAATCGAATTGGCCTACACGGGCTGGCTCAGCCTGATCGCGGCGGCCGCGGCCGTTGGCGCCGCACTGTGCGGCCTGCGCGATTTCTCAGCGTCAAAGCGCCTTTCGCGCATGACGGTGGCGCCCGCGGCAAGCCTGGTCGAAAAACTGCCCGCGCGGCAGACCGTGCTGGTCACCGGCGCCACCGGCTTCATCGGCAGCCGCCTGGTCGCCGGCCTGACGGGGGCGGGGCATCAGGTCATCGCGCTGGTGCGCAACCCGGCGAAGGCCGAGATGCTGCCGCCGCCGATCACGTTGATCACCAGCCTCGATCAACTCCCGGCCGATGCCCGTATCGATACGATCGTCAATCTTGCGGGCGAGCCGATCGGCAACGGGCTGTGGACCGAAGCCAAGCGCCGCAGGATTCTGGATTCCCGCATCAACATGACCGGCGATGTCGTCAGCCTGATCGCGCGGCTCGAGCGCAAGCCGGCCGTGCTGGTCTCGGGCTCCGCGATCGGCTGGTACGGGCTGTGGCAGGACCAGGTGCTGACCGAGTCCGCCAAGTCGCATGCCTGCTTCAGCCATGAACTCTGCGACGCCTGGGAGAACGCGGCGCGTCCGGCGGAGGCGCATGGCGTGCGCGTGGTATGTTTGCGGATCGGCCTCGTGATCGGAACTGATGGCGGCTTCATCACGCGGATGCTGACGCCGTTCGAGTTCGGCCTCGGCGGGCCGCTCGGCTCGGGCCGGCAGTGGATGTCGTGGATCGAGCGCGACGACCTGATCCGCCTGATCACGCATGTGATGTCGCGTCCGGAAATTTCCGGGCCGGTCAATGCGACGGCGCCGATCCCCGTTACGAATCTGAAATTCACCGAAGAACTCGGCCGAAGGCTGCGTCGTCCCGCATTCTTCCGCATTCCCGACGCGCTGCTGCGCCGGGTCGGCGGCGATTTCGCCAATGAATTGCTGTTGGGCGGCCAGCGCGTGCTGCCGAACAAGGCGCTCAGCAACGGCTTTGTGTTCCGGCACGAAACGCTGCGCAGCGCGTTCGAGGCGATCTTGTGAGGAGGGCGACATGTGCGCAACCGATTGTCATCGGGCGCTCGGGGGTTGGCTAGCCGGATGCTGTGCAGCCACCGCAGTGATCTACTTGCTCCTGTTGATCCTGGCGTGGACCCTCTCCGGTGACGGTTCGACGAGGCCCATGGGAATTAGCGCTTTCGGATTTCTGTTTGTCGTGCCGATCGTATTCGTATTCACGATGGTCCTCAGCGGAATTCCGGCTGCCCTGACGATATGGCTGAGCAGAAAATTTCGCATACGCTCTCTGGCGTTTTTTTGCTGCGGAGGCGCGACGATCGGTACCGTTAGCCAGTTCATCCTGTTTCGATCGTTTACGGAATTGGCCTGGCTCTTCGCCGTGGCCGGATTGGCGGCTGGTTTGACGTATTGGTTCGTCGCCGGAAGGTACGCCGGCCGGCAGGAGCCGGGCTAGCGCCGTCACCGCGGCAGCTTCGCGATCGCCTGGCTGAGGTCGTGGATTTCGTAGGGCTTTCGCAGGATCGGAAAGTCGCCGCGCACGTTCAGCGCAGCGTCGCTATAGCCGCTGGTCAGGAGGATCGGCAGCCTGGGCCTGACCGCCTTCAGGTGGCGGGCGAGGCCGAGGCCGTCCATTTTGCCGGGCATGACGATGTCGGAGAACACCAGGTCTATTCCGTCGAGCTCGATTTCGCGCAATGCCGCTTCGGCATTCGCCACCCTGCGAACGGTGTAGCCGAGCTGTTCGAGCAGGCCGGTGCTGACGGCGGCGACGTCAGGATTGTCCTCCACCAGCAGCACGATGCCGCTTCCGCCGGCTTCGACCGCATCGACGTTCTCGGCCGCGACGACCTCTTCCTTTCGCGGCAGCAGGATGGTGATCCTGGTGCCCTTGCCAAGCTCACTCACGACCCTGACCGTTCCGCCGGCCTGATGCGCAAAACCGTGAACCTGCGATAGTCCGAGACCGGTGCCCTTGCCGATCGGCTTGGTGGTGAAGAAGGGATCGAAGATCTTGCCCAGCACGTCGGGCGCGATGCCGGTGCCGGTGTCCGCCACCGAGATCGCAACGTACTCACCGTCCAGGGTCTCGCCGCCGGACCGTTCATTGTCCGCCGATATCGTGATGACGCCGCCGCCGGTCATGGCGTCGCGCGCGTTGATGACGAGATTGACCATTGCGGTCTCGAATTCCGCAATGTCGACCATGACCGGCCAGACGCCGGGAGCGATTTCGAATTGCAGCTTCACCGCGCTGCCGACACCGCTATCGAGCACCTCGCGCATCGTATCGATCCGCTCGGCGACATCGACGGCCTGCGGATTGAGGCTCTGCCGTCGCGCGAATGTCAGCAACTGGCTGGTGAGGGCGGCACCGCGTTTGGCCGCCCCTTCAATCGCCGATATCGCCCGCAGGCATTTGGGGTCGCTGCCGACGGCCTTCTTCAATGTGTGAAGATTGCCGCTGACGATCATCAGGAGATTGTTGAAATCGTGAGCGACGCCGCCCGTCAGTTGCCCGAGCGCATCGAGCTTCTGCGATTCCGCGAGCTGCTGGTGCATCTGATCCAGCTTGAGCTGGGCGTCGCGGCGTTCGGTAATGTCCCGGGTGATCTTGGCGAAACCGACCAGCCTGCCGTCCTCGTGGATGGGGTCGATGATGACGCTGGCCCAGAAGAACGTGCCATCTTTCCGCACGCGCCAGCCTTCTTCCTCGTAACGGCCCTGTTCGCGCGCGATACGCAAGGCCCGCAGCGGCTTGCCGTTGGCGCGGTCGACGTCGGTGTAAAAGCGGGAGAAATGCTGCCCGATGATTTCCTGGGGCGTGTAACCCTTGATCCGCTGGCCGCCGATGTTCCAGCTCGTCACTATCCCGGTCGGATCCAGCATGTAGAGCGCGTAGTCGACAACGTTCTCAACCAGGAGTCGGAAATTACGTTCGGATTCGAAGAGATCCCTTTCCTGTTGTTGATCTTTCTTGAACATCCGAATGCCCGTTTGATCGGCGCAAACGCGCAAGACACCAATTGGTTCCCGAAAAATCGGACTTTTTAACGAAACGGTACGTTCGGTGAGGCGACCACGATCCTGAACGTCGCCGCCAGCGTCCGCAACGCCATGAGCTTGGCGGGATCGCTCACCTTCGAATGCAGCATCACCTTCGAGGAAGGGAGCCGCGGCAGGCCCTGGGCTGGCCCGATGTCGATCAGGCCCGGCGGTGCGATCCGCCGCGCCAG
>NZ_LLXZ01000075.1 GCF_001440395.1 Bradyrhizobium jicamae | reverse complement strand
AGCCAGGCGAGGATGCGGCGGAAGTTGTGGCCGACGGCTGAGAGGATGACGTTGGCCGCATCGCCGGCGCGGCCTTTGAGGTAGCAGCGGCCGAGGTGACCATCGGCCTTCAGGTGTCCGATGATGGGTTCGATGGCGGAGCGGCGGCGCAGCTCGCGCTTGATGACACCGAAGACGCCGCGCTTCTGGCCAGAGATGAAGATTCGGCGGGGATTTTGTGCGTCGTGGCCGCGGTATCCCTTGTCGACATAGGCCCGCTCGATCGCGCAGCCGGTGAGTGTCTCGGTGCGGTCAATGACGTCCCGCAAGGTGTGACCGTCGTACGGGTTATCGGGTAGTGCCCTGGCATGCAGCACGAACAGGCCACCGGGAGCACGGCGGTTGTTGGTGACGATGGAGGCTTTGACACCGAACTCGTAAGGCGCGGCCGCTTTGCCCTTGCCGATGCACTCCACCTCCGGGGCGCGGAAGGAATAAAGCTTCCAGCCGCGCTGGCGCTGCCGCTGCGAGCGGATCTGCGAAGCCCGGCTGAGCGGGAGGGCGAACGCGTTCTCGAGCACAGCCTGACCTTCGATCTTGCGGCGGATATCGCGGATGATCCGGCCCAGCCGGCTGCGCAGGATGCGCAACTGCCGCTGATGCCGCTTGAATTGCTTGGCATGGGCGTAGCGCCCCGCCATCATCGTCGCGGTCTTGGCAATGCGAAGATAGGACTGCCGCAGCTTGACCCCGTGCTTCCTCACCAGGCGGTTGAGCCCCTTGATCGCCGCGTGCAGCAGCTTGGCATCGGTCGGGAAGGTGATGGCCTTCGGCTGCACGGTGGTATCGACCGTGACCCGCTTGAGGTCCTGGCTACGTAACGCGCCGGCCTCGTGCGCCACCCGCAAGCTCTCGGCCAGCAACAGCTCCAGCTTGTCGCCAAGCCGCTTGCGCCAGTGGCTCAGGTCCCAGCGCTCGTGCGGGAACGCGTGCCGAAAGAACTCTTCGCCGGTGAAGTACTGGAAATACGGGTCGTGGACCCAGCGCTCGCACACTCCCTCATCGGACAGGCCGTAAATGTGCTTGAGCAGCAGCCCGATCATGAAGCGGGTCGCGATGCCCGGCCGACCATTCTCGCTATAGAGCGGCGCGATCTCGCTGTCGATCCAGCCCCAATCGACCTTGCCGGCGAGCTGAACCAGCTCGTGCTTCATATTGATGATCTGGTCCAGCCTGGCCCGGAACAGATCGCCCGATTCCGTCGTCCTGTGCTTCTTCGGTCGCATCGCCACCTCCGATGCGACGACGGAATCATGACTGGCGATTCGACGGAATCCTGAAAATGAAATTGCAAGATTCCAATGCCCGAAGCATCAAAACCCTGCAATCGCAAGACAGTCCACAACGACAAATGCGATTCTAGCTCAATCGCTTAGCCGCTCTTCACGGACGACTATCTGACCTCACTGCTTTCGATCGGTATCGGCGGTGTAAACAGCGCGGCGGCATTGGCCATGTCGGTCGCCTCGTCAGCTGCGCCGTCTCTCGCGGGCACCTGCACATCGTCACGAAGCTGCGTCCGCCATTAGCAATGCTACAACCCACTCGGCATTCGGGGTAAGCCTAACTTCATGCAAGGCGTCGTCCTTCCGACGAAGCTGCTCGGCAGCCTTGATTCGCGATTTGATTGACCTCGCCGCTCGCTCAAGTTGCGCAATGGCGATGCGCTGCCCAAAAAGCTGTCGACTTGGACTCTCCTAACGGCCCCGGAACGATAGGACGACTGGTCGGTCCGTCAACGCCGCCTCGTTCTTCCGTCGCGTGCGGCGCTGCTGATTTCGGGCTGGAGGACATGTAGCGGGCTCGTTCATGAGCGATGTAGTAATCATGGAGTCCTGATGCGTCTGATTGAGCGAGTGTGAAGGGGGAGGCACCTCGTGCTCGTCCAGCAAGGGGCGCAACATCAATGTATAGAGCGCGAAGAGACGATGGGGCGATATTTACTGACCTCTGCAGTGATCTGCTCTCCGGGGGGCCTTCCTTGTATATGCGACAAACTCGTCGAGCCGTTCGGTTGAAACAGTTGCCCGGTTGGAGGCATGCAGGAGCGCTCCGGTCGCATCGGACGGCGGGCATTGGCTCATGGGCCAACCAATCCTGGTAGGCGCCCGTCCGTCCTTTAGGGCATACAATCTGACGCGGGTCGACGGCTTGCGTGGAGAGACGACGGTCCGCGGGCAGATGACAACCCCCGTATCACTGAGGTCAGGCGACGATACGACCATACGCCTGCCGTTGATCGCTTGCTGCCCGGTCGGCCCATGCCCGTGAACGCGGTTTCGTCACCAGCGATACCACGCAACGGCAGCGGTCTTCCTGGCACTCCGAGCTATCACGGTTGCTGCGTGCGTTAGTTGTATAGACCGGACGAGCATTCAATCCTAGCGAGAGGGCCCGTTTGTTTGACTTGGATGCTCATACTGGAGCCGTTTGCTCTTGGCCTCGCCAAGGGCGAGCAACCGTCTACGCGCGAGCGAGTCCGCTTATTGCCCCTGCCCCGGAGAAGCGCCCGACTCTAGTTCGATCCATATCGGCACTATTAATTAGCTCGCTGACAAGTAACTGACTCTAAAGTTGCCACATGGTCTGTTGAGCCCTTGCGAGCTTTTGAGACGAGCCAAGATCTTGGTCTCCAGACGTCGTCCAGTTGGAGCGCTCTGGTTTAGTTGTGGAGCTACGGTGACTCGCGAAAGCATTGCAGATAGGCTAGAGCATGATGTTTTTTTACCGGAATGGGTCACAAGACTGGCCGCGATCATACCCGCGAGGGCCATCACCGAGCCGACGAAGCCGCGACTCCCAATTGCGCTCAGCCCTGTAGAACTCATGAGAGTCAAGGATCACGACAGAGAGATCGACGAATCGATTCGTCTTGTTGCAGCCTTCATGAAGATTAAAGATGAGAAGGCACGTTCAGAAATAATCAAGTTGGCTGAGACACATGCGCGATTTGAGCGAGGTGCCTCGCTGTTCCAGTCCAATAATGAGCCGATGTTCGGCTAACATCGAATCGGGAGTTCCAGAGAGGAGGATTTCTGATTCAAACTCCATCCTGGGGAACGGGGGCCAGCATGGATGACGCGATCCTATTTGGAAGACATTCGCGAACGCGCACTGGCTCGGGCGGATG
The DNA here is from genome assembly GCF_001440395.1 of Bradyrhizobium jicamae. Taxonomy (GTDB): domain Bacteria; phylum Pseudomonadota; class Alphaproteobacteria; order Rhizobiales; family Xanthobacteraceae; genus Bradyrhizobium; species Bradyrhizobium jicamae. Next base: position 550 of record NZ_LLXZ01000075.1, on the reverse strand, counting down.
CGGGCGAGACCGTCCGATCGATTGCCGAAGCGCTTCAGATCAGTCCCTTCTGTGTGACGAAGTGGAAGAACCTGCGGCCGGAGACTGGTGGCGTTTCGCCCGGCAAAATCGGCGGGTCACAAGAAGCCAGTTTTTGTCGGGCACCAATGCCGACAGGTTGCGCAAACGCATTCGCTCGGGGCCGTTCACTTGCGGGAGAATTTTGCATTTCCTTGCAGCGCCTTGCATCAACCAGCCATCAGCGCGAAGCGCGCTGCTGCGGGCAGGCGAGCGTCTGTCTCGTCCGGTACGATTGCGACCAGCACCTCAACCTTTGCCAGGCCGGCGGTGGCGATGATGCACAATTCGGCGAGATGAGCGCGCAAGGCATTGACTGCTTGTGTCCTCTGCCGGACCAGATCGGGTAGTTGTTCCATCGAGTTCCTGTCTCGCCCTGCGCGGATCTCATCGGATGTGAACACTGACTAGCCAGTTCTCGACATCGGAATCGGCACCGTAGTTGGCGAGACCAAGGCCTCGATCAAGGATGCCTTCGTGGAGAAACAAGCGG
>NZ_LLXZ01000074.1 GCF_001440395.1 Bradyrhizobium jicamae | reverse complement strand
GCGGCGAGGTGACGAATACTCTCCTCGGTATATGCCCGGCACAATGAGCGTATGTCCGTGGGTATTGCTTTGCGTGCCAATGCCTTATCGGGTGGGTACCCCCTCCTGTTGGCGCTCAAGCGTGTCCAGGGTCATCCTATTGCACCCCGGCTTTCGTTTCTTGCTCAGTGACATCCGGTCGGTCTTTGAGGATGGAACCAATATAACGCAATTTGCCCTAAGCAGCGAACACTCGACTACACGGGTCAAGCTGCGGCTTCTATAGATTTATAGAATCAATTAGAGAACAAGAAAGAGAATTGGCCCCCCTTGGGCGCGACCGCGCGCATGTTGTTGGGAATCTCGGGCGCGTTCGCGCGCAAGTAACTGTGCGCGAACGCGCTCATGTTTGTTTAGCCGGGATGCGGAGCAGAATGACGCGCGGTGACTTGCGCGGCCTGCGGTCCACCTCGATTAGGCCCAGTCGTTCCAGTTCGGCCAGTGCTTCCCATTTTGAGCGAGCGGAGATTTTCACCGCCCGCGCCACCTTGCTGGACACGACGATCGGCTTTCCATTGTCTTTCCAGTTCAGGTACAGCAACTCGAGTGCCAGACGATAGGTGCTGATCCGTTTTGCCTGAAGCAGACGCAGTTCCCACTCCCGCGGTATGCTTGTGAACACTCGCTGCCAGCCTTCCCGCTTCGACTTATCAGGCTCCTGGTCAGGGGCAATCTGCTGTGTCTTTGCCGGGTCGACGCGCAGTTTTTCGATGCTGATATCGTCTTGGTCCTCCATCATGCGACCTCGCATAGGTCAGCCTCGCGCTGCGAAATCAGCTCCACCACCCGCTGCCACATCGCGGCGCCGCGCGGGTCCTGGTAGCGATCGGGATGTCGAACGACGTTGATGTCGGTGCGCAGCTCGAAGCCGCCGAGAACGAGGCGCGAAGCCTTCGCCATGGCGGCCTTCATGCGTTCGATATCGTGGTCAAGTTGGCCGACAGGCGCCGCGATCAACACTGCATCATGGATCAGGGCGCAGACCTCGATGCCTTGCTCGGTAGCGAAGCACGCGGCCAGGCGCAGCATTTCGGCACCGTTGGCCTGGCATGGGAAATTGCGCAGCGAGCGCGGGTTGGGATTCTCGCCGCCCTGCACCGGCCAGCCGAACACGGTTTGCAAGGATCCGGTCAGCATGGCGTGATCGACTGCGGCGTCGGACCAGGCCCAGAACCGGCGATAGGTTTCATGGTGAGCTTGCAACAGATCGCGCGCGACGATCGTCGGTCTTCCAATGCGCCGCGCCAGTCCCTCGGCTTCCATACCGTAGGCGACCGCCAGTGCGCATTGCTTGAACAGTTCACGGATCGCACCGTGCGAATGCTTAGTGGCGTCGGCGGGCACGGCGCCGGCCTGTCTGGCGAA
>NZ_LLXZ01000073.1 GCF_001440395.1 Bradyrhizobium jicamae | reverse complement strand
CCCTTCGACAGGATGTAGACCGAGTCTGACGTCGTTATGCTCAACCCATCCACGCTTGAACTGCTCTGTGAAATTGAAGACGCGAATTGGATTTCAAACGATTTGTCAGCTCTGACTATTTGAGCTTTTGGCTGCTCGCGGTGATGAACGAGGATGGCCTCATCTGCGCCGGTCAATTTCTTCAACTTATGCGTCGGACTCTTGCGCTTCGGCTTCGATTCGACGAGGAACTGACGATCAACGTCAACCGTCGAGAGAATGTTGTGCAGTCCGGGCGCATGAAAGCTTAGTTCTTGATAGGATTCCTCGGCGCTAACGAAACCAGCGCCGCTCCACGCTTGAACTGGTCCCAGCGTTAGCTCGACCCGGGCTAAGGGCGGATTTAGTTGGACTGCAGATTGGTAAGTCAATTGAGGGCAGTTAAAGAGTGTCACGTGACCTGCTGCCTTCGTTCGACCATGTAACGTTGGCTGATTCGGCGGCGCGAAGGGCATCAAGCGAGGGTCGGTTCGCGTAAGAATTTCAAAAGGTGTATTCCCGTCAATCGTGAGATAAAGTGTCAGACGGAGATTATCGTCTTCAAAGTATAGAACACCGGGGTATTCCTCGTTTCTCCCGAGGACGAACCACGTGCCAATGACCGGGTGAGATTTGAGGCGATCGATTGTAAATGGCTCGGACATTGCAGAAGCTCGTCATCCCCTCGAAGGCGTTGGTTTGGAGAGACTAGCGGAGGATCGATGGTTCTTGAAGTCGCGGCGGCGCTGATTTACGACGTGTCAAGTTAGTCCGCTGGGGGTCACCAACGGTCTCGCCTTAGTAATCAGAGAAGGTTCGCTTCGGACCGCATTGAAACCTCTAGCGAGTGTTTGCGTAGTCGGCTGCTGCCGCTTTGCATGCCGCAATCTTGGCGCAGGCCAGCACGGCGCCATCTCGCAGGGCACTCTCATAGGATTGGTCTTTGTGGGTCGCGTGAATGTAGGCGCCGAGCAAGGCCGCAGCGACTAAGATCACGACATAACGGGCCCGCTCCAAAATCAGCCGCGCCTTGGGGTTCTTCTCAATGCGGGTGACCGTCGCCAAGAAAATGACCGGTGTGCTCACCAAAAGAATGGCCACTTGGATACTGCCCGACTCGATATCCAGCCGCTTGAGAACCTGATGTTCGAGCCAGAGACAGAGTGCGATGAAGGCCCAAATGGTGGCCCAGTAGCTGGCCAGATCGAAGAGAACTTTGATGGGGTCGTCCTCAGATAACTTTGGGGCGGTGCTCTCAGTGCTGGCCATTCCTGCATTCCTCACTAGTAGGCAACACCAATTGTAGACGATAGTCATCATCTCTCAAGAGAAAATGGGACTCATAGTCCGTAGACCGAAAGTCATCACGACGGCCTGCTTCCCAAATGGAAGACGAGACAGGCATCGTTGATGTGGTGGCAGTGGCCGTGCGGAAGGCCCGCAAGGGTCTCGGGCTGTCCCAAGAGGACTTGGCCCTAGAGGCGGGACTGGATCGGACCTACGTCAGTCAGGTGGAGCGGGGCACCCGTAATTGCACCATCATCGTCCTGGCCCGCTTGGCGAAGGCACTCAAGACGACCCCTGATCGGTTGCTCGTCCCCCAGCGGAAGGGGCGGCCTTAACCCCCTATCTTGTCCGGTGCGGGGGTGGTCACTTTCAACACTTGATCATGTCGCGCGGAAGCGCGGAGTCAGGTCATGCGGGGCCCACTGAGCCCTGCTCGACTTGATCGCTCATACTGCTTCGTCTCCGCCCCAACCCTTAGCGCAGGGGCCCGAAGGGGACCCATGCGACATCCTCACAGGGGAGGCGAGCATAGGGTGGTCTGCTGAGTTGGTGCTGGAGGGGGCATGGAGTAGACCTTTGAGGGAGGGGTGATCGCCCCACCCCAGCTAGAGGGTGACCCATCGGGAAGGCTGGAGGGTGACCTCTTATGGTGATCATTGAGGAGGGGTGGTGTCGCCCTCCCTACTTGAACGAACCCCTTAGAGGTCCACAGAGACCAAACCCACCAAGGTTGCTCCTCTGAGTTCTTCCCTCTAGCTTTCCTCCTCCTTCATTAGCGGAGGCGTAAGAATTAAGGCGTTGTAATTATTGTGGAAATTTCACTGAGACGATCGCGCAGGGCGAGCGGCTCCAGCGTTGAAAAACGGCTCCCATCGTTTCCTGCGCCACACCCGCGTGGGGCTCCGCGACGAGCACCGCGTCGTGGAGAGGCAGGGCGGTGACCCCAGCAGCCGATAATTCAGTGAGAACCTCGATGAGCATGTCGCTTTCGATGCGCATCAGTTGGAAACCAAGACCCTTCCCAAACAGGTGAGCGATGGGCGCATGTTTCGCGGCGAGCATCTCGACCGCTGTCCGGAGATTGATGCCATCAGGAAAATGCCGGTGCGTGTCCTCGGGCCAATTCCTCAGCGGCGCCTTCGCGAACAGTAACGCGTTCATGAGCTTCTTGCAGCCATCGCGGCCGGTGCCATTCCCGAATACATCATAGAGGTCGCCCTCAGGCTGCGGCGCATCGGCCCTCACGTAAGCGAGGCGCGGGAAAAGTTGCCGATAATCGACCTCCGCCATGCGTTGGCCGTCGATACGAATGCGGTGACGCTCTGCTCGCTGCATGGAGAGCCAGAAGCCCCCCGCGAGACGGCCACCGTGCTGCCACGTGCCATTGTTGAAGATGCGCTTGAGTGATCGGCGATAGGGCGCGATGACTTGCCCGTCCTTTCCTACGACGAGGCCGGAGGCATCCTGACCTGTGACCTGAATGTTAGCCTCGCGCAAGAATTTGTTTATCCTTCGAACTTGGTTCGCAAACTTCTTGGATTGTGCAGACTCGCGATAAGCGATGGCGCCAGCGTTCCCATCCGCATCTTTCCCTTCCCTCAAGATGACCAACACAGGATCATCAATTTGATGGACAGCACGCCAATCGGGCGGAGTGAGCGGAAGATGGTCTGCGAGCCGTTCTCGTGTCTCAACGAGTGAGGGCATTTTCGACCTATCGGATATCCTGTAGCCGCGACGCCCTTCCGCGATGAGACCCATTGCGGATAGGAGGTCTATGGCAGCTAGGAAATGTTGGCCGAGAACAGTGTTCCCTTGCCAGATGACGGCATGTGACCGGGGCACGGCGAGCTTGGAGTTGCTCCCGGTGGCCTTTAGCAGAATGAGATTGCAAGCCAACGCCTCCACGGCCACGTAGAATTTCGCCGTGTCCGCTTCCTTTCGCGCTCGCGTGCGGGAGCCGCTCGCGGCTTCGTGGGCCAGCAATGTGTCTGCCAGCCTTCTGACAGCGGCCTGAAGCTCCGCGCCTTTCGCGCGAAGCTGGGAATCGAACATCATAGGCTGCGGATGGGAAGGCATGGGGTTCGGTGCTTAAAGAGACGGCTCTAACATCGATTATTGACGCACCCGACTAGTCTGGCCTGATTTCACGCTAACGATACGGCCGCCAAATATCGTCCGGGGCGTTCAACTGGGCGCCTTGCGGGGGCCGCGCCCGTAGCGCTGCTTGTGGGTTAGCACGCCCTTAAGATGCTTCTCGATGACCCAGTCGCAGGGCTCCTCCAGCATGCGTCCCATCAAGCGAAGCACGCGGCCAGACGACCTCGGATAGGCCCGAGTTCTCGACCTGTGCTCGCGGCCCTGAGCGTCGTAGCTGACCCACCCCGTGCCACTAGCGAGCCTATGCGCGGCCTTGCATGCCTGCACCATGCGAAACTCTTTCGCGCGATGGCCCTTCTCCTCAGCGATGGCATTGATAGCGAGGACGATGGCGACAAGGCGCTCCGGTTTGACCTTAGCCACCCGCAGTCTGGCCACCCCTATCTTCGCCCGCTTACCGGCAGACATTCCCTTCAGTCGCGTGGCTATCTCCACCGGTCCGGCTTCGTCCAGCGCTGATTGCATCGCGGTGACCGCAGCGGCGATGAACTTATCGGTCGGGGCCCAGAGGCGGACATAGGAGCTTGCTGCCGTGAGATACGGTTTTAGCTCAGCGGCCGTGTATGTGTTGAGCCAATAGCTCCCGTGCCTCGCCCGGTGTTCCACGTGCGAGCGGCAATGGTGCGGGGCCAGTCCCTCCTTGGCAGCCTTCATGGTAGGGCGACCGCAGCCCGGTATGGCACACCGTTCTGCCCCGCGTTCCCCGCTCTCCACCCGCCGCTTGATCCGCTGCTTGGCAATGTGCTGGGCTGATGCCTCTACCCTTCGCATCATCACGCTTGATTTGCTTTTTCCATAGCGACGGGTTCATGCAAGAATGCACCCGCCGGAAGCGATGGTTCCTTGCGACTCAAAATCGCTTTGTACGGAGCGGCTAACACCCGGGCAAAGCCGTCGGCCGGAGGATTGAGAAGACCTTCCTTGTGCACTCGTCGACCATTCTTCTTCGCAGGGTTCAAAAATTCCCCGATAGCGTCAAAGACGGTCTGCGCATCGGCTTGGCTCCCGATCCTCCAGCGACATGCGGGGCGTGCATTCTCATTGCTGCGGGCCTTCAATGCTGTGATTTTGCCCACGCCAACAGCGTCTCTGAAGCGGACTAGATTGATCAGGTCTTCCTGAATCTGATCGATTTCGCAAGTCATGCCGGTCTCGAACGCAGAGACATAACCTTCCCCGTCAAAAAAGCCGGCGGCCCATATGCGCTCATCTCGGCTTCCTCTCACACGGCCCTGCTCGCTTAAAAGGCGTTCGCAATCCTGAACAAGCTCCGCAAGCGATTTGTCTCGTTCAGACTCTTGGTCGTCAAATTTCACTGCCGCTCTCCCTGCACTGTCGGTTGAAGAAGATGCCTTGGCATTCAGCTACAAGCATCACGACGAAATATGGGAAGGCGATGAAGAAGCAGCAATAGATTCGCTGCGGTGTCGCAGCTTTTAAACGAAGAATTCAGCGCCGCGACTCGGTGATTCCAAGAATTGTGCCATATCATTTGCTTTGATGTTGCGTACTCTCTGCCGAGAGCAGCCTTGCCTCTATGCGTGACACCTGCGGAGCTGACCATGAGTGTCCTCCCCGTGCGGTAGGTATGCCCCTTGCTGTAAGTGCACGCGCCAACTCGGTGGGAGAGGATGCACCATCTGCACGTAGCTCCTCTAGTACCTGAGCTAGATCGTTAGCTCTACGTTGTGCCGACTGTGCTTGGACCTGTCGTCCCTTCGCCTTAGCGGTGCTGGATAGTTGCGTGCCGCGGTCACCCCCAAGCTGTTGCCCTCGTGCCCTTGCTGCGGAGAGAGCGGCCTTAGTGCGTGACGAGATTAGTCCCGCCTCTAGCTCCGCAACAGCTGCCATCTGTTGGAGCATGAAGCGGCCCGTAGGTCCCTCAATGGCGGGGAGGTCTGCGAACCTCACATCAACGCCCGCCTCCAAGAGCCTCGCCAGGAAGCCTACTGATCGGGTAAGCCTATCCACCTTAGCGACCACCAAGGCTGCATGATGTACCCTTGCGGCGGTTAGAGCCTGGTCCAGGGCTGGCCTGTCACTGCGCTTCCCACTCTCGACCTCTGTGAACTCAGCCACCACCTTCGCGGTGCGGTCACCAAGATAGTTAGCAACGGCGGTCCTCTGAGCCTCTATGCCCAGGCCAGACGCTCCTTGCTTGCGCGTAGACACCCGGTAGTAGGCGACAAATCGTTGCTTCGCCGTCATGCTCGCACTCCCACTTGTTCAAAAACAACTTAGCCAACGACCGTTGACACCATTGTTAGTGATTATCGATTCGCCCGCCAACGTCCGTCACGTGAGTCAAATCGACTCAGATAAAGGCGGCCTCGTACCCTTTCGCGTCATGTGGGTGTGTGTGTGAGAACTTGTGTTTCGGAGAGACAGCCGGCGAATTGAATTGACCTTCAGAAGATGCACCATGGGTATGGGGGGAACCAGCACGCAGCCGCCATGAGGTGACGTCTCGCGTTTGCGACCCCTTATGCAATTCGGACCGGAAGTAGGCGGGCGATTAAATTTTGTCTTAGGCTCTCGTGACGCCTTACATGGACTAGTAAGCTTCTCGTTGCCTGCGGCCGGCCGACAATCGACGTCATGCTCTGCGCTCGCGACGAACAACTCCACAGAAGATTAATTATGCACTCGTTGGCGAGTTGCACGATACTGCAACCATCAGTAGTCTGAGCGCAAGGCACCGGCGGTCTGTCTCGATCATTCGCGAAGAGAGAATCGATGCCTATAGCTGACGACTGCTTATGTTCATCTCGACATTTGAGACCCAACGTATGAATTGCAAAGGCAATAAACTTCTCCTCATCGGGTCGATCATCGGCCTTGCGGCTGCTCAAAGCGCCGCAGTCGAGGCGGCGGGGTCCGATGCGATCTCGAGATTGCCTTGCTCTGAAGTCTCGCAGGCAAGTGTCGCCCGGCAGGCGTGGTCCGGCGCCGGAGCGCCTTTCGGGGTGTCGCTCGCCCAATGGCGCCAGGACGAATTTGCAGCGCTGCGCGGCCGCATTACGGAATGCGCTAGACAATCCGGCACCGACCCGCAAATCACGGTCGCCCATGTTCAGCGTCTGGAAGACAAGGTATTGAATCAAAACCGTCGCGCTCAGGCGGCCGCCGACGCCGAAGCAACGAGCCGCGATACCGAGCGCGATCTTTTGGTTAAGGTGGAAAGCTTCACCACCTCGGATGAGCTCGACGCCTTCTGCAGCAAAATCCCAATTCCCCCGGTAGCGGCCATGGTCAGGGTCGTCATGGCTTGCAAGGCTCGGGCGAAGGAAATCGAGTACAAGGCCGCTGAAGCCGAACGCAAGCGGCAAGACGACGAGCGGCGAAAGCAGCAGTCCGAGAGGCAACGGTTGGAGACCGCCCAGCTTCAGGAACGGCTGGCGACGCTGCCGGTAGACGTCCGAAAATTCATGACCGAAAATCCCGGAATGGACCAGCCGAGTTTCGGCACCGACGGCGGACCGCAGATTCTCATCTCGCTCTATTCCTCCGAATTGGCCTTCCGGGTCTGTCGCGAACGTTTCGGCGGTTGGGACGCCTCGATCGACGAAGCAAAACGACGCTCCTCGCTGATCGAGAAGATACTCGTCCTCGGCTTCGGCATGCCCGAGGAGAAGATCGCACGTACACGCAATGGACTGGGGATGGACAGCGGACGGAGCGAGATCATTGAGCGGATGCGGGCCGATCACCGGATACGCCAATCTTGCCACGAGTTCGAGGGCGCTCTGGGGCTGAAATCCTCGCCGCCACTGCGCTGAGAATAGGCATTCCCATGGATCGGCAAGCCGCCTCGACTGAAGCGGCCGCTTCATCGCGCTTGAGCGTTGGCACCAGCATGAAACCCTTCACGACGTCAAGGCTGGCCACTGTCGCGCGGCAAGAGCGGAAACATGAGTCAAATTGACTCAGGCAAAGTGCTTGATAGCTCGCAGGTCCATCCGGTTAACGAATAGGCTGCGAGAAAATCCCAATTGAACGAACCTTTGAGCGATGTGTCAGAAATTGAAGAGCCCACGGGGGGAAATCGCGAGCCGTCGTTGCGAGGTCACGCCTTAGACGCGGCCCCCCTTAGAAATGTTGGCCGGGCTCAACTACGTCTAGCTTCTGGCCCTAAGCCGAAGTGCGATATAGCGAGTGCAACGTTCCGCATCAAAGCTTGCTCTTTTGTTTCGGGAAGCCATAACGCATTGGCCATCCTGCTAGACGTACTAAGCCAGCCAATCGATAGGCGCTTTGAATTGAGCCAAACCGGTGGATTATCGTTGCCGCAGATGGCAAGGTAGGATCGTCTTCGATGAGGCTAATCGAAGCCTTCCCCTGTCGTTTCACGAGGCGCCGCAATCCAGTGAGGATCGCTTCTGCGCGATAGTGCACCCACTTCGGCTGACCTGGAAGGAGTCGATTTCGCCTAAGAAGCGTGCCCTCTTTCCTTCGTCGGCAGGCAGCTAAAGCGACTTCGGATTGAGTGCGATCCGGTAGTTTAGCCAATGCCCTTGCCTTGGTCAGCGAGCCGAACCGCTTAGCATAGTATGCTATCTTGGGCGTAACGCCGTTCTGATTAAGCAGATTGGCAGACATGTAGCCGTGCTGCTTTTCCAACTTGCGCAGAGCACGAAGAAGCGCCGCGTCCGTCCAATGTACGCCATGATAATATTCGTCACATCCCGCCGCTTTGCGCCGCTTCCATCCTACTCGCTGTAGCTCCGCGTGCGTGAGTGCGGGAATACCAGCCTCCTTGTACGCGGCTTGAAGGGAGCCATGATGGCGAATGATGTAATTAGTTGATGGAAGATATTTGCACCGGATGATCAGCCGATTGGTAATGTATCCGTTGGCTGTGTAGAGCTTTCGCAAGCCAGACAAGACGCTCTTCTTGCTCCAATGCTTCCCATTATTGCCGAATGGAGACACCGGAGG
>NZ_LLXZ01000072.1 GCF_001440395.1 Bradyrhizobium jicamae | reverse complement strand
ACCGCCGCAGACGTGAAGAAAACCCTTGCCAACCAGGAGCCGTCCACACATGGCCCGAGGCCGACGTAGCGGCAGGATCTGGCGATGTCCGATTTCGAATGCAGAGCGGACCGGGAGTAGGGGAGGCCGTGACTTCCGAGTCTGACCCATCTGCGACATCAACCGGGCGGCAAGTGACCGCAGTAGCATCCGAACGGGCGGCCGCCACGGGGTGGCGGGCGTAATCTGCCGAACCTGCATAGCGGTTTGCAGGCGCTTCGACTAATCTCCTGCGCGCATGGCATCCGCTCGGTAGCTTGCGCGTTTGTACGTGCTTTCTTCTCCTTGGCGGACAATCCCATCGACGGGCGGCCGCGTTTTTTGGTAGCGCCGGCATTTCGCCGAGTGCCTAGCGGCTTCAGCTATTACTGTGCTTCTTGATCACGGCCAGGTACCTGGAGGGCATGCTTACACCTGCACGATCCTTAGCGACCCGAGTGGGCGCGGAATGTTGGAGCACTGGAATATCTACGGAGCTGGACACGCATGGTCCGGAGGCAGCCCTGCCGGCTCCTACACTGATCCGAAAGGACCGGACGCAAGAAGGGAAATGCTGCGTTTTTTTCCTCGAGCATTCGCTCGCATAGCGATCAGATTAGAGTCCGTCCGTTCGTAGCGGCAGCCCCTTAGCGGGACGCGAACAACTCAGATGTTGTTGGGATATGATCAAAATCCATCATAGCGCGACACCACCGCAGGCATCGATGCGCGGGTCGCGGCCAATCCACTCCGGCGATAGCTCGCCGATGAGTAGCTTCGAGGTGTGGATTCGATCCTGCATATGGTTGCCTCAACGTGCGAGCGCACGCTCGGCCTGAAGCGGGCCGATGAGTCACGCGTGAGGAACGCCTTTGTGTTTCAAGTTGCCCGTGATTGCTCCAGAGGTGTGGGGGTTCCGAGCGGGCTCGCCGACCGGTTACCTGATGTTTGGGGCTTCTTCGTCGCGGTGTCGTCCCCCAACCTGCAACCCCGATCATCAGGGCCGGCAGGATCGTTGGCATCCGAATTTGCTGCCGGGATTTCCTCGCTGGCAACCGAGAGCAGAAGTTGCTGCCGCATTTCGGCGAGGCGGGCACGACAATATTCGCGGTAAAGCAGGTCGAGTATAGCGGACATGATCGAACCCTCGCTTGATCACCACTTCCTACTTGATCGTTTTCAGCCATCTCGCCCGCAGCAAAAAATGAAGAGTGTGCCGAAATTTGTTGCGGACGATTGATCTCGTACCCAACGCGCGGAAAGACGTATCAGAGGATCAGACATCGAGGTGGTGCAAGCCGATCGCCCCGCGGACCGTTGATTTCGATCAACCGCGATCAACGAGTAAAGCTGGACCCTGCGCTTGCACCGCTGGACCAGCGGGTTTTCAAAACGAATGTGATGGCAACAACTAGAAATCGCTTCACAATGGCGACCTCCTCTTAAAGGAGATTTTTGGCGCGATCACTTCGCAATGACGCTTAGCCCATTTTTTCTACGCTAGGTGAGCCAGTTCACATTCGGCCTCCATCACAATGAGTGAGACTAACAGGCGGTCGCTGCTGTTTCTTGGACTTCTGCGCACCGCGCAATGGAAGCTCGGTGCGCGAATTGCAAATTACACAGACTGACAAACAAACGTGTCGGAGTACGTTGTCCGAGCGTTTATCAAGGCTGGGAGAATCCGCATGCCAGCGGGCGCAGCCGATTTTACATCGCTTCGATTTTCGACGCGCGGGCTTCCGGAGCGGATGCGCATCCCGATGTGGCGCGAGGAGTTTGGGAGATGCATAGTCCACGTCGATATCGAGCCTTCATCGGACGATCCGTTTCAAGCCGAAGCAACGCTGCAAGCACTTCGGGGTTTGCGCACGCTCGCATGGCAGGGTTCAGCTATGCGTTTCAAGCGTTCACAAGCGAACCTTGTTGATGGTGATGACTCGATCGGCATCATCGTCAGCTCTCCCAGCAGAAGTCAGCTATCGCAACGCGGCGAAGAGATCGAGCTTCGCGCCGGCGATGCAATCGCGCTCCTGCATTCGGAACCAGCGATTGTCACCTATGCAGAAGGATTGCAATTTGGTCTGTCCGTGCCGCGCGACGCGCTGACGCCGCGCGTGACGAACGTTGACAGCCTCATCATGCGGCCGATTTCTCGCCGAACCGAAGCGCTCCGACTTCTCATGACTTATCTGAAGTTGGCATTGAAGGAGGGCGCTCTGGCTGCGCCGAAGCTGCGTGATGTGGTCGTGACTCACATTCACGATCTCGTGGCGCTGGCAATCAGCGAGTGCGCGCCTTTGGGCGAGACCAGCGCGAGCGCAGTTGTGGCTGCGCGCCACAGCGCCGCCCTCGACCACATTGTGAGGCATTTTCAGGATCCGGAGCTGAGCCTTGAGGTAGTCGCCCGTTGTCAGGGCATTTCTCCTCGTTACCTGCAGCACCTGATGGCGTCATCGGGAACGTCGTTCACGGAGCGCGTGAATGAGTTGCGGCTGCAACGGGCGTTCGCGTTGCTGATCGAGGCTCCCGGCAGCGCGCGGCGAATTTCCGACATCGCGCTAGAGGTCGGTTTTTCGGATATTTCGCATTTCAACCGACTATTCCGAGCCCGCTTCGGCGTTTCGCCGCGTGGCGTGCGGAGCGCCGAGAGGGTGATAGCTGAGTCACGTGCCCCCCATCCGTGAATGGGGCCCGCTGCGCTCAGCGTTCGTGACGTACGCACGACGTCGCCTTATGTCCCAAGGCCGACTTTCCAGTCGGGTGGCAAAAGCGTCTGCTTTCGGGGGTGAGAAGAGGCTCGATTTCCGCTAGTGACCCCCAAGCCGACATTCCGCAACGCATCCTCCTCATCGTGAACGCGAGCGCCGACGCCGACCTCGATGCAGCTTTCGCCACTTTTGTACAGCGTTGGAAGCGGTTCCGACCCCATGTTCTCTCATCGCGCAGATCGTCTCGCGGCGCTCGCTGTACGTAGTGCGATACCTTCAATCTACGACTGGCGATGGATGGTTTCCGCCGGCGGCTTGGGGGATCGCGCACAGGCTTTCCGCGACGCGGTGCGCGGAAGTCCAAGAAACTATAGCGTCCGCCTGCTAGTGTTACTTATCGCGGTGCGGGTGGATGTACCTAAAAGGATATTCACCATGAAAAAGATTGTGATAGTTATCGCCACTCTATTGATTACGATTCCAGCTTTTGCTGGACCAAAACCATCAAGGCATCATGGGCATCATGTTATGCAAGCGCAAGCGCATATGAAAACAGGCCAAGGCCCGAAGTACATGGTGCGGACTCCAAATCATTATCCCATCCCCAATCAGGGTGTGAAACTAATGGACCCAGACAGGGCAACCTGGTAGTCTGATCTTATGTAGTCTGATCTTATAAAGAGAGCCGGTTCTGGAGAGGGGACCGGCTTTTGTTTCATGCCTAATCAACATTGCAATCAGATGAGCTACGGAACCAACATCAACGGTTCTTTTCACCAAATGGGCATCTACACCGGCCAGATACTCAAAGGCACCAAGCCCGCCGACTTGCCTGTCATCTAGTCGACGAAGTGCGAGCTGGTCATCAACCTCGAGACCGCAACCTCGAGACCGCGAAAGCGCTCGGCCTGACGATCCCACCGCCTATCCTAGTGCAAGCTGACGAAGCGATCGAATGACAACGCGACTTCCGCTGTTGATGCTGTGGACGGCTCCTCCACGGGCACGAGAGTGCCAAGACATGGGCGCCGT
>NZ_LLXZ01000071.1 GCF_001440395.1 Bradyrhizobium jicamae | reverse complement strand
GGTCCTGGTGGAGGCGGGCGCCGCTGACGGCGGAACTCTCTATCCTGCGCTTAGTCGCACGCCGGCGCGCAAAAACTTCTGCGGATCGACTGCATCGCCGTCGATCCGCGTTTCATAATGCAGATGCGGACCCGTGGAGCGGCCGGTCGAACCGACCGCGCCGATCACCTGACCGATCTTGACGACGTCGCCGACCCTGACGTGAATCTCCGACAGATGGCCGTAACGGGTCGACAAGCCGTTGCCGTGATCGACCTCCACCATGCGGCCGTAACCGCCCATCCATCCCGACGATACGACCTTCCCGTTCGCGGTGACGCGCACGGGATCGCCGGTGGCGGCGCGGAAATCCAGCCCGGTATGCATGGCCGGGCGGCCAAGGAAGGGATCGCTGCGCACGCCGAAGCCAGACGTGAATTCGACCTCGCCGACGACAGGCTTGCGGTAGGGCACCAGCGCCAGCGTCGCGTTGAGGCGCTGCATCTGGACGCGGGTGAGGTTGATGCGGTTGAGCTGGCGTTCGAATGCGCCGGCGTCGGCCGGCAGCTTCACCGGTACGAACGGGCCGCCGATCGCCGAACGCGGTGTTGCCGCTTCGAGTTGCGCCATGTCGAGGCCGAGATCGGTGAACACGCCGCGCATGCGGCGGACGCGCGATTCCATGCTGTCCTCGACCGCGCTCAGCGCCGCCATCTGGCGCCGCTCGACGGAATCGAGCGAGGTCTGCAGGCGGACCAGCACGTTGTCGACACCTTGAACCTTGGCAAACTGATTTGGCTGCGGCTTGGCGATAATCGGCGTGCGCGATTCCAGTCGCGCTTCGCGATCCGGCGGCGCGACGAAGATCACGGTGTCGCTGATCGGGGAGGGTTTCAGGGGGCCGGAAGCGGGGGGCTCCACGGCGGCGCCGCGGGCCGGCGGCCGAACCGAACCGGTCGCTGCAGCATCCGGCATAGCGCCGAGCGCAGTCGCACGCGATTCGAGCGCAGTCTGGCGGCGCATGATCTGGTCGAGCTTCTGGTCGAACTGTTCCTGATCGAGCAACTGTCGGCTGGTGGTGCGGTCAACCTTGGCACGCAGCTCCGCGATGCGGTCTTCATAGGCGTATTGCATCTCGGCCTGGCGGGCGATCAGCCGGGTCAGGACGTCGTCGCGAAAGGCGAAATAAGTAGCGGTCGCCGCCGACCACATGCCGAGCAGGACGATCGTACCGACCACGATCCAGAATACCACCGGCCCGAAGCGGACCTGCTTGCCGGCATGGACGATGGCATAGCCATTGCCATCGAGGGCTGCGGCGGCGGCCCTTGCCGCCTGGGGCGCGGGCCGGCGCGGCGGCGTACGGCCATGGTCATGAGGGTGGTGGTGATCGGAATAATGACCGGAACGGTACGACATCGGCACTCCCGCGCCGGTCGGAGACAAGTTCCGTACGGCTCAATTTGCGGGGCCGATTTGACCCTCTCATGGTTAATTTTTGGAAAATGGGAACTGGCACATCAGATGGCCAGAGCCGCGGCCAGCACTTCGTCGGCATGGCCGTCGACCCGGACATTGCGCCAGATCCTGGCGATCCGCCCGTCGGCGCCGATCAGAACCGTGGTGCGAATAATTCCCATGAAGGTCCTGCCATACATCGATTTTTCGCCCCAGGCGCCATACGCCTCCAGCATGTCATGCTGCTCATCCGAGATCAGAGGAACCGAAAGCTGGTGCTTGTCGCGAAAGGATTCCTGGGCCTTTACGGTGTCGGCGGAGATGCCAAGCACCGCGGCGCCTGCATCGGCGAACGCGCTGCTGAGTCGGGTGAAGTCGATCGCCTCGCGGGTGCAGCCGGGGGTGTCGGCGCGGGGGTAGAAAAATAGCACCAGTTTCCTTCCCGCATAGTCGGCCAGCGACGCGCTGCCGCCGCCATCCCGCGGCAGGCTGAAGGCGGGCGCCGGGGCGCCCTCGGCCAGCCCGGTTCCGGTAGCCGGTTTGGGTGTATCCGATAGGTCGGATTTTATTAACTGTTTAGGTGTCGGCTTGTGCGACGATTTGGTTGATGCGGTTTTGGCGGCCTTGGCCGGTTTTTTGACAGTTTCCTTGGCGGCGGGTTTGGCGGCCTTGGGCGCTACCTTGGCGGCAGGCTTTTTGGCCGATGCCGCGGCGGCGGGGCGGGCCGGCTTGCGGGCGGCCTTGGCTGCGGATGGTTTTCGAGCGGGCGTCTTGCGGCTTTGGGAGGATGGCTTGGAGGATTTCATGCGCGTTTTCTTGGACATACGCCTTCCTTTCGTCGCTTTCCGCAGATCAACCATTAGGGTATTGCGGGTCTCGCCTTTGGCCGTCGGATTCGCTCCGGCTGCTGGGCAACTTTGATGACCCCGGAGTATGGTTACAAGGAATTCGACGCTACACCCGTCCGCTCGTCGATGGGGCCGCCCAATCAGTCCTTGGGTCCGACCACGAGTAACAGTATTAATCGAGGATTGGCAGCGATGCCGGCACAGGAGCGCTCGATACAGATCGAAGAGCGTGACCTTGGCGGCGATCAACCTCAGCGCCGGCACCGAGAGGCAATGGCTAGGAATACTTCGCCAAAGGGGTCGAATCCGCGTGCCGAGACCCAGCAATGGGATGACGCAGCGGGCTGGGAGCAGGACGAAGCCGCCGGCTACCGCGCGCGGCGCCTGCTGTCGCGTTCCGATTCCGGATTTCACCGTGCCGGCGACAGGTTCTCAGCGCTGCGGCGGTGGATGAGCGGCGAACGCTGGGTCAAGCGCCTGGCGATCGTGATCGCCGTGCTGGCGGTGATTTTCATCGGCTGCTTCGGCGGGCTGTGGTGGCGGCTTGGCGCCGGGCCCATCAATCTCGATATCGCGACGCCCTGGCTCGCGGCCGCGATCGAGGAAAATATCGGCCACGGCAATACGGTTGCGGTCGGCGGTACGCAGATCGAGCGCGCCGGACGGATTCGCATAGCGGTGCGCATCCGTGACATCGTGGTCCGCGACCGCGATCAGGTCGTTGTCGCCACCGCCCCGAAGGCCGAGGTGAAACTTTCAGGCACGGCGCTGCTGATGGGCCGGCTGCGCGCCGAAAGCCTCAATCTGGTCGACGCCGAACTCGCGGTACGAATCACGCCGGACGGTCAGGTGACGGTGTCCGCCGGCGACACCGCCAAGCCGCTGGCGACGGGCGTTGCCTCCAAGCGCGATGCCGGCATGGCGCCGACATTCCCCCGCGCGGCGCCTGCGCCCGCCCCAGGTGCGCCGGCGATGGCGCCCGATCCGACGCAGAACGGATTGCTGGCCGGCCTCGACTGGCTCGACAGCCTCAGCCTGACCGGTCTCGACGGGCAGAATCTGAACGAGATCGGCCTCAAGAACGGCAATCTCGTCGTCGATGATCAGCAGCGCGGGAACAAGTGGACGTTCGACAATATCAGCCTCAGCATGCGCCGCCCGAGCGGCGGCGGGGTCGCAGTGAGCCTTGGCGAGGAGGGCGCGCGTCCATGGTCGCTGAAGGTCGTGGTCGGGCCGCCGCAGAACGGCGTGCGCTCGGTCGATCTTCGCGCCGACAAGGTGCCGGCAGCCAACATCCTGCTGGCGATGCGGGTCAAGGATCTTACCTACGGCGCGGACCTGCCGCTTTCCGGCGAGTTGAAGGGTGAATTGGGCCGCGATGGCGTGCCGACCTATTTGCGCGGCAAGGTCACGGCGGGCGCCGGGCATCTCATCGACAGCGATACGCCCGATTATCCGATGCCGATCGATTCGGCGGAGATGAGCGTCGAGTGGGATTCCGGACGGCGTGTGCTGGTCGCGCCCTTCAAGGTCGTTTCCGGCGCGAATCGGATCACGCTGCTCGGCCATCTCGAGCCGCCGAACGGCGCCACCACCGAGTGGCAGGCCGGCCTTAGCGGCGGCACGATTCTGCTGGCCGGCACCGACAATGAACCGCCGTTGATCTTCAACCGCATCTCGATCGGGATGAAGTTCGACACCGACCGCAAGCGCGTGCTGCTCACCCAGGCCGATATCAGCAACGGCGAGATCGGCATCGCCGGCACCGGCAGCATCGACTATGCCAACGAGGCCCGCCTGCAGCTTGGTTTTGCGGGTACGCCGATGTCGGCATCCGCGCTGAAGCGGATGTGGCCGATCCTGATCGTGCCCGAAGTGCGTGAATGGGTGATCGAGCGGATCGAGCGCGGCACGCTTCAGCGCATCGAAGTCGGCGTCAATTCGCCGGTGCGTAATCTCTCGCGCAAGGGTCCACCGATTCCGGACGATGGCCTGGCCGTCAACATCGTCGCCTCGGGCGTGACGGCGCGTCCGGTCGACGACATGCCGGCGGTTCGCGATGCGGACTTGAAAGCGCGGGTTACCGGCCGCACCGCAACGGTAACGATCGGGCAGGGAATTGCCGACACGCCCGCCGGGCGCAAGATCAACATTTCGGATTTCATCTTCGAGGTGCCGGACATGGCGCCGAAACCGTCTCCATCAAAGGTGAAATTCAGGGTGGATTGTCCGGTGCCGGCCGCGGCCGAGATTCTGGCCTCCGACCGGATCAGCGATCTCTCCGGCACGCTGATCGATCCGAACGCCAGCAAGGGAAACGTTGCCGCCACCATCACGCTCGGCATGCCGGTCAAGGGCTCGATGACCAAGGCCGACACCACCTACACGGTGATTGGTGACCTCAGTGGTTTTGCTGCCGACAAGCTCGTGATGAACCAGAAGCTGGAGGCCAACGCGCTGAAGGTGCTGGCCAACAATGCCGGCTATCAGGTCAAGGGCGACGTCAAGATCAACGGGCAGGCGGCTTCGCTGGACTATCGCAAGGCGAGCGAGGGCGACGCCGATATCCGCCTGCAGGCCACGCTGGATGATGCCAGCCGCGCTCGGCTCGGGATCGATCTCGGACCCGCCGTGAGCGGCTCGATCCCGATCAAGGTGGTCGGCAAGATCGGCGAGAACGACAGCCGCGTCGGCATCGAGGCCGACCTGACCTCGCTGCGGCTCGACAACATCCTGCCGGGCTGGGTCAAGGTGCCCGGCAAGTCGGGCAAGGCGACGTTCAATGTCGTGAAGAAGGAACAGTCGACGCTGTTCCAGGATATCGTGGTCGAAGGCGGCGGCGTTTCGATCAAGGGATCGCTCGAAGTCGACCAGAACGGCGACCTGATGAGCGCGAACTTCCCGACTTACGCGCCGTCGGATGGCGACAAGACCAACTTGAAGGCCGAGCGCGGCGCCGACGGCGTCGTCAAGGTCATGATGCGCGGCGACGTGTTCGACGGCCGCGGCTTCCTCAAATCGGCGATCTCGGGCGCCGATCCCAAGAGCAAGTCGAGGAACATCGACCTCGACATCGACATCAAGCTCGGCGCGGTCGCGGGCTTCAACGGCGAGGCGCTACGCAGCGTCGACAGCAAGTTCTCCCGCCGCAATGGCATCGTCAAGAACTTTACGCTCTCCGGCAAGGTCGGACGCGATACGCCCGTGACGGCCGATCTGCGTGGCCGCGGAGCGGGGCATGGACGCGACATCATCGTGCTGCAAACCAACGACGCCGGCGCGTTCTTCCGCTTCACCGACATGTACTCCAAGGTGGTCGGCGGACAATTGTCGCTTGCCCTTGAGCCGCCAACGGTCGAACCCAGCGCAAAGGAAGGTCTGATCAACGTCCGCGACTTCTCCATCAGGGGTGAAGCTTCGCTCGATCGTGTGGCCGCGGGCAATTCCACCGGCACTCAAAGCGGCGTTTCCTTTACCGCGTTGCGAGCCGAGTTCACCCGGCAGAACGGACAGCTGTCGATCCGCGATGGTGTCGTGAAGGGACCGATGATCGGTGCGACCATCGAAGGCAGCATCGATACTGTCGCCAATCAGGTACGCATGAGCGGCACCTTCATTCCGATGTACGGATTGAACAACATGTTCGGCCAGCTTCCCGTGCTCGGCATAATTCTCGGTGGCGGCAGCAATGAGGGCCTGATCGGCGTGACCTACGAAGTGGTCGGCACGCCCGGCCAGCCAGTGCTGCGCGTCAATCCGATTTCGGCGATGTTTCCGGGCGTGACGCGAAAGATCATGGAATTCAACACCGGCAAGCAGAACACCCCGATCGAGCTCCCGCCGAACAACTAGGCAGGCGGCCCGCGACAAGACGGGGCCGTGGACGATCGACTGATGCTGCCTGCATCTCGGACCTACCCGGATGCCATGGCCGAGACCGCCCGTGCGACCGAAGCCCAGATGGCGTTTTGCTGCGCGGCAGGAACGGTGGCGCCAGTCAGATAGCCCGTGATCACGATGGGCGCCTTGCCGGGAGGCCAGATCACGGCGACGTCATTGTTCGTGCCTCGCGCACCTGTGCCGGTCTTGTCGCCGACGCGCCAGTCTTTCGGAAGGCCTGCGCGCAGCCTTGTATCGCCGGTCTTGTTGGCGACCAGCCATGCTGTCAGTTGCTCGCGCGATGGCGCCGACAGCGCCGTAGTTCCAACGACGAGAGCCTGCAAATTGGAAGCCATGGCATTCGGTGTTGTGGTGTCGCGGGGATCGTCGGGCAAAGCCTCGTTGAGCGAGGGCTCATCCCGGTCCAACCGCGTGATCTGGTCGCCGAGACTCCGTGCGAACGACGTCAGCCCCGAAGGTCCACCAATGCTGGCGAGTTGCAGATTGCCGGCCGTGTTGTCGCTCAGCGTCACCGCCGCCTCGCAAATTTCAGCGAGCGTCATGCCGTCGCGGCCGGCGTGCTTTTCGGTAACGGGCGAGTACGTGACGAGTGCAGATGCTTCAAAGGTGACGCGCCGCGTCAATTGTTCCTTGCCGGCATCCACCCGCGCCAGGATCGCGGCGGCCGCCAGCGCCTTGAAGGTGCTGCACATCGGAAAGCGTTCGTCACCGCGGTGGACGTGACGAGCGCCCGTTGCAGTGTCCAGCACACAAACACCGAGCCGGCCGCCGCTCTCGCGCTCCAGACGCTTGATCTCGTCGATCAGTCGCTGATTTGAGGGCGATGCCTGTACCGTTTTCAGCCGGCCGCTCAAGGCAGTCGCTACCAGCGCTGCGCCGCATCCAAGCTGGAACCTTCTTCTCGTGATCGTCATGAATCTCTCCTTGCTGCGTGCAGGAAGGTGCCGACAGGCCGTAATCTTGACAAACGATCAGTTCTGCGGGCAGGCATAAGAAAAACTAGGGACTAGCAATGCGGCGCCGGACGAAGCTTTCGCACCTTCCGCTCAATGCGCTGCGGGCTTTTGAGGCGACAGCGCGCAACCTCAGCTTCACCCGTGCGGGCCTGGAACTTCGGGTCACGCAGGCGGCCGTCAGCCAGCATGTGAAGGTGCTGGAGGACCGGCTTGGCGTGCAGTTGTTTCGCAGGCTACCCCGCGGGGTCGCACTCACCGATGAAGGGCAGTTGCTGCTGCCGAGCATTGTCGAGGCCTTCGGCCGGCTCACCGAAACGCTCAATCGTTTTGAAGACGGCCACTACCAGGACGTCATCGCAGTCGGCGTCGTCGGCACCTTCGCTTCGGGATGGCTGCTGCCGCGGCTCGATGCCTTCAGGAAGGCGCATCCGCGGATCGATCTGCGTCTGTTCACCAACAATAACCGTATCGACATCGCGGGTGAGGGCCTCGATTACGCGATCAGGTTTGGCGATGGTCTTTGGCACGGGACCGATGCGACCCACTTGATGGGCGCGCCATTTACCCCGCTCTGCGCGCCGTCGCTGGCTCGCAGGCTGAGCCGTCCGGCCGATCTCAAGCGCGAGGTGCTGCTGCGCTCCTACCGGCAGGAGGAATGGCCACGGTGGTTTGCCGCGGCGGGACTGCAGAGTCCGGTGCCCAAGGGAATGGTGTTCGATTCATCGATCACGATCGCCAGTGCAGCGGCGCGCGGTTTCGGCGTTGCGTTGTTGCCGCCGGCGTTGTTTCAGGACGAGATTCGTCGACGGCGGCTGATACGCCCTTTTCAGATCGAAGTAGCGCTCGGCGATTACTGGATTACGTCGCTGCACTCCCGGCAACCGACACAGGCCATGCTCTCATTCAAGAACTGGCTGCTTGAAACGATCGCAGCAAAAAACAGCAGCCCCCGGCAAGCGAGCCGAGACCTGACTACCGTCTGAGCGCCGGGACGACCAGAAACGGGATCATCCCCAGCACCACCGCGATCAGCGCGAACGCGATCACGGGGTTGTAGCTGTGGGTCCAGTCGTGGATCAGGCCGCCGGCCCACGCGCCCAATCCCGAGCCAAGGCCGCTGCCGATCGCGATCGTGCCGAAGATGGTGCCGACGCGCTCGCCGCGAAAGATCTTCATCGCGGTCGCCGTGATCAGCGGCCCGCGCGAGCCAATCATGCTGCCGAAGGTCACGACGAAGGCACCGAGCAGCCAGAAGTTCGGATAGTACTGCAACAGCCAGAGCAGGATGATGCCCAGAATCGAGATGGCGTAGCTGAGCAATACCGACGGCCGGCGTCCGATCATCGCGTCGAGCTGGGTCACGCCCAGCATGCCGAACAGCAGCACGACGCCGGAAAAACCCCAGGCGGTTGCGGCCTGCAGCGGCGGGAAGCCGGCATCGATCAGATAGGCGACGATCTGCGCCGAGATCGCGTACATGCCGACGGCGGTGAAGAAGAAGGTCGAGAACAGCGCCCAGAACGCGTGGTGGCGCATCGCGCTGGCGAGCGTCCAGCCGTCGTCAACAAGATCCGGATCGGCTTTCCTGGTGACGTGCGGCGAGCCCGTGGCGAACAGCCGCCATGGCAACAGCAGCAACGGCACCAGCAGGCACAGCGTGATGATGCCGAAAATCTGGTGGGCGCCGCGCCAGCCGACGTAATCGATCAGGAGTTGCGACGCCGGCAGCAGCACCAGAACGCCGGCGCCGGTTGCGGAATAGACGATCGCCATCGCGGTAGGCAGCCGCGGGCCGAACCAGCGGCCGAGCAGGATCGAGTTCGGCACGTTTCCGATGAAGGCGATGCCGATCCCGACGGCGAGCCCGGTGCTCAACTGCAATTGCCACAGCGCCTGCGCGTGAGAGGCCCCCAGAAACGCGCCGCCGAGCAGCAGTAGCCCGAGGGAATAGACGGTGCGCGGGCCGTAACGATCGAACAGCCGGCCGACCACCGGGGCCATCAGCCCGCCCGCCAGCCAGGTCAGCGAATAGACCGAGACCACTTCCGCACGGTCCCAGCCGAAATTCTCCGCGATCGGCTTCAGGAAAACCGTAAAGCTCTCGCCGAGCCCGCGGCCGAGCAGCGCCAGCGTAAAGCACAGCGCCAGCACGTTGAGCGCAACCCGCTCCGGCTTGAGCGGCCTGGCCGACGCGTCTTGCTCTGGCGCTTTGCTATCCATGACATGCAGGGAGCGCGTTTCCGCCAAGACCCGCAAGCGTCAAAAGCGAATGCGCCTATGCAAGGCTTGGGTCAGGCCGGCTTCAGCAGCACGTGCTTTTTCTTCCCCATGGAAAGCTTGATAACGCCTTCCGGCGTGAGGTTGGATGCCGTCAGCACCATCTTCTCGTCGGTCACGGCGGCATCGTTGACGCGCAAGCCGCCGCCCTTGATCTGGCGCCGTGCTTCGCCGTTCGAGGCCACGAGGCCTGCCTTGACGAATAGCCCCACGACGCCCGCGCCGGCCTCGAGCTCGCCGCGCGAAACTTCCACGGTGGGCAGGTTCTCCGCGATCGCGCCTTGCTCGAACGTCTGCCGGGCAGTCTCGGCGGCGGTGTCGGCGGCGTCGCGGCCATGCAGCAGCGCGGTCGCCTCCGTCGCCAGCACCTTCTTGGCTTCGTTGATCTCACCGCCCTGCAGCGCTGCGAGCTTTGCGATCTCGCTCATCGGCAGGGTCGTGAACAACTTTAGAAACTTGACGACGTCGGCGTCCTCGGCGTTGCGCCAGTATTGCCAGAAATCGTAGGGCGAGAACTGGTCGGCGTTGAGCCACACCGCGCCCTGTGCGGTCTTGCCCATCTTGGCGCCGGAAGCGGTCGTCAGCAGCGGCGTGGTCAGCGCGAACAATTGCTCCGTGCCCATGCGGCGGCCGAGATCCACACCGTTGACGATGTTGCCCCATTGGTCGGAGCCGCCCATCTGCAGCCGGCAGCCGGTGCGCCGCGCCAGCTCGACGAAGTCGTAGGCCTGGCAGACCATGTAGTTGAATTCGATGAAGCTCATCTCCTGCTCGCGCTCGAGCCGGAGCCGCACCGAGTCCATCGTCAGCATGCGGTTGACGGAGAAATGCCGGCCGATATCGCGCAGCATCTCGATCCAGTTCAGCTTGGTCAGCCACTCGGCATTATCCAGCATGATCGCGTCGCTGGCGCCGTTGCCGTAGCGCAATACCTTGGAAAACACGCCCCGGATAGAAGCCTTGTTGGCCTCGATTTCCGCAATCGAGCGGATGGCGCGCGATTCATCCTTGCCGGAGGGGTCGCCGACCATGGTGGTGCCGCCGCCCATCAGCGTGATCGGCTTGTTGCCGCTCTGCTGCAGCCAGTGCAGCATCATCATGGTGAGGTAATTGCCGATATGGAGCGACGGCGCCGTGCAGTCGTAGCCGACATAGGCGATCGCCTGGCCCTTCGCCGCCAGCGCGTCGAGACCCTCGAAATCGGAGCACTGGTGGATGAAGCCGCGCTCCTGTAAAATGTTCAGGAAATCTGATTTAAATGCGGTCATTGGCGGGCGCTTTGATCATTCTATTTTCACTGTAATTGTAACTGCTTTGCGGAACCATCGCGGAACAGGCTGCCGCAGGGCCGGGCGCTGTGGCATTATAAGATGTGCGTGTTTGGCACAAGCTGATCGTCGTCGGCGGGACGTATCGAGCAGGGCGTTTCAAAGGCACAATCTGCTATGATGTTGACGGCATTGGGTTTGATGAGCGGCACCTCGCTTGACGGGGTCGATGTCGCTTTGATTGAAACTGACGGGCGCCGGGTCAATGCGCTCGGACCGTCCGGATACCGCCCCTATACCGACACGGAGCGCGGCCTGCTGCGCCAGGCGCTGTACGAGGCCGCCGACCTGCCGGATCGCACGGCCCGGCCCGGGTGCCTGCGCGAGGCCGAACGGGTCGTTACAACGGCCCATGCCGAGGCGGTGGCTGCCTTTACCGCGCAACACCGGATGCGTTTCGACGACATCGACATTGTCGGCTTCCACGGCCAGACCGTGCTGCACCGGCCCGAGAAAAGGCTGACGGTCCAGATCGGCGACGCGCTGATGCTGGCCAAGGCTATCCACATCCCGGTCATGTACGATTTCCGCGCTGCCGACGTCGAAGCCGGCGGCCAGGGCGCCCCCTTTGTGCCGGTCTATCACCGCGCGCTGGCCCAATCGCTGGAGCGGGAGGGGCCGACCGTCGTGGTCAATATCGGCGGGGTCGCCAACATCACCTATATCGACGGCGATACGCTGATCGCCTGCGATACCGGCCCGGGCAACGCGCTGCTCGACGACCACATGCTCCGTCGCATGAACCAGCGCTTCGATACCGAGGGCCGTACCGCAGCGCTCGGCAAGGTCGATGCGGCCTGGATCAACCGCGCGCTGGCGATGCCGTTCTTTGCGCTGCCGCCGCCGAAATCACTCGATCGCAACGATTTTGCCGGGCTGAAGCTCGGCGATATGCCGCCGGAGGATGGGGCGGCGACGCTGACTGCGTTTACGGTGGCTGCAATCGCCCGGGTAGTACCGCTGCTGCCAAAGGAGCCTAAGAGCTGGATCGTGGCCGGCGGCGGCGCCCGCAACATGACCATGCTGCGGATGCTGCGCGAATGCCTGGCGCCGGCGCAGGTCCAGGCGGCGGATACGCTGGGCTGGGCCTCCGACGCCATCGAGGCGCAGGCGTTTGGATTTCTGGCGGCGCGCGGCCTGAAAGGCCTGCCGCTGAGCTACCCCGCCACCACAGGGGTACCGATCCCGATGACCGGCGGCATCATCGCGCGGCCGTGACGCGGTTCGCGATATGTTGATGCAGTTGCATCGACCTTGACGACTGCATGCATACGCATCTAATTTGGATGCAGATGCATGGAGCGAGGGCGGGCGGCCTTCGCCTTGGGAGGTCGTCATGGCGCAAAAGCTCACTTTGATCAGCCACAAACTTTGCCCTTACGTGCAGCGCGCCGTGATCGCGCTGAACGAAAAGGGCGTTCCGTTCGAGCGGGTCGACATCGATCTCGCCAACAAGCCGGACTGGTTCTTGAAGATATCGCCGCTCGGCAAGGTACCGGTGCTCGTCGTGACCGGCGACGACGGCAAGGAGATCGCGCTGTTCGAGAGCAACGTGATTTGCGAATACATCGAGGAGACGCAAGCCGGCGCAAAGCTGCATCCGCAGGATGCGCTGCAGCGCGCGCAGCACAGGGCCTGGATGGAGTTCGGTTCGACGATTCTGAGCGAGCTATGGGGCCTGGAGACAACGGGCGATCCCGCGGTGTTCGAAAGCAAGCGGCAGGCGGTTGCCGCAAAATTTGCGCGCGTCGAGGAGGCGCTAGGGAAGGGCCCGTTCTTCGCCGGCGAACATTTCAGTCTGGTGGACGCAGTGTTCGCGCCGGTCTTCCGTTATTTCGACGTGTTCGATGAGTTGACCGATCTCTCGGTCTTTGCCGATACGCCGAAGGTTCGCGCATGGCGGGAGGAATTGGCCAAGCGGCCGAGCGTACGCACGGCGGTGGGGGCCGACTATCCGCAATTGCTGCACGCGTTCCTGGTGCGCCATGACGCACACATGCTGAAGCTGGCGGCTTGATGTTTCAGGATGGGTTACAGGGTCTCGAGATAATTCTCGTGAATGTCCGCAGCTTTGCCATCTCTGTATTCGACGGAATACACAACGCCGGGTGTAAACTGGTCGAAATGTGATCCCTTCCGATCCCGTGGAAGGAAAACTCCAAATACCGAAGCTGGCTCCCCGGGCCGCAGATGATCGGGGGCGTCCTTCCTGACCATCACTGAACTGCCCATAGCTGAACTTCTTCATGAGCGGAGTTGTAACGTAGCGCAGGCTCCGTGTCCCGGGCGTGAAGCGGTGGGCAGCGTAGGGCGGATTACCGGAGCGTAATCCGCCGCCCTGGAAAACGTCGGTGGGTTACGGCTTCGCCTAACCCACCCTACAGAGCATCGCCGTGGCTCAGCGCACGTTGGCGAGCCGCATATCGAGATAGCCGGTCACCGTCTCCATCAGCGGCTCGAGCTTGCCGTCGAAGAAGTGGTTCGCGCCCGGGATGATCTGCTGATCGATCACGATGCCCTTCTGCGTCTTCAGCTTCTCGACGAGCGTGTTGACGTCCTTCGGCGGCACCACCGCGTCCTTCTCGCCATGCACGATCAGGCCCGAGGACGGGCAGGGCGCGAGGAACGAGAAGTCATAGAGGTTGGCGGGCGGCGCGATCGAAATGAATCCTTCGACCTCGGGCCGGCGCATCAGAAGCTGCATGCCGATCCAGGCGCCGAACGAGAAGCCCGCGACCCAGCAGGCGCGCGCTTCGGGATTGATGGTCTGCGCCCAGTCGAGCGCGGAGGCGGCGTCTGACAATTCGCCGGTGCCGTGATCGAACGAGCCCTGGCTGCGGCCGACGCCGCGGAAATTGAAACGCAAGACCGAGAAGCCGCGATGCGCAAACGCGTAGTAGCACTGGTAGACGATCTGGTGATTCATCGTGCCGTGAAACTGCGGATGCGGATGCAGGATCATCGCGATCGGCGCGTTCTTCTGCTTGGCCGGATGATAACGGCCTTCGAGGCGGCCTGCGGGGCCGGTGAAGATTACTTCAGGCATTGATGATCCCTGGGCAACGGATGTGATCCGGCGGAGAGAATGTGATCAGGCGTCGCTGGGCGATGCGCGAACGACGCTCCCGTGAACTGGTGGCGGCGTTCTAACATGAGGCGAGGGGCAAAAAGCAAGCATCTTGAACATCTAGAAGGCGGTTCAAGATGCTAGTTTGCGATTGCCTGCAGACGGCGCGATCGCCAATTGCAATAAGGCGTCTGGCGCTCGCGCGCGAAAGATCCCTGCCAATATAGGTAATATAATACAGATGGCTGATCGGGTCTATCTCGACTGGAATGCAACCACGCCGCTTCGCCCGGAGGCGCGGCAGGCGTTGGCGGCTGCCTGGGACATGGCCGGCAATCCGTCCTCGGTTCATGCCGAAGGCCGGCAGGCGCGCCGACTGGTCGAGGATGCGCGGGCCGCCGTGGCGGCGGCCGTGTCAGTCCGGCCGCAGGACGTGGTGTTTTGCTCCGGCGGTACCGAAGCCAATGCCATGGCGCTGACGCCGGGATTGCGCTGCGGCTCAGGCTGGCCGGTCCAGCGTCTGCTGGTCTCGGCCATCGAGCATCCATCGGTGATGTCAGGGGGACGGTTTCCGGCCGACGCGATCGCGTCCATCAATGTCTCCAGCGCCGGCGTGGTGGATCTCGATCATCTGCGCGCTGTGCTGGCGGACGGGCCGCCGGCGCTGGTGTCGGTGATGTCAGCCAATAACGAGACCGGCGCCATTCAACCAGTCGCCGAAGTCGCTGAGATCGCGCATCAAGCCGGCGGGGTGGTGCATGTCGACGCGATCCAGGCACTGGGAAAAATACCGATCGATATCAAGGCGATGCAGGCCGATCTGGTCACGCTGTCTGCGCACAAGATTGGCGGCCCCAAGGGCGTTGGCGCGTTGGTTCTGGCCGAGGGCGTGCAGGGGAGCGAGCCGCTGTTGCGCGGCGGCGGGCAGGAACTCGGACGCCGGGCGGGCACTGAGAATGTGGCCGGCATCGCAGCCTTTGGCGCTGCGGCCGGAGCCGCGACGGCGCAACTGGCTGACAATGCCGACCGGCTTCAGACCCTGCGCGCGCGCTTTGAGAAGGGGCTCAAGCAAACCGCTGATATAATTGTGTTTTCCGAAAGCACGCCGCGGTTACCCAATACCACTCTGTTTACGGTTCCAGGGCTGAAGGCTGAAACGGCCGTGATCGGCTTCGATCTCGGCGGTATTGCGGTATCTTCGGGCTCTGCCTGTTCCTCCGGCAAGGTGCAACCGTCGCACGTCCTGGCTGCGATGGGATTTGGCAAGGATCTGGCCCAGGGAGCGGTGCGGATCAGTCTGGGCTGGTCTACCTCTGAGACAGACATAGATTTGGCCCTCAAGGCTTGGCGAAAGCTTGCCGATGCCTTACTTAGAGGGCGACGAAACACGGCTTGAACCGTTCTAAGAGCGTTTCGCCGGACAGGCTTCGTCACAGATTTTGTTCCACCGCGGTCCTTGAAACCGCGAGCGGAGGATGGAATGCCAGCCGTACAAGAGACGGTCGAGCGCGTGAAGCGCATCGACGTCGACCAGTATCGATATGGGTTTGAGACACTTATCGAGTCGGAGAAGGCCCCCAAGGGTCTCTCGGAAGACACCGTCCGCTTCATCTCTGCAAAAAAGAACGAACCAGCCTGGATGCTGGAATGGCGCCTGGAGGCCTATCGCCGCTGGCTGACCATGACCGAGCCGACCTGGGCGCGCGTCAACTATCCGAAGATCGACTACCAGGACATTCACTACTACGCGGCGCCGAAGCCGAAGAAGACGCTGTCCTCGATCGACGAAATCGATCCGGAGATTCTCAAG
This sequence comes from Bradyrhizobium jicamae, assembly GCF_001440395.1. GTDB lineage: Bacteria > Pseudomonadota > Alphaproteobacteria > Rhizobiales > Xanthobacteraceae > Bradyrhizobium > Bradyrhizobium jicamae. The sequence goes on along the minus strand of NZ_LLXZ01000071.1, from coordinate 106,038 downwards.
ACCTACGAGAAGCTCGGCATTCCCCTGCGCGAAGTCGCCATTCTCGAAGGCGTCGAGCCGCCGCCCGGTAGCGAGCCGTCGGCCAACCGCAAGATTGCGGTCGACGCGGTATTCGACTCGGTTTCAGTGGCGACCACGTTCCAGAAGGAGCTGAAGGCCGCCGGCGTGATCTTCATGCCGATCTCGGAGGCGATCCGCGAGCATCCCGAGCTGGTGAAGCAGTATCTCGGCTCAGTCGTTCCGACCTCGGACAATTACTTTGCGACGCTGAACTCGGCGGTGTTCTCCGACGGCTCGTTCGTCTATGTGCCGCCGGGCGTGCGCTGCCCGATGGAGCTGTCGACCTATTTCCGCATCAACGAGCGCAACACCGGCCAGTTCGAGCGCACGCTGATCATCGCCGACAAGGGTTCTTACGTCAGCTATCTCGAAGGCTGTACCGCACCGCAGCGTGACGAGAACCAGCTTCATGCCGCCGTCGTTGAACTCGTTGCCCTCGACGATGCCGAGATCAAGTATTCGACGGTGCAGAACTGGTACCCCGGCAATTCCGAAGGCGTCGGCGGCATCTACAATTTCGTCACCAAGCGTGGCGACTGCCGCGGCAACCACTCGAAGATTTCATGGACCCAGGTCGAGACCGGTTCGGCGATCACCTGGAAATATCCGAGCTGCATCCTGCGCGGCGACAATTCGCGTGGCGAGTTCTACTCGATCGCGATCTCGAACGGTCACCAGCAGGTCGATAGCGGCACCAAGATGATCCATCTCGGCAAGAACACGTCGAGCCGAATCATCTCCAAGGGAATCGCGGCAGGCGTCTCGCAGAACACCTATCGCGGCCTCGTCACCGCGCACCGCAAGGCGACCGGCGCGCGCAACTTTACGGCCTGCGACTCGCTTCTGATCGGCGACAAGTGCGGCGCGCATACCGTGCCCTATGTCGAGGCGAAGAACTCGTCGGCGACCTTCGAGCATGAGGCGACGACGTCGAAGATTTCCGAGGACGTGCTGTTCTATTGCATCCAGCGCGGGCTCTCGCAGGAAGAAGCTGTTGGTCTCGTGGTCAACGGCTTCGTGAAGGACGTGTTGCAGCAACTGCCGATGGAGTTCGCAGTTGAGGCGCAGAAGCTGATCTCGATCTCGCTGGAGGGAAGCGTCGGGTAGGTCAGATGATCGGTAACGTCATCGCTTTCGTCCGGTTTGCGCCATTTGCGATCTTTTTGTTCATTGCAATCGTTGGCGCGTTCGCTGCCCTGATCGGCGGCTTGGCGGGGTGGAGTGATGTTACCGAATTCGGCAAGTTGGCTGCCGGTGGTGGAGCGCTGGGTTTCTTTGCCTGGCTTTGCCTTCCGGCTTTAATTCGGGCGTTGTAGGCCACAAGGAAACAAAATGACTGCGTTGCTTGAAGTGAAAGACCTGAAGGTCCGCGTTGAGGAGCGTGAGATTCTCCACGGGCTGACGCTGACCGTGAACCCGGGCGAGGTGCATGCGATCATGGGGCCGAACGGCTCCGGCAAATCGACGCTCTCTCATGTCATCGCCGGCAAGCCGGGCTATGAAGTCACCGACGGCCAGATCCTGTTCAGGGGCGAAGACTTGCTGGAGATGGACCCGGACGAGCGCGCTGCCAAGGGCGTGTTCCTGGCGTTCCAGTACCCGGTCGAAATCCCCGGCGTGACCACCTGGAATTTCCTGCACACCGCATTGAACGCCCAGCGCAAAGCGCGCGGCGAGAGCCCGCTTACGTCTCCGGAGTTTCTCAAGAAGGTCCGCGCGGTCGCGAAGTCGCTCAACATTCCGCAGGACATGCTCAAGCGCGGCGTCAATGTCGGCTTCTCCGGCGGCGAAAAGAAGCGCAACGAGATCCTGCAGATGGCGCTGTTCGAGCCGGCCGTCTGCATTCTCGATGAAATGGATTCCGGCCTCGACATCGACGCGCTGCGCGTCGCCGCCGACGGCGTCAATGCGCTGCGTTCGCCGGAGCGCGCCATGGTCGTCATCACCCACTATCAGCGCCTGCTCAACTACATCGTGCCCGACTTCGTGCACGTGATGTCGAAGGGCCGGGTGGTGAAAAGCGGCGGCAAGGATCTGGCGTTGGAGCTCGAGGCTTCCGGCTACGCCCAGTTCGAAGACGCAGCCTGACGCGAAACGGATTTGTGATGAATTTGGCTTTGGCAAAGAACGAGACCGGACGCCCGCTGAGCGACAGCTTTGCCGTCGCGCGCGATCGGCTGCCGGGCACAGGCAAGGTCGCCGAGGCGCGAAGCGCCGCGTTCGACGCCTATGATCGCGTAGGCCTGCCGCACCGGCGTATCGAAGACTGGAAATACACCGATCTGCGCGCGCTGATGCGCGAGGTGCTGCCGCTGGCGCCCGCGCCGGATGCGGCCGCACTCAAGCGGGCTGCGGCCGCCGTCAAGCTGCAGGCGATCAAGGGAGCCCGCCGGCTGGTGCTGGTCGACGGCGCGTTCGCGCCGAAGCTCTCCGAACTGGACGGGTTGGAGAAGGGCCTTGCCATCCGCACCCTGCGGGAGGTGCTGGAGGGCGGCGACGCCGCGCTGCAGACCCAACTGTTCACCCCCGACAGCGCCAACCCCTTGGTCGCGCTCAACAGCGCGATGATGACCGATGGCGTGGTGATCGAGATCGCCAATGGCGTCGTGCTGAAGCAGCCGCTGCAGGTCATTCATGTCGCGACCGGCGCTACGCCGGCTGCGATGTTCACCCGCTCGCTGCTGCGTCTCGGCAAGGATGCCGGCGCAACGCTGGTTGAGAGCTACATCGCGGCTGACGGCGCGAAAGTCTATCAGGCTCACGATTCGTTGGTTGTCGCGATCGGTGACAATTCGCGGCTCGACCATGTCCGCCTGGTTGAGGACGCCCGCGAGGCCGTCAACATTTCCTCTGCCGTGCTGACGCTGGGCGCGCACGCCCACTTCAACACGTTCGGCATGACCTCGGGCGCGGCCGTCAGCCGCTACCAGGCGACCATTGCGTTTGCCGGCGAGCATTCCCGCGTCGAGACCAATGGCGTGAACCTACTGAATGGCCGCCAGCACGCCGACACCACGCTGTTCATGGATCACGCGGTGCCGCATTGCGTCAGCCGCGAGGTATTCCGCGCCGTTGCCGACGACCGCGCCCATTCGGTGTTCCAGGGCCGCATCATCGTGCGCCCGGATGCGCAGAAGACCGACGCCAAGATGATGACGCGTGCGCTTCTGCTGTCCGACGACGCCGAGGCCGACAACAAGCCGGAGCTGGAAATCTTCGCCGACGATGTCACCTGCGGCCATGGCGCCACCACCGGCGCGCTCGACGAGAGCCTGCTGTTCTATTTGCGCGCCCGCGGCCTGTCCGAAAAGGAAGCGCAGGCGCTGCTGATCCAGGCTTTCGTGGGCGAGGCCATTGAATCCATCGTCAATGACGACCTGCGCGAGCTTGCGATCGCCGCCGCGCAGCGTTGGCTGGAGGCGCGTTCATGAGTCAGCATCCAGCGGTCAAAAACGGGGCCTATGACGTCCACCGCGTGCGCGAGGATTTCCCGGCGCTGGCGATGAAGGTCTATGGCAAGCCGCTGGTCTATCTCGACAACGCCGCCTCCGCGCAGAAGCCGACCGCCGTGCTCGACCGCATGACGGAAGCCTACAAGAGCGAGTACGCCAACGTGCATCGCGGCCTGCATTATCTCGCCAATGCTGCCACCGAAGCCTATGAGGGCGGCCGCGCCAAGGTGGCGAAGTTCCTCAACGCTGCGCGCACCGAAGAGATCATCTTCACCCGCAACGCCACCGAGGCAATCAACCTCGTGGCGTCGTCCTGGGGCGAGCCCAACATCAAGGCGGGCGACGAGATCGTGATCTCCATCATGGAGCATCACTCGAATATCGTGCCCTGGCATTTCCTCAGGGAGCGCCATGGTGCCGTGATCAAATGGGCGCCGGTCGATGACGAAGGCAACTTCCTGATCGACGAGTTCGAAAAGCTCCTGACCGATCGCACCAAGATCGTCGCGATCACCCAGATGTCGAACGCGCTCGGCACGCTCGTGCCGGTCAAGGACGTGGTGAAGCTGGCGCACGCCCGCGGCATTCCGGTGCTGATCGACGGCAGCCAGGCCGCCGTGCATCTGGCGGTCGACGTGCAGGATATCGACGCTGATTTCTACGTTTTCACCGGCCACAAGCTGTACGGGCCGACCGGCATCGGCGTCCTCTATGCCAAGCACGAACACCTCGTGGCGATGCGCCCTTTCAACGGTGGCGGCGAGATGATCCGCGAAGTCGCCCGCGACTGGATCACCTACGGCGATCCCCCGCACAAATTCGAGGCCGGCACGCCGGCCATCGTGGAATCGATCGGGCTGGGCGCCGCGATCGATTACGTCACATCGATCGGCAAGGAGCGTATCGCCGCCCACGAGCACGATCTCCTGACCTATGCCCAGGAACGGCTGCGCGAAATCAATTCGCTGCGCCTGATCGGGACTGCGTGCGGCAAGGGGCCGGTGATTTCCTTCGAGATGAAGGGGGCGCACGCCCACGACGTCGCGACCGTGATCGACCGGCAGGGCATCGCGGTGCGCGCCGGCACCCATTGCGTGATGCCGCTTTTAGAGCGGTTCAATGTCACAGCCACCTGCCGGGCATCGTTCGGCATGTATAATACCCGGGAAGAAGTCGACCATCTGGCACAGGCGCTGATCAAGGCGCGGGATTTGTTCGCATGAGTGATACGGCCGAAGTGAAGTCAGCCAATATGGAAACCAATTCGGCGCTGCCGCCGGAGGAGACCGAGCGGCTGGGCACCGAGATCGTTGCCGCGCTAAAGACGGTGTTCGACCCGGAAATCCCGGCTGACATTTATGAACTCGGCCTGATCTACAAGGTCGACCTCAAGGACGACCGCGCCGTCGACGTGACGATGACGCTGACCACGCCGAACTGTCCGGCGGCCGGCGAACTGCCGACCATGGTGGAGAACGCCATCGCCAGCGTGCCCGGCGTCGGTGTCGTGAGTGTCAATCTGGTGTGGGATCCGGCCTGGACGCCGGATCGGATGTCCGACGAGGCGCGCCTCGTCCTGAATATGTGGTGAAGGGATCCGTTGCCGAAACTGTCCGGTGTCCTCGAGACTGCGCTTTACGTTGACGACCTCGATCGCGCCCGCGCGTTTTACGAGAAGGTGCTCGGGCTTGTGCCGCTGACGGCCGATTCGCGCTTTCTTGCCTATGATGTCGGTGGCCGGAGCGTGTTGCTGCTGTTTCTCCGCGGCTCGACGCCCGAGACGATCCAGCTACCCGGCGGGACCATTCCGCCGCATGACGGTAGCGGCCCGATCCACATGGCCTTTGCCATTGCGGCGACCGAGCTGCCGGTCTGGGAAAAGTCGCTTGGCGAGCACCAAGTTGCGATCGAAGGCAGGACGGATTGGCCGCGCGGCGGCAAGAGCATCTACTTCCGCGATCCGGACGACCACCTGCTGGAGCTGGCGACGCCAGGAATCTGGAGGATTTACTAGCGGATCCGCGGAGCGTTTCGACGGGTTCTGATCGAGTTCACGACGAGGGACCTTCACAGCGGGAATTTCGTTGTTATTTTAATGCCATGATAGCTCGTCGCCATGAGGCGACGCCGGAGATCGACTGCAATGGATACCACCGTCCAGTCCAAGCCGAAGCCGCGGCCCCGCCCGCAGGTCATGAAGCTGACCGAGGCTGCCGCTGCCCGGATCACGGAGCTGACCAAGCGCGCCGATTCGGAGATCGTCGGCCTGCGCGTCGGCATCAAGAACGGCGGCTGCGCCGGTCAGTCCTATACGGTGGAATACGCCCATGAGGTCCGTCCGACCGACGAAGTGGTCGAGGACAAGGGCGTGAAGATCCTGGTCGATCCCAAGGCAGTGCTGTTCCTGCTCGGCACCGAGATGGACTACAAGGCCGACAAGATGCAGGCCCAGTTCATCTTCAACAATCCGAACCAGGTCTCCGCCTGCGGCTGCGGCGAGTCGGTGCAACTGACGCCGGCGAAAATTCCAGGGTGATATTGGAAAGCTGAGGCCTTGGGAGATGCTGCGGCGACAGAGTTCGGGACTTCAGATCGGCGGAACTAGTTCCGGCCGAAGAGGCTTCTCAACATGATTTCCAGCGCGGCTTTGCGGGCGTCGGGCGGAACGGCCTGATCCGCCGGGAAGTCCACGATCGGCGTTTGCCATGGCTCGTCCTTGTTCGAATCCGAACAGTAGGATGCGTATGCCATCATCCTGATCGATTGATCGGCGGTTCGCGACCTCAAGATGAGTGCGTCGTGCGTTTTGCCTTCGACTGCAATGTTGCCGTTCATCACGACGCCGACGAATTTCGATTTCTTGTGATCCGACACGAGCCAGTTCATCGCCATGGTCTCAACGAAGGCGGCATCGTCCGTCTGCAGCACATGGGTCTTATAGCGCGTACCGTTCCACCATCCAGCCATCATGGTGGTCCCGAGCGCGGTTAGCGAAAATCCCTGCTTGGACAGGTGACTGAACGCAATCCTTAGCTGCATTCCGGCAAACTCTGCGAGTCCAGTCAGTGCCGGGTCCAAACTGGTGGCTGCGGTGTTCATTGGTCCTTTCTAGCGATCTTTCGCTCTGCACTTGTGACACTACAATCTCTGCATGTTCAGTGCATAATGGCAACTGCCGACCGATCGGGAGATGGAGCCAAGCAGCCGTTCCTTTGGTTGAGCATTGAGGATGCTTGAGAATGGATCGCGAGTTCCTGATCGACTTGTTTGCCGATTTCGGCCCCGTCACCATCCGCAAGATGTTTTCCGGCTACGGCATTTCCGCGGACGGCACCAACTTTGCGCTCTCGCTGCGCGCCGGTCTCTATTTCCGCGCGGATGACCAGACCATTCCGCAGTTCGAGGCGGAAGGATCGCAGCCGTTTCAGTATCAGACGCGGGCCAAGACGGTCACCGTGAACTCGTACTGGCAGTTGCCGGCGCGGCTGTTCGACGATTCCGAGGAGCTGGCCGAGTGGGCGAGGGCGGCATTGGCCGCGGCGCAGCGCGCGGCCGTGCGCAAGCGGCCGAAGGCGAGCAAGGCTTCAAAGGCGAGCAAGGCTGCGAAGGCGAAGCCGGCCGCGAAGCGGAAGGTTACGACGCGGGCTGCGGGCAGGCCGGCGGCAAGTCGTAAGCCGGCAACGAAACCAGCGGCGCGGACGAAGCGGACGCCTCGCAGATAGTACATCCACCCGTCATTGCGAGCGCAGCGAAGCAATCCATCTATCCCCGCGCTGAGACGTGGATTGCTTCGCTGCGCTCGCAATGACGTGGAGAGAGCCGGCTTTCGCTCTCCTTCACCGTGAGGACTGGCGCTTAGGCGACTTGGCTGCGGGTCTCGTCGGTGTATTCGGGGTCGACTTCGCAGATCACGCGGTTGCGGCCGTTGCGTTTGGCGGCGTAGAGACAGCCGTCGGCGCGTTCGATCAGTGAATCCGTGTCGTCGTCCGGCTTCAGCATGGAAACGCCGACCGAGATGGTGACGCGGCCGAGAATCTCGCCGGTGGATTTCTTTTTCAATTCCTTGGCCATCACCGCGCGGCGGATGTGGTCGGCAACCGTCAATGCCTGGCGCAGCCCGGTATTGGGCAGCACGACCGCGAATTCCTCGCCGCCGTAACGGGCGGTGATGTCCTGGCCCTTGATGGTCTGCTTCAGCGACATCGCAACCAGCCGCAGCACCTGATCGCCGGTGAGATGGCCATAGGAATCGTTGAACGACTTGAAATGGTCGATGTCGAACATCAGGAGTGACAGCGGCTCGCCGTTCGCCAGCGCCGTCCGCACTGCCATCTCGATCGAGCGGTCGAAATATTTGCGGTTGCCAAGGCCAGTCAGCGGATCGGTCAGGCTTTCGGCGCGGATCGCCTCCAGGCTGTGCTGAAGATTGCTGATCTCGGTCTTCGACAGCACCAGCCGGTTTTCCAGCGCCTTGTTGGTTTCCTGCATCTCGCGCGTCGATTTCATCAGGCCGTCGACGACCGCCTTGATCTGATCGCGGTTCTTGGCTGCCTTGAGTTTCTCGGTCGCGCCGCTCAGCCTGGAGTCGTAGCTCTGCGACATGCCGAGCGCTTCGGTGATGAGCGTCATCACGTCGTCGATCTCGCCGATCACGCGCGCGCCGACCTTGTCGATGCGATCGGACGCCTTGATGTGGGAGAGATAGGTCTCGTAGATCTGTTCGAGATCGGCTTCGCTGAGTTTGCCGTTGCGCGCCAGCGTCTCGTTGATGATCTTGTTGAGGGAAGCGTTGTATCCGGTCGCGTAGACGTACCAGATTTCATAGTTGCGCGGGACGGCGGTTTGCCGGAGGGATCTGATCTGGCCCAACGCTACTTCGGCAAACGCCATCGTGCGTTCGTGTTCGTCCAGCAGTTTGACCACTGATCCGTCCCCAATAACGAGCAGCGCCGGTTGTTGCCGGGCAGCAGCAATGACTAAATTATCGCTGGCAAGTTAACGGAGGAGGATGAACGGCCGGTAAATGCTTCCGGCCGTGCAGGAATCGACGCCGATCAGACGCGGGCGCGAACGGGCCGCAAAAGAAATGCGGGAAGGTGCGAGTGATCGGCGGGCTCCGATTCGATCTCGCGATGGGCGCGCCGCGGTTCGGGCCGTCCGATCGAAGGCACGCGCGAAGGCTGCGCAGCGGCGGGCGGCGTAAAGGCTCCGGCCTCCGGCTGCGGTCTGGCGCCGCGGCCCGTGCCCTTGGCGTGCCGCGGTTCGCGCTCGGCGCTCTTGTCGCCGCGCTTATCGGAATCCCTGGCGGCTCGCGGCTCACGTTCGCGACGCGGCTTGCGGCCGCCACGCGAGCCTTCGCGTGAACGATGTTCGCGCGGCTGATCGCTGTCCTCGGACGTCTCCGTGTGAACGGCGTAATCGCCCTCGGCGGTGGGAATGGTTTGCCCGATCAGGCGTTCGATTGCAGCGAGTGATTTGCTGTCGAGCGGGCTGACGATCGAGATTGCGGTGCCGGCACGCCCGGCGCGGCCCGTGCGGCCGATGCGGTGCACGTAGTCGTCGGCATGATGCGGCACGTCGAAATTGAAGACGTGGCTGACAGCGGGAATGTCGAGGCCGCGGGCGGCGACGTCGGACGCTACCAGGAGCGGAATCTCGCCCTTGCGGAATTGATCCAGCGCCGCGGTGCGCGCCGACTGGTCCATGTCGCCATGCAGGGCGCCGACGCTGAAGCCGTGCTTCTGCAGCGATTTGTGAACGACGGCGACTTCGCGCTTGCGGTTGCAGAAGATGATCGCGTTGTTGAGGTCCTTGGCGTCGCGCAGCAAGCGTCGAAGCAGTTCGCGCTTCTCATGCGGCTCACGGCCGCCATTGACCTTGAATTGCGACACGCCGGTCGCGGTCGTGGCCGGCCTCGAGACTTCAACTCTTTCAGGATTGTGCAGGAAGGTTTCACTGATGCGGCTGATTTCCGGCGGCATCGTCGCGGTGAAGAACAGGGTCTGGCGCGTGAACGGCACCAGCTTGCAGATGCGTTCGATGTCGGGGATGAAGCCCATGTCCAGCATGCGGTCGGCTTCGTCGATGACCAGCAGTTCGACGCCGGTGAGCAGGAGACCGCCGCGCTCGGTGTGGTCGAGCAGGCGGCCCGGGGTTGCGATCAGGACGTCGACGCCGCGGGTCAGCTTGGAGTCCTGGTCGCCGAACGAGACGCCGCCGATCAGGAGCGCGACGTTGAGTTTCTGGCCTGCGCCGTATTTATCGAAGTTCTCTTTGACCTGGGCGGCGAGTTCGCGGGTCGGTTCGAGGATCAGGGTGCGGGGCATTCGTGCCCGGGCGCGGCCCTTTTCCAGAAGTGTGAGCATGGGCAGGACGAAGGCGGCGGTCTTGCCGGTGCCGGTCTGGGCTATGCCGAGGACGTCGCGGCGGGCCAGAACGTGCGGGATTGCCTGTTCCTGGATGGGGGTGGGGGTGGTGTACCCGGTGGCCGCAACTGCGGCGAGGACCTTATCGGAAAGTCCGAGATTGGAAAAAGACATTGAGCCTCTAGTCGACACCGCCGTTCGGAATCGAGGGTAAAAAGGCTGTCGCGTTTTGCCCCGAAACGGCGCGCTTTTGAAAAGCTGGGGGCTCTGACTTACGCAGACCAGCGGCTAACCTAAGGAATCGCGTTTCGATCCAAGGCCGCTTTGAGCGCGAACATAGGGTCGAAATGGCCAAAGTCAATCTAGGAACCCCCATTGAAGCCCAAAAAGCTTAATGTTTTCGCACAAATAACGGCGAAAACCGTCATTTGGCCCTTAAACCGGGCCATCCCATTCCGATCAAGAGAAGCTGTTGAACCGTGGGCAACGGGCCACCGACTATGGCATGAAGCGGTATCGCACGGCCCAAAGGACCAAATCGTGCGGATGGGGAATTCCATGAAGGGTTGGCTTACCAGACTGCTCGCGGTGGCGGGCCTCGCAACGTGTATCGCTGCCTTCGCCGCGCCTGCGCAGGCGGAAAAGCGCGTGGCGCTGGTGGTCGGCAACAACGACTACCGGAACGTGCCGAAGCTGCAGAAGGCGGTCAACGACGCCCGCACCATGGGCGATACGCTCAAGCAGCTCGGCTTCACCGTGATGGTGGCGGAGAACCAGAACCGGCAGGCGTTCAGCCAGACGCTGCTGGCCTTCGACAAGGCGGTCAACGCCGGCGACACCGCGTTCTTCTTCTTCGCCGGCCACGGTTTTGAAATCGCGGGGCAGAATTTCCTGCTGCCGACCGACGTGCCGGCGGCAACCGAAGGGCAGGAGGAGCTGGTGCGCGACGCCTCGATCCTGGCCGACCGCATCATCGAGCGGATGCAGAACCGCAAGGTGCGCACTGCCATCCTGGTGTTCGATGCCTGCCGCAACAATCCGTTCGAGCGTCCTGGCACGCGCGCGGTGGCCGGCGGTGGCGGTCTCGCACCGATGACGCAATTGCCGGAAGGTGTGTTCTCGATCTTCTCCGCCGGGCCGCGGCAGACCGCGCTCGACCGGCTCTCCAACGACGACGCCAATCCCAATTCGGTGTTCACGCGCACCTTCGCCAAGGAGCTGACGCAGCCCGGCGCCAACCTCGTTCAGGTCGCGCAGCGCACGCGGCGCGCGGTCAGCGAACTGGCCGAGACCGTTCGTCACAAGCAGATCCCGGTCTATTTCGACCAGATGGTCGACGACGTTTTTTTGAACGGTCTTGCGAAGGTGCAGCCCGAGGCTGCAGCGCAGTCCGCCGAGCCGCTGCAGAAGCTTGCGGCGTTGCCGCCGGTGCAGCAGCTCAAGCCACAGAACGATTCCGTCAACGCGCCGATCGCGATGTTCTCGCGCCACAATGGCGGATGGACGGTTGTGTTCTCGATCGCCGATCCGACGCTCGGCATCTCCTGGCGGATCGGCGATAGCGGCAATTTCCGCGAGACCGGTTTCATGGACACGCTCGATCCGCGCACCCGCAAGCGGATGCCCAACCCGTCGGTCGAACTGCCGGCCGATGCACCGGCTGCCGTGATCCAGGTGCGTTATGTCGACACCAATGGCGAGTTGCAGGGGCCGTTCCCGATCCGGTTCGACCCTGAAGCGGCGCTGATCCGCGACCAGCGCAAGATCCTCGACATGACGGCGACGAGCTGGCTGTCGTTCCGCGACTTCAACGGGCTGCTGGTTTATTACACGCACCTGATGTCGTATCGCTGCGCGATCCGCGAGGTGCGCGTCGGCATCGACTCGGCGGTGCCGGACAAGGTTTTGAAACTGCCGCCCTGCGATCCCCGCGATCCCAGCGTCATTCCGCATGATGCGACGCCTTATCTGAAGCTTGCGCCACAGACCAGGTCGGTGTCGGTGGAGTTGACGTACCGCGACGGCAGCGTGTCGGAGATCAAGAGTTTCCGGCGGTAGAACTTTCACTTCCGTCACAGCCCGCGCACGCACGGGTATCCAGTAGTCTGGGCCATCCACGTCATTGCGAGCGAAGCGAAGCAATCCATACCTCAACGCGGCGATAGATGGATTGCTTCGCTTCGCTCGCAATGACGGTGAGATGTCGAAGCGTCCCATGTCTGTCATACCGCGCGGATGCTGCGCAAATTTCAGTTCTCGCGCGGCGGGTTTTCGATCCGTTTGTCCCCAATGTCGTGTCAACCAGGGCGTGTGGAGCAGGGCACTGCGTGGGCGCAGAGCGGGCGAGTGCAGGGAGGCCGCACAACAGCGCGATAAAAGGCCGGATGTTCACCATACCGCCGGCCGAAATGGCTCCTCTTTTGGCCATCATGTGCCTGCATCCAAATGGATTAGCTGACGCCTCGAAGAACCGACTACTTCTTGCGTCCGGAAGCGCTGCAGTTGCAGCTTCGTTTGTAATATCTGTTTTGAGTTGTGTTGCGTATGTCAGAGTTCGTCGTCACTCCAGTCGTGAGACCGGGAATTCCAGGGTTCGTCGCGGCCTGGCCGCAGTCCCGGTTCTGGTTGCTTTGCGTTGATGTTTATCCGGCACTGGCCGCAGCCGCGCTGCCATGGTCGACGAGCGCGGTCTCAATATTTACGGCGGTGTGGCTGGCCATCGTGCTGCCCACGATTCACTGGCCGGCGTTCTTCGAGTCCTTGCGTGCGCCGGCGCGGTCCTTGCCTCTGGCCTTCTTTGCACTGGCGCTTATCGGCGTGCTCTGGGCGAGCGATACCGCTGCGGTGAAATTGCTGGGGCTAAGTCCTGTCGCAAAGCTCTTGGCCATTCCGCTTCTCATCTATCACTACGAGCGCTCCGAGCGCGGGCACTGGGTGCTGATCGCTTTCCTGGCTTCCTGCGTTCTCCTCATGGGCGTGTCATGGGCGACGTATTTTGCGGACTGGAAGCCTTCGCCGAACGGCATGGCCGGTGTCCCCGTCAGAAACTACATCGACCAAAGCCACGAATTCGCGTTGTGCCTGTTTGCCGTCGCGCCGCTGCTGCTGTCATTTGCTGCGAACGGCCATCGCGCCTGGGCTATCGCGCTCGCGGCCATCATGCTGGGCTTCTATTGCGACATGCGGTTCGTCGCGACGTCGCGCACCACGCTGGTCTGCTTTCCCGTGCTGTTGGCGCTTTTTGCCTTCAAATTTCTGAATCGGCGGCACGCGATCTATCTGCTCGTATTCGCCGCGATCGTCGAGGGCGCTGTTATGCTTTCGTCACCCTATCTGCGCGACCGCGTCGAGCGCACGGTGCAGGACTCGCAGGTGACTGTGGATTCCAATACCGCAACTCCGGCGGCGACCTCGAACGGCTTGCGGCTGGCCTATTGGCGCACGTCCACCAGATCGATATCGGAGGCGCCGATTTTCGGACACGGCACCGGATCGACCAAGCAGCTGTTTGAACGCGAAGCCGAGGGCAAGACCGGTGAGTGGGGCTGGTCCATCCGCAATCCGCACAACCAGACGCTTTATGCCGCCATCCAGTGGGGGGCGCTCGGCTGCCTCGTCCTGTATGCGATGTGGTACTTTCATCTGCAACTCTTTCGAGGATCGACATTTGCGGCGTGGGTCGGGCTGGTGATCGTGGTCCAGAACTTCGTCAGTTCGCTGTTCAACTCCCATTTGTTCGACTTCCACGAAGGCTGGATCTACGTTCTCGGCGTCGGGGTCGTGGGCGGCATGGTCGCGCGCGGGCAGTCGCAATTTGCTTCAGGGCGCGGATCAGGGCTGGCCGGAACGACCCGGCCTTGAGCGATATCGACCGCCGAGGCGCCACGGCGGCGGCGACCAATTCCCCCGGGCCGGAAGATACCCTACAGTTCGCGTGACTCGACTGATGGGTGGCGCGATGAAAGTACGGTGCTGCATCGTCGGCGGCGGGCCGGCCGGCATGATGCTCGGATATCTGCTCGGACGCGCCGGCATCGAGGTCGTGGTGCTGGAGAAGCACGCCGACTTCTTCCGCGATTTTCGCGGCGACACCGTGCATCCATCCACGCTGCAGGTGATGGACGAGCTTGGGCTGATTGACGGCTTCCTGAAGTTGCCGCACCAGCGCCTGCAGAAGATGGAAGGCATGTTCGGGGGCGAGTCGGTGCGGATCGCCGATCTGAGCCGGCTCCACGTCAAATACCCCTTCATCGCTTTCATGCCGCAGTGGGACTTTCTCAACTTCCTGCGCGAGAGCGGCAAGCGTTTCGCTTCGCTCAAGGTGATGATGTCGACCGAAGCGATCGATCTGCTCCGTGACGGCAACCGTATCACGGGCGTCAAGGCGAAGACGCCAGATGGCGTGATCGATATCGAGGCGGATCTCACCATTGCCTGCGACGGTCGCCATTCGCTGCTGCGCGAGCGCGCAGGCCTCAAGGTCGAGGAAATCGGCGCGCCCATGGATGTGCTGTGGTTTCGCGCCGGCAAGCGGGAGGGCGAAAGCGAGAACCTGTTTGCGCGGGTCGAGCCCGGCAAGATGATGGTGACCTTCGACCGCGGCGACTATTGGCAGTGCGCGTTCGTCATTCCCAAGGGGCAGCATGATGCGGTGAAGGCGAGGGGATTGCCCGCGCTGCTCGACGAGGTCGCGCGGATGGCGCCGATCCTCAAACCGGGGCTAGCCGAGGTGAAGAGCTGGAACGACGTCAAGCTGTTGACCGTTGCTGTCAATCGGTTGCCGCGCTGGACGCGGCCGGGGCTGTTGTGCATCGGCGACGCGGCGCACGCGATGTCGCCGATCGGCGGCGTCGGCGTCAACCTCGCGGTGCAGGATGCGGTCGCGACCGCGAACCTGCTGGCATCGAAGCTGGTGGGCGGCTGTCCATCGGAGGATGAACTGGACGCGGTGCGCCGGCGCCGGGCCTTTCCAGTGCGGATGACGCAGCGGATGCAGGTGGTGGTGCAGAACAACATCGTCAACGCCGCGCTGAAGCCAGGGAACCAGCCGCTGAAAGTTCCGTTCGTGATGCGGCTGGTCACCGCGGTGCCCTGGCTGCAAGGTATCACGGCGCGGTTTGTGGGCCTGGGCGTGCGGCCTGAACATGTGCAGTCGCCGGTCCGAGCTTAACGGACGACGCGGGCGCGAAAAGCATTCCAGCGAGCAGAACGCAACAAAAAGCCCCGGACGATGCCGGGGCTTTGAGCTGTTGAAGGCTAGCAGGTAGCCGGATCAGTACTTGGCGACGACCGGACCGCCGAAGCGATAGCTGATACCGCCACGCACCGTGTGGAACACCGGATCATGCTCGTACGTGAAGCCGGGGAACGAGAAGATAGAGTTGTTCCGGAAGCTGCCGAAATCGGTGTAGCGATACTCCAGACGGGCCGACCAGTTCGGCGTGAAGCCGTATTCCCAGCCTGCGCCCACGGTCCAGCCGGTACGGGTGCTGGAGTGGGTTTCAAAGAGGGTGTTCGCGAAGACGTAAGTGTGGTCCATATCAGCCCAGGCCGCACCACCGGTTACGTAGAGCAGCGAGTTGTTGAAGGCTACACCGAGGCGGCCACGGATAGAGGCCTGCGCATCGATCCGGAAGTCCGTGCCGTTCAGGTTTGCCAGGCGGTAACCGCCCTTGATGTCGGCGCCTTCAATGTCGCCTTCGAGACCGAAGACGAACTGACCGAACTGCCAGTTGTAGCCAATGTGACCACCGCCAACGAAGCCATCAGTGTTGAAGCCGCGAGTGAAGCCAGTGGGCACGCCCGTTGCGGTGACGAACTCAGTGGTGCTGTTGTCACCCCAAGCGTAACCGACCTGTGCACCGATGTAGAACCCGGTCCAGTTGTAGACGGCGACGACAGGCGCGGGTGCCTTGGTGTAGGGCCGGGCAGCCAGATCGGCGGCCGAGGCGCTGGCGGTGCCGATGACCAGAGCGGCGGCGGCGATAGCGAGCTTTTTCATTATTTTCCCCAGTTCACTGACAAGTAATGTGAGTAATTGATCCTGACCCAACATATCCCAGGAGTCGCACCAAAGCTGTCACCTGCACGCCACAGTCGCAAAGCTTCGACACGTCAGAACCAAGGCATTGCCGAACGGAAGCCGACATTCGGTTGGGAAGAGGGCAAAACGCCGGAATTTCGATGATTTGACCGCCCGGACGGCGCTTGGAGGTGAGCTTCAATCGGAGCCGATTGCGCGGGACGCTTAAGGAATTCTATGAATCAATGGGCCTTACCCGTAGCATATTACCGATTATTGGCGCTGTCCGCGCGAATCGCGTTTGACGGACCATCCGGAGGGACGACTTTTTGGAACTGACCGCAGGAATTCCCCACAGTTTCATCAAAGGCGGTTGCGACTGTAGGATTCGGGTGACAGCCCATCATTGAATAGCGGCATCGACCCTGGTCGAGTGGGACCGTGTGCCCTCTGGCGTGCTTTGAATCGCTGGCACTGTCGCTGCAAGGTAACAGTCAGCGGGCAGGAACCTGGCTCGCGGTTCTGATCCTCGGCATCGACTACAAGCATACAAATTCGAGACAGCAGGCAGCACGATTGCACAGCTGCTTTTCCGCTTGCGCCGCTCCCGGGAACTTCCGGAACGTCACTGCGGATGCTGAGTCTGTCATGGGCCGTGTGAGCTTCAGGTTCAACCCGTGGCCAACCGCTTCGCGAATACCGAGATTTACGACTTGAATGAAGAAAGCTCCGGATGCCGTCTGGGGCTTTCCTTATAATTTCAGCCCATGATCGAGAAGCCGCCATCAATGGGAATCGCCGTGCCCGTGACGAAGTCGGAGGCAGGCGAGGCGAGGAACACGGCGATGCCGGCAAAGTCGCCGATCGCGCCCCAGCGCGCCGCCGGCGTTCGCGCCAGCACCCGGTCGTGCAGGCCGTCGATCTCCTGGCGGGCCCGCTTGGTGAGGTCGGTGTCGATCCAGCCCGGCAGCACGGCATTGGCCTGGATGTTGTCGGCCGCCCAGGCGCAGGCACAGGAGCGCGTGAACTGCACGATGCCGCCCTTGCTCGCGGCATAGGCCGGCGTGAAGCTGGCGCCGAAGATCGACATCATCGAGCCGATATTGATGATCTTGCCGCCGCCCGCCGCCTTCATCGCGGGATAGACCGCCTGCGAGCACAGGAAGGCGCTGGTGAGGTTGGTCTGGACCACGCTGTTCCACTCGGCAATGTCGAGCGCATGTGGCGGCTTGCGAATGTTGATGCCGGCATTGTTGACGAGGATATCGATGCGGCCGAGCTCGCTCAGGACGCGCTCGGCCATCGCGGCGACCGCTGCCTTGTCGGTGACGTCGGTCGCGACTGCAATCGCTTTGGCGCCGCCTTGCGTAAGCTCCGCGACCGCAGCCGCCGACTTGGCCTCGTTGCGGCCGACGATGGCGACCGCGGCGCCTGCCTGTGCGAGGCCGCGGGCCATGCCGAGCCCGATGCCGCCATTGCCGCCGGTGACGATGGCTACCTTGCCGGCGAGGTCGAAGAGTTTTGTTGTCATGTGCGTTGTCCAGTTTCTGTAGGATGGGTGGAGCGCAGCGATACCCATCATCAATCAGATGCAGCACGAAGTTGATGGGTATCGCTGCGCTCCACCCATCCTACGAAGCTACGAATCTAGCGATTGCCTTGCCAGATCAGGATCAGGCCGACGGCGCCGAGCAGCGCGCCATATCCGGCCCATTGCAGTTGATTGATCATGAAGCTCGATGGCGGCCAGCGAATGGCGCCGGTGCCCTGACCGATCCACAACAGGCCGATCGCAAGCGCCAGAAAGCCGATGATCGAAAGCGATCTGGCCATGGGCTTTTCTCCCTGATTGCCGCCCCGGTTGCCACGCGCCCCGGAGCTTATCGTGCGTTCTCCCGGGCCGCCGGAGGAAACCGTTGCCGCCGGCGGCCGTAGCTTCCGATCGAATAGAAGGCCGGCCGGCTCCGCAAGGTCGGACGTCGCGGCGCCGTCTCAAGGGACATCATGAACCGCCGTACCAGCATTCTTACGCTCGCGCTGGTGTTGGGCGCCATCGGCGTCTACGCGTCGTGGCCACGGAACGCGGATCTGCGCCGCTTCGAGCCAGCTGAAATCGCCCGGCTGGAGACGGCGATGTGGCGCGCCGCCTCGAACTCGACTGGTGGCAGGCGCGGCGCGAGGCTGTGAGCCCGGAGCAGTACGGCCTGACGGTCGCTCGCGTCGCCGCCATCACCTACGGCAAACGAGCCGACGAGCCGTCGCTGGTGTTGTCAGGCATCGGTCGCGCCGAGGCGATGGCCTATCGTGACAGCCGCGGGCAGGGAATGACAGATTCGGATTGGTTGGAGGTCGAGTGCCGGCTACGCCGCGCGTACCGGTCGCTGAGGGCAGCCGTTGCGGACCGCAACTCGCAAATCAAGCCGGGTAATGCACACATCCGGACGCGGGCCGGTGGCTTGCCACAGGTACAAAAAAGCCCCGGGCGAAGCCGGGGCTTTTGAGCTGCTGACTTAGCAGAGATCAGTATTTGGCCTGGACCGGAGCGCCACCCCAGTTGAAGCGATAGACCAGCGAGGTGCTGATGGTCTGCGTCCAGGGCTTGAAGGTCACAGCGGTACCGGTCGGACCGCCGCCGAAGGCAGGCGTGACCGTCCCCGGCAAGGTGACGCGGTCATAGAACGCAGAGCGATACTCTGTCTTCATGAACCAGCCGGGAGCCGAGATGCCGAAAAGATCCAGGTTGTTCTCGACGCCGCCACCAATGAACCATCCATTCCGATCGAAGGAAGGCGTGGTGTAGAATCCGGGGCCGCCGCCAGCGATGAGCGTGGTCTGGGTCGTGCCCGACCATTCTGAACCCGAGTAGCCAGCGTTGACGTAAGACAACACGTTAGGAGCAACCAGATAGCCCAATCGCACACCTGCAGCATAGCTGGTCTCAAGCTTCATGCGGCCTTCGGTCAGGAAGAGAGGATCGCTGAGAGAGCCGCGGATGTCTCCGAACTGCGCGTCACCGAAAATACCGGCCACCCATCGGCCGCCGAACTGCCAGTCATAGCCGGCGCCGACCGTTCCGAACCAGCCGCTGCCGCCATTCCGATGATCGCGGGTGAGGGCAATAGCGCCGGGGAACGTCTGCACGTTGCTATCGGCGCTCCACAGACCGCCGCCGCCACCACCGAAGATGTAGAAGCCGGTCCAGTTGTAAACGGCGGCCACAGGGACCGGAGCCTTGGCATAGGGGCGAGCTCCGAGATCAGCTGCGACGGCCGGGGCCGAGAAAGTCGCTGCCGCAGCCAGCGCGATCACCAATTTCTTCATTTTCAAATCCCTCACCTTAAGTGCCCCAGTTGACCCCGCTGGGGTGCGCGAGCGCCGATTCCCAAAATCCAGTAGCGTGACTATACGCAGTTCCGCCGAAATTGCTGTTGCGGGAGGAACACAGGTGCCCGAAATCGGCGGTTGCGAAACCGCCCAGAAAACAGGCAAAAACCGACGTTGTCCGGCCATACTGGCCGGAAACCGCCCGAAAAGAGCCCGAAATCAGCGATTCAGACGTCCAGCAGGTCGTCGCTGGCGAATTCCGCCTTGTCGGAGATGAAGGCGAACCGGGCCTCGGCCTTGGTCCCCATCAGCCGTTCGACAGAATCGGCGGTGCCTTCGCGGTCGTCGGCCAGAAGTTTTACGCGCAGCAGGGTGCGCTTGGCCGGATCCATGGTGGTTTCCTTGAGCTGCGCCGGCATCATCTCGCCGAGGCCTTTGAAGCGGCCGACCTCGACCTTGGCGTTGGCGTTGAACTCGCTCTTCAAGAGCGCGTCCTTATGTGCATCGTCACGGGCATAAACCGTCTTGCTGCCATGGGTGAGACGATAAAGCGGTGGCACCGCCAGAAAGAGGTGGCCCTCATCGATCAGGCGCGGCGTCTGGCGGTAGAAGAACGTGATCAGCAGTGACGCGATATGCGCGCCGTCGACGTCGGCGTCGGTCATGATGATGATGCGGGAATAGCGCAAATCCTCTTCGCGGTAATGCGCGAGCGTGCCGCAGCCGATCGCCTGCATCAAGTCTGAGAGCTGCGCGTTCTGCATCAGCTTGTCCTTGCCGGCGGAGGCAACGTTGAGGATTTTTCCGCGCAGGGGCAATATCGCCTGGGTCTTGCGGTCGCGCGCCTGTTTGGCGCTGCCGCCGGCCGAGTCGCCTTCGACGATGAAGAGCTCGGAGCCTTCGGTTGCCGTATTGGTGCAATCGGCGAGCTTGCCGGGCAGGCGCAGCTTCTTCACCGCGGTCTTGCGCGAGGTTTCCTTCTCGGCGCGGCGGCGCAGCCGCTCGTCGGCGCGCTCGACGACGAAATCCAGGAGCTTGTTGGCCTGCAGCGGATTGCCCGACAGCCAGTGATCGAACGGATCCTTGATCGCCTGTTCGACGATCTTCTGTGCTTCCGCCGTGGCAAGACGGTCCTTGGTCTGACCCTGGAATTCCGGCTCGCGCACGAACACGCTGAGCATCACGGCAGCGCCCACCATGACGTCTTCCGACGTCACGGGCGCAGCGCGCTTGCCCTGGCCGATGCGCTCGGCGTGGTCTTTCAGGCCGCGCAGCATCGCGCTGCGCAGGCCGGATTCGTGCGTGCCGCCATCGGGCGTCGGCACGGTGTTGCAGTACGAGGACAGGAAGCCGTCGGCGTCCGCCGTCCAGGCCACCGCCCATTCACAAGCGCCATGGGCGCCGTTGCGGCCCGACTTGCCGGAGAAGATATCCGGATGCACCAGCGTGTCGGCGTGAACAGCGGCGGCGAGATAGTCCTTCAGGCCGCCGGCGAAGTGGAATTCGTCCTCGGCGGGCACCTCTTCGATGCCCTTCAACAGTGCGGGATCGCAGCGCCAGCGGATTTTCACGCCGCCGAACAGATAGGCCTTCGAACGCGCCATCTTGAACAGGCGCTGCGGCTTGAACGCGGCCTTGGCGCCGAAAATATCGGTGTCGGGCTTGAAGCGAATCCGGGTGCCGCGGCGGTTGTTGATCTTGCCGAGATCCTGGAGTTTGCCCTTGGGATGACCGCGCTCGAACGACATCTTGTAGAGCTTCTGCTCGCGCGCCACCTCGACCTCGAGCAGCGAGGAGAGGGCGTTGACCACCGAGACGCCGACCCCGTGCAGGCCGCCCGAGGTCTCATAGACCTTGGAGTCGAATTTGCCGCCCGAGTGCAGCGTGCACATGATGACTTCGAGCGCGGACTTCTTCGGAAATTTCGGATGCGGATCGACCGGGATGCCGCGGCCGTTGTCGGTGACCGTCAGGAATCCGTCGGCGCTCAGCTCCACCTCGATGAAGGAGGCGTGCCCCGCCAGGGCTTCGTCCATGGCGTTGTCGATGACTTCGGCAAACAGATGGTGCAGCGCCTTTTCATCGGTGCCGCCGATATACATGCCGGGACGCCGGCGCACCGGCTCCAGTCCCTCCAGCACCTCGATGTCGGCCGCGGTATAGCCGGCCTCGGCGCTGGTTCCGCGCGGGGCGGCTCTGGTCGCTGTGCGGCCCTTTTCGGCGCCGAAGAGGTCGTTGGCGGATTTGGGTTTTGCAGCTGATTTCAATGGCTTGGACATGGCTCTTTAGGTGTTGCGCGCGATCTCGCGCGAGCGAATCGGTCTGTCTGACTATGCCACGGATGGGCTCAAAAGGTGACGGTGGGCAAGGACGCTTCGCGCTCTTAAGGCTGTCGCGCCCGGCTTGCAAATAACGATATGGCAACGCCAGCGCGAACTGGCCCTTGCATTCGCTTTTCGGTTGTCGGAATGTCCCGGTGGGCAGGGGGATCCGTTCAAATGATTATCAGACTGGTGCTGGCCGTCGCAATCGCGGCGCCGTGTGTTGGGTGCGCCTCGGTGACACGGGGAACGACAGAGAACATTTCCATTTCGAGCACGCCGGCAGGTGCGACAGCCGATATTACCGGCCTGGATATTCCAACGGCTTGCGTGACGCCATGCGTGGTTCAGGCCAAGCGCAACGCCGACATCACTGTAACGGTGAGCAAGGAAGGCTACGAGCCGCAGATCATTCCGTTGACCAAGGAGATCCCCGGATCCGGGGCGGCCGGGTTCGCCGGTAATGTTCTACTCGGCGGCCTGGTTGGAATGGGCGTCGATGCTGCGACCGGCGCGGCGCTGGATCACAAGCCAAATCCGGTCATTGTGACCCTGCAGCCGGTCTCGCCCCGTGCGGCCAGGCCGCGCCCCCCAAGACGGCCGCCGCAGCCGCAGAGCTGATCGGCATCCGAAAGGGCGGCACGACATGGAACGACGCCAAGGAAGGGAATGAGCGGCCTTTAATCACAACCCATGCCCGGCTTTGTGACTTGAAGTCACGCAAGCGGCTGGCTTAGCTGTCATGAGCCTTGAATCGGAGGAGTTCAATGGCACAAACGGGGCTGGGAAGGCACTCAAGACATGGAAGACTATGTGCGCGCGCTGGCTGATTTCGTGCGCGACAATCAGGCCTGGGCCGCTCCAATCGTCCTGTTGCTGGCATTCGGCGAATCGCTTGCCTTCGTTTCGCTGCTGGTGCCGGCCTGGGGCGCGCTGGTCGCGATCGGCGCGCTGATCGGCGTCAGCGGCATCAGCTTCTGGCCGGTCTGGCTCGCCGGCGGCATTGGGGCTGCGCTCGGCGACTGGGTCTCCTACTGGTTCGGCTACCGATACAAGGAGCACGTCGCCGAGATGTGGCCGCTGTCGCGCTATCCCGAGATACTGCCGCGCGGCGAGGCGTTCGTAAAAAAATGGGGCGTGCCCTCGATCTTCATCGGCCGGTTCTTCGGGCCGCTGCGCGCCTCGGTGCCGCTCGCCGCCGGCATTTTTGAAATGTCCTACTGGCCGTTCCAGATCGCCAATTTCGTTTCCGCGCTGGTGTGGTCGGCCGTCCTCCTGCTGGTCGGCGACGTGATGGGAAAGATCGCCGAATGGCTGTGGCGGCTGGCGTGATTCCTGGCGGTGCTAGCTGAACGGCCAACGCAACGACAGCCGCAGGGCTTCAGCAAGATGAACTCGCGCATCAGTTCGGCTTGCCGTTGTTGCTGATCTCTCGATCTTCGATTTTTTAATGCGACTGATTCTCATCTTCCGCACGCTTCCGGCTGACAGCATCATCGCGTGGGTGGCGTGAGGCTTGTGGAATAAGCGGATGGAGGGAGTGTTAGCTCCCACGATAAGGTTCATCGTCGTGTCGCCGTCGTCGCGTTATTGCAAGGACGCTGGTAGAAGCGGCGACAACTGAACCGAGGGCACGCATCAAAGCGGGTCAACCCCGCGAACCGCATCCATCGTCTCAACTGGGAGGACATCACCATGGAATTGACACGTCGTCACGCACTCGCAGGCGCCGCAGCGCTCGCCGCCACGCCGCTCTTGCCGCAAGCGCCCGCCACGGCGGCAGCTCCTGTCGCGGAGAAGCAGGCGCCGAGTTTCTATCGCTACAAGGTGGGCGATGCCCAGGTGACGGCGATCTCGGACGGCGTCAACAATTTCGCGTTGCCCGATACGTTCGTGCTCAACGTCAAGAAGGATGAGGTCAACGCGGCGCTCGAAAAGAACTTCATGCCGAAGGACAAGATGTCGATCCAGTTCGCGCCGCTGGTGATCAACACCGGTGGCAAGCTGGTGGTGGTCGACACCGGCAACGGCGCCGCCGCCTTTGCATCGAGCAAGGGCAATGTCGGACAGTTCGCCGCCAACATGGTCGCCGCCGGCTTCGATCCCGGTGCCGTCGACATGGTTGTCATCTCGCACTTCCACGGCGACCACATCAACGGCCTTTTGACCGCCGATAACAAGCCGGCATTCCCCAATGCCGAGGTGCTGGTGCCGGCGGCTGAATGGAAATACTTCATGGATGACGGCGAGATGAGCCGGGCGCCGGAAGGGCGGATGCAGACCGTGTTCAAGAACGCCCGCCGCGTGTTCGAGGCGGGGCTGAACAAGAAGGCCACGCCCTATGAATGGGGCAAGGAAGTTGCCCCCGGACTGACGGCGGTTGAAACCATCGGCCATACGCCGGGCCACACTTCCTATGTTCTCGCCTCCGGCTCCGACAAGGTGTTCATCCAGTCCGACGTCACCAACCTGCCGGCGCTGTTCGTCGCCAATCCGGGCTGGCACCTGATGTTCGACCAGGATCCGGCACTGGCGGAAAAAACCCGCCGCCGGGTCTACGACATGCTGGTCGCCGACAAGATGCGGGTGCAGGGCTTCCACTATCCGTTCCCGGCCAACGGCTTTGTCGAGAAGGACGGCAATGGTTACCGGCTGATCCCGGCGCCGTGGAATCCGGTGATCTGACGGGAAGCGTCATTCCGGGGCGATGCGCAGCATCGAACCCTCTGGAGGTTGTGGCATGAGATTCCGGGTTCACGCGTTTCGCGTGCGCCCCGGAATGACCGGTATGCCTTGACGTTTGGCGGGCGCGGCCTTATAGCCGCGCCCATGATCAACGCCTCGACCATCGCCATCGCTCGCCGCCGCCGCGCCATCGCGGTTCGGGCGGTCGTCTGCGTTTAAGATCATCGCCCCTGCCGCCGGATCCGGTCCCGCGGCTTCTTCCTTTTCCAGAAATCGCGGAATGAACTGGCGGCTCCTACGTCAAGCAGGAGTTTGAGATGTATACGCCACCACCGTTCAAGTCCGACCGCGCCGCGAGCCTCGCGTTCGCGGAAGCGCGCGGCTTTGGGTTGGCCTGCGCGTGGGATGGCGCAAAGCCGGTCGCCTCGTCGCTGCCGTTCTATCTGACGTCAGCCAATGACGGCACGCCGCGCGTGGCGTTTCATGTCGCGCGTCACAATCCGCTGGTAAAGCTCGCGGACGGAACCAAATCCTGGCTGTTGGCCGTCAACGGCGCGGATGCCTATGTGTCGCCGGACTGGTACGTTTCGCCGGATCAGGTGCCGACCTGGCTCTATCAGGCGGTGCACCTGACCGGGCCGGTGCGGGCGATGTCCGACGACGAACTCGCCGCGCAGATCGAGGCGCTCAGCGCCAAGTTCGAAGCGCGGCTGCTGCCGAAAAAGCCGTGGTTGTCGTCGAAGATGACGGCCGGGCGGCTGGAAGCGATGAAGAAGGCGATCGTGGGACTTGAGATGACGGTTGAAGAGGTTGAAGGCAGTTTTAAGCTGAACCAGCACAAGTCCGAGACCGACTATGCCGCGATTGCCGGGGCGCTCGGCATGCAGGCTGATGCGGGCGCGCAGGAGATTGCGCAGTTGATGAAAGAGGCGCGGCCGCAAGCCTTTGCCGACGAAACGAACCAGATCGAAAGGACCGTGCCATGACCCTCACCGACAGCCACCAGCCCAAGACCTCGGGCAAGACCACTGGCGCTGCGGCAAAACCCGCCGTGTTCGTCGACGGTGCGTCCGGAACCACGGGCCTTGGCATTCAGGAGCGCCTGCGGCTGCAGAACGACGTCGTCGTGAAAAGCATCGCCGAAGACAAGCGCAAGGATGCGGGCGCCAAGCGGGCGCTGATGGAGGAGGTCGATCTCGTCATCCTCTGCCTGCCTGACGATGCGGCGAAGGAAACCGTTGCGCTGATCGACAGCATGGGAGCATCGGCGCCCAAGGTGCTCGACGCCTCGACCGCGTTTCGGGTCGCCGGCGACTGGACCTATGGTTTTCCGGAGCTGACGCCTGACCAGGCCGACAAGATCAGGGCGGCGCGAAAAGTCTCGAACCCCGGCTGCTATCCGACCGGCGGGATTGCGCTGCTGCGGCCGCTGGTCGACGCCGGGCTGTTGCCGGCGGACTATCCCGTGACCATCAATGCGGTCTCGGGCTATTCGGGCGGCGGCAAGTCGATGATCGCGAGTTTTGAGGACGGCAGCGCGCCGTCCTTCGAATTGTATGGCCTCGGCTTCGAGCACAAGCATCTGCCGGAGACGCAGCTTTACTCAAAACTGACGCGGCGGCCGATCTTCGTGCCGTCGGTCGGCAATTACCGGCAGGGCATGCTGGTCTCGGTGCCGCTGCATCTGGACACGCTGACGGGCAAACCCGGCGGAGCCGATCTGCACGCGGCGCTTGCGAAACGTTACGCGGGAAGCAAGTACGTTTCGGTCATGCCGCTCGAGAATGCCGCGACCAAGGGCGGCCGGCTCGAGCCCGAGGCGCTCAACGAGACCAACAAGCTCGAGCTCTACGTCTTCGCCAGCGACAAGCATGGTCAGGCGGTTCTGGTCGCGCGGCTCGACAATCTCGGCAAGGGTGCCTCAGGCGCGGCGGTGCAGAACATGCGGCTGATGCTGGGCCTTGCCGACAAATAAAAGGAACGCGTGATGAGCTCGAAGAAGAAGATCGGCATTCTCGGTGCCTCCGGCTACACCGGCGCAGACGCGGTGCGCCTGTTGGCGCGGCATCCGAATGCCGAGATTACGGCGCTCACCGCCAATACCCATGCCGGCAAGGCCATGGGCGACGTGTTTCCGCATTTCTTCATGCTTGATCTGCCAAAGCTCGTCGAATGGGAAAAGGTCGACTGGACCACGCTCGACGCCGTCTTTTGCGGGTTGCCGCACGGCACCACGCAGGAGATCATCGCCGCCGTCCTCAAGGCCAATCCGACGATCAAGGTCCTCGACATGTCCGCCGACTTCCGGCTGCGCGACAAGAACACCTATGCGCAATGGTACGGCCACGAGCACCGGGCGCTCGAATTGCAAAGCGAGGCAGTCTACGGCCTGACCGAATTCTACCGGGAGAAGATCGCCGCGGCGCGCCTCGTCGCCTGTCCCGGCTGCTATCCGACCGCGGTGCTGCTGGCGCTTGTACCGTTGGCGAGGGCAAAGCTGATCGACGTCGACGACATCGTCATCGATGCGAAATCGGGCGTCACCGGCGCCGGGCGCGGGCTGAAGCAGAACACGCTGTTCAGCGAGGCGGGTGAGGGGCTGTCGCCCTATTCGGTCGGCACCCATCGGCATGCGCCCGAGATCGAGCAGGAGATCGGCGTCGCCGCGGGGACGGCGGTGACCGTGAACTTCACGCCGCACCTGATCCCGATGGCGCGGGGCGAACTATGCACGTCCTATGTCAAGCTCGCGGGTGGCGCGACGCCGGACGATCTGCGAGGCGCGCTGGAGAAGGCGTATGCCAACGAGCCCTTCGTGCATGTCGCGAAGAAGGGCGTGCTGCCGCAGACCCAGAACGTGCGTGGCTCCAACTATGTGCAGATCGGCGTCATCGCCGACCGCATCAAGAACCGGGCGATCGTGATTTCCACGCTCGACAATCTGGTGAAGGGCTCGGCCGGTCAGGCGATCCAGAACATGAACCTGATGTTCGGGCTGCCCGAGACGGCCGGGCTGGAGCAAATCGCGTTGTTCCCTTAACGCGAGGTGCCGCGATGGATGAGGAGACGCTGCAATTCTATCGCCGTAACGCGGAAGCCTATGCCGGGCGCGAGATCACCTCGCGCCAGGCGCGGCTGACGGCGTTTCTGGCGCTGTTGCCGCCGGACGCCGTCATTCTAGAACTCGGATGCGGGGCAGGCGGCGACACCGCGGAAATGCTGGCGCGGGGTTTTGACGTTCGTGCTTCAGACGGATCGCCGGAGATGGCCGAGGTGGCATCAAGGCGCCTCGGCCGTCCGGTCGAGACGTTGCTGTTCCACGAACTCGACGAGGTCGAGGCGTTTGATGGCGTCTGGGCCAACGCCTGTCTGCTGCATGTGCCGCGCGACCAGCTTGCAAGCATTCTTGCGCTGATCTGGCGCGCGTTGAAACCGGGCGGCGTGTTCTTCGCCAGCTACAAGGAAGGCGATACCGGCGGCCGCGACACGCTCCATCGCTACTACAACTATCCCTCGCAGGACTGGCTGCGTGCGACCTATGCCAGTGCAGGAAGCTGGAACTCGCTCGCTATCGAGCGCGGCGACGTCCGGGGATTCGACGACAAGATGGCGCCGATGCTGTTCGTGGTGGCTCAAAAAAGCCGTTAAGATCGGGCCTCCAACCCGATGAACTCAGTAGGAAATTGCCCTGCAGAGCCTGGCACAGCCGATCCTCGGGGGATGTGGCTGCCGGGCTACAGCAATCAAATGCGAATCCAGTAGAAACACTCCCAAGTGCCGATCGCTCTCGCGTCGGGAAGTTCTGGGAATGCCGGACTGGGAATGCTGTAAATGAAATTGAAGACGTATCTGCTGGCCACCGCACTCGTTGGCCTTGGTTCCGCTCCGACAATCGCCGCAGACCTCGCCGCAAGGCCCTACACCAAAGCCCCAGCACTGGCAGCCGTCTACGACTGGACCGGCTTCTACATCGGCGTCAACGCCGGCGTCGGTATCGGCCGTGATCGTTTCCAGCACGACTGGCTCGGCGGCGCATCGCCCTATTCTTTCTACGTCGCGCCGCAGGGCGGCTTCGGCGGTGGCCAGATCGGTTACAATTGGCAGACGGGCTCGTTTCTCGGACCGATCGTGTTCGGCGTCGAGGCGGATATTCAGGGCGCCGGCCTGAGCGATGACGGCACTACGTTCAACGAGGGCGGCATCATAAGAAATTACCGTCAGAGACTGGATTGGTTCGGGACCGCGCGTGGGCGCATCGGCATCTCGAATGGTCCGGTCCTGAGCTATGTAACCGCCGGCTACGCGGTCGCAAACGTCAAGACCAACGCGAGTGCGTCGTTCGGCGGCGTCACAAACACGTTCTCGACCGATCGCACGCAGGGCGGATGGGTGGTCGGCAGTGGCGTTGAAGCCGCGTTGGGCGGCAACTGGACCGGAAAGATCGAGTATCTCTACCTCAATCTCGGCAACAAGACCGACATTGCCGCGATCGGATTGGCGGCCCCGCTCAATACTGAAATTCGCGAGAACATCTTTCGCGTCGGTCTGAACTACCGGATCGGTGGCAGGGCTTATGCACCGGTCGCGGCGGCCAACTGGGCCGGCTTCTATCTCGGCGGCAATTTCGGTTCCGGCACCGGACGGGATCGCAGCACGTTGAGCGTCCCTGCGGTTCCGATCCTGCAGAATTTCAACCTCGCGCCCGACGGCATCAATGGCGGCATTCAGGCGGGTTACAACTGGCAGGCCGCCAACTGGGTGTTCGGTGTCGAGGCCGACATTCAGGGCAGCACGCAGCAGGACAACAAGACTTGTATTCTTAGCTGCTCGCCGGCGTTGACGGCGGCGTACGACGCCACGCTGCCGTGGTTCGGCACGGTGCGCGGCCGGCTTGGCTATTCGGTCGGATCGACCCTTTTCTATGCCACGGGCGGTCTTGCGTATGGCAGCGTCAAGACCAAGATCAACACGACGTCGTTCGTCGGCCCGGTGACGCAATCGTTCTCGCACACCAATACCGGCTGGACCGCGGGTGCGGGCATCGAGACGCCTTTTACGCTGCTTGGATTGCTGGGCCCGAACTGGACCACCAAGACCGAGTATCTCTACATCGACCTCGGTTCGAACTCGGACAGCTTCGTCTTCGGCGCTGTTCCAGCGACGGCGACCCGATCGGTGACCGAGCACGTGTTCCGCACCGGCATCAACTACCACTTCAATTCGCCGGTTGTTGCGAAGTACTGAGCGCGCCGTTTCAGAGGCGCCAATGAAAAACCCCGGAGCCAGCTCCGGGGTTTTTGTTTTTTGATTGCGTGTTTAGATTGCGTGTACGCCTCCAGTCACCGAGATGGCTGCGCCAAGCATGGCCTGGGCTTCTCAGTGCCCGTGCCGATGATGCAGATCGGGGTAGTGAGGGTGCTTGTGCCGCATCGGCTCGTGCTCATGCCAATGCGAATGGGGCTCGGTCACGAGGCCGTCATGGCGATGCTGGTGATGCTCGTCATGCACGTGCCGGTGTTCGTGTGAGAGCGCTTCGTGAGAATGTTCGTGCTCATGCCGTTCGGTGAGATGCAGCCAGAGGCCCAAGCCCATGAGCAATGCTGCAACAACCAGTTTTGCCGTCAACGGCTCCCCAAGGCTCAAAGCGATCAATGCGCCAATAAACGGGGCTAGCGAAAAATAGGCGCCGGTACGAGCGGTGCCGAGATGACGAAGGGCCAGCACGAAAAGAACAAGGCTGACACCGATCACGAAGAATCCGAGGAGGGCGGCCAAGGTCGCGATAGCAGCCGGCGGGACGGCATCGCCGAGCCAAAATCCGCTTGCCATGTTCACCGCTCCGGCGATGAGGCCTTTGATCATCGCAATGGTCACGGGATCGGCCGATGACAATTTGCGCGTCAGGTTGTTGTCGATACCCCAACACATGCACGCGCCGGCAATCAATGCTGCGCCTACATCGAATGAAAAGCGCTTCCCCTCCCACGACAACACGATAGCACCAAGGACGATGGCGAATGCGCCCAACAAGAGGCGCCTATCGACGTTTTCGCGAAATACCAGCCACGCAATTCCCATGGTTGCGAGGCTCTCGAGATTTAACAGCAATGATCCTGATGAGGCAGCCGTCCGGCCAAGCCCGAGCATCAACAACACCGGGCCGAGGATGCCTCCGAAAAGGACGATGATGACGAGCCACGGCAGGTCATGTCGTCTTAGAGGTGCCTCGGGCGCCGCGAGCCCCAAGGTCGCGCGCGCGGTATGCACGACAGCAAGGCCCAGTCCAGCGCCGACATAGAGCAGACCTGCGAGCATTTGCGGGTCGACACTGGCGAGCAGCAATTTGGACAGCGGCGCTGCAGCGCCAAACAGAACGGCCGAACCGAGCGCTAGCGGAACTCCCGGTAGCTGGATCGCTGACTGATCACGCTGCATGGGCGTGGGCCTTGAGATGCCATGCTATGTGGCCAGGCTTGGGGAGGCGGCCCCCTCAAACCACCTTGAAGATCGCCAGCGCCAGCACGGCTTGCGCCAGGAAGCCAACGGTGAAGGCCAGCGTGCGGAACACCGGCAGGCCGAGCGTATAGACGATCAGGTGCGCGACGCGGGCCCAGAAATAGACGGCACAGGCCATCACGGTCCATCTGTCGGAATAGTCGATGGCATTGAGGATCAGGACCAGCGGCGCGAAGATGATCAAATTCTCGATCGCGTTGTCGTGGGCGAACATCAGCCGATTGGCCCATTCCGCATGCGGCTTGTCGTTGCGCGATGGGTTGGCCATCGCGCCGGAAAGGCCGCGCACCTGGCAGCGGTTGATGATGTAGGGGACCCACAGCAGCCCGGTCAAAATTACGGTCAGCGTCAGCCAGAACAATTCGCGGGTCATTGTTTCCCCCTCAACTGATTTCAAATCCCGGCGTGGGATGGCCGATTATACCGGACAACGCGAGTCGACGCTATGCGCGGACCTTGACGTAGCTGCCGGGCGCATCCTCGATCGGCGGCATCGCCTCGGAGCCGACGGCGCGCGCGGGCACCCGCTCGGGGTCCAGGCCATCCAGCCATTGCAGCCAGTCGGGCCACCACGAGCCCTTGTGCTCACTGGCGTTCTTCATCCAGTCGGCGAGCGTGACATCCTTGATGTTGTCGTTGGTCCAGTACTGGTACTTGCCGCCGGCCGGCGGGTTGACCACGCCGGCGATATGGCCGGAGCCGGACAGCACATATCTGACCGGGCCGCCGAAGAACTGCGAACCGTAGAGCACCGAATCCGCCGGCGCGATGTGGTCCTCGCGGGTCGCCAGATTGTAGACGGGCACCTTGACCTTCGCGAGATCGAGCAGCGTGTTGTCGAGCACCATGCTGCCGGAAGAAAGCCGGTTCTCCAGATAGCAGTTGCGCAGGTAATACGAATGATTGGCCGCCGGCATCCGCGTGGCGTCGGAATTCCAGTGCAGGAGGTCGAAGGCGGTGGGCGGCTGGCCCTTCAGGTAATTGCTGACGACATAGGACCATATCAGGTCGTTGGAGCGCAGCATGTTGAAGGCCATCGCCATCTTGCTGCCCTCCAGGACGCCCCGTTCTTCCATCTCCCGCTCCAGCGTCGAGATCTGGTCCTCGTCGACGAACACGAGCAGATCGCCGGCATGGGTGAAATCGACCTGTGCCGCAAAGAACGTCGCCGAGGTGACGCGCTGGCGCCGCTTCTCGGCAAGCCAGGCCAGCGTCGAGGCGAGCAGGGTGCCGCCGACGCAGTAGCCGGCGGTATGGACCTTCATCTCGCCCGTCACCTTTTCGATGACGTCCATCGCGGTGAGCGGGCCTTCCTTCATGTAATCGTCGAAGGTCTTCTTGCCGAGCTCCTTGTCCGGATTGACCCAGGAGATCACGAACACGGTGATGCCCTGGTCGACGCACCATTTGATGTAGGATTTTTCCGGCTTGAGATCGAGAATGTAGAACTTGTTGATCCAGGGCGGAACGATCAGAAGCGGCGTGCGCAGCACCGTCTCCGTCGCCGGCGTGTACTGGATGAGCTGCATCAGCTCGTTCTGGTAGATCACCTTGCCGGGCGTCGTCGCCATGTTGACGCCGACGATGAGATTCGATGGGTCGGACTGGCGGATGCGCAGCGTGCCGCGGCCGGCCTCGATGTCTTCCGCCAGCATCTTCATGCCGCGCACGAGGTTGCCGCCGTTCGAGGCCAGCGTCTCGCGCAGCACTTCCGGATTGGTCAGCACGAAATTCGACGGCGCGATGGCGTTGGTGATCTGCTGAACGTAGAATTCGGCCTTCTTGCGCGTGTGCGGATCGACGCCTTCGGCATTCTTCACCAGCTCCTGCGCCCACTGCGCGGTGAGCAGATAGAGCTGCAGGACGAAATCGAAGAACTGGTTCGATTTCCACTCGGGATCCTTGAAGCGCTTGTCGCGCGGCGACGGCTCGATCGCGGGCTTGGCTTGTTCTCCGGCCATGCGGCGCGCCGCCGAGCCCCAGAGGTCGAGATAGGCCTTGCCCATTTTGGTCTGAAGATGCTCGGCGCGTTCCCGGTCTGACAGCCAGTACTCCGCGACCTTGGTGAAGGTCTTGATGACTTCACCGATTTCGCTGGGCGGCTTGTCCTTCGGTTCTCCGTTCTCGCGTGGTTTGAGATAGGCCGCGAGCGCTTGCCCGCTCGTCTCCATCGCTTTCGCGATGTTCATGGCGAATGCTTCGGCGTTGAATGTTGTCGAAGCCGGGGATTCGGTGTTGACGTCGCTCATATCGGGCACACTATAGCTTCATTTTCCGTTCGTCACCGCGCCGATTTGCGTCAGCGGATTTGGGTTAACCCTGTTGTTGCATTGCGATAAAGTTTTCGTGTTGCGACACATTGCAGCCGCACCCGTCGAATTTGCTCTTTGGGCTTTAATCGTTTCGGGCGACAATGGTTTGAACGGTTCTAGCGAATTCAACGCCGCGGGACGATTTGGCGTTGCAAGGCTCGTACCAGCGCATAGATACCATCGCGATGCGGGGGTGCGCAGGTAGTTGGGGATTTCCGGACGGATGCCGGTCAATCGAACGATAAGGCTGTGGTCGACGGCCGCGCTGTTTGCGTCAGCGCTCGCGCTCGGCGGCTGCTCGACGCAGATCGCGGATATGCCGGGCCTCGGTCTGCCGGCTGATGCCCCTGAACGTCCGAAGGAAGCCGGTGGCTATCTGCCGGTTCATGACCTGCCGCCGGACCGCAACGAGGAAGCAATGAAGCCGGCCGAGCTGGCTAAAATCCAGGCAGAATTGACCGCCGCCCGGGACCGTCAGGCGACGGCTGCGAACCCGGCGAAACCGGCCAAGAAGTGAGGGTTTGTCGCCGACATGTCTCCCCGGCGTGAAACGGCTCCCGGAGCCAGTTTCGCCTGAAATCACCATAAAAACTGGCGCTGCCGGGCTCCCGTGGTAAAAGAACCCAATTCAACCGCATTGCGGGTCCAGAGCCTTAAGACCTCGCGCCTGAATTCGCTCTAAATCCTTGATTAAGCGCGATTTCTGGACGAAGCCGATCGGGTTTCGTTGCACGCGCAGGTTCCCCCGATTCTGTCCTGCCGGTTGTCGGAGCAAGGGTCCCATGGAAGATTTTTATCGCATCCGCCGTCTGCCGCCTTATGTGTTCGAGAAGGTCAATCAGGCCAAGGCAGCCGCGCGGAACGCCGGGGCCGATATTATCGACATGGGCATGGGCAATCCGGATCTGCCGACGCCGCCCCATGTACTCGACAAGCTGAAGGAGACGCTGGGCAAGCCGCGGACCGACCGCTACTCGGCCTCACGCGGCATCAATGGTCTGCGCAAGGCGCAAGCCGCCTATTACGCGCGACGGTTCGGCGTAAAGCTCAATCCTGACACCCAGATCGTTGCGACGCTGGGTTCGAAGGAAGGCTTTGCCAATGTGGCGCAGGCGATCACCGCGCCCGGCGACGTCGTGCTGTGCCCCAATCCGAGCTATCCGATTCATGCTTTCGGCTTCCTGATGGCGGGCGGCGTGATCCGCTCGGTGCCGTCGGAACCGACGCCGCAATTCTTCGAGGCGGTGGAGCGCGCGATCATCCATTCGATCCCGAAGCCGATCGCGCTGATCGTCTGCTATCCCTCGAACCCGACCGCCTATGTTGCCGACCTCGATTTCTACCGGGATCTGGTGGCGTTCGCGAAGAAGCACGAGATCTTCATCCTGTCGGATCTGGCCTATGCCGAGGTCTATTTCGACGACAACAATCCGCCGCCCTCGGTGCTGCAGGTTCCCGGCGCACTCGACGTCACCGTCGAGTTCACCTCGATGTCGAAGACGTTCTCGATGGCGGGCTGGCGCATGGGCTTTGCCGTCGGCAATGAGCGGATCATCGCCGCGCTGGCGCGGGTGAAGTCCTATCTCGATTACGGCGCATTCACGCCGATTCAGGTGGCGGCGACCGCCGCGCTGAACGGGCCGGAAGATTGCATCAAGGAGATGCGCGATACTTACCGCAAGCGCCGCGACGCACTGGTCGAATCGTTCGGCCGCGCGGGCTGGGACATCCCGCCGCCGCAGGCCTCAATGTTCGCCTGGGCGCCGCTGCCCAAGGTGTTCGAGGGCGTCGGCAGCATGCAGTTCGCGACCCTGATGGTGGAGAAGTCAGGCGTGGTGGTTTCGCCCGGTGTCGCCTTCGGCGAGCATGGCGAAGGCTATGTCCGCATCGCCATGGTGGAAAACGAGCAACGTATCCGCCAGGCCGCACGCGGGGTGCGCCGTTTCCTTGAAAGCGGCATTGAAACGTTGCACAACGTGGTTCCTCTCGCCAACCGGCGCTAATTCCTTTTACTGCAGGTTCTCTCATCCATGGTCGCACCCCTGAGAGTGGGTATTGCGGGGCTCGGCACTGTTGGCGCCGAAGTCGTCCGCCTCATCGAAGAACAGTCGCGGACGCTCTCCGAGCGCAGCGGGCGCGGCGTGCGCGTGGTTGCCGTCACCGCGCGCTCGAAGGCGAAAAAGCGTTCGCTCGACCTGCGCGGTATCGACTGGGCCAGGAGCCCGCTTGATCTGGCAAACGACCCCAACGTCGATTGCTTCGTCGAGCTGATGGGCGGCTCGGGCGACCCGGCGCTGTCGGCGATCGAGGCGGCGCTGAAGGCCGGCAAGTCGGTGGTGACGGCGAACAAGGCGCTGATCGCCAAGCACGGCGTGCGGCTGGCGAAGGCCGCCGAGAAGCATGGCGGAGCGCTGAACTACGAAGCGGCGGTCGGCGCCGCCATTCCCGTCATCAAGACCCTTCGTGAAGGCCTTGCCGGCACCGGCGTCAACCGCGTCTATGGCATCCTCAACGGCACCTGCAACTACATCCTGACCCGGATGGAGCAGGAGGGCCTGTCGTTCGCCGAATGCCTGAAGGACGCCCAGCGGCTCGGTTATGCCGAAGCCAATCCGTCCTTCGATGTCGACGGCCATGACACCGCGCAGAAGCTGGCGATCCTGGCGAGCCTCGCCTTCGGCACCAAGGTGGCGCAGAGCGCGGTCTATGTCGAAGGCATCTCCTCGATCGCGCCGGAAGACCTGCGCGCTGCCGAAGAATTGGGATACCGCGTAAAACTGCTTGGCGTGGCGGTGCGTACCGCCAAGGGCATCGAGCAGCGTGTGCATCCGACCATGGTGCCGAAATCGTCGTCGATCGCGCAGGTGATGGGCGTCACCAACGCCGTGACGATCGACGGCGAGGGCATTCCCCCGATCACGCTGGTCGGACCCGGCGCCGGCGGGGCCGCGACCGCGTCAGCGGTGGTAGCCGACATCGCCGACGTCGCGCGCGGCATCCGCGCCAAGCCGTTCGGGCGCCCGGTGGAGCGGCTGCGCGACACCACCAAGGCGCCGATGGAGCGCCACGAGGGCGGCTACTACATCCGCCTGATGGCGCGCGATCTCGCCGGCACCGCCGCCACCATCGCCACCCACCTCGCCAAGCAGAAGATTTCGCTGGAATCGATCGTGCAGCGTCATCCCGAAGGCGTGGACGCCAACGGCTCTGCGAAGAAAGCTTCACCGGTTCCGGTCATCCTGATCACCTATGCCACGTCCGAGGACGCGGTCTACCGCGCGCTGGAGGCGGTGCAGCGCGACAAGGTGATCAGCGGCCGGCCGCAGGTGATACGGATCGAAAAGAACTGACGCGCCATCCGAACCGATCGCGCGTTATACGATTGAATGCAGGCCGAAAGGTCTGTGCACGTTTAGAGGAGTAAGCCGATGTCGACCCATATTTCCGTTCCGCCGCAATTGCTGCTTGAGCGCATTCTTACGCTCGAAATCGTGCGCGTGACGGAACGTGCTGCGGTTTCCGCCGCGCGGTTGCGCGGCCACGGCCAGGAGAAGGCCGCGGACCAGGCCGCGGTCGATGCGATGCGCCGCGAACTCAACAAGCTGCCGATCGAAGGCACCATCGTGATCGGCGAGGGCGAGCGCGACGAGGCACCGATGCTGTTCATCGGCGAGAAGGTCGGGCTGAACGCTGGTCCCCAGGTCGATATCGCCGTCGACCCGCTGGAAGGCACCACGCTGTGCGCCAAGAACATGCCGGGCGCGATCGCGACCATGGCGATGGCTGATGGCGGCACGCTGCTGCACGCGCCCGACGTCTATATGGAGAAGCTCGCGGTCGGTCCGGGCTACGCCAAGGGCGTGGTCGAGCTCGACGCATCGCCCGCCGACAACGTCCGCCGGCTCGCGAAGGCCAAGGGCGTCGATCCTGCCGCGATCACCGTGCTGGTGCTCGACCGCCCGCGCCACGCCGACATCATCTCCGGTGTCCGCTCGACCGGCGCCGCGGTGCGGCTGATCACAGATGGCGACGTCGCCGGCGTGATCCATTGCGCAGATCCCGATAACACCGGCGTCGACATGTATATCGGCACCGGCGGCGCGCCTGAGGGCGTGCTGGCAGCCGCGGCGTTGCGCTGCATCGGCGGCCAGATGCAGTGCCGGCTGATCCTCGACAGCGACGAGAAGCGGGCGCGCGCACACAAGATGGGCGTAACCGATCCGAAGATGATCTACGGCATCGAGGACATGGTGCGGGGCGACTGCCTGTTTGCTGCAACGGGCGTCACCACGGGTTCGCTGCTCACGGGCGTCAAGTTCCGCAAGGATGTGATCGAGACCGAAACCGTGGTGATGCGTTCGGTGACCGGCACCGTGCGCACCATCAAGGCCGAGCACCGGCAGTTGGACAAATTCCACCTGGATTGAGTTGGTGATGACGTCGTTCCGGAGCGATGCGAAGCATCGAATTCGGAACCTCGAGATTCCGGATTCGCGCTTTGCGCGCCCCGGAATGACGAACAAAAAGAAAAAACAGGGGAGGGGCTCGCATGTCCGACGTAACAGCCGTAAAGGCGCTGGTGTTCGACGTGTTCGGCACGGTCGTCGACTGGCGCACCAGCCTCATCAATGATTTTACCGAGTGGTCGAAGACCTCGGGCATCAAGGCCGACTGGACCGCTTTGGTCGACGGCTGGCGCGGCGTCTACATGGCCTCGATGGACGAGGTGCGCAAGCATCCCGAACGCGGCTATAAGATACTCGACACGCTGCACCGGCGCTCGCTGGAAAAACTGGTCGCCGAATTTTCCATCAAGGGACTGAGCGACGGCGATCTGCACTACCTGACCATGGGCTGGCATCGCCTGCATCCGTGGCCCGACAGCGTGCCGGGGCTGACGCGGCTGAAGACAAAATACATCATCTCGCCGCTCTCCAACGGCAACGTCGCGCTGCTCACCAACATGGCGAAGTTCGGCGGCCTGCCGTGGGATCTCGTCATGTCGGCGGAATTGTTCGAGCATTACAAGCCCGACCCCGAAACCTATCTCGGCGCTGCCAAGCTGCTCTGTCTGCCGCCGGAGCAGGTGATGATGGTGGCCGCCCACAACAACGATCTGAAAGCCGCGCAGCAGAATGGTCTCAAGACCGCCTTCGTCGCACGTCCGACCGAATACGGCCCGCACCAGAAATACGATTTCGAGGCCAAGGGCGATTGGGACATCGTCGCCAAGGATTTTGGCGGCATCGCCGACAGGTTGGGGTGCTAGGTCTTGCTCGTGGCCCGGACGTAGGATGGGTGGAGCGCAGCGATACCCATCATCTTCGCGCACAGGCATCGATGGGTATCGCTGCGCTCCACCCATCCTACGCGGTAACTGACGACTTGCGCCTATCCCGCCGTAGCCTGGATCACGCCGAACCAGCCGAGGCCCCTGTAGGTCTCGTAGCCGGGCGTGGCGTGGAAGGCGACCATCGCGCCGGAGCGGTCCTGATGGAAGCCGGAGCGTCGTCCCTCCAGTGGAAGCGAGATGCGTTCCGTGAGCAGGCCCTGGCCGTCGGACGCCGCGATCACCCGGAAATTTGAATCCACCAGCAGCACGCGGGCCTTGTCGGCGGCGCCGACACGCACGCCCTGAACGATGGCTCGGGCCTGCGGCTCCCAGTCGAAATGGATCGCCAGCACGCCGGTCGGTTTGCCGTTGGCCTTGCCGCCTTCGCGAACGCTGGCGCAATAGGTCACGACCTGGGCGTTGCCGAGAAGGGGCTGGCACTCGACGTCGCCCACCGCATAGTCGTCACCCGAACGCAGGGCGCGCGCGGCGCGAAACCATTTGGTTGCGGCCACGTTCTGGCCGACGACGCCAAAGCGATCGGCGCGGCCGTTGGCCAGCACATGGCCATCGAGATCGCAGAGCCAGAGATCGAGATAGACGGTGTAGGCGCCGAGGATGACCGCCATCCGTTCCGAGACGTGACTGACGGCGGCAGCTTGCGGCGATGCCGCGCAATCGACGACGGCGGAGTCGGTCGCCCACCAGCGCACGTCGCAGGTGCGCTCATAGAGGTTGCGGTCGATCAGCTCGATGGCGTTGAGCGATAGATCGACCATGCGCTCGCCGCGCGAGCGGTCGGCCATCTGGGCGATCGAGTTCATCAGATTGCCGGTCCGGTTGGTGAGCTGGCTTTCGAGCTCGCGGGCGATGGTCTCGACCTGCTGGCCGACGTTGCGGACTTCCTGCGCCACCACGGCAAAGCCCGCGCCTTGCGCGCCGGCACGCGAGCTCTCGATCAGCGCGTTCAGCGCCAGCATCTTCATCTGGTTGGTGATCTTCTGGATCGACTTGGTCTTCTCGCAGGCGACCTGGTTGACCTCGGCGGTCAATCTCGCGATCAGCGCGGAAACGTCGGCTTCGTCCTCGGTAGCAGCCGCGTTGGTGGGCTGTTTTGCGATCGTTGCGGTCTGGGAGCGAAGCGCGACGGACATTGGCGGGACTTCCTCAGTCTTTTGTGCTCTCGCCGACTTTCCGCAGATCGACTGGACTCAACGAGGGCGGTGTTGGGTCATTTGTCGGGGAACATGGCTAACGATTGGTTTAAATTCGGCTGGCCAGCGGGTAGTTTGGTGGAACAGACTGCATCTTCTTTGTGCAGGTTGCTTTTATCGGCAGCAGCCCACAGCAAGATGTTCCTGAATGGCGCGAAAATCCGTTGCCCGCGATTCTTCGGGGAAGGGAGAGCGCTATCGACCCGTTTGCGTTTGCCGACAGTTCGCTTTGCCCCTAGTTTCTCGCAGGCATCATGATCCTCCCCGCATCCGCACTGCCCGTTGAAGCACCGCCGGCCTTTCTCGGCGTGGCGCGCTCGGCGACCGGCAAGCTCTGGCGCGACCGGCTCGACGCCAGGGGGGCGGCGCGGGCGCTGGCGATCACCCAGCGCTACCAGTTGCCGGAGATGCTGGCGCGCGTGCTGGCGGGCCGCGATGTCGGGATCGACGA
Source organism: Bradyrhizobium jicamae (assembly GCF_001440395.1). Lineage (GTDB taxonomy): Bacteria > Pseudomonadota > Alphaproteobacteria > Rhizobiales > Xanthobacteraceae > Bradyrhizobium > Bradyrhizobium jicamae. The sequence goes on along the minus strand of NZ_LLXZ01000071.1, from coordinate 65,984 downwards.
GGTCGAGGATTTCCTTGATCCGACCATCCGCAAAATGATGCCGGATCCCCACACCGTGACGCAGATGGAGGTGGCCGCCAAGCGCATTGCCGATGCCGCGATGCGCGGCGAGAAGGTCGCGATTTTCGGCGATTACGACGTCGACGGCGCGACTTCGGCGGCGCTGCTGGCCTGGCACCTGCGCCATTGCGGGCTCGATCCGCTGATCCACATTCCCGACCGGATCTTCGAGGGCTACGGGCCCAATGTGGAGGCGGTGCGGGCGCTTTCGGCCAGGGGCGCGACGCTGCTGGTCACCGTCGATTGCGGCACCACCAGCATCGAGCCGCTGGCGGAGGCGAAGAAGCTCGGCATGTCTGTGGTCGTTATCGATCATCACCAGACCGGGGACGAACTGCCCGAGGTGGACGCGCTGGTGAACCCGAACCGGCCGGATGATCTTTCCGGCCTCGGCCATCTCGCCGCCGTTGGTCTCGTGCTGATCACGCTGGTCGCGGTGAACCGGGAACTGCGCGGCCGTGGCTTCTGGAATGCCGAGCGGCCGGAGCCGGACCTGCTCGGCATGCTGCATCATGTAGCGCTCGGCACCGTGGCCGACGTCGCGCCGCTGATGGGGCTCAACCGAGCCTTCGTCGCCAAGGGACTGATCGCGATGCGCCGCCGCGACCACGTCGGCCATACCGCGCTGATGGACGTGGCGCGGCTGAACGGCCCGCCCGAAGCCTGGCATCTCGGCTTCATGCTGGGTCCGCGCATCAATGCGGGCGGCCGGATCGGCCGCGCCGATCTCGGGGTGCGGCTCCTGCTGGAGGGCGATGTTTCCGAGGCCGCGCGGATCGCAGCCGAGCTCGACCGGCTCAACAGCGAGCGCCGCGTCATCGAGCAGGCGGCCGAAGCGCAAGCGGAAGCCGAAGCGCTCGCCTCGCTCGGCCTCGAAGACAAGGGCGCTGTGATCGTCACCGCCGCGGAAGGCTGGCATCCCGGCATCGTTGGCCTGGTCGCCTCGCGGCTGAAGGAGAAGTTTGCGCGTCCCGCCTTTGCCATTGCGCTGGAGCCGGGCGGCATCGGCACCGGCTCGGGCCGCTCGATCTCGGGCGTGGATCTCGGCAAGGCGGTGCGGCAGGCGGTGAAGGAGCGGATCCTGATGAAGGGTGGCGGCCACGCCATGGCCGCGGGCGTGACGCTGCGCAAAGAGAAGCTCGCGGAGTTTCGCGCCTTCATGGAAAGCGCGCTGGCCGAGGATGTCGCCAATTCGCGGCACGAGAACGAGCTGTTCATCGATGGCGCGATCAGCGCGCGCGGCGTGACGGTGGAATTCGCCAACACGCTGAACCGCGCCGGGCCGTTCGGCGCCGCCAACCCGGAGCCGGTGATCGCGCTGCCGGCGCATCAACTGGTCTATGCCGACGAAGTGGGGCAGGCGCACTTGCGCGTGCGCTTCAAGGCCGGCGACGGCGCCATCGTCAACGGCATCGCATTTCGCTCGATCGGGCAAAAGCTGGGTCACGCGCTGACGCAGAACCGCGGCCAGCCCTTGCATGTCGCAGGCTCGCTCGCGGTCGACCGCTTCCAGGGTTCGGAACGCGTGCAGATGCGCGTGCTCGACGTCGCGGTGCCCGATCCGGGGCCGGCCGTGATCAGGTAGTTCAACAACCAAGAACAACAAACGGGAGAAGAAATGACAGGGCAGGTTCAGGGCAAGGTCGCGCTGGTGACGGGCGGTGCATCCGGCATTGGCGAAGCGGTTTCGGAATTGCTGGCGCGCGAGGGCACCTCGGTCGCCGTGACCGATGTGGACGATTTGAGGGGCCCCGAAGTCGTCGCGCGGATCAAGAAGGCAGGTGGGGAGGCGAGCTTCTGGCATCACGACGTCACCAGCGAGGAGCGCTGGATCGAGGTCGTGGCCGAGGTCATGAAGCGTTACGGCCGGCTCGACGTGCTGGTCTCGAATGCCGGCATCGGCATTTCGGTGCCGTCGATCACCGAGATGTCGCTTTCAGACTGGCGGCGGCAGACCGCGATCAATCTCGACGGCGTGTTTCTCTCCGTGAAGCACTGCCTGCCCGTGATGCGCAAGACCGGCGGCGGCTCCGTCATCATGATGTCGTCGCTGGCGGGGTTGCGCGGCGCTGCCGGCCTTTCCGGCTATTGCGCGACCAAGGGCGGCGTGCGGCTGTTCGCCAAGGCAATCGCGATGGAATGCGCCACATTCGGCGACGGCATCCGCGTCAACTCGGTGCATCCGGGGATCATTGACACGCCGATCTGGGGCAAGATTCCGACGGAGGCGGCAGGTGCCGGGCAAAACGCGCCGATCGATCCCGAGGAGCGCGCGAAAGTAGCAACGCCGCTTGGCCGCGCCGGTCACGCGGAGGAGATCGCGCAAGGTGTGCTGTATCTGGCGTCCGATGCCTCGCGCTACGTAACCGGCACCGAGCTCGTCATCGACGGCGGGATGTTTGCAGGCGGGATTGCACGGAGGGTATGAACGTAACCCGTGGCGGGATTTGCTTCTTCGCTGTCACGGGGGCGCTGCGGTGAATTGCGCCCGCAACCAGGCCTGCACGGCCTCGACCGGTTCGCTCAGCGGCCGGTCGCGGCCGCGCACCAGGTGCAAAGCGAATCCTTCAAGCTCCGGTCCGAACGGGACCTCCAGCGTGCCCTGCGCCAGTTCGTCTGCAACCAGCAGCAGGCTATGCAGCGCGATCCCGGCGCCGGCGACGGTTGCCTGGATCGCATGGGTCTCATCGCTGAAGCGCAAACCCGCCCGCGCATCGATGCCGTCCATACCGGCAATTTTCATCCAGCGGCGCCAGGTCGGATTACGGGATCGCGACGATACCAGTCGAAATGAAGCAAGGTTGCTGACTGCAGGTCGGACGTCTTCTTGATACCGAGACGCGGACTTGCCACCGGCGCAAAGCGATCGACGGTCAGGGTCTCGGCGACCAGATCCGGATAGGGACCGGGGCCATAGCGCAGGGCGAGATCAGCGACACCCGAACCGAGGTCGACGGCTTCCAGCGTTGCGAGCAATGTAAGATCGATATCCGGTCGTGCCTTGCGGAATGCCGCGATGCGCGGCACCAGCCACTTGGCCGCGAAAGCCGGCGTCGCGGAGAGCGTCACCGCGGTGCGCCGCGGCGTGCGGCTCAAGCCGTCGATAACGCGTGCAAAGGAATCAAAGCCGTCGCGCAGCACCGGCATCAATACTTGCCCTGCCGCCGTGAGCAGCACCTGGCGTGTGCGCCGCTCGAACAAGCTTACGCCGATCGCTTCCTCGAGCTGCCGCACCTGATGACTGATCGCCGTTGGCGTGACGTGCAGTTCGTGTGCTGCGCGCTTGAAGCTCAGATGTCGCGCGGCAGCCTCGAATGCGCGCAGGCCAATCAATGGAGGCAGGCGTCTCATCGCTCCGGCCCATAGATGAATTATGATCAGCCATTGGCTGAGTAATTTGCGTTTGTCAATGCGGCCTTCTGCAACGATCTAAGAAACTACAGATGAACGGAGATATGCCATGAAGCTGTTACGAATAGATTCCAGCGCGCGTTCCCAGACCTCGGACCAAAGTTCGCGCGGATCGCATACGCGCAGGCTCACCAATCGGTTTACCCGGCGCTGGCTGCAACAGCGGCCGGATGATCTGCTGATCAGTCGCGATGTCGGCCAATCGCCGCCGCATCCCGTCGCCGAAAAATGGGTCGGCGCCGCCTTCACCAAGCCCGAGCGACGTGAGGCATGGATGAGCGAGACGCTGGCTGAAAGCGATGCGCTCATCGACGAACTGATCGCCGCCGATTTGGTCGTCGCCGGCGTGCCGATGTACAATTTCGGGATGCCCGCGCAGTTCAAGGCCTATATCGACAACGTCGTGCGGGTCGGTCGCACCTTCGGTTTTGACCGTTCTCGGCCGGACGATCCCTATACACCGCTGCTGGCGGGGATGGGCAAGCGCCTTGTCTTGCTCGGGGCGCGCGGCGATTACGGGTACGATCCGGGCGGCCGCATCGCTCATATCAATCATGTGGAAGGCGCAATCCGCGATGTGTTCGCCTTTCTCGGCGTCACCGCGTTCCACAGCATTGCAGTAGAGTATGACGAGTTCGGCGGTGATCGATTGCAGGCGTCCATTGCGTCGGCCGAACGCGCGGTCGATGAACTGGTCGATCAGATAATGCAGGAAGCGGAGCAGCGGGAGATGGCCTGAAGGTGTCTCGTCGCGGAGCTTTGACGGGGTGGTGATCCTGTCGCTTCCGATCCTGATCGCTATACGCCCTGCCTCAATCGCGCGGGCACCCGCCATGGCTGTCGGTCGCATGAACGGGGGGCCGGCATCGCGCAGGGGGACACGGCATGACGGAGGGGACGCAGTTTTGGGATCTTGTCGGCGCCGTCGGGACTACTTCTAAGTGCCGGCGCCGCTTACCACGGCGATGAAGCCAGCCGCGTTGAACACGCCGTGAATGACGATACCTACCGATGTATTCTGCCGCTGCTGCACGATCCAGGGCAAGAGCAGTGTGATCGGCAGCAACGTCACCATTATCGGCCAGCCAAAGCTCCAATGAAACAAGCACCAAAAAATTCCGTTTGGCAGCCATGCTATGCGGCCAAATCCTGCCTCTTGGCGAGGCAGAAGGTAGCCGCGCCAGCACAGTTCCTCACCCAGGATGTTACTGACAAACAATGGAATCCATGCCGCAAATACCGACGCGTGCCAGCCGGGGGGCTCCAGCAGAAACCAGGGCGAGGGACGGAAATTCGGGTCTAGATAGCGCGCCAGCGCCAAAATCGCAGCCGTGGCGGTCGCAATGGCAAAGGTGCCGCCAATGGCCCAAATGACGTCGCCACGATTCATCGCGCTCAATCTCGCGCGCTTTTTCAGTGAGCCCAGGCTACGGTTTGGCAGTTCTCGCCAGGTCATCAGACAGCCATAGATCAGCATGGGGATAAGTACGAACGCCGTACCGCTTATGTACCAGCCGATGATCGGCGAAATGCCGAACGTGTCACGCAGCCAAGGAATTGCGGCCATAACCGTTAGCCACAGCAGTATGGAGAACGCTCCAAACATCGAGGCTGAGGCGGCGAGCCCTATCGGTGGCGGATTCGTTTCCGTTTCCGATTGCATGCGCTGCATCCAGTTTGTCTTTATCGATCTGTGTCGATAAACGCTTCGGTCGCGCGAACAACTGCCGGCTGAGAGCACCAAACGCCCGTGCGTGGCAATCGTGCTTGGTCGTGGATGTCTGACCTGGACTAGTTTCCCTGCCTCAACCGCGCCAGCACCTTCAGCCCGCCATAGCCGTCGGCCGGCAACAGCCCCATCTTGGTCTGATAGTCCCGGACCGCCTTCATGGTGTCGTTGCCGACGCGGCCGTCGTTGCCGCCGGTGTCGAAGCCGGCTTTTGTCAGCCGCGTCTGCAGCTCCTGCACCTCGGGGAGCGTGAGCGCGCGTTCGGAGCCGGGGAAGGGATTGATGAAGGGTGGGGCGCCCAGAATGCGGTCGCCGAGATGGCAGATCGCCAGCGCGTAGTTCATCGACGGGTTGTAGCTCTTGACCGAATAGAAGTTCGGACCCAACAGGAACGAAGGGCCGCCGGCGACTGGCACCCACATCTGTGCCGACGCGTTCGGCTGCGGGAACGGCTTGCCGTCGGCGCGCGTGACGCCGGCGCTGGCCCACGCGGCGTAGGTCCGGCTGCCGCTCGAAGATCCTCCGGAACTGCGGACCTCGTAGCCCCAATGCTCGCCGCGGTGATACTTGCCGCGGTTGAGCAGATAGCGCGCGCTGGAGCCGAGCGCATCGTCGGGCTTGCCGAACGGCGAGACGCGGCCATCCTTGTCGTAGTCCATGCCGACATTGAGCCAGACTTCCGGCATCCATTGCGTGTGGCCCATCGCGCCAGCCCAGGATCCCCGCATCTCCTCCGGCGTGCCCCAGCCGCGGTCGACGATTTTCAGCGCGTTGATCAGCTCGGTTTCCCAATAGGTGCGGCGGCGCGGCTCGTTCCATGCGAGTGCGGCGAGCGCCGGAAAGATCGGACGCATATGGTTCTGCTGCACCAGAGGATCGCCATAGGCTGACTCAACGCCCCACAGTGCCAGCAGCGTGCCGCGCTCGACGCCGAAATCCTGTTCGATGCGTGTGAACAACGCTTCGTGCTTCTTCAGGGCTTCGCGGCCGTTGATGATGCGCCAGTCGGAGGCGCGACGATTGATGTACTGCCAGATCTGCTCGTGAAATTCCGGCTGCTTCTGCATCTGCCGGAACACGGTCATGTCGGGCTCGATGCGCGCCATCACCCGCGTCCAGGTCGCGTCCGAAATGCCTTTGGCCAATGCGCGCGCGCGAAAATTGTCGCGCCATTGGTCGAAGCCGGCGGGCGCCGCAAAGGCGACGGACGGCGCGGCGAACAGAATGCCGCCGCCGAGGCCGGCTTTCAGCAGGGCGCGGCGGGTCGGGTCAACAAGGGAATCAAGCTGGTTCATGCCCCCATTCTACCGGGACGGGACGCCAGGGCCAAAAGCCATGACGCCGCGGGAACCGGGCGATTTCTTACAAATCGGTAGCAATTCGGGCAAGCCAACGCCGGATCGTGCGCTGTGCATCCGCCGAGAGCCCGGCCGCCAGCCGCCGTTCGACCGTCTCGGCATGCCGCCGGCATCGACCCAGCAACGCCGCGCCCCGCGGCGTCACCGTCCATTGCAGCATCCTGCCGTGAACCGGGTGCGGTGTTTTGCGGATGGCGCCGTCACGCTCGAGGTTGCGGATGATGACGCCGACGGTTTGCGGCGTCAGCATCGCGACCCGCGCGAGCTCCGCGCCTGATAGCCCGGGATAGGCCTTGAGCATCGTCAGCACCACGAACTGCGGCGAGGTGACGCCGAGCTCGGCCAGCGACCGCTCCATCGCCAGCCGCGTCGCGCCTTGCGCCTGGCGCAGGAGATAGGCGAGGTATCCCTGTTCGCCGCGCTTGCCTTCACCGGGCGGTGGCGGCCGCAGCATCAACGGTGCGCGACTTTCTTGCTGCGACTGTCGCCCGATTTTTCCGGCCGCCGGTTTCTGCGTCGCTTGCGGCGTTTTTGCCGACGTCCTCTGCGATCGCGCCGCCGTGTTTTGCGATGCCTTGCGCTGCATATCAGTGCTCTTATAATAAATAAGAGCACTGATAACATGAGGAATGGCCGATGTCACATGCCCGCAAAGAGTACAAGGATTTCATGGCGCTGACGCCGGATGCCTATGCGGCCGTGCTGGAACTCAGCCAGATCGCCGGCAAGGCGGGCATGGACAAGCAACTTCTCGAACTGATCAAGCTACGCGCCTCGCAGATCAATGGCTGCGCCTTCTGCGTGCAGTATCACATTCTGGAAGGCGAGAAGCTCAGCGTGCCCACGGACAAGCTCAATCTCGTGGTTGTGTGGCGCGAGGCGCCGCAGTTCTCGCAGCGTGAGCGCGCGGCGCTGGCCTGGACGGAAGCGTTGACCTTGCTGAGCGAGGGCGTCAGCGACGAGGTCTATGCGCAGGCGAGCGCGGAGTTTTCGGAGAAGGAGCTTGCCTACCTCACGTCGGCGGTGGCGTCGATCAATGTCTGGAACAGGTTCGGCGCGGCGTTCCGCTGGACGCCACCGGCGCGGAAGCCGGTGGTGGGGGCGGCGGCTTCGTAATCCTCGACCTGGTGGAAAAAGCATTCGATCAGTTGCGAACCCTAGATATTCTTGAGTGACACATTCCAGTAGCGCTGCAGCGTCGGATGCATGTGGCCGTGACGGAGGGAAGAAAACTACGCGCAGCCGTGAATACCAGGGGATTCGCCTTCTCCCAAAAATCCAGCGCAGCCTTGATACGGCGCTTGGCCGATGGATGGCTCGGCGTTTCGTCATGCTTCTCGATGGTCTCGATAATATCGAGCAAGATAAAAATTGTCATGCTGCCGAGACCAGGCCATACCGCGAGCGGTTTGCCGGCTGTGTCATTCGCGATGACGCTGAGCGCGAAGCGATCTGCTTCAAACTCGATGGTGTGAGATTCCGGTTGTTCAAGATGACCCAGCAGCAGGTGGCCGAATTCGTGGAACCAGACCATTTGGACGCTGCCCTCTGTCATCGCCATTATCGTATTTCGGCTCTTGCGCTCGATCTCATCCTTGCTCGCCAGTCCGTAGTTGGATTCTCCAAGAAGAAGCCGCAGGCAGCTATGCAATCGTTCCATGAATTCGCTCTCGGATCCCATCGCCTCGCAGTCTGACGTCGGCCGCGCTCTGGTCTTGGAGCCGAAGTTGATCGCAACCGGCGCGATGCAGTCCAAAAATGCGTCGCACGCGCTCAGAAGAGATTCGTAGATGCAAATGCAAGGAAGATCGTCGATAAGAGTGGCCTTCCCCATGAAGGCGTTGAACTCCCAGTCCCAGCTCATGAGAAGCGGCACGGCTTCCACCCACCCGCGGATCGAGCTCGGGCGTTCGGCTTCCGGTTTCGCAAGTCCGAATTTTTCACACAGCCCAGCCGTGTACTCATACGCAATTGGCAGGCGGTCGGCGGCGGCTGCCAGGGTCTTCGCATAACCTTTGCGCCTGTCCTCCATTTCTGCCTGGCGCAAATCCAGGAAGTTGTCCGCTTTCAGAATCGCTTCGAGGCGCTGCCTTTGTTCGTCGTCGTCGATATCTTTCAAGTCGACGTTCGCAAGGATGTCGTCCAGTTTCTTGCGGGCGAACGAAAAGAGCAGTGCCGCATGCTCCTGCTCTTCGTAGCCGGCGTGTTTGCAATAAGCCCTAAACGAATGTTCTTGAATCTGCCTGACTGTACGCTCTTGCCCGGGAGTCAGCTTCAGCATGGTCGTTGCCTTCTGCGTCATGAGAGGGGAGCGCCAGAAAATACCATGAAGGCGGGCATCGGCCGACCACTCTGCAATGAACAGGCCGCGCCCTAATTCTCCCGGCGTTCGCGGGTGTTGGGACGGAGCACATCCTCCGGCAGCGCGTGCGCCACGGCGGCGACCGCCGGAGGTTGGGCGCCGATCTCGCGGCCGCGGCCGCGGATCAGCCGCTCGTAGGACGCGATCAGGGTGGTGTAGGGATTGACCCAGATCCATCCGTCGCGCGTGAACACCTGCACGTCGAAGTGCAGGTGGTAGGACGTGCCGTTGGGGAAATCGAGATAGTTGGAGACGACGCCGATCTTCTCGCCCTCGGCGACGCGGCGGCCGTTGAGGACGCCGTCGGCATCCATGGCCGACGGGGTCATGTGCATGTAGCGGAAACGGATGTGCTCATTGCCTGTGTTGATCTGCAGCGTCGCCGCCTGCTGCTTCAGGGAACGGATGACGACGCCGTCGCGGACGGCGACGACCGCCTGTTTCCGCGGATGGCAGGTGCCGTCAGTGCCGCCGTTCGGCGGGCAGGGGGCCGGGCGGATGTCCTGGCCTTGATGGCCGAAGCCGGCCGCGCATTGGCCGACCTGAAAGCTGCGCGCCTCGCAAAAATTGTCCCGCCACGGATAGACGCCCGTACGTTCGCCGGATTTGCGCGTGCTGAACTGCTGCGAGCTGACCAGGGCCGGGGCTCGCGCCAGCGGAAAGCGGATCTGCGAATAGACCGCGAGATCGGCGTGGCCGCCGCGCCTGCGCGCGCCGCTGCGGGCGATGATGTCGCCGCTCGGGCGATAGGTGAAGTCTGGAGAAGTCGCCGTTGGCCGCTCGGCGACGCCGGAGGGAATATCGAAGCGCGGACGTGCCGGCTGGCCGCCGGCGATGCGCAGCGCTTTCAGGAAACGCTCGGCGACCGGATAGGCCTCGCGGCAAGCGAGCCTGCGCGGCCGCGGCGCTGAATCGAGACACTGGATCGATACCACATAGGGCACGCCGAAGCGGGTGAAGGCGTAGCGCACATAGCCTTCGCGGATGAAGCGGCGGATGTCAGGGAATTGCGCCGCCAGCGCCCTGACCGGCTCGCCCCTGCCGCCGAGGGGATCGGCGAGATCGTAGACCAGCACCGAGCCCGTGATCTGCACCTCGACCGGGCGGGCGAAGGTTCGCGACGGCAGGCCGTCGCCGGGCTCCAGCGAAAACACCGCGTCGTAGCCGGAGGGGCCGGCGTGAAACACATCGACGGGCCGGAAGTCGGCTTGATAGTGCGACACCGCCGGATGGCGTGTGCCACGGGCCTCGGCCTCGAGATAGGCCGCGGTATCGAACGGCAACAGCACCGGTACCGGACTGCTTCCGATCCCGGTGAACATCGGCGAATTGATCGCGTTCAACTGCACCAGCGCGGGCGTTGCGCGCGGATCCCCCGCTGGGAGCCGCGCCCGGGCTGCGAAGGTGAAGCGCGAGGCGATTGCCGGCCGGGAACTGATCTCGGTGCGAAGCTGATCGAGCACGGCGCGCCATTCGACGCGAATGGCCGAAATCGATGGCGTTCGGAACTCGCTGGCGGAAACGCCGGTCACCGCCGCAAGGAAAAAACAAAAGGCTGCCAGCCACCGCGAGAGCAAGCTGACAGCCTTCGTATTCAATGCATCGCCCCCCGGCGTATGCTCCCGTAGCCTATGGCGCGGTGTTAATCCTTTGCGCGCTCGACGTAGGAGCCGTCCTCGGTCATCACTACAATCCGTGTTCCCGTTCCAATATGCGGCGGCACCGAGGTTCGCACGCCGTTGGAGAGAATAGCAGGCTTGTAGGAGGAAGACGCGGTCTGACCCTTGGTGACCGGCTCGGTCTCCACAACTTCGAGGGTCGCGCGCTGCGGCAACTGGATGGCGACCGGATTGAGGTCGTGCATCGACAGTTTCACCGTCATGTTTTCCTGCAGATAGGGCGCGGACGATCCCACGATCTCCTTCGACACCTGGACCTGGTCATAGGTCTCGGCGTTCATGAAGTGGAAGCCGTCGCCGTCCTCATAGAGGTAGTTGAAATTGCGGTCCTCGACGGTGGCCTTCTCGACCTGGTCGGTGGTCTTGTAGCGCTCCGATACCTTCACGCCGTCGCCAATACGGCGCATTTCGATCTGGCTGACCGGGGTTCCCTTGCCGGGGTGGATGTTTTCGGCCGAAAGGACGACATAGAGCCTGCCGTCCTGCTCGATGACGTTGCCCTTGCGGATAGAACTGGCGATGACTTTCAAAGTTGTTTTCCCGAATTTCTGGCCTTCGGCCACACCGGACATGGGCGTCCGCAGGGCCAATCAGGCGGTTTCGGGCTGCAACATACTGATTTTGCCCGTCGATGCCAGCGTTTTACGGCCATTCCGTAGGTTACCGGGGGCTGCAAACGACCCTGTTTCGCAGGCCTAACGGCTGGCCTGGTCGCGCCGCTTGACGGCCTTGGCGTTGTGGTCGGCGAAATCGGGCGGGACGGTAAATTTACCGGTCTTCATGTCGTAGACGCAGCGCCAGCCTTCGACCCAGGGCGAAGGCTTTTTCTGGCCCTGGATATCGAAGGAGAGGCTGAGCACGAGATAGCGGCTGTCGGGCCAGCGCTGTCCGAGCCAGGCGTAGTTCTCGTCCAATCCCTTCAGCAGGTGTACCTGCGCGTGGTTGACGGGCCGCAGCATGCCCTTGGATACCGGCAGTCCGAACAGATAATCCCAGGCCAAATCGCCGAGCGGTTTTGTGGTCGCCGGTGAAAATCGATCGCCGTCACGACGGTAGAGCAACAGCGTCTGATAGCCCGCACCGAGTTTCTGCATGCGGACCAGCCATTGGCTGTCGGGCGTGAAGCGGAATCCGGCGCGATATCCCGCGAGATCGGCGCCTTCGCCGGGATTTAGCAACGCGGCCTGCTGCTTCTGGTCGAAGATCCAGAACTGGTGCAGAACGTCGTTGCCGCGCTCCCTCGAATACTGCTCGACACGCATCTGACCATCGGGCGAGGTGAAAGTCTCGTCTGACAGATGCTTGAATGTGCTGCCGGGACCAGCGGCGCTTGCCGGCGAGACCGACGCAAGGCACGCAAAAAGAAACACTGCTGTTCGCAGGCTGCTGCCAGACATATCCGTATCCCGTTGTAGAGTCTGGGCATTGGACGGGGGAGGCGGCCGCATGGTTCAGCCCACCGGGCTCCTGCCAATGGACAAGTGCGGGGTCTTTCGACATGAAAAGAAGCGCTTGGAGCGGGATGATATGGTCGTGCCGCGGTACCACAAGGAAAATATAATAATATCAATGACGTTCCACGACTCCCTCAACACTTGCATGGGTTCCGTCAGCGTTGCTGCGCGCCGGATGGGACGGGATTGTCGCTGATGGCCGGAACCGACCAGCCGTCGCCATGGTGGTCGGCCACGCGGCACGCGGACCGGAAGCCGTTCCTGATGGCGCGGAGCGCGATCACGCGGGCGGTGCGCGGCTGGTTCGACGAGCAGGGATTTTGCGAGGTGGAGACCGGCATCCTGCAGGTCTCGCCGGGCAACGAGACGCATCTGCATGCCCCCCAGACCGAGATCATCGGCAACGACGGTAGCCGCGCGACGCGCTATCTGCGGACGTCGCCGGAGTTCGCCGCCAAGAAACTGCTCGCCGCCGGCGAAGCCAAAATATTCGAATTCGCACGCGTGTTCCGCGACCGCGAGCGCGGCGATCTGCATCTGCCCGAATTCACGATGCTGGAATGGTACCGCGCCGACGCCAGCTATGATGCCGTCATGGCCGACACCATCGTCGTCATCGCCCATGCGGCCCAGGCGACCGGGATCTGCCGGTTTTCGTTCCGCGGCAAAACGGCCGATCCGTTTGCCGAGCCGGAGCTGCTGACGGTGGCATCCGCGTTCGAACGCTTTGCCGGGATCGATCTGCTCTCCACCATCAGCCATGGCGAGGGGGATTGCGCGGCGCTTGCGGCTGCGGCCAGATCGCGGGTGCGGGTCACCGAGGACGACACCTGGTCGGACATCTTCAGCAAGGTGCTGGTCGAACATGTCGAACCGAACCTGGGGCAGGGGCGTTTGACCGTGTTGTTCGAATATCCGGCGCCGGAGGCCGCCCTTGCACGGACGAAAGCGGCCGATCCGCGCGTCGCCGAACGTTTTGAGATCTATGCCTGCGGCGTTGAACTCGCCAATGGATTTGGCGAACTGACCGATGCCGACGAACAGCGCCGCCGTTTCGCCGCAGCCATGGACGAGAAGCAGCGGCGCTACGGCGAGCGCTATCCGCTGGACGAGGATTTTCTCGCAGCCGTTGCCGAGATGCCGCCATCGAGCGGCGTCGCACTCGGTTTCGACCGGCTGGTGATGCTGGCCAGCGGCGCGCTGCGGGTGGACCAGGTGGTGTGGACGCCGCCTTCAGGAGAGACATGAACAGGATCGATCCGAAATTGTCGGCAACGCTGCGGCAGCCCGCCGATCTCGTCGAGCGCGGGCTGGCGAAAGCGGCTGATCTCACCGACCTCGAACGCGTCGCCGCGCGCTATGCGATTGCCGTGACGCCCGAACTCGCCAACCTGATCGACACGGAGAATCCGGATGATCCGATCGCGCGGCAGTTCGTCCCGAGCGCGCTCGAACTGGTGAGCGCGCCGGGCGAAAATGCCGATCCGATCGGCGACGATGCGCATTCGCCGGTCAGCGGCATCGTCCATCGCTATCCCGACCGCGTGCTGTTCAAGCTGGTGCATGTCTGCGCGGTGTATTGCCGCTTCTGCTTCCGCCGCGAGATGGTTGGGCCGGGCAAGGCAACCGCGCTGTCGGACGCGGCCTATCGCGACGCGCTGGACTATATTCGCGAGCACACGGAAATCTGGGAAGTCATCCTGACCGGCGGCGACCCCTTGATGCTGTCGCCGCGCCGGCTGGCCGAAATCATGGCTGACCTCGCCGCCATCGATCACGTTAAAATTGTTCGCATCCACACCCGCGTGCCGGTGGCGGCGCCTGCGCGTATCGATGGCGACATGATCAGGGCGTTGAAAGTTGATGGCGCGACGACCTGGATCGCCGTTCACGCCAATCATCCGCGCGAACTATCGGGCGAGGCGCGAATCGCCTGTGCGCGGCTCGCTGACGCCGGCATTCCGCTGGTGAGCCAGACGGTGCTGCTTCGCGGCGTCAATGACGATACGGCGACGCTGGAAGCGCTGATGCGCGCTTTTGTCGAAAATCGAATCAAGCCCTATTACCTGCATCATGGCGATCTGGCGCCGGGGACCGCGCATCTGCGCACCACGATCGCGGAGGGGCAGGAACTGATGCGCCATTTGCGCGGCCGCGTCTCGGGCCTGTGCCAGCCGGAATATGTGCTCGATGTTCCCGGCGGTCATGGAAAGGCGCCGATTGGCCCGAATTATTTGTCGCATGCAAGTTCCAGTGAATCTGAACTATCCTCAGAACCGCAGTATCGGATCGTCGACTATTGCGGCGACGCTCACCTCTATCCGCCGAAGCCGTGACTTGCGATGGCTGGGGACGGCGAGGAGAAGCGGGAGCCGCCGGAAGAAGAGGGCCATCGCGGCATCGAAAATGCGGTGCTGCTCGGTTTCTTTGTGGTGCTGGTGGCCGCCGGAATCTGGCTGCTCGGCACCATGGCCGATGTACGAAAGGCGCAGGATTGCGTCGGCCAGGGACGCCGTAACTGCGCCACGATCGACGCGCCGGAACGGACACGATAAATGAATCTAAAAGGCGGGAGAATCAGGATGCAAAAAACAATCTTGTCGGTAGCGCTGATGGTCCTGCTCGGCATGCCTGTTGCGTTTGCGCAGGGCGGGACGTCGACAATGCCAAAGAGCACCAGCCCGAGTGCCGGAGGGATCCCGGAGGCGCCGATCGGACACCGTCAGCCCCGCCGCAGCGACGTGCCGAGTGAAAAGAACCTGATCGACCCGAACGATCCCCTGAGCAAGGAAAACGCAGCGCTCGACCGCAAGATCAAGAGCATCTGCCGCGGCTGCTAGGGACCAGACTCCTCAAGAACCGGAAAGCGATGGCTGCTGTGAAGCCTGGTTTGCGGCGGACCTCCGCTGGCGGCGTCAGCCGTACTTTGCCGCGCGGCGATACAGGACGAGCAGAAAAGCCAGCAGCACGGCGGCCGACAGGCCGAGCGACCAGTGAATGCCGATCGCAGCGCCGAACAAACCCACGGTGATGCCGCTGAACGCGCGCATGCCGAGCCCGGCCATGTTGAACAGGCCGACGACGCGGCCGCGAATATCGGTCGGCGCATTTATCTGGACCAGCGCCTGCGCCATCGTGTTGAACGACAGCTCGAAGAACCCTGCGGCAAACAGCAATACGATCGCAAGCGCGTAAATCCCGACGCAAGCGAATGCGAGCAGAGACAAGCTCCATAGAATGGCAAGGATGATGGCGGTCCGCGGCGTCACCTTGAGCCGGCCCCACGCTTCCAGAACGAGGCCCGCAAGCAGCGCGCCGGCGGCGTCGGCGGCCAGCAGCACGCTGTAGGCGACACCGGGGTCACCGTGCCCGAGTTCGCCGGCGAAGCCCGGCATCTGGGCGTGGTAGGCGTTGCCGATCATGAAGGAGGTCACCCCGGCGAGCAGCGTCATCAAGGTCAGGACCCGGTGGGTGCCGATGTCACGGATGGTCTGCACGATATCGGCAAGGCCACGCACGGCGAGGCGGCGCACCGCCAGGCTCTTGTCGCGGACTGGCGCCCAGAACAGCCACAGCAGCATCGGCAAGTAGAACAGCGTGTTGAAAATGATGCCATGGGATGGGCCCAGCGTCAGCATGATGACGCCGCCCACGGCCGGGCCGACCAGGATGCCCAGATAGCGCGCCGTCGCGTTCATCCGCACCGCGCTCGGCAGATCAGCCGGGCCGACGATATCGTAGAGCAGCAACTGGTTCGGCGTCTGCCACAGCACGCCGGCTCAGCCGTGGATGACCAGAAGCAGCATCGCGTGCCACATCTCGAGCGTATCGGTTATGAAGAAGACGCCCCAACCCGCCGAGGCCACGATGAAGAGCAGCATGCCGCACTGGATGATGCGGCGCGGGTCGAACCGGTCGGCCAGCCCGCCGACGGCGACGGAGAAGAACAGGAAGGGAAGCCAGTGCGACAGCACCGCAAAGCCCGCCAGCGCGGGTGAATGGAATTTCTGGAACACCACCCAATAGCTGATCACATGCTCGATATTGTCGGCCATCATGGCCAGCACGTAGGCCATGAATTGCGCGCGGTAGGGCCGCGACTTCATGGCGGCGAACGAGCTGGATGCAGCCACGGGTTTCGTCGAAGGTTCTGAGCTCAATCGATCACCTGCTTCGGCAACGGCGATGCGGCCGGCGCGACACTTGGATTCCGCTCGCGCCGATACACGCCTGTTGCCGGTCGCTCAAGACGCCGAGGCTGTTCAGACACCAAATACCCGGGCCTGGTCGACAAAGGGAGCCGTCAGTCGGACCATACATCACAACTGCGCCAAGTACGCTGATCTGCTGTCGCCTGTCTGAAACCGCCGACATATCATGCCGGCCTGCGGTGCGATGGGAGCATGAAAGCCGCCAGCCTTAGGGATGCTATGCGCTCGACGCGGGCGGCGTGACGGTTGGAAGATGGTGGGAGCGGCCTTGGGCCGCCTTCGACGTTCGTGCGATCTTTCCCTCGTCTGAAGACCAAGATGGATCGCGCTCAGGAGGCGCTCAGGCATGATTGCCCTCGGTCGTCATCGTCCGCTTGCACCGGACGCCTGGAATGAATTGGCCGTCCGGGCTGCGATCGAAGAAATTGCAGCCGATGCCACAGCGCAGTTCGATCTTGACACGTTCTGGCCGGGTCATCCAAGCGACGACGGCGTGGGAGACGGCAACCCCAGTTTCTACACGGGCGCGGCCGGTGTCATCTGGGCGCTGGACTATTTGCATCGGGTCGGTGCCGTCAGTGCTGCCCGGGATTTTCGCCCGGCTCTGCCCCGGCTACTGGAGCGGACGCGTGCTGCCTTCGAAAACAATTCGCCTGCCGATTACGGCAAGCATGGTTCGCTGCTCAAGGGCGACATGGGCGCAGCGCTGCTCGCCATGCGTCTCGCTCCCACATCGAGCATGGCGGATCTTGTGCATAGGCGTGCAGAAGCAAACATGCGACTGCCGATCCGGGAGCTGATGTGGGGCATGCCCGGCTCCATGCTGGCGGCAATCCATATGGCCGGGATGACACAGGAAACGCGATGGCGCGGCCTGTTCGAAGTACAGGCGGCGCGGTTGTTGCGCGCGCTTGAGGACACGCCGCAAGGTCAACTTTGGACCCAGGATCTCTATGGTGAGAACGACCAATGGCTGGGGCCCGTTCACGGTTTTGCCGGCAACGTGATCCCATTGCTGCACGGATGGGACTGGTTGACGCCGACGCAGCAGGCGCAAGTAGCCGAATTTGTGCCGCAGACACTCGCAGCGAATGCCTGGCGATCTGAGACCGGGACAAATTGGGCGGCGAGAAGCAAGCGCGCAAGGCCGCCTGCCTATTGTCAGCATTGCCACGGCGCGCCCGGCATGGTGACGACGTTTGCGGATGCGCCCTTTGCCACCTCTGAATTCGACACGCTCCTCGTCGATGGCGGTCGCTTCGCCTGGGCCGCCGGACCGCTTACCAAGGGCGCGGGCCTTTGCCACGGCACCGGCGGAAATGGCTACGCATTTCTCAAGCTCTACCGCCGCACCAACGACCCGGTTTGGCTCGACCGCGCACGCCAATTCGCGATGACGGCCGTCGTCCAGTATCGCGGCGCTCATGCCGTCGTCGGCCGCGGACGGTATACGCTTTGGACCGGCGACGTCGGGCTTGCGATCTACCTTTGGGACTGCATCACTGGAGAGCCGCGCTTCCCGACGATCGATGTGTTCTGACCGTGTCTTGAACAGTGCCCAGCCGATCAATATGATGAAAGCGATAATTGGCAGGCCAACGTTTCGGAGCGCGCCAATATGACGTTGGACTTACTTCGTTCTGCACACGCAACGCTCGACTATGAGATCGCCCAGGAGAGGGCGTCGGCGTTCGGACGGCTTGGGCGGCGGCTCGAGGCCGCACTGGCGGCACTTGCCGCATGTCCGCGGACGGAAAATTCCGATCGAAAAATCCGCGATGCTCTCGTCGAACAGGCAGGCTATGCGCTCTGGCTCTTCGTCGTGCAACGCGAGGCCTGCGGTCTCAACAAGATCTCCCAGGTGCTGCGGGATTACGGGGTGCCGAACGAGGTGTATGTCCGCATGGGGCCATTGGCCTCGCCGAGCATCCAGCCGACCAAGACCGTGGAGCTTGAGGCCGCGTCGGCCCCAATGTTCTGAACCTCGCCGCCAGCTATCTCGCGTTTGTCCGGATTTTGCGTCCACGTTCCGGATCGTGGGCGGCGCTTCAATAAGCAGAAGCAGGGCGCGCGTCGTCCGCGTGCCCTGCTTCGCCGTCATTCGATCCGGGAGGGCTAGGCCGAACGCTCTTCCCGGAACTTGCGCGACTGCGCGTTCCGGCGCGTCGCTACCGCATCGGCCAGCACGTTCAGCGCTGATACCGTCGTGTCCCAGTCGACGCAGCCGTCGGTGATGCTCTGCCCATAGGTGGGCTGCTTGCCCGGCACGACGTCCTGACGGCCGGCGACGAGATTGCTCTCGATCATGACGCCGGTGATGCGTTGCTCGCCGTCCGATATCTGCTGCGCGATGTCGGCGACGACGAGTGGCTGGTTCTCCGGCTTCTTGGAACTGTTGGCGTGGCTGGTGTCGATCATGAGCCGCGGCGCGACGCCGGCGCGGACAAGTTCGACACACGCAGCTTCGACGCTGTCGCGGTCGTAGTTCGGCTTGTGGCCGCCGCGCAGGATGATGTGGCAATCCTCGTTGCCGGTCGTCGCCGCGATCGCGGAGCGTCCGCCCTTGGTCACCGCCATGAAATGATGCGGATGCGAGGCCGACTTCACCGCATCCGCCGCGATGCGGACATTGCCGTCGGTGCCGTTCTTGAAGCCGACCGGGCAGGAAAGACCGGACGCCAGTTCGCGATGGATCTGGCTCTCGGTGGTGCGCGCGCCGATCGCCGCCCACGCCATCAGGTCGGCGATGTATTGCGGCGTCGTCATGTCGAGGAATTCGGTGCCGGCTGGCAGGCCGAGATTGTTCACGGCTGATAGCACGTTGCGGGCGAGCCGCAGGCCTCTGTTGATATCGAAGGAGCCGTCGAGATTGGGGTCGTTGATCAGACCCTTCCATCCGACTGTCGTGCGCGGCTTTTCGAAATAGACCCGCATCACGATCTCGAGGCGGTCGGCGAGCTCCTCGCGCAGGGCGGCGAGCCGCTCGGCGTAATCGACGGCCGCGGCGGGATCGTGGACCGAGCAGGGGCCGACCACGACCAGCAGGCGGTCGTCGGCGCCGTTCAGGATGGCGTGGATGGCATTGCGTGCCGCCATCACGACGCGCGTCGCGGTCAAGGTGCGGGGTATCTCGCCCATCACCTCCTGCGGCGTACTCAGCTCTTTCAGTTCGCGAATTCGAAGATCGTCGGTGGTGCTCAACACGGCTCTGGCTCCTGGTTAGGAAACCTGCCGGCAATAAAAAAAGCCGCCAGGTTTGGCGGCTGTTCGGATTTTTGGCTTCAATTCATCAGATTGAGCGCGATCCTCCCACCGCCAGCGAGCTGTCGTAGCTAAAATACCAAAAGTTGCTGGCGGCGAAGGTGATCATGGCGGGCTCTATAGCCCAGCCGTTCGGGCTTGTCACCCCATAATCGACGTCAGGATTTGCGCGCGGCGAGCGCCATGCCGACCATCGAGCCGCCGCCGAGCACGAGATTGATCCCGACCAGGAGGCCGATTGCCCATTCCGCCGACCCCGGCAGGCCGGCGACGATGACGAACGCGATCAGCAGGTCCATCACGCCCGAGATCAGCAGCCAGGACCAGCGCTCCGACAATTCGCGGCGGTGCTCCAGCGCGTACATGATGGTAACGACGCCTTCGGCCAGGAAATACGCGCCGACCACGATGGTGAGCGTGAGAATGCCCTGCGCCGGCCGCGCCAGCAAAATCCCGCCGGCGAGAACGGCGAGCGCCGCTGAGAACAGCGACCACCAGAAGCCCGGCATCTGGCGCGACCAGTAGGTGACGAACAGCCCGGCAACGCCGCCGATCAGAAACATCCAGCCAAGGAAGATGGTGACGGCAAGGCTTGCCAGCGGCGGCACGATCATCGCGGCGAGGCCGAGCAAAGCGAGCACGATGCCTTCAAACAGAATGACCTTCCAGCGCGCCTTCACCGCGGCGTTCATTTCAGACTGCAGTTTGCCGAGGTCTGGAGGGCCGTCCTGGGGAAGGGTCATTGGAACTCCCGATGCCTGCAGCGCCGATCGAGTGCCCAATATAGCCCGTGCGCCGACTGCGGGTAAAATTTGTTCGACGTTATCTGTGCGCGAGGTCAGCGACGGGAAGATGACGTTCAGCCCGGCTCCGGCGCCGACGAAAATCCTTCCGAGGACGTCCTGATGCGGTTGCGGCCGAACACGTAGACGGCGGATGTCGCCAGCAACAACGCCAGGCCGATCAGAATGGAGGTCATGCCGAGCGGGATGAGAAGCAGCGAGGCGTTGCGATCCGGATTGATGAACCAGTGATGGAGCGAGGTCAGCACGAAAGCTGCGCCGGCGAAGCCCGCACCGCTGCCCACGAGCAGGAGCGCCCACATCCGCCGCAACTGGCTCAGCCGCTCACGCGCGACTTCGGTGCGCGGCGCGTGATGGCGGCCAACGCGCCGCACCAGACGGATGGCAAATCCGATCGAGCTGAAGCCGATCAAAAGGCTCGCCGCCCCCAGCAGCATTCGCGTCGTCGGGCCGAGATCTGGATGCTTCTGCAGGGTCAGCAGCGGGAAGTCGAAGGCGGCATGCAGCGCGACCGGCGCGAACAGTGCCAGGCACCAGCTCGAGAGCCGCGCCCAGTCGCGATGATGGCGATGCGCGCCGAGCGCGGTGCCGGCGCGCGCGATCGCGATATAGGCGCCCGCGATGATGCCGAGCGCGCCGTGGAACGGAACCGTCAGCACGCTGCGCAAGGCCGCCAGCGAGCGCCACATGTCGGCGTGCTGCACCAGATAAGCGAGGTTTTCGTAAGCCGCGAAGCCGAGGCCGGCGGCCGCGCCGTAGACCACGGTGTCCATCGGGTCTGCGAATGTACGCCGGCGCACCGGCAGCGACACGGCAATGATCACAAGGACCTTGACGATTTCCTCCGGCGCGGCGACGCCGAAGATGGAACGCAGGCCCTGCGTCATCCAGGGATTTCCCGGCACCGCAAGGATCGCGGCAAACGGCGCACGCGCCACTCCCAACAGCGAGATGCTGGCGGCCCCGAGCACGAATGCGAGCCATACCCGCGCGGGCGGGCCGGGGCGCTCGTCGGCGGCAATGACGAGCCATAGCACCAGCAACGCCGGCGCAATCGCGGCAACGCCGATCGATGTTGGAAGGGCCTGAAGCAGCAGCATTTTGCGGAACTTTACCTCACGTGAGCGTAAATGGCCGTAAACGCAGCCGTTTGCAAGAAATCTGGACGCGACTCCTTGTCACCAAGCCAGCGACAGCGGTGCCCTCAAGCCGGGATCCGTTGGCCGATCTTGCCCCGTACCATCAGCAATCCCGCAAGCGCGACCAGCGCGAAGCTCGCGCCGGCCAGGAACGTTCCCTGCGGCCCCGCGATATCCCAGAGCGCGCCGGCAATGACGCTGGCGGCGAGCATCGCCAGGCCGCCGAGCAGGTTGAAGAACCCGAAAGCCGTGCCGCGCAACTCGGCCGGCGCTGTGTCGGCCACGAGCGCAGCCAGCAAGCCTTGCGTCAGCCCCATATGCAGGCCCCAGAGCACGACGCCGAGCGCGACGCCGCCGATCGAGGGCATCAGGGCCAGCACGACATCGGCAATGATCAGCACCACAATGCCGCCCGCCAGCACGGCCGTCCGGCTCATGCGGTCCGACATGACCCCGGCGGGGTAGGCGGCGAGGGAATAGACGACATTCATGGCGACCAGCACGGCGGGCACCAGCATGATCGGCAGCCCGACATTCTGGGCGCGGAGGACGAGGAAGGCTTCGCTGAAGCGCGCCAGCGTGAACACGCTCGCGACCGCCACCACCCACCAATAGGCCGTTCCCAGATTCTTGATCTCGGCCAGGCTGATCGGATTGCGCACGGTGCGCAGCGCTTTCGGCCGTTCCGGCTCGCGCACGGCGAAAACGATCAACGCGAAGGCCAGGAAGGCGGGGATCACGGCAACCCAGAATACCGTCGTGAAGTTGTCAGCCGTCCACCACATCAGGGCGATGGCGAGAAGCGGGCCGAGGAAGGCGCCGATCGTGTCGAGCGATTGACGCAGCCCGAAACTCGCGCCGCGCAGGTCGGGCGGCGAGAGATCCGCCACCAGCGCGTCACGGGGCGCGCCGCGAATGCCCTTGCCGATGCGGTCGACGAAACGCGCAGCCACCAGCCAGCCGACGGTTGGCGCCAGCGGAAACACCGGCTTGGTGAAGGCCGCGAGGCCATAGCCGATGGCAGCCAGCCATTTGCGTTTGCCGAGCCAGTCCGAGAGCGCACCTGAGAATATTTTAACGATAGAGGCGGTGGCCTCGGCGATGCCTTCGATGACGCCGACCGTCACCATCGATGCGCCGAGCACGGTGACCAGGTAGATCGGCAGCAGCGCATGGATCATCTCCGACGAGACGTCCATCAGCATCGAGACGAAGCCCAGGGCCCATACGCCTGGTGGAATGTCCCTGATCGACCGGGTCGGCTTGGTTTCAGCGGCCATGTCGTTTCTCGTGCCGCCTTATCGCGCCAACAGCCGCCGGCAGGCTTCCACAAACACCTCGGCCCCCGTGACGATGTCCGTGTCGGCAGTGTTCTCGGTCCAGTGGTGCGAGATGCCGCCGATCGAGGGTACGAACAGCATGCCCGCCGGCATGACGGTCGAGAGAATTTGGGCGTCGTGGCCGGCGCCGCTCGGCATGCGCAGGGACTTGCCGCCGGCAAGGGCTGTGCCGGCTTGTTCGATGGCCTGCTGGAACGAGGCATCCATCAATGCAGGCGTCCCGGTGCGAATGCGCTCCACCGCGACGCTGCAGCGGCCCTGCGCGCTGACCTCTGCAGCTATGCTGCGGAGGAGATCTTCCAGCCGCGCGATCACCGCGGGATCGTCGTCGCGAATCTGGAACAGCATTTCCGCCGCTCCCGGGATGATGCTGGGCGCCCCGGGATCGAGCGTGATGCGTCCGGTGGTCCATACCGTGCGCGGACCGCAGGCCGCAGGGAAGCGGTCGTCGATCGCGACGCAGAACCTGGCGAGTGCAAGGCCGGCATCGCGGCGAACCGCCATCCGCGTGGTGCCGGCGTGGTTCTGTTCGCCGGTGAAGCTGATGCGGTATTGCCAGATGCCGACGATCGACGTGACGATCCCGATCTTGAGATCGCTGCTTTCGAGCGTCTCGCCTTGTTCGATATGGGCTTCCAGATATCCGATGTGCCGACTTTGTTCGCACCGTGTGCGGGCGCGGCCGGCAAGACCCGCGTCGCGCAGGGCATCGCGCATGCTCTTGCCCTCGTTGCGGTCGCGCGCCGCATCGATATCGGCTTCGGTGACGCCGCCGACATAGGACCGGCTACCAAGGAAATGTCCGAAATGGCCTTCCTCGTCGCACCATGCCGCCACTTCAACGGCGCCTTTCATGTCAGGATCGGGATTGATGACGCGGGCGGCTTCGAGCGCATAGACCACGCCGAGCGGTCCATCGAGCCAGCCCGCATGGTTCTGGCTTTCCAGATGCGAGCCGGCCAGCAGCTTCGGCCCGTGTTTCGTGCTGGTGCCGATGATATTGCCGATGCCGTCAATCTCGCCCGCAAGGCCGGCCTCGGGCAACCGCTCGACCAGCCACGCCAGCGAACGCAGGTGCGGCTCCGAGAACGTCGGCTTGTGAACACCGGACTTGTACGTGCCGATCGCACGCAGTGCGTGTAAATCAGCGAGGACACGCGCGCCGTCGACGCGTGAGAGATTGTCTGTCATTGAGCTTTCGTACCTGTCGGCCCGTAGTTCTCCGGAGAAGAACAAAGTTCCTGATGTGGTTCTCCGGGGTAGAACAAAGTTCCTGAGATCGTTCTGGTAGTAGAACAAAGTTCCTGCGATATCGCCACCTGCCTTGTCTATCCCGTCGATAGCAGCGCCAACGCGAAGACAGCAAGCCATGCCACGATGACGAGTGCCGCCACGGCGCCAGCGGTGATCTTGGCTTTCTCCTTGAGCGTGTAGTCGCGCATTCTTTTCGCAACACGTGTGAGGACATGCGGCCGTTGAAACGACTTTACTCACTTGGTTTCAGAAAAGAAGCAGTTCTCGTGTGGCGGGTGGAGCGCGTGGTGAGAGAACGAAGCAAGCCGAAATTGTGGTTCGCGGCGCGCCAAAGAAAGGTGAACGCCGGTTGAGCGAACCAAGGTGCTGGGCCGTTGGGATTTGCGGAAGTCGCGCGATAGCGCTACGAGGGGTGGCTTCCCCGAATGCCGACCATGCAATGACCTTCCATCCGGTACTTCATGGCCGCGACGACCTCACTGGCAACGCAAATGTGGGAGGCGGTCGAGGTCAAACAAATGCCGTGAGACGTCTTTGACTTACGCCAATGCGGGCTTCGAAGGCATCAAGCTTGTGCTCGAAATTCGCGAGAGCCTCTTTCAGTTCGACCAAGTCCCTTGGCGCGGGGATCTCGATCTTTGTTCATTAGCCTCTGCGATTGAACATTCGTGGACTGTCATTTCGCAAAAAAAGGCCGCCACAAGCGGCGGCCTTTTTGACCTTTCTATGGACGCGCGCCCATCAGACCAGACGCGGTGCCTGGCCTTGCGCGCGCCGGCGGTAGGCCAAGAACCCGACTCCAGCGAAGCCCAGAATCATCATGGCCCATGTCGAAGGTTCAGGCACCGGCGCTACGTTGCCGTCGAAAGCGAACTGCTTCAATTGTTTGAAGCCTTCGGGGTCATAAATGACGATCTTTGAAAGCGTCCCGCCATCGACGGAGTGAATTCCGAGTGAAGGCGTGAGGCCGCTTCTGTCAAGGCCGGAGAACGTGTAACTGCCGCTGACGTTGTTTTGGTCGTACCATGTCACCGTAACGTCAGTGGTGGGATCGCCCCTGACGGAGTCGAACTGGGCCTGGAAGGAAAACTCGTTAAATACCGACACGTTGCTGAATGTGAACTCAATCGTCGTAAACAGCGGCGGGTTGCCCCCGTTCACTGTGGAGACAGTAGCCACACCGTTTGAAAAATCAGTGTTACCAGTCGATTTCGCGGTGACGAGGATCGACGGAAATCCGGCAACGTGCCCGGTGGTCGTGAATCAGTTGTGGCATCCATCGTCAAAGTTCAAAAGAGGTGCGGTGATGGCCGGGTCCTGGAGGACGAAACTCGCGTGCGCCGGGCTAAATGAAACCGCGGCGATCGATAAGACGCCGGCCGCTAACAGTCCACGTGGTTCAATCATTGCGCGTACTCCCAATGATAACTTGAATTCAAAATAACTTTTGCTAGCTGGCTCAGATTGCCAGATTTTCCCGATTCATATCATTATTAAAAACTCGTAAAGGGATGGAAACTTACTGAAATACCTATCAATAGATTAATTTCCAGCCATTATAGGTTGCGGCGCGCTTCTTCACAGCCGCCTGTCAAGGCTTGGTTACGGGCTGTATCTGCGGTTGCAGCAACACCTTGCGTTCTATTTAATTGAGGGATGCTTCAATTGATAATGCAATTAGGGGTGTTCAAAATAAATGCACAATCTTCCCGATCTGAGTACGGTCGAGATTGGCAGGGTCAGCGATCCTGGCCGCCCTTTGCAATATCGCGTACCGCTCGGCAAGCGAGCGTCCATACACGGCAACCGAGCGGGCGCGGCGAATTTAGCTTCGAGCGTGCGGGACGCAGCAAATCTAGTGAAGGGGCCGCGGATTCGGGGTCTTGGCGCTCCCTAGCGGAATCGAACCGCTCTCTCCACCGTGAAAGAGATAAGAACAGGTCCATAGTCGTCCACCTCCGTGTGAATAGTCGAATTTAATCAACAGATACTGTCACATAGGACCATGTCAGTCCATTGACGTCCAACCATGAATATTGGACAAGCGTTGGACACGAGGCGTTTTCAACCTTGCCAAGGTGGCGACGATGGCCCGCACAGTGCGTGACGCGAACCTGGAGAAGCGAGAGGCCCGCAGGCGTCTGGAGGCGCGCGGCAAGCCCTATTATCGGGTCATGGAGGAGGGGGTTCACCTCGGGTACCGGCGGCTCAAGTCGGGCGCCGGCAACTGGGTGGTGCGGAGCTATGTGGGCGATCAGAAATACGAGGTCGAGACGATCGGCCCGGCAGATGACTTGTCCGACGCCGACGGCGTGAAGATCCTGAGCTTTTCGCAAGCACAGGCGAGGGCGCGCGAGGTGATGGTCGACCGTGCCCACAAGGCAGCCGGCAAGTCCGGCCCGCTCACCGTGAAGGCCGCCGTCAATGCCTACATTGAGTTCCTGGAGGCCAAGCGGAAGTCTGCGAAGTTCAGCAGGTACGCCGCCGACGCTTTCGTCCTGCCCGATCTCGGCGAGATCGAGGTCAAGGATCTGACCAAGGATCAGATCGAGACGTGGCACCACGGCCTGGCCAAAGCTGGTGCGCGCATTCGCGTGAAGAAAGGCGAGGAGCAGCGCTTCAAAGAGGTCGACGACCCCGAGGAGCATCAGCGACGCCGGCGATCCACTGCAAATCGCATCCTGACGGTTTTGAAAGCCGCCCTCAACAGGGCGTGGCGTGAGGAGAAGGTCCCCAGCGATGCCGCTTGGCGCGCCGTGGAGCCGTTCAAGGGCGTCGATGCGGCGCGCGTGCGGTACCTCGAACTCGCTGAGGTGACGCGGTTGCTCAATGCATCGGACCTGGACCTCCGCCGGCTGGCCCGCGGTGCGGTGGAAACCGGCGCGCGGTATGGGGAGCTGACGCGGCTAAAGGTCGTCGACTTCAGCCACAACTCTGGCACTGTCGCGATCCGAAAGTCCAAATCGAGCAAGGCGCGACACATTCACCTCACCGAGGACGGCATTGCGTTCTTCCGTTCGATCACCGCCGGCCGGGCCGGCACCGAATTCCTGTTTCTGAAGGAGAACGGGGAGCCGTGGAAGAAGGACCACCAGAAAGATCCGATGCGCGAGGCCTGCGAGCGGGCGAAGATCGATCCGCCGATGGGCTTCCACGGTTTGCGCCACACCTGGGCGAGCCACGCGGTCATGAACGGCGTGCCGCTGATCGTTGTGGCGAAGAACCTCGGGCATAGCGATACGCGCATGGTCGAAAAACACTACGGTCATTTGGCGCCGTCCTATGTCGCCGATGCCATCCGCGCTGGCGCGCCGCGGTTCGGTGCGGTCCTGAGCGGTATGTGAGGGGGCTATGGATTGGTCGACGTTGCAAGAGGCAGCCGCGATTGTGCGGGCGGCAGGCGCCGAGAATCCCGCTGAAACGATAACGCGGGCGGTCAGCGCTGCCCAGCTAGTGCTGGGAGCGTTTCCCACGCCCGGCCGCACGCCTCCCGTGATCAGAATTCGGGTGATATTGCCGCAGCGAAAGCTGGATACCAAGATGATGGATTGGCTGCATGCGCCCGTGCTCGACTTCGAAAAGTCGGAGATCCTTTGTCGCGGTTTTGCGCTCGAGTCATGGGAGTACTTCCACCCCCGGAATCACCCGGCGAGGATCGCGATTTGGCGCGCCGACCTGATCCGACGATGGCCGCCAATCAACCACGGGAAAAGTACGGGTTTGGATCCGTTGGCAGCTCCTCGCGGGGGTCGGCAGCGCACAGGAGCACCTGAACAGTACGACTGGGACGAGATCGAGCAGTTTATTCGAAGAGAATTCTCGAAGCGCGGAGACTTCACCAGGCGCGAGAACCGCGTGGAAGGTTGGCGGTCTCAAAACGACCTAATCGGCCTAATTAAAGACCACTTGGAGGGGCTCAACGAGCCGATCCCAGGTGAGACGCGGTTCAAGGAAAAGGTCGGCGAGATGCTGCAGAAACTGCGGTCGGAATTAGCGACCGACCATTAGCGGCCATTACTGGCCGACGCGCACCCCCAAATCAATCCACCTTCGTCCAAGCTTCAACAAGCGAGGATGAAGATGGAAACCGCAGTTCAGAATTTTTACGGCCGCCGCTCGTTTCGCGTCGAAGAGATCGCGGAGCGTAACGGAATCTCTCGCGCGCAGATCTTCGTCGAGATCAAGGAAAAGCGCCTGAATGCCCGCAAGGTCGGATCCCGCACGATCGTGACGGACGAGGATGAGGCGAACTGGCTCGCCTCGCTGCCCCAGACCAAAGAGGCGGCGGCCTGATGGACAGCGGTGAAGGCCGCCGTCCAGGTCGGGACGGCGGGGCTTCGGAGGGCGATCGGGGGATTGCAGCCGAAGCTATCGCAGACCACAGCACGGGCAAACAACGCACGCTCGCGTGTTCCGCGCCCGTCCGGCGCTACCAGCTGAACAGGCGCGCCAGTGTTGCCTTCAACTTCGATTGCGAAGGGCACCGCTATCGGGCCACAGCGTCGCACTATCCGGACGGCCGGCTAGCCGAGATCTTCCTGGATACTGGCAAGATCAATACGCCGCTCCAGCAGCACGCGGAAACGTCTGCGATCCTGGTGAGCCTGCTGCTTCAGCATGGTGTTGAGGTCGACGCCATCCGGCATTCCATCAGCGGGCCGATTGCGGTCGCGCTTGATCTGGCGGTGCGACCATGAGCGCAAGGCCGCCACCGCTCGCTGAGCCTGTTCCGATCGCGAAGTTTTTCAAGTCAGCGCGAGATCGCACCAAGCATATCCGCGTCGAGCTCTCCGAATATGAGGGTCACCCGCTCGTCAACGTGCGGGTATGGCAAACCGGTTCGGATGGCGTCGACCGCCCGACCGTGCAGGGTATTGCGCTCGCCGTTCGCAAACTCCCGGAACTGGCCCGGGCACTGGCCAAAGCAGAAACCCGGGCGGTTGAACTAGGCTTGCTTAAAGTGGAGCCGGCCGAATGAACTCAATCCTCCCAATCGAGATTGATCCAAGGCCGTGCGAGTGGTGCGGGCTGACGATCGATCGGCATGAGATGGTCGACGACGGGGAGGGCCCGCAATTTTTCTGCCTCGACCTGTCGCCCGATGAAATGACGCTCGACGAGTTGGAGCGGCGCGCCGAACTGCGGCGCCAGGAAGAGGTCGCGGCCATACTGGCGCGGATGGATGCGATGCCGCGCCCTCGAGATCCGCCGCCTGCCGCGCCCGAGCCCTACCGCCCCGCGCAATCGACCGTGGACGCGTTCCGCATCGTGGTCGCCGCCGGAGATATCGGGCGGCTCAAGGCATGGCTCGCCGATCGTCCCAAAGATGCGGCCTTGCTACTCGCCTTGCTGGAAAGCCCCTCATGCTGAGCCCGTTCAACACCGACGACATCGACGACCTCAAGCGCACCTTCATGCCAGGCGAAGCAATAGCGGCGCCGGCCGAAGATGTGCCGATGCCGACGGAGATCCCAGAAAGCGCCGACGGACTTCCGGACCTGGAGCCGGAATACGGAAAGCCCTACATCGCCGGCGAATGGGATCCGCGATCGCCGTGGGCGCCGGTGCCGAGCTTGAAAGAATGGGACGCTGGCGAGCGTATTGACGTGCCGGAGCCCCGTGGGTGGTTGCTCGGCAATCAATTCTGCCGCCGCTTCCTGTCCGGCCTGCTAGCTGCCGGCGGAACCGGAAAAAGCGCGTTGCGTCAGGCGCAGTATCTGGCCCTCGCAACCGGAAAACCACTCACCGGTGAGCACGTATTCAAACGCTGCCGGGTGCTCATGCTTTCGTTGGAAGACGACGACGACGAGATGCTTCGGAGGCTCGCCGCGGCACGAATGCACCACAACATCCAGCCGGCCGACCTGAAGGGCTGGCTGTACTGCGCCGCCCCGAAGGGGCTCAAACTCGCCGAGATGCGGGACGGAACGCCGCAGGCCGGACAACTCGAGACTCTGCTGCGGGATACCATCTCACGGCGCCAAATAGACCTCCTCGGGCTGGATCCTTTCGTCAAGCTGCACGCTCTCGAAGAGAACGACAACGGCGCGATGGACTTCGTCTGCGGGCTGCTGGTCAAACTGGCGATCGAGTTCAACATCGCCGTCGACTGCCCGCATCACGTCAAAAAGGGCCAGCTAGCTGCCGGCGATGCCGACGCAGGCCGCGGCGCGAGCTCGGCGCGGGACGCCGGCCGCCTGATGTATACGCTGACCAAGATGACGGACGTCGAGGGCGAGACGTTTGGCATCCCCGCCGAGCAGCGCAAACTGTACATCCGCCTGGACAGCAGCAAGGTCAACATCTCGCCGCCGTCCGGCGAGGCCACGTGGTTCCGACTTGTCGGCGTGCCGATCGGCAACGGCACCCCTGAATACCCGAGCGGGGACGAGGTGCAGACGGTCGAGCGATGGCACCCGCCCAAGACCTGGGACGGCATCAGCAGCGCTCAGATAAATGCGGCGCTCGACGACATCGAGTCCGGCATGCCGAACGGACAGCGCTATTCCGATGCGCCCAAGGCTGGTGAGCGCGCCGCTTGGAAGGTGGTGCAGCGCCATTGCCCGAACCGTACCGAATTCCAGTGCCGCGAGATCGTCCGCACGTGGTCCAAAAATGGCCTCTTGGTCGCCGAGGACTACGAAGACCCGACCGATTACAAGACCCGGAAGGGTCTCCGCGTCATCCACGGAAAGCGTCCGTCATGATGCGCCATTGCGCCAAATTCAATGGCAGATCAATGGCAGGGTTCCACATCTTCCGCCATTGGAATTTCCCTAGTGCTAGGGATGGCAGAAAACAGTCTGCCATTACCCTCGCGCGCAGTGGCGTACCAATGGCGCAAACCGCCTCGCGCGCATCCTCACCAACCCGCTATGCGCCACCAGCGCTCTGCCTTCGGCGACGCTTGGAAGCGCATCGCTCACACCGGAATAACGTCAATCGCTTGACGCGCCGTGCGTTGCCACATCGGATCCATAGCGAGCACGCTGGAGGCATGAACAAGATCGCAACCATCGATAACAATCCGAAACCGGGCAAAGTCGGGCGCATCAGCCGTCGCGTCCGTCATGCGGTTGACTTGCTCGCCTCAGGTGAATGCAAAACACAAAAAGCCGCCGCGGAAAGGGCCGGACTATCACCAGAGCGACTTTGCCGGGCTCTGAAAGAGGTCAAGGTTCAGGAATATCGAGACCGGCAGACCCGCGTTTCCCTGGCGAACGCGAGCATAACCGCGGCAGCAACGCTGAACTGGCTGCTCGAACACGCCAAGTCGGAGCACTGCCGCAAGGATGTCGCGGTGACGCTGCTCGGCTACTCAGGCGTTCACGCCAATCCCACCAGCGGCCCCGTCGTTAACATCGGCATCGGCGGCGGTGTTGGGTATGTCATAGATCTCAGCGGGCCAGGCGACACGCGCGACAGCCACCCCATGCTGGACGTCACGCCGAACCGTGAGGGCGAGCGATGACAGTCGCCACTGACGCAAGGTGGCGAGTATGGACGCACTTGGACGCAGAAAGGCTGCGTTTGCAGGCACATTTGCGATCTCTGGCAAATCAGTGTCCAACACGCGGCCAATATGCAGCGTTGAGCACAATACACACCGATGCAGGCGGAAGGGTTTTCGCGCGCGCGCTCTCGCCACTTCTTCAACACTCTGGGAAGCATCAGCACGCGCACAGGCCACCGCCCGCGAGTTCACGGCCGCAGGAAGGCCCCGTTGGTGTGTGCCAGCTTTGGACGCTGCCGACGTCGGCCGATCGACGGCACGCGCTGGCTGACTCGCGCTGCTCATCCTGGCGGCACTCTGGCGCCTGCGGTCACTGGAATCCGAAGGGCCCCCCGGTACCCTCGAATCCAAACGGCGCGCAGCGGACGACCCCGGTTAAAAATTGGCGATCGCGATCGGCGCCCCGGGTCTTCCTCGCGCGACTTCCCCGGACCATCGGTTCCATTTTTTTCCGGTCGAAATCCCCGGATGCGAACTCGATTTTTTGTTTTCCAAAACTGGCGCTGGAAGTTTCTGTCCCGAACCGTCGCCCGTGCGACGCGACCCGTTGACCTGAAAGGCAAGGACCCAATGTTCACCGACAGCCAAGAACTACTCTCCGACGCGCAGGCCCTGACTGCCACGGCGATCTCGACGAAGGTTTACGACCTGCTCCCTTCGGGCGGTGCCGTTGGCTCGGGCCGTCCTGGCGGGCCGGTGGCGAACACCACCGTCAACATCGCCGGCAAGCCGATGTATCTCTACATCTACGTTCACACCGTGCTCGATAGTGCCGGCGAGGCTGCCACCCTGACCGCGACGGTGGAGAGTTCGGCCGATACGTCGAACGGTTCGTCGACGGTTCACTGGACGTCGGGATTGATCGCCGAAGCGACGCTTGCGACCGGCTATTGGGTTGCCAAGGGTGTCGCGCTGCCGCCCGGCACCTACAAGCGCTACGTGTGTGTCAAGTACACGGTCGGCACCGAAAACTTCACCTCGGGCAAGGTCTCGGCCTGGCTTTCCGACACGCCTCAAGCCGCCAACTCCGACGAGTATGCGCGCGGCACCCACCACGGCCTCAACTGATTCCTGCGAACAGAGAAAGCGAACCCATGACCACCACCACCCCAAAGACCGCCGACGAGGCCCGCAAGCTGATTGGCAAACTCACTGCCAAGCGCGCCGGCCTGGAAGCCGTTCTCGCTTCCGGCATCGAGCGGCGCAAGGCTTTTGCCACCGCCGCGGAATTTGGCGATGCGGCGGCGAAGGCGAGTTTGCAAAGCATGGAGGCGGAAGAGAATTCCGCGCGCGCCGCCCTGCAGAACCTGGATTTGGTCATTGCCGCGATGGAGCAACTGCGCGGCGATCTGCAGGCCAGCGAAGCGGAGGATCTCGCGAGGCAGCGCGCGGTGGAGCTGTCCGAGGCCACCGACCGGCTGCTGGCAGTCGACGACGAGATCGACGACGCGCTCGACCATGCCCGCGATCTGTTTGCCCAGCGCGCGGAAATCGCCAGCCTGCCGATCTTCGATCATGCGAGGAAGCACAATTTCGGCGCCGGCGGCGTGACGCATGAGCGGGAGATGGGCGAGTCGCTGCTTGCCTACTTCGACAAGCAACTCGGCTGGCTGCCGGGCAGTCACCATTATCGGTATGATCGTATCGAACGGGTTGCGGATTGGGATAGTCGCCAGCTTGGCAAGAAGTCGGCCCGGATGCTCGAGCGGGGCCCGCGCGCGCCAACACCCATCGAGCGCAGCCAGGAACGCTTCATGTCGGGTCCAAGCTGGACCCGCGGTCATTTCGGTTTTGATTCCAGCACCAAGCTGCCCGAAACACGGAAGCTTGAACCGGGCGAAATTCCCGCGGTGCTCGACGACGAGATGGGCATGCGGCTGAAGGATCGGGTGAGTAGAAGTGCCCCGGCAAGCCGAGCCTCGAGCAGCGGGACGCGAAGATAATATGGCGAGTTTCTTCAAGCCTGACGTCCCCCAGCAAGACCCCGCGGTTGCGAAGCAGCAGCAGGATGAGCAGGCGCGTGCGGACGCGGCGCGTATCCGCGAGACGCAGGACCAATTGCAGACCGAGAGCCTGCTGCGTTCCCGCCGGCTCGGCGTCCGTTCCCTGGCCGGCTCATTCACCGCTGGCCGAACGTCATTGCTCGGGACAGGCTAGCCGATGCCGAATTTCCACGAACCGATCATCATCGACCGCGCTGTGCCGGTTTATCGAGCCTTACTTTTGGAATGTGAGAGGCGTCGTCAGGAATTGGGTTGGCCAATGTGGAAGGTCGACGAAATCAGCGGCGTGCAGGAGGGCCACTACGCGAAATGCTTGCACGTCGACAGGGCCAGCGGCCGTCAGGCTCAGTGGAAAACCTTGCACCTGATCGTCTCGGCGCTTTGGCCTGAAGGATTTGATCTAGAGGTGAAGCCGAAGGCCGGAGGCTGCCTCGGCGCTGAAGACATGCGAATGAAAGTCTGGTTCGCCGCGGCCGATAATGATCGAGTGTCACGTCGCGAGCTGATGCGAGAGCTTGGTAGGCGTGGCGCCAAGGCCCGAATGCTGAAGCTTGGCAAACGCGAGCGGAAAAAGGTCGCCCGGAAAGCATCAAAAATCGCAGCCGTCAAACGATCGAAAGCCGCTGCGGCACGGGCGAAACTTCAATCTCCAGCGTCTCACCTTAGCGCGCTTGCGCCGTGCGTTGGCAATGATCAATCGCCTCCAGCAGAGTGTTCCTAGTCGCTTCAGGACAACCAACCGATCGGCTCGGCAGACATAAGAGGATTACCTGATGCTTCCGCGTCTCACGGGTAAGGCCAGCAAGTCGGGTCCGGAATACGTCGAAGGTGTCTGGACGCCGGTGCTCACCTTCGCCACGCCAGGCAATCTTTCGGTCACCTATTCCGTGCAGACCGGCTTCTACGCGCGAGTCGGTAACCTCGTGACCGCCGGGTTCCTGGT
Source organism: Bradyrhizobium jicamae (assembly GCF_001440395.1). GTDB lineage: Bacteria > Pseudomonadota > Alphaproteobacteria > Rhizobiales > Xanthobacteraceae > Bradyrhizobium > Bradyrhizobium jicamae. Next base: position 31,464 of record NZ_LLXZ01000071.1, on the reverse strand, counting down.
CACAACGTCGGCCTTCACGCATACGACGGCGAGCGGGGCGGCGCGGATCACCGGCTTGCCGTTCACGTCGGCGAATGTGTCAAACCAGAATGTCTATGGCCCTTGCTTCTGGCAGGGGATCACCAAGGCGAATTACACCTATGTGATGGCTCGCCTCGCAGCGAATTCCAACATCATCGACTTCGGGATTGCTGGGTCCGGCCAGACGGCAACGCTGGTCGCCTTTGGCGACATGCCAACCGGTGGCTCCGTGGCTCTACATGGCACCTTAGCGTTTCGCGTGTAGGCCGAAAAAGACCGCCTTCGGGCAGTCTCTCCCGACTTTTGTCAGTGGCTTAATTATCTGAGTTGTGACGGCAGCCGGCGTCCGGACCGCGAATTTCCAAGCCAAAATGATCTGACAAGCCCAAGGTCTGAAGGGTGCGACGGGGATGCAAACCACTAGCTTGTTGGAGCGTAAAACTCACCAACCAAATATCGAACGTGGTCGGGTGTAGAATCGGACGACTGCGTGGCGACGAAATATCCCGCCGGCGCGGCTATCCACAAGTCGATCTGCTCGTCGGTTAGCGTGACGGTACCGTCACGGAATTTATAGTCGCCCGCCCTTGTCGGATCCCCGACGTCGTTCCAACCAATTCGGACTTCCATGGCAGTCCTCCATTGCGATCGGGGGCAGACTAACGAGCGTTTGCTGGAACAGCCTTTTAGGCTGGCCACCAGCTCCAGATAATTGCAGATAGGTTGATGACCGCCAGTGAAATGTAGGTGACGCAACCGAGATGTGACGCTGTTTCGCGTGTCGCTCGGCATCGCCCGCTGGACGACGACGTTCACGCCGCCGACCGCGGCCTATTCCTGAAACCACCCGCCGGCAGCGGCGGGCAGCGGCCTGTCAATCTCGCTGTGAAGCGACGGTCATTTCAAATGGTGTCATAGCGCCGTGCAGATAGCGCCCCTCCAACTTGATTTTGACTTTCGCCCCTGCATGGTCCTCAGTTGTCTTCAACTGAAGATGAGTGGTGGCGGCGGCTTCGCCATGGACCGGATTCGGCGCCGCGTGAAACTCCCATTTTGGCTCTATCATTTTGCCGGAAAGCCCTCTGACCGGCGGAGTACCGCCGCCCCACGTCGCAATAAGCGAGCGCCGCGGTCTCATCAAGCTTACCCGGTCGATCCGCACGCTTTGAGTAATATTGCGGAAGGTGAGTTTCAGGCTGTACCAGCCCTGATGATCGGCCGCCGGATTCCAGCGCAAGGTTATCGACGGCAATCCTGCTCGTTCGGCCGCCTTGCGCTCGCGGTGTTTGTCTACGCGTGTCCAAATGAACGTGGCGCCGGAAATAAGAAGCGCGATGCCCGAGGCCGCGCGCGCAAACCAATCTGGATCAGCCATAAAAGCACCCCCATAGCGCCCAGCCGCAAAGCAGGATGACGGCGATCAGAAATTCAATGCGGCGCGGTCGGATCATTTCTTCGCTGACCGGACTATTTTGATTTTGCCTCTACCACGAGGCTTACAACCAGATTCTGCAGATCATGCTCAAGTGATTGAATCATATCGGCGGCCCTTGTCGAGTTAGCCCGGTAGACGGCCTCATACGCCAGCGCTTTCTCATCGCGACAGCCGTAGAGGGCGGCTTGGGCGATAATATTGGCCGCCTCGCCCGAGCGAATGTACTTGCCGGCTTTGTCCATCACGCATTTGCGCCAAGCATCCGTCATTGGTTTTGCAGCAATGATTAGCGGGTTCGTTTGCGCGGCTGCACACACGGAGGATAGGATCGAAACAGCGAGTGCAGCCCTAAGGCCCGTCATCATTTGGGCTTCCTTGCGTCAACGATACGAAGCAGGTGATTTGCCAGCATGACAATCTCCATCGCTTCCTCAGGGATCCGTAGATCGACCTCGCGGTGAGAATGCGGATTTTTGTAAGATCCGATAGCTCCGGCGAACAAAGCTGATCGGGCCTGGCGTTCGCTTTTCTCAGTTTCCTTATCCGTTAAGGGCCCGTTGTCTTCATGGAACGCTTTGCGCATGAGATCCACGCCGAGATCGCCAGCACCAAAATTGCCAGCCTGTCGCACGGACACCTCGACCGCCTTCATTGCTTGAAAAACTGCAACATCATACTCGCCGCGCATGAAAGCCGACCAAACGGTATCGGCGATCCTTGGATGCAGCGTGTCTTTTTGAATTTTCCTGGAACGCGAAAACTCACGTATCTCCTCCTGACTCTGCATTTTCTCGGCACGGCGGCTGAAAGCTTTCCAACCATGGGCGCCGTTGGTACCGGGCGCCGGTATTAAGAGGCCCTGCACTTCAAGCCAATTCCAAGCTTCTGTTACGGCCTGAATGACTTGATCTCTTCGTGTATCGGAATAGGACGCCGGGTGCCCTGGATGTGATGTCAGGCCACTACAAAAATTGGTGAGATGAACAACGCCCCCGCCTTGCCGTTGGCTACGGAGAGCAATCAGCAGCGCTGCAGCAAGTTCCTCCGCTTCGAGATGCAGCAAGTAATCTACATCTGGAATCAGCTGCGGAAGAGAACTCATTTTTTCTCCCTTCACCTTGCAAAGTTCGACAAAGCCGGCCCTATCCAACGGCAACCGCAGGGCGAGCGCAAGAGGACGGCAGTGACTATGAGCGGGGATTGTCTTCCTCGAGCCATTGACGTGTCGCGACTCAGGCTCTGCATCCGCCGGCGCAATCAAAGCCAGGCCGCCGCGCGCTTTAGGCTGCTCGCCGAAACCCCGAGAATGCCCAGTAGAGACCAGCCCCGAGAAGGAGGGAGGCGGCCGGAACGCCAGTCCCTAAGTAAACGAAGAACCAATCAAAGGAATTGCGGGGCATTTGAAGCTTCATCGGATAACTACACCATGGCCCGGTCTTATTCTCCGTGCAATCGCTTCGCTTGTTCTGTTCAACAAAGGCGACAACCTCCGACTCCGTAGCTCGGGCCGGAGCAACGACTTCGTATCTCTCCTTAAAGCGTCCCTCGATTTCGTAGGTCTTATTTGCTTCAAGCAATCGCCCGTCGATTATGACGATGGTCGCGCAAATTGCGACCCAAAGGGCGCTAAATATTACCCACAAGCGAAACAGACCACGCCCCCAATTCACCGCGCCGTTGTCCTTGCGTTCAGCCCCAGCTCGACCAGCCGGCGGATTGACTCAGTCTCCATCGCCCAGCATCCTGAACCCGGCAAGCGAACGCATTCGGTCGACCGCTCGATAAACATCTCGCAGATCGAGCGGGCCCATCAATACTCCTCCTTGATCGATCGTAAGGCTGGTTTCGTCGCCAAAGCTGTTACCTTGGTCGTGCATCATGCGTGACTTCTGTTTCCGTCCTGCCGAGCTGACTTTGCGTTCGTAGGCATGCTCATTGATGTCGCGAACATCGACTAGGGTCTCGGTCGCCGCGATAAACACCTTTCTTTCATCTCTATCCAAGCCTAAGGCGCCAGCCTGATGCTTACATAGACGATGCGCGCGACAAGTATTGAAGACAAATGACTGGGCGAGCGCCATGCGGATTGCAGCGGCGGCGCGTCCAGACGTCAGGTGATCAGAGCTTCCACCAATCGTCACTTTTCGCTGTAGAAGGGAGAGCAAGGCTTCGAATGCGTCACACGCCGACTCCAACAATAGTGCAAATGCTTCTTTCGTCGACACATCCGGCGCGTGATGGGGCGGCACTGGAATTCCAAGCTCGATCAGTCGTCGAATAGCTTCGGGACGCGTCATTGGGACCTGCTGCTGAATGATCCACTGGTCGAGCGCGTCTAGGTCGCTTGGCGGAAGGCGAACACCGACCAACGTAGCGCCGACAGGGGGGCGTCCGGCACGTCTCTTTCTGTTATCAGGAATCGTTGACTTTGGCATAAAATCTGATAACAGAAATAGCGAGCCGGCGCAAGACTGCCATCTTGCTTCCGGCTCTAACCCCAATCACGAAAGGGCTTTCAAATGACCGAGGCTGACCGCGTGCATAGCACGCCACCCACAAACGCGCCTATCGATACGAAACGGCGCCGTTTCCTTTCAGTTGCTGCCGGCGGCGCCGTTGCTGCTGCAATTCCGACCACAGTTTCCACGGCGGCCGCGGCCGACCCGATCTTTGCTGCCATCTACGGGCACAGAAAGGCCCAGGCGATCCACTCGGCTGCGATCGACGAACTCAACCGGCTTGAAAGGATCCATGGCGACCAGGCCGACGGGGGCATCACCGAAAAGCCCTGCCATGACGAGAACGAGGCATTCGGGATCTTGCTCGGCACGGCTGCCACCACGCAGCAAGGGCTTATCGCAAAGTTGGAATACCTCCGCGCAATCGCGCAGGGCAAGGAAGCCTGGATGCTCGATGAGCGCGAGGGCACCGCGCTCGACCTGATCGAGAGCTTCACCACATCGATCAGCACCATTTGGGGGGTGCAGTCATGAGCAACGTCATCGAACTGTCCGCGTTCAAAGGCGCCCGTCCTCCGAAGAGCGTTCTCGATTCTGAGAGCGACGCGCCGATAGAACCGCGACGCATTGGCCGCATCGGCCGGCGGCAAGACGGCCACCGCAAGTTCGTGTTCCGCAGCTACAATCTGATCGCGGAATCGGACGATGCAGATTTGGTGCGCGACGTCCGGCTCGACACCGGTAAAGCGCAGACAAAACTCAAGAAGATTCGCGAGCAGATCGTTATCGATCGAGACAAGGCGGCCGCTCGCGCTGACATGATGACCAAGGCAGAAGCCAAGTTGAGTGCGGCAATCGAGGCCGCGGAGCGACACGGCCCAGAGCAACCGCCAGCCCAAGGCGATCGGGTGGAGCAGCGCCGAGAGTTCAACGAGGCTATGCGGCGACGGATCAACATCGTTGCGCTGCTGCGGGATATTTCCGTTGAGGAGATCAAGCCGGCGTTGACACTCAAGCATCACGAGATCGCCAAGTTCACAACGAAGCACGGCGTGAACCCGGAGTGGCTGCTTGAGGGTAAGGGGCGCGTGTTTATCAACGAACCGCCGAACTCAAGCAGGAGCTCCGCGGACCTGGCGGCGCTGGTGTACACGCTGCCCGAGGCTCAGCAGCGAAAGATCGAGGCCGTGGTCGACCTGCTTCTCGAAGAGCGGCGCAAATGAAGCGCCGGTGCCGATCTCACAGGAAGCGCAACCGGTAGCGGTTGGCGCACATGCCCGCCGATCAAATGCGGTGACGAGACGGGCGCGGGGTTGATAGGCCCCGCGCTCACCGCATGAACGACGAGACGAGAACAACTAGGCGGCCATTTTCTTCGGCGGCTTCTTTTTCGGGGGTTTCTTCTTTGGAGCCGTCCGTACACCGGGGCCTTTCTTCGCGATAGCTTTTCTTTTTTTGGTCAATCGTCTAGTGGATTTTTTGGCCTTTCTCGCCTTCCCAAATCTCGGCATTGATTTCCCTCCTCAAGATTTGAAGCAGTTCAAAACCCTTTGCCATCCGGTAATCGGTTCACTCTCCAATCGATATTCATATCCATCGCGAGCCACAAAATGCCGAAGCAGCCGATGACAGAACGGCACTCGAAGTCGATTTTCCTTTTTGACGGTTGGATCGCTAACGGTGGCATCGAGCGCCGCATTGTAAGCAAGGGCGTCCAACGCGCGCATCGGCATCGGTTCTTCCCCAGCAATTGTAAATAGTTTTGAATTCCATTTCGCAGGATTGGCCGTCGCCTCCAACTCGATCTCAGCCAGCATGTCGCAATATTTGCGCTGAAGAAATTCGTGGGTGCGAGCTTTCGAGCCGAAATCGAAAGTCAACTGGGCCGTCGCAAAGATTAGAACACCGAATTCGAGCCACAACTCTTCAATGTGAAAAAGCTTTGAGGCCTTTCCTGCAACGCCCGCTCCGAGGATTATGACAACGAAATTCAAGAGCCGATTAAGTGTGTCGTAGTATTCCCGACGCGCGGTATGATAGATGGAATTCCGGAGCGCGTTGAATCTCGGATCATCGTTTGTCTCGGACGTTGCCTCCGTGTCGGTCATTGCCGTTCATCAGCCCTTCTTCGGGGGCGGCGAGGTAGGCGGAGGCGATGGCGCCGGTCGCACTGGAGGGTGACCATTCGGACTGGGGCGGCTCGGAGCTGGAGCTACACCAACGTGTTTTTTGAGATCGTCTGGCATGGTCAGTACCTCGGGGTCCGTGTGCCAACTGCGCCAGTATATGGGTTCACGTTGCCGGTGGCGCTATAGTTGTCACGCTGTGTGCTGTTGGGATTGGTCGCGGCGTGGGGCGCCACGTAGGTCCCACTGTTCGTCGTGTAACCCTGGACGCTGTGGCTCCGCGAATTCGAGCCGGTGCCAAAATTTTGTGCCTGGGCGGCGGTAGCGACCAGCACCAAGGTCGCAGCGAAAATGATCTGCTTCATTCCCAATCCCCCCATAGGTTTAAAATGCGCGCGGATACAACCACGGGAATCGTAGGGAGGGCAACACCGTGGAATCCCGGGCGGTGGACAACTCCAATCGCCGGCGCCGATCGCACAGGAAGCGCAACCGGCATCGGCTGGCGGCACATGCCCGCCGGCTGAGGCGGTGAAGTCAGGCCCGCCAGTTCTCGCTGGCGGGCCAGATGTTAAAAAGTGCAGCCGTGATCGGGCCGTCCCATATTATTCGGATGATCTGCTCGTCCATAATACTTAGCGGCCAAAGCAAATTTGGATACAACACCGCAAAACGCTCATCGGTTATTACAACGCAGGCTTTCTGCGAAGCCCAGATGCCGCGTACCTTTACCAACCCTGGTTCCAGCACCTCTATATCTAAAGCAGGAATTCTGCCGCTAGTCCCATACGACGGCTCGACGAATTGCATCTGTCTGACCATTTCCGGATAGATGTAGGCTGGCGTGCAAGGGACCTCGATGCGAACACGCCCAGGCCGAGAGTCAAACGATACCGCTTGATCTCTATGAGAGCGGATTCGATTATCCGAAATTCGCAGAACTTCCCGCCCTTCAAGATTTCTGAGACGAGACCTGACGAGCAAAATATCGTCATCCTCGATCCGAAAAGCCAGTGTGTTTGCGTTCGATAGTTCGAAAACGATGGCATGCTCGTGAGCCGTCTCGACTATGATACTCCCGGCGACTAATCCGAGTTTCTGTGCCGGCTCTACTGAGAGTACGGCTTGCTGATATTCCTGAGTCCGGTCGGCGCTCTTCCAACCGTATAAAATCTGCTCTGTAATCTTTAGGCTGCCGTGGTGAGCAGCGTCGTGACAGGCAGGGCACAGAGCTATCATGTCCTTGCCGTGATGGCTTCGGTAAATCGCCCATTCCTTAATGTGGTGATATTCCACTCTTGTATTTGTGCACCCTGGATTCGCGCATTTTCCGCCGGCCTCATCAAGCACAGCCCGCTTGATTGATAGCGGAATGTTGCGCTTTTCATGTGCCATTCACCCCACCATTTTCGTGGTTCACGAGGCGGACCAGGGCAATAAAATCTACTCGGGCAATGATCTTGGGTGTTCCGTCCCAGCAAACCCCATCCCTAGCGGCTTGTCACCTCGTTCATGTTTTGTACTATCGTTCCTACCGTGAAAAACGACCGGGAAATCGAGATCCTGTTCAGGCGGCTTCGCCTGTACGACCAGCTTGGGCGCCGGGCCGAAGGTATTTGCCGAACAATCCAGAGAGCGATGAAGGAGCGATATGGATGCCAGAGCCGCTCAAATGGTACGACGAGCAGGCGGCCGACAACTCACCGTGGATCGAGGCGCTTGCCGAGCTGAGGCAGCGGGCGACGCGCGAGGGCCATTGCTATCAGCACGTCCAGGCGATCACAGTCGCGATCGACCAGTACGCTGAGAAGGCGCTGGGCAATCGCGACTACTTCCTCAACAAACCTTACGGCGTTGGCTGAGTAAACAGTGGGGCTTCGGTCCCGCGCCTTTTTCTGCGGCGATGATTGGGGCGGGGAATGTTGTCCATCGGCGGATCAGGTTTGTTCCTGCCTGTCCTCAGGCGGCACCACCGGCGGAGGCGGCTCAAGCTGCGCGAAGGTTACCATGTTATAGGTGGCCACGGCCGAAGTGCTTGATGCGATTGTCAGCGAGACAGAGTGCTTCGCGGGCGCCTTCGAATACTGAAGGTGCTCGCCGGCCACATAAGCGCTCAACGCGCATCCGACGACGACTTTAGCGGTGGTGAATTCCTTGCTTTTAAACATGCGAATCTCCTTTCGCGGGATTCTGCCAGCAGTTCGCCAGAACCACGGCGCGCGAATTCGTCGCAGGGTCGTCACGATTGCGGCAGAAGTTCTGCCGCCGCGGCGTGCCGCTCTGCGGTGGGCGTACGTCACCGCCTATCGCAGCCGGCCACCAGCAACGCCTTGCCGATCGCCAGATCGCGCTGGCTGCCGTCGCAGCGGGGAGGGTGCAAGAGCGAGAGGATGGCCCAGCTCATCAGCGCTACGAATCCAAGCGCGATCCACAGACGTTTATTGGACATCTGTTGGACGCAGCGGAGGCAGCGGCGTCTAAGCTGTTGATTTAATTGGCGCTCCCTAGCGGAATCGAACCGCTCTCTCCACCGTGAAAGGGTGGCGTCCTAACCGATAGACGAAGGGAGCCAAACAACAGGAAAATCAAGGCATTATGCGCTTGATGGGCCGTGTTGGCCGCCGGCCGTCCATGTTGGATGGGGGCGGCGACGGGCGAACGTATAGTGGCGTTTGGCCGGGTGGGCAAGCCGCTTCGAAATGGCGTTTTTGCGCCTGTTTCCGATCTCTATCGGCACGACGGGCGACAGCCGGGACGGGCGCCTCAGGCAACGGATTTTAAAGCCGCATGGCGTAAGGTTGCATCAGGGGGAACTTCGACATGGCTTTGCTATCGAGCAAGAAGCGCGAGGCGCGCAAATCATTGAGTCAGCCCGGGTGGATCACGCTCGAAGGCGGTTTTGCCGCGCGACAGTGCGTGGTGCAGGACCTGTCCACGACGGGAGCGAAGGTCACGATCGACGATCCCAACTCGCTGCCGGCCAAGCTGCGGCTGGCTTTTTCGCGCGACGCCAGGACCGGACGCCGCTGCGAAGTGGTCTGGCGTCGCGGCAAATCTGTCGGCGTCAAGTTCGTTCGCTAATCTGGAATCGATCCGCAAGCAGCGATAAAAGGCGGGATGCGAAAATCCCTCCTGGTCATGATGGCGGTGCTGCTGCCTTCGGTTCCCGCACTCGCCGAGCAACTCCGTCTCAAGAAGTCCGACAGGGCCGCAACATCGGGCAAGGCGCTTCCGCTGAAGCGCCCGAGTTCGGCCAATGCCTGCGCGGAGTACGGCGCGGGCTTCGTCAGGATCGAAGGCACCAATACCTGCATGAAGATCGGCGGCGCGATAAGCGTCGGCGCTGGTGTGTCCAGCGGCTCGCGCTGACCAGCCCTTACGTCATCGGCGGCGCGATGAACTTCGTGAAGCCGGGGCGGGCGGCGAATTGCGCGAACCAGCGTTCGAGGTTCGGCAGTCTCTGTTTGGTGACGCCCTCGACGCCGAACCAGCGCCGCGCATACGCGCCGAGCGCGATATCGGCGATGGTGAACTGATCGCCTTCGATGAAGCGTCGGGTCGCCAGTTGCGCCTCGACGATCCGCCACACCAGGCCTTCCGCATCGGCGTCCTTCTGGATCGCGACCATGTCGCGCTTTTCCACCGGCGTGCGCACCAGCGCCCAGAACACGGGACGGTCGACCGGCTGCAGGGTCGATAGCGTCCAGTCCAGCCAGCGGTCGACGCCGGCGCGCGCCTTCGGCTGCGAGGGATAGATCGGCGAGGCCTCATCATAGGCCATGCAGAGATAGCGCATTACCGAATTGGATTCCCACAGCACGTAGTCGCCATCCACCAGCGTCGGCACGCGGCCGTTCGGATTCATCGCAAGATAGGGCGCCTCGTTGTTCTTGCCGAATTGCATGCCGGCATCGATCCGCTCATAGGCGAGATCGAGCTCGGCGAGACACCACAGCACTTTTTGAACGTTGACCGAGTTGGCCCGGCCCCAGATGGTGAGTTGTTGTTTCTTGTTGTCGGCCACGCGCGTAGCTCCCGCTGATCTGCTTGTGCTCAGTTCATAGCTGAGGATTGGCAAAAAAGCGCGTGCTCGCGCAGGGCCGGCGCCAACAAAAACAGGCCTGCCGCAGTGCGACAGAGCCCGTTTCTTGCATTAGCGCGGCGAACGTCAGCCCGGTCAGTGGCCCAGGAACAGCCACAGCAGAATGATCACCGGAATAGGTACGCCCAGCAACCAAAGCAAAACTCCTCGTCCCATCATTTCCTCCTACAAAATGTATTCGAGGAGAAAACGCGCGATGCCGTGGCCCGTTCCTGCGGATAAAACAACGCAAGCGAAGGAACGTTTTATGATTTGGGGATTTCCGCGAGCGACAACCCAGTCCGAAACAGCGAGTAGCCGTCGTGCTCGACCGCCTCGCGTACCTCGGCGTTGACGTCGTCGGAATGGCGGCTGCGTGTCAGCCGCCATTCGTTCTTACTGGTCTCGTCAGGAAACGGCGCGCCCGCTCTGGTCACGAGCCGGTTGCAGGGATGACGGACGTGGACGAAGAAATCGTACAGGGTTTACCAGTGGCCAGTGTTCGGCATCGATGTCCACGGCTCGGCGGGTGGCTTCGGCTCGCCCTTCTGCAACAGCTCGATCGAATGCAGGTCCGGCGAGCGCACGAACGCCATGTTGCCGTCACGGGGCGGGCGGTTGATGGTGATGCCGGCCTTCATCAGGCGGTCGCAGGTGGCGTAGATGTCGTCGACCTCATAGGCGAGGTGGCCGAAATGGCGGTCCTCGCCGTATTTCTCCTCGTCCCAATTATAGGTGAGCTCGACCAGCGGCGCGCCGCGGTTCTGGGGCGCTGCCTTGAACAGGCCCTCGTCCTCGGGCGCGCACAGGAACACCAGCGTGAAGCGCCCCTTGTCGTTGTCGACCCGGCGTACTTCCTTCAGCCCCAGCGCATCCTGGTAAAACTTCATCGAGATATCGAGATTGCGGACGCGCAGCATGGTGTGGAGATAGCGCATGTTTGTTGTCCTCTGGTCTTGCGAAATTTGGAGTTTCTTCAGCTCCCGAGGGCAATAAGTAGCAGCAAATTGCAGCGTAGGGCAGGGGTTGCCGGTTTCACTCTGTCCCGTTTACGCGAAACCTCGACAGGCGCGAAACTGCAAGGCCCGCCGCCGCGACGTGAAAGCCGATGATCGAAGTGCTTCTCGAAATTGTTATCTTGGGCACCGGACAGTCGGTACTCCGGTTATTTGGCCGACAGGACCCGGGTGAATTCGAAATGATGCTTGCCGGGATTGCGTTTTGGGCGGCGGTCGGCCTCGCAAGCGTCGCCTTTGCAGATGTTTCGGTGATACCCTAGCGCGTCAGCGCGGGGATAAGACTCTGGAACAACTCCACGAGCCTCTGCCCGGTCATTCCGACGGCGGCGATGATGGCCAGGGCGATAAACCCGGCGATAAGGCTGTATTCGATTGCGGTGGCGCCGTTCTCGTCGCGCAGAAACTTTCCAAGCATTCCCATTCTCTCTCGAACTTTGATCAGAAACGGTGTGGCACGCCCAAGTTGCCATCAAGAAAACCAAAAGCGTAAAATTGCAGTATTTATTTGGTGCGAAGCCGGAGCCGACGGGTGACTTCAATAAGCGACGCTAATAGCGTTTGTGTTGTCCCGGCTGGGTGGTTCGGCCTCGCTTTCGGACACCAGAGCGCCCCATTACTTGCGTGATCCCCTCCACATACGCAACTGGCGCCGCCCTCCATTGTCACGCCAATGGAGGGACCAATGATGTATTTGCTCCACGGCCTGCTTATACTCGCGATGGCTTTCTTTCTCGTGCTCCCGATCACCGATTTCAGGACGGCCCGGATGAAATTGTCCGTGGTGAGCAGCCTCGGCGTATTGCTGGTGGCATCGGTTGTCGTGCCGCGCCTGATGCATTAACGAAGAATTGCCCGCCTCGACGCGTAACGACCGGCGCCTTTAGAGGACGGGCGGTTGGCTGACGCAAACGGGGGATCGGCATGATTATCGTAACCGGCAGCATTCTGGCGCGCGAGGACACGTTCGACGACGTGCTTCATTCCTGCATCGAGCATGTCGAGCGCTCCCGCAAGGAGCCCGGCTGCATTTCACATGACGTGCATGTCGACTGCCAGAACCCGATGCGGCTGTTCTTTTTCGAACGGTGGGAAGACGAAGCGGCGTTGCGCACGCATTTCGCCGTCGAAGGCTCGAAGGCGTTCGTGAAATCGCTCAAGGGCCGGATCGTCGAGACGTCGGGGACGAACATCTATCGCACCGAGGCGATACCGCGATAAGGCCGCTGCCGCGGGGCCTAGAGCAGGGGATTGTAGTACATCCGGTCTTCCGGCCAGAACCTGCTTCCGATCCAGCCCAGCGTCGCCGCCACCGCGAAGAAGATCAGCGCGGTCGGGATCAGTTCGTGGATACTGAAGGTCTCGGCAATGATCGGGCCGAACAGGTGCGCGGACAGTCCCGCGACACCAATGCCGACGCAGAACGGCAGCACTTGCACGGCCCAGATCACGATGGTGCGAAACAGCATCATGGGACGACGATAGCGCGGGTGACCGCATCGCCGATGTGACGGGTGGCACAGTCGCCTCCGGACGCTGGCGCTAACCTTTGCGCCTCCGCTTCACTCTGGGAGGCTCAAGATGCTGGCGTGGGTTCTGCTGGTCGCGAATATGCCGACCATCGTGTGTACGATTTGCTCCGCCTTCCTCGCTTACAAGGAAAAGCCGCAGTGGGGCTGGTTCGCGGGGTTGGCCGTGCTCGCCGGCATCGGTGGCCTGCTGACGCTCCGCGTCGTGCACGCGCAGCAGCTCGTGCTTTGTCACCGGTTATTACGAACCCATCGTCGACGGCTCGCGGACGGAGAACGAGGTCTACAAGGTGCCGGTCTATCGCCGGCCGTCCAACCTGTTATGGTGAGCGTGAAGACAGCAGGACCGGACACAGTCTGGCCCTCCCGCGCAAGATAGTATTTCCCGTCAGCTCAGACCTTGACGTCCACCAGCGGCGGCTCTTCAGCCTGCAGGTTGGCAAGGGCCGCTTCTATGGCGGCTGCCTTGGCGTGGTCGACGGCTTGCAGATCCTGATTGATCGTATGCGCCGGCGCCTTGGCGGTCTGATCGACGACGAGTTGTATTCTGGCCTGTGTCACTTCTGCCGGTACGGGATAAATGACCATGGGATAAACCCTCCTGGTCCAAATTTGTCAGGCCCGTGTTTACGTCTTGTAAAGAGGTTCGGTTAACGGGAGGGGGCTATGACGCAAGGCGGTAAATAGAGGCTTAACGCCTCCATCGTTTGCGTGCCCGAACGAGAGCTCTAATGCGTTTGCTCCAGCCGCTCGGCGTAAAGGCGAAATTCCTCGGCCATCTCAATCAGCTTCTTCGAGGCTTCTGGATCCTTCACGGCTTCGGCGAGCCGCCGGGCCCTGGTGGACTGCTCTCTGTAGTGGTCGGCTTGGGTCATCGCAGCACCTTTTTAGATGAGTGCGGATGGCGCCAAAAAGGTTCGACGGTCGGCATCGTGGGTAACGGTATCTTAAGAAGGCAATCGTGCCGGAAAATGCACCCCCTGTTCGTTCCAGAAGAACAAAAGGAGTCTTTTCTCGATAGGTGCCTGATTGCTTTGCTTCACCTTCGTCGCACTGCCGACGACTGAAAACACTTGCGCGAAGCCGAGCGCGTGCGGAAGTCGACGGCGCTGCAATTGTCGTCTCAAATTCACGGAGAAAACGCAGATAACCCTATTTGGTTAGCTTAAAACGCAAATCGCGTTGTGGGTACCCAGCGTTGCGATAGGCATGGCCTTGAGGAAAACAGGCCATGTTCCCTTCGTTTCACAACGCGGACAAGCCGACTCACCGGCGCGTCATGGCGGTCGGCCTGCTGTTGTGCCTCGTCTTCGTCGTCATCAGCTTTTCATTGCGGCCGCAAGCTGAAAGCGGTCAGGCGCTGCTCAAGGCCGACAGGCTGGTCCGCACCGCGGGTGAACCGCATAAGGCGAACTGATGCCCCCGATTTCCGGCATTCAACGGTCCGGAAAATTTTCGTCTGGCGACCTGTGATAGGTCGCGATGGCGATGAAGCCACCGTAACCGATCACGTTGATCAGAATTTCCATCCACACGGGCATGACGCACTTCTCCGCACGGGTAAACTCCACAGGAGGCAAAATAGTTCCCGCGCAATTCGATGGTCAGCCCTGCGCGATCGCATGGCTTGTGATGCCGAGCACAGCCGGTCTGCTCGAAGATGAAAAACCCCGCCTACATCTGCAGATGTCGACGGGGTCATTCGTGCTTTCACCTCTCGCAAGGTTGCTGCACTTGAGGGGAAAACATCGAGGCGTCGGCTTCGTTCCATCTCGGTTGCGGAACTCTCCTGCGGGTTCCGCGCGTCATATTCCATCGGCAATAACGCAACTGCGGCCGGTTCTGCTTCAACGCCAGAACGAGGGCCGACCGGATCCCTTCAGCGCTTTCGCCAGCGTCGTCTCGTAATACTCCTCGCGTGCGCGTTCGAACTTCTGCTGGGTTTCCCTGAAGCTCGCTACGCGTGCGGCGATTTCGGCGCGATCGCGCGCGAGTCTTTCTTCCTTCTCCGTCATCGCCCATCCGTCTTCTTGTTTGATTCGCGCCCCGCGTCATTGGCCCGCGCGAATGGGGCGCGAATTGGACGCATTGAGATCGCGCGGCCGATGGAAGCGAAGGCGGTGGATAAGGCGCAGCGCATTCTTGTCGCTCATGCGGGTTCCGGTTGCAAAGCCAGCCTGACAAAGCAGCACGACAGCGCGACGCATAAGGCGGCTTGATAGCCATGCACGTGTCGCTTCGTCGGGCAGGGCGCATCGATCTGGCAATCCGAACGGCCGTGCTATAGTTCGCACAGCCCAACAACTCGGAAACATCAGCGGTGATCGCCAAGGATTTGCGCAGCGGCGTCGAGCAGCTCGGTAACATGATTGCCGAAGCTAATTGTATTGTCCCCTTTACCGGTGCCGGCATTTCCACCGAATGCGGCATTCCGGATTTCCGCTCGCCCGGCGGCCTGTGGACTCGCAACCGGCCGATCCCGTTCGACGAATTCGTCGCCAGCGCCGACGCGCGGGCCGAGGCGTGGCGGCGGCGCTTTGCGATGGAAGAGACTTTTGCAGCGGCCCGGCCCGGCCGCGGACATCGCGCGCTGGCCTCGCTCTACAAGGCCGGCAAGACGCCCGCGATCATCACCCAGAATATTGATAATTTGCATCAGGCGTCCGGCTTCAGGGCCGACGACGTGATCGAGCTGCATGGCAATACCACCTATGCCCGCTGCATCGGCTGCGGGCATGCCTATGATCTTCCTTGGGTAAAGGCGCGTTTCGAAGAAAATGGCAGCGCGCCCGACTGCATCCGCTGCGATGAGCCGATCAAGACCGCGACGATTTCTTTCGGACAGGCGATGCCGGAAGACGAGATGCGACGCGCCACCGAACTGGCCCAGCAGTGCGATCTGTTTCTGGCGATCGGATCCTCGCTAGTTGTTTGGCCTGCCGCAGGTTTTCCTCTCATGGCCAGGAACTGCGGCGCCCGGCTCGTGATCATCAACAACGAGCCCACGGAACAGGATGATGTGGCCGATCTGGTGATCCGTCACGACATCGGAGAGACGCTCGGACCGTTTGTAGGCAATTGATCGCCAACTGATTCGTGATTGATTCGTGGCCGTTGCAAGTCTGTTTATAGTTCTCGCCCGAATTGTTTTTTAGCTATGCGCCGCAATCGGTAGTGTTATCTTTGATTCGAGAGATTCGCGCTGCGTTAGCATGATGGTCATGGTAGGGCGCGTGTTCCGGTCCGCTTCGGCGACAGCGGGCCGCTTTTTTGAGAAGTGTGAGGTCCGGGGTCATGGGGTCGGACGAATTTGGGTCCAAGAAGCTCGGGGGCCCGCCACCAGGCGGAACAGGGCAAAACAGGATTGGACCAGGTGAATACACAACCGGAGCGCAACGCGACCCGGCGGTGGATGCACTATCGGGGCTCGGCGATGCCGCAGCCAACCTTGTCGAAATATCGGGCGTCATCAAATGGTTCGACGCTTCGAAGGGGTACGGCTTCATCGTGCCCGACAATGGCTGGCCCGACGTGTTGCTGCACGTCACCGTGCTCAGGCGCGACGGCTACCAGACGGCGTACGAAGGTGCGCGGTTGGTGGTCGAATGTGTGCAGCGCGCCAAGGGCTATCAGGCGTTCCGAATCGTCTCGATGGACGAATCGACCGCCATCCATCCGGCGCAAATGCTACCGCCCCGGACCCATGTCAGCGTCACGCCGACCAGCGGGCTGGAGCGGGCGCAGGTCAAATGGTTCAATCGGCTGCGCGGGTTCGGCTTCCTGACCTGCGGCGAGGGCACGCCGGACATCTTTGTCCACATGGAAACGCTGCGCCGTTTCGGCATGACCGAGCTGCGGCCGGGCCAGTACGTGCTGGTGCGCTTCGGGCCCGGGTCCAAGGGCATGATGGCGGCCGAGATCCATCCCGAGACCGGACCGTCGGCGCTGTCCTCGCATTAGTCCACCGGCCTACTGACGGAAACGTGAGCCGGCCGCCGTGCACCTGCGCGGCGGCCTCTGGCGTTTGCCGCAATCCCTGGGGTAGGGTTCGCCGGCAATTCCCCCTCAAGATTTCCGCGTGAGTGCTTTGATGAATTTCGCTTCGATGATTGTGCGGCTTCGCATCGCGGGCCGCCTGATGGCGTCGCTGGCGCCGGCCGCCGCGGTGCTCATCACGCTCTGCGCCAATCCCGCCGCAAGGGCCGCCAGCATTCAGCCGCTCGAGATCGTCACCAAATCGGGCGTGCAGGTATTCTCGGTCGAGATGGCGACAACGGAGGAGGAAAAGACTCAGGGGCTGATGTACCGGAAGGAATTGCCTGATGGCAAAGGCATGCTGTTCGATTTCTCGCCGGAGCAGCAGATATCGATGTGGATGAAGAATACCTACATCCCGCTCGACATGATCTTCATTCGCGCCGACGGCCGCATCCTGCGGATCGCCGAAAATACCGAGCCGATGTCCACCAAGATCATTTCATCGGGCGGGCTCGCCAGGGGCGTGCTGGAAGTGATTGCCGGCACGGCCCAAAAATATGGAATTCAGCCCGGCGACCGGGTGGCGCATCCGCTGTTCAACAAGCGCTGAGCCCAGCCTTCCGTCGCCTTGCTGGCAGCGGTTTTAGCGTGTATCGACGCATTCCCAGGGGATCGGGGTATAGCGCAGCCTGGTAGCGCGGCAGTTTTGGGTACTGCAGGTCGTTGGTTCGAATCCAGCTGCCCCGACCAACAAAATCAATGACTTGCTGCGTCCTTTTCGATTGAGGCTTCCCATCGGGAGGGGCAGGGGAACATTTGTGGCGGGTAGGAAGACGATTATCCTGGCGCGGCAGGCCCTTCTGCTGGGGTTTGCGATTTGTTTTGTCGCCGTAGCGGGGTGCCGGACGGCTGCGGCCAATCCCGCGCAGATGATTTCTGATTTCCGGCTCAAGCACGGCGAGAAGCGCGTCACCCTGGATGCGACGCTCACACGCATCGCGCACGATCAGGCCCAGGCGATGGCCGCCAAGGATCAGCTCGATCACGATGTCCTTGGCCGGTTCACGACGCGTGTAAACCCTGCAGGCGCAGGCCGGGCCGCGGAGAACATTGCCTACGGCTACGACAGCTTTCCCAAAACCCTCGATCAGTGGATCAATTCGTCAGGGCACCGGAAAAACCTGCTGTTGCCCGGCGCGACGCGCGTCGGTGTTGCCAGCGTGAAGAGCGCGAAGACCGGCCGCATGTACTGGGCCATGGTGATCGCCGGCGACTATGAACGTCCCAAGGCGCCCAAGGGTTCACCCAAGGGTTCGCCGAAGAGTTCGCCAAAAGACTCGCCGAAGGAATCAAAGCAGGCAAATGTTGCGAAGTCGAAGTCACGCGCCGCCGAGAACTGCCGGCTGAAAATTCTCAGCCTCTGTTTCTAGGACCTTCACCGCCGTCAAATTTTGCGGCTTGCAATTTTGTTCCTGCTATGTTCTCATTGATCATCTGCGGAGGTGACCAATGGACGTCGAGAAGCAACGGGAAATCATCCGGCTCTGGAATCGGATGCGCCAGGTCGAGGGTCCGCTCGCGGAGGAAATCAGGATCCAGATCCTCGAATATTTCGCACAGCCGGATTCGCCGAGCGCGCGCATGAACGAGCGGCGCGAAATACTCAATCGTTTGCCTGTCAGGACCGCGCAACTCTATCGCATCGGCGATCGCAGCAACAACGCAACGCTCTGACGGCTTTCGCATTTCGGCGGGTTGATTCGCTGCCGGTCAAGATTGACGGAATCGATCCGCAGTGCAAGCTGCGTGCATGTTGTCGCGTGTGCGCAATCATTTTCGAGGTGCGAAGTTCGCCCGCATGAGCAGCGGGACGTATTGCATCATCCGCGATCTCGGGCTGGTCAAGGGCGGCAAGGGGATGCGGCACCATGAGGTGCTCGTCACCTTCAGCGTTCGCGCGCTCTGGCGCGCGATCGCACGGGCTTGCCGGCGCCTGATGACCGCGTCGAAGGAGCCGGAGGTTTTGGCTCGCCCTGTCGCGGACAACGTAGCCACAATGGCGCGGCCATCGGCGATCAGCGCTGCGCCGCCTGCCACGCCAGCAATTTGTGCTCCGCCAGCGACATCGCAACCGACGTCACATAGCCCGTTACCCCTAACAGGATGACACCGGCGAACAAGTCGGCCGAGCGGAACGCGCGGGCCGACAGCAGCACCCAGTGACCGAGGCCGTCGAGGCCGGCCAGGATTTCGCAGACCACCGAGAGGATCAGCGCCACCGTCAGGCTGAGGCGCATGCCGGCAAGGATGTCGGGGCTGGCGGAGGGCAGCGCGATCTTGAATATTACGGCTAGCCGCGACATCTGCAGCGAGCGCGCGACCTCGTAGAGCCGCGGTTCGACCGCGGCGAAGCCGTGGATGGTTGCGAGCATGATCGGCCAGATCGCGCCGAAGGAGATCACGAACAGCGCCATCGCCTGCGTCAGCCCGAGCATGGCGATCGCAACCGGAATGATCGCCGAGACCGGTAGCGGCCGCAAAAATTCCAGCGAGGGCGCGACATAGGTCCGCATCGTCCGCGACGATCCGATGATCGCGCCGATGGCGATGCCGGCGATGGAGGCGAGAAGCCAGCCATAGGCCATATGTTCGAGCGTACCGGCGAGCTTGCTCCAGAGATCGCCCGAGGAGAAGCCGCGCACCAGCGCTGCCCAGGCTCGATCAGGCCCGGGCAGGAATACCGGCGAGACCAGTTTCAGGTTGGCGATCAGTTGCCATAACCCGACGAAGCTGGCAGCGACCGCAAAGCTTGCCACCCGCCAGAGGATCGCTGCGCGGTTCATCGGTCGGCTCCGCTCAAAGCGGCGCGGCCGAACAGGCGGTTCTGGGCCACGACCAGAAGAACATTCAGCGCGTAGCCGATGGCACCGATCCACACCAGATAGGCCAGCATCAGGTCCGGGCGCAGCGCCTGCTGCGCCAGCATGATACCGGCGCCAAGCCCGAGCGGGTTGATCGCGATTTCGACCGTGACGGCGACGATCAGAGCGATGCCGGCCGACAGGCGGAAGGCAACGAAGATTCGCGGTAGCGCCGCCGGGATGATGATCTTCCATACCCGCTGCGCCGGCGGCAGCCGCAACGCGCGCGCCACTTCCATCAGCCGCGGCTCGATACTGCGCACGGCGGCGCGGGAGAGGATCAGGATCGGCCAGACGCAGGCAAAAGCCACGATGACGATTTCCATGCGGTAGCCGAAGCCGAGCGCGATCAGCGCAATCGGTAGCAGCGCAATCGAGGGAATGGGGCGGATCGCTTCGACGGTTACTTCCATCAGGCGGTTGAGCGTATCGGAGATTCCGAACGCAATGCCGAAGGCGAGACCGATGATCGTGCCGATCGCAAGCCCGGCGAACGCCGAAAACAGCGTGTCGCGCGTCGCTGCCAGGATGGAGAGATCGGCGAAGGCACCGAACAGCGCCACCACGATGTCGCTCGGCGGCGCAAGGCTGTCGCTCTGCAGATGCGTGGCGCGCGCCCAGAGCTCGAATGTTGCCAGCACGGCAAGCGGCAGCGCCAGCGCCTTGGCGGAGCCCGCCGTCATTGCTCGGTCGCCTTGATGAAATCGAACAACTGCCGACGCAGCCGCAAAAATTCCGGATGCTCGCGGGTCGATAGCTGGTCCCTCGGCCGCGGCAGGTTCACCGCCAGTTCGATGCCGATCCGTCCCGGATGCGGCAGCAAGCCAATGACGCGGTCGCCGAGATAGATGGCTTCGTCGAGATCGTGGGTCACGAAGATCACGGTGGCGCCGCTCGCCGCCATCAGCGACAGCACCTCGTCCTGCAATCCCTGCCGCGTCATGGCATCCAGTGCGCCGAACGGCTCGTCCATCAGCAGCGTCTTCGGCTCCTGCGCCAGGCAGCGGGCGATCTGCAGGCGCTGCTGCATTCCGCCGGACATCTCGGACGGATATTTGCCGGCATGGCCGGGCAGGCCGACGGTGCGCAATAATTCTTCGATGCGGGCAGGGCGTTCGGCCGACGGCATGCCGGCCGCTTCCAGTGCCAGCGAGACATTGCCGGCCGCGGTGCGCCATGGCAGCAGCGCCTTGCCGTAGTCCTGGAACACGATTGCGATCTCGCGGCGCGGCGCGCGCATCGGCTGGCCGTCGAAATTCACTCGTCCGCTCGTCGGCTGGTAGAGACCGGCGGCCAGACGCAGCGCCGTGGTCTTGCCGCAGCCGGAGGCGCCGACGATGCAGAGGAATTCGCCGGGCTGTACGCCGAGGCTCAGATTCTCGATGATGGTCTTGCCGCCAAGGACAAGCGTGGCCCCATCGAATGCGATCTGCGGCGCAGGCGTGCCGGGGACGGTGTCGAGGCGTTTTGCGGCGCTTGCCATGATGTCAGCTCTCGCTGCCTGAGGGATAGACGAAGTCCATGGTCGAGCGCAGATGCGCCGTCAGCATCGCCTGTGAACCCTGAACGTCGCGTGCGATGATCCGGTCGGCGAGCAATTGATGGGCGCGGACAAACTTCTTGCCACTGTCGAAGGAGCTCATCATCACGCGCCGGTAGCGATAAGCCTGATCGTAGAGATCGGAATGGGCCGCCAGCAGGCGTTTCGAACCGCAGGCCGCCAGCAGCGCAGTATGGAAGCCCTTGTGCAGCCGGTCGAAATCCTCGGCACCTTCGCGGAACTCGTCACCGGTCCGCTCGATATGGCGGCGCATCTGGTGCAGCGCGCTGACGATGCCGGCCTCCCAGGCATCGTCGCCATTGGTGATGGCGAGCCTGATGGCTTCGACCTCGATCGCGGTGCGCATCGTGGTGATGTCGAGCAGATCCTCGCGGCTGATATCGGCGACGCGAAAGCCGCGCTGCCCGATGCCGACGATCAGCCCGCGCGACATCAGCCGTGACAGGCCCTCCCGCAGCGGCGTGGCGCCGATCTCATAACGCTGCACGAGATCGACGATGCCGAGGCGGGCCCCCGGCGGCAGATGGCCGGAGAGGATATCCTGCTCGACCAGCGTGGCCGCGCGTTCGCTCAGCGTGGTGGCGTCTGTCACCGGTCGATTTGCCTGGCGGTCGGAGACCGGCATCGGAAAAATCCTACTTCAGGACCAGCTTTGAGGGGTCGAGTTTCGACTGCAGCATCTTCTGTGTCGACATCACCTCGATCCACCAGGCCAGTTGCTCGGGCTTGAGCGCCGGTTCGGACTGGTTCGGCGGCGTCGCCTTGACCAGCTCGATCGGCTGCTTGGTGAATTTTGCAATCGAGTTCGAAGCCTTTTCGCGGTCGCCGTTGACGATGACGGCGGATTCAGCGAGCGCTTCGCGGAATTTCTTGATCGCCGCGGCGTTCTTGTCCGCCCATTCGCGCGACGCCGCATAGAAGATGATCGGATCGGTGCGTGCCAGTTCGACGGCATAGCGTGCGCCGACCGAGCCCAGCCCGGCATTGGTCATGCGGGTCACGAACGGTTCGGCCGTCAGCACGGCATCGACACCGCCCGACTTGATGATGTCGGCCATGGTCGGAAAGGTGACCTCGACGAAATTGACGCCCTTGGGATCGACGCCCT
The DNA here is from genome assembly GCF_001440395.1 of Bradyrhizobium jicamae. Lineage (GTDB taxonomy): Bacteria > Pseudomonadota > Alphaproteobacteria > Rhizobiales > Xanthobacteraceae > Bradyrhizobium > Bradyrhizobium jicamae. The sequence goes on along the minus strand of NZ_LLXZ01000071.1, from coordinate 9,229 downwards.
TCTCGACCAGCCATTTCACGAACAGCACGTGCAGGAAGGCATTGAGACCGGGTGCGCCGACTTTCTTGCCGACGAAATCCTTCGGCTCCTTGATCGTGATGCCGTTGCGGACGAAGGCAGTGATGTTGCCGTTCGACACCGGATTCATCACGGTCGCGCCCGCAATGGCGACGAGATCGAGGCCACCATCGACGGCCTGCAGGAACACCGTCGAGGTCGGTCCGCCGATCTGGATCGAGTTCGACAGGATCGCCGCCGGGATGTTCGAGTTGATGCCGATCGGCGTCATCTCAACCTCGAGCCCGTGCTTTTTGAAAATGCCTTCGTCGATCGCCACCATGGCAGAGGCGCAGTCCGAGGTCGCCGTGCAGCCGACCTGAATCTTGGCTTGCGCCATGGCGGTGCCGGTCAGCGCCACGCTGAGCAGGAGGGCGGTAAGGACCTTTTTCACGGCGTTCTCCCTACAACACATTTTTCTGACTTGATTATCGATATTTTCTTTGATCATATATTTTTGAAGAAAACAAGGGGTGCATTCAGTGAAACTCGCGACATTCAAATCCGGCGGACAGGACAAGATCGGAATCGTGCATGGGGGCGATACGCGCATTTTCGATCTCGCGGCTGCAGCTAACAGGAGTGGAAGCGCCAATCCGGCGTTTGCCTCGATGCTCACATTGATCGACGCCGGAGACGCTGCGCTCGAACAGGCGGCCAAGACGTTCGAGAAGCACGGGCAGGACGAGAGCCTGTCGATTGCGGCAGCAACGGCGGGAGTCCTCGCGCCGGTCCCGGAGCCGCGGCAGATGCGCGACGGCATGTCGTTCCCGCTGCATATCCTCCAGGCCCCGCGCGGACAGCTCAAGCTCGCCGCGCGCGCCAGGAACGACATGGCGGAGCTGGCGCGGATCGAGGCCGAGCCGCTCGGTGAGTTGCCGGAGGTCTATCGCAAGCAGCCGATCTACTACATCACCAACCGCTTCAGCGTGCGCGGCACCAACACCACGGTGAAATGGCCACGCTACAGCCAGGTGATGGACTATGAACTGGAATTCGGCATCGTCACCAGGAACAAGGGTGCCAACATCTCTGCCGCCAAGGCCAAGAATCACATCTTCGGCTACACGATCTTCAACGACTTTTCCGCGCGCGACGCCCAGCGCATCGAAATGGAGGGGCGCCTGGGGCCGGCGAAAGGCAAGAGTTTCGACGGCGGCAACGTGATGGGGCCGTGGATCGTCACGCCTGATGAGATCGGCGATCCCTACAAACTGAAGATGGAAGCGCGCGTTAACGGCAAGATGCGCTCGCAAGGGGTCAGCGAGGGCATGCTGTTCTCGTTCGAGGAGATCATCGCCCATGTCAGCAAGGACGAGACCCTGATGCCCGGCGAGTTCATCGGCTCCGGCACCGTCGGCAATGGCTGCGGCCTCGAACTCGGCTGGTATCTCGAGCACGGCGATACGATTGAGCTCGAGGTCGAAAAGATCGGCACTTTGAAGAACCGGGTCGAGCGGCAATAGTCGCTTCCGGCGACGAAGCAAGAGAACATCAGACTGAAGGAAACGCCATGGCGCGCAAACTGATCGACATCTCCGTTCCCCTGCAAAACGACGTGCCGGCCGATCCGCCCGGCAATCACCCGACCATCCAGTATATCGATCACCAGCAGGGCCTGCCGCGCATGCTGCAGTTCTTCGATGGGCTGAAGGCGGAAGACCTGCCTGACGGGCAGGGCTGGGCGGTGGAGCAGGTATCGCTTTCCACCCATAACGGCACGCATCTGGATGCGCCCTGGCATTTCCATCCCACCATGAACCGCGGCGAGCGCGCATGGACCATCGACGAGGTGCCGCTGGAATGGTGTTTTCAGCCGGGCGTGAAACTCGACTTCCGCCATTTGGCTGACGGCTATGTCGTGACCGCCAAGGACGTCGAAGCCGAACTGAAGCGCATCGGCCATACGCTGTCGCCGCTGGAGATCGTGGTGGTGAACACCAGCGCCGGCGTCAAATACGGCCAGCAGGATTACGTCACCTCCGGCTGCGGCATGGGTTACGAGGCGACGATGTATCTTCTGGAGCGCGGCGTGCGGCTGACCGGCATCGACGGCTGGAGTTGGGACGCGCCGTTTGTCTACACCGCGAAGAAATATGCCGAGACCAAGGATGCCAGTCTGATCTGGGAAGGCCACAAGGCCGGCCGCCACATCGGCTATTGCCACATCGAAAAGCTGCACAATCTCGAGCAACTGCCCTCGACCGGCTTCATGGTGTCGTGCTTCCCGGTGAAGATCGAGCGCGCTTCCGCGGGTTGGACCCGGGCGGTTGCCATTCTCGACGGCTGAGGCTTTACGCAACAACAAACAAAAACCGGGAGAGAACGAATGACGGATTTGCGCGCGCCGCGCCTGCGGGGATGCTTCTGCTGTAGTCCATCAACTCAATCACTCCCGACGTCCAGCCGACGCGGCTTCCTGCTCGGCGCCGGTGCGCTGGCGCTGACTGCCGCCATCGGTGGTGGCGACCGCGCAACAGCGCAAACCGCCGAAACAAAACCGTTCCGGATTGACGTCCATCATCATCTGTCACCGCCGACCTATGTGACCGCGTCGAACGATGCAGGGTTCGGCGATCCGCTGATGAAGAACTGGACCATCGAGAAGTCGCTGGCTGACATGGACAAGGCCGGCATCGCCACGTCGATGCTCTCAGTCACCACGCCCGCGGTCAATTTCACCAAAGGCGACGCTGCACGAAAACTCTGCCGCGAGTCGAATGAATACGCCGCAAAGCTGGTTGCGGATTATCCCGGACGCTTCGGCAATTTCGCGATGCTGCCGCTGACCGACGCCGAAGGCAGCCTGCGCGAACTGACTTATGCGCTCGATACGCTCAAGGCCGACGGCATCGCCTTGATGACGAGCTATGGCGACAAGTGGCTTGGCGACCCGCTATTCCTGCCGGTCATGGAGGAGCTCAACCGGCGCAAGACGCTGGTCTACACCCATCCGACGGCGGCCAATTGCTGCGTGAACCTGGTGCCGACGCAGCCGCCCGTCATGATCGAGTTCGGCACCGACACGACGCGCACCATCGCCGACATCGTCTTTTCCGGCAATGCGCGGCGGTTTCCCGATATAAGCTGGATCTTCTCGCATGCGGGCGGGACGATGCCGTTCCTGATCGAACGCTTCGTGCGCCATCCGCTATTGGCGCCGAAGGCGAAGGAGACCGTGCCCGATGGCACGCTCGCAGAGCTCAAGCGCTTCTTCTACGACACCGCACAAACCTCCAACCGCAGTTCGATGTCGGCGCTCGCGGCCACCATACCGCCGTCGCAGATCGTGTTCGGGACGGATTTCCCGTACCGCACCGGCAGCGATCACGTGAAGGGATTGCGCGAGGCGGGCGTATTTACGGAAGAGCAGATCGTGGCGATCGAGCGCGGCAATGCGCTTAAGTTGATTCCGCGGCTTGCAGGTTAGGCCGGGTGCGGCCAGCGCTGACAAGACCGATTACTCAAAAGAAAAAGGCGTGCCGGCTGGCACGCCTGATTCTCACGTGATCGCGTCTGATCTGACGGCGATCGAGCTATGTCACCACCTGCAGACGCGCTGTCCGTAGGCATTCCACCAGCAGCGACGGCCAACAACGACCGGTGCGCCATAGAAGCCGTAACCTCGGCCATAATAACCTCGGCCGCCGCGATAGAAGCCACGGCCACCGCCGCGATAGAAGCCACGGCCACCGCCGCGGTAGCCTCGGCCACCACGCGCCTGCGCCGATGTCGTTGTCCCGCCCACCAGGATGGCAGAGGTGCTGGCGACATAGACGAACAACAGGGCCAGCGCTGCCAGGCAGCGGGTCAGAATATTATAGCGTTTAGCCATACATGGATCTCCCGGTCACTTCCGAACATCTGGACTTCGGCACTATCTCACTTAGACGCGTGAGAAAGCCCTCGGTTCAGATGCGCTAAGACAATATTTTCACTAAGGTTCTTTCGGGCTTTTGGGACTTTATTAAGAAGGGCAGGTAAGGTCAAGTTATGGGCGATCTGTCGCGGCTTCTTGCGCCGTTCATCTATCTGAATACTGGATGAACACTTGGATGGTGCATTGCAGAACCTAGAATTGGAAAAAATTCCGGCAAGGTCACGCCAACAACTTGATGTCGACACGATCTCCGTTTCTCAGCGCAAGATGATCCTCTCCTGACGAGTACCCATGCCCAAAAAACACACTTACGTCCTTGGCCTGAACACGTATGACCATGATGTCAGCGCCTGCCTGTTGCGCGACGGCGCCATTGCGTATGCGATCGCCAAGGAGCGGATCACCCGCGCCAAGCACGCCTCTGGCTTCTACAAAGAAGTGATCGACTATTGCCTCGAGGCCGAGGGCATCACGCTCGACGACATCGATCTCGTCGTGCGCAACTGTTACATCATGCCGGTCCCGGAAATGGAGGAACGGCTGGTCTATTTCGACGCGCCGGGCTTCCTGCCGGACTTCGAACGCGGCGACGCGGCCAAGCATCCGCTCTACTTGAAGCATTCGGACAAGGTGGTCACGATCTCCCACCATCTGGCGCACGCCTATAGTGCGTTCGCGGTGTCGCCGTTCGATGATGGCGTGGTGATGATCGTCGACGGTGTCGGCAGCTACCAGTCCGACGTCATGGAATCCTATCCGCCTGCCGACACGGCAACGCCATTGGCACGAGAGTCCGAGAGCTACTACAAGTTCAGTGGCAAGACGCTGGAATGCGTGAAGAAGGTATGGATGGAGCCGGAACGCGGCTTCCTCAGCGACGAGTTCTACAACATGTCCGGGCTCGGCGCGCTCTACAGCCGCGCCTCGACCTACATCTTCGGCGACTGGAATAAATGCGGCGAGCTGATGGGCCTGGCGCCCTATGGCCGCCGCGACCAGGTCAAGCATCTGCTCGAGATGAACGGCGACAAGCTGCAGGTGCCGCAGTGGACCGCCGACTTCAAACAGCCTTACGTGTTCGAACCCGGCAGCAGTTGGGAGAAGAGCCCCGCGATGCGGCACTGGGAGGATCTGGCCTGGCGCACGCAGGACGACACCGAAAACGTGCTGCTGGCCCGCGCGCGCTGGCTGCGTGAAACCACCGGCGCGAAAAATCTCTGCATGGCCGGTGGCGTCGCCCTGAATTGCGTGGCGAATGGCCGGGTGGCCCGCGAGGCCGGATTCGAGAATGTCTGGATCCAGCCCGCGGCCGGCGACGACGGCATCGCGATCGGCTGCGCCTATTACGGCTGGCTCGAGATCCTGAAGCAGCGCCGCGATTTCGTGATGGATCATTCCTATGTCGGCCGGCGCTACAGCGACCAGAACGTCGCCAAGGAACTGCAGAAATTTCTGGTGCGGATCCAGGCCGATGTGGTCAGGAGCGACAATGTCTGCCGCGACACCGCAAAACTGCTGGCCGACCAGAAGGTGATCGGCTGGTTTCAGGATCGCTCGGAATTCGGACCGCGCGCGCTCGGCAATCGCAGCCTGCTGGCCGATCCGCGCAAACCTGCGATGAAGGATATTCTCAACAGCCGCGTCAAGCACCGGCAGGCGTTCCGGCCGTTCGCGCCGATCGTGCTGGCCGAACGCATGAAGGAAATCTTCGAAGGCGAGGAGGACTCGCCGTTCATGCTGATCGCCAAGCCGGTGCGCCCGGAATGGCGCGACAAGATTCCGGCTATCGTGCATGTCGACGGCACGGCGCGCGTCCAGACCGTGCGCGAACAAACCAATCCGATGCTCTATCGCCTGCTGAAGGAGTTCGAGGCGTTGACCGGCGTTCCCGTGCTGATCAACACCTCGTTCAACATCAAGGGCGAGCCGATCGTGGAAACGCCGCAGGATGCCGTGAACTGCTTCCTGACCACCGGCGTCGATCATCTGGTGATCCACGACACCATCGTTTCGAAGAACAGGATGCACAAGGTGGTGGCGCCGGTACTCAACGTCTACGCCGACGTGCGTACGCTGGTGGCGTCGACGGCGCAGCCGGCTTGACGCCGGCTGCCGTGCTTCAACTGGAAGCCGCCGGGGTGGCTTTCGGCGCCGGCGGCTTGAGCGGCTTGTCCTGCCGCTTCGACCAGGAAATATAGTAGGCGACGACGGTCATGATCGCGATGCCGGTCACGCTGACGAGGATCTGTACAAGCAGCGATCCCGAGCTCAGCGACAGCTGGAAATGCCCGACAAAGGACAGGAACACGCCGACGCAGAACACCGCGAGCGACTGCTGGCCGCAAACCACCAGCGGATCGAAAATCTTCCACTCCAGGCCCGGCCAATCCTTCGGCACGAAGCGGATTGTCAGGATCACTATCGCCACGAAGTGCAGGAAGCGGTAGGGCGCGAGGTTGGTCTTGTCGTTCGGGTTGAACATCGAATACAGCCAGTGCGGGAACATCTCGCCGAACGCCGGGAACCGGCCGGCCATGGTCATGATCAACGCCCAGATCATGTAGGCGATGCACAGATACAGCGTGATCGGCGAGTTGATGATGGCCATATTATTGCGGGCGCCGCCGAGCGCGCACCAAGCGCCGAACACGAACAGCACCTGCCAGGCAAACGGGTTGAAGTACCAGGTGCCGACCGGATAGGCGGGCAGGTTCCAGCCGGTCTGCCGCGACACCAGCCACAGCACGATCGCCGCCAGCATGGTCAAATTGGGCTGGCGCAGCATGAACCACAATATCGGCGGGAACAGGCCCATCAGCACGATATAGAGCGGCAGCACGTCGAGATTGACCGGCTTGAATTTCAGGAACAGGCCCTGCCGCAGCGTTTCGGTGGCATTGTCGATCAGGCCGGCGACGTTGAAGTCGTTGACCAGTTGGGAATCGCCAAAGCGCAAGGCGAGATAACTGATCGAGGCGATGTAGATCACGAACAGGATGATGTGCGCGACATAGAGCTGCCAGACGCGCTTGGTCAGCCGCGTGGCGCCGACGATGAAGCCGCGTTCCAGCATCATCCGGGCATAGACGAACGAGGCCGTATAGCCGGAAATGAAGACGAAGAGGTCGGCAGCGTCGCTGAACCCGTAATTGCGGGTGGTGATCCAGTTCACGACATTGTCTGGAATGTGGTCCAGATAGATCGCCCAGTTTGCGACCCCGCGAAACAGGTCGAGCCGGAGGTCGCGTCCTTTTTCTGGCAGGGTGGCGTTGATTTTCATGGGTGCCGCTTTGAGCTGCTGCTTTCGGGAAGATCGCGCCGCAAGACCGGGGCCCGGCCGCCCGATGTCCCTAGATTGTCACAGTACGGCATAATGACTATACCGATACGGAAATGGTACATCCGGGTGTCTGGAATCACCGGTCAAGTTTTCTGATAGGTGTCTCTATACTATCCGAGCTGTTTCCACCAACCGCTACCGTGTCGCATATCGCCTGAGGACTCAACCATCCATGACCGCACGCATTTTCAAGCCCGCCAAAAACGCGATGCAATCGGGCAGGGGCAAGACCCGGGAATGGCAGCTCGACTACGAGCCCGAGCAGCCCCGTGCGATCGAACCCCTGATGGGCTGGACCTCGTCGGTAGACATGAAGCAGCAGCTCACCCTGCACTTCGACACCAAGGAAGACGCGATCGCCTATTGCGAGCGCAAGGGCATTGCCTACCAGGTGATCGAGCCCAAGGATTCGGTGCGCCGGGCGGCCGCTTACGCCGATAATTTTGCCTTCAAGCGCGTCGAGCCCTGGACCCACTAGGAGCAGCCTGACCGACGCGCTTCGATTGCGACGCTGATGCTTATGGCTATTGCGCCGGGCCGGATGCCGAGGGAACGCGGGGCAACGGCAGCGGCGCATCCTTGGCGACGCCGAGCACCGGAAAGGTCCTGATGTGGCGGACCTCGGGCATGCCAGAAAATTGCAGAAGCTGCTGGTGCATGCCCTCGACGTTCCGCGCCACGCATTTGAGCAGATAGTCGGCATCGCCCGAAATCCGCCAGCTCTGCTGCACCAGCGGTATGGCCGCGATCGATTTTTCGAACGCCTGCAACGTCGCCTGAGCCTGACTCTGCAACTGGATCAATACGTAGGAAATGACCTCGTATCCCAGCAGTTTTTCGTCCAGCGTAGCTCTGATGGCGCTGACATAGCCGCGCTCGCGCAAGGATCGAACCCGTCGCCGGCACGGCGGTTCGGAGAGGCCGACCCGCTCAGCCAGCTCGTTGTTACGGATGCGGCCATCCTTCTGCAGCTCGGCCAGTATCCTGAGGTCGATTTCGTCGAGGGCGTGATGTTCCGTCATGGGCATCTCAGCGACGCTCCAGCCCACCAAGCGGGGAGGGCGTGCGCGGGCTTGCCCGATCCGGCGCTCCGGCCGGGGCGACGCTCGACAGCACCAGCTTCTCGTGGGCAGCGACGATGGCCTCCTTGGTGAGCCGTCCGCCCGGCCGGTACCAGGTGGTGAGGCCGGTCAGCAACGCCAGGATCGCAAAGGTCGCCACCTGGATGTCGACCACCTCGAATTCGCCTTCCGCCACGCCCTCGGCAAGGATGGCGGCGAGCCGCTGCTCGTAGGCGCCGCGCAGCGCCACGATCTCCTCGTAGTTCTTCGGCTCCAGGCTGCGCAGCTCGGAATTGGCGATGAACACCTCGCGCTTCTTGGTCATGTGGTAGGTGACGTGGAAGGCTGTGAAGGCGCGGAGCTTGTCGGACGGCTGCTGCTTGCCCTGCAGCGCGCGATCGAGCTGACGCAGCAGTTCGTTGATGTGATCCCGCACCAGATCGAACAGCAATTCCTGTTTGGTGCTGATATGGTTGTAGAGCGAGCCTGACTGGATCCCGACCTCGGCCGCGAGCTGGCGCAGGCTCATCGCGGCGTAGCCGTGCTCGAAGATCAGGCGCAGCCCGGCTTTGCGGATCGCCTCCATCGTCTTGGGGCCGTGTGAGCCGATCGTCCGCGCCATTGGGCCTCTGGAAAGGGAAGGCGGCCGCCGTCGTGAAACGAGCGGATGATCGTATAATTCTGACATGAAATGATAGTAAATTCAATAGCCTGAGTGCGTGCCTTGGCCTTTTTGCGGTTCCGCTTGCAGGGATAGTAAAAAAACGTATGATCGTTTAACTGCAAGAACATTGCGGAGGGAATGATGGCCTCGAACCGGTCGCTGCTGCTCAATTTCGACCTCGGCGAGACCGCGGATGCGATCCGCGAGACGGTGTTCTCGTTTTCGCA
>NZ_LLXZ01000070.1:8121-14752 GCF_001440395.1 Bradyrhizobium jicamae | reverse complement strand
GCAGGGGGCCTCGTCACCGAGGCCCGGACCGCGATCGGCGCGCCGGCTTCGCCCCAGGCGGGCCCGATGTTCCGCATTTCCGTGAACAATGAAATCGAGCTCGAAGCCGAAGTACCGAGCGTTCATCTGCTCAAACTCAATCCCGGTGCAACGGTGCGCATCAGCCGCGACGATGCGCCCGATGTCGTCGGCAAGGTCCGGCGGATCTCGCCGCAGATCGACCGCACCACCCAGCTCGGCAAGGTCCGCATTTCGCTCAACAACAATCCCTCGCTCAAGGTGGGCATGTTTGCCCGCGCCAATATCGACGCCAAGCGTTCCTGCGGCGTCGCCGTCCCGCGCACCGCCATCGACCGCCTGACCCTGCAGGTGGTCAAGGGCAACACGATCGAGACACGAAAGGTGCGGGTCGGGCTCACCTCCGAAACCTCGACTGAAATTCTTGAAGGCCTCGACGTCGGCGAAATCGTTGTGGCCGATGCTGGTACCTCGCTGCACGACGGCGACCAGGTCAAAACCATGTTCGCCGACGAACTCGAACGCACGCGGGCACGCTAATGGCATTGAATATCTCGGCATGGTCGATCAGGAACCCGCTGCCCTCCATCGTCTTTTCGATCATCCTCCTGGTGTTGGGCTGGGCAAGCTTCACCAAGCTCGCGGTAACCCGGCTGCCCAGCGCCGACATTCCGGTGATCTCGGTCGCGGTAGCACAATTCGGCGCGGCTCCCGCCGAGTTGGAGAGCCAGGTCACCAAGACCATCGAGGACGGCGTTTCCGGCGTCGAGGGCGTACGCCACATCTCGTCGTCGATCACCGACGGCCTCTCGGTGACCACGATCCAGTTCGCACTGGAGACCAACACCGACCGCGCGCTGAACGACGTCAAGGACGCCGTCACGCGTGTCCGCGCCAACCTGCCGCAAAACGTCAACGAGCCGCTGATCCAGCGCGTCGACGTTATCGGCCTGCCGATCGTCACCTATGCCGCGATCTCTCCGGGCAAGACGCCGGAGCAGCTTTCCTATTTCGTTGACGATGTCGTCAAGCGCGCGCTGCAGGGCGTGCGCGGCGTGGCGCAAGTCGAGCGCATCGGCGGTGTCGAGCGCGAAATTCTTGTTTCGCTCGATCCCGACCGCCTGCAGGCGGCCGGTTTGACGGCCGTCAATGTCAGCCAGATCCTGCGCGGCACCAATGTCGACCTCGCCGGCGGCCGCGCCGAAATCGGCAAGAACGACCAGGCGATCCGCACGCTGGCCGGCGCCAAGACGCTGAACGAGCTCGCCGGCACCATGATCCCGCTGTTCGGCGGCGGCGAGGTACGGCTCGACGATCTCGGCACCGTCACCGACACCATCGCCGACCGCCGCACCTTTGCCCGCTTCAACGGCGAGCCCGTGGTGGCGCTCGGCATCAAGCGCTCCAAGGGCGCCAGCGACGTGGTGGTGGCGGCCGCCGTGCAGAAGCGCATCGATGCGCTGAAGGTCGCCTATCCCGACGTCGACCTCAAGATGATCGACACCTCGGTCGACTTCACCAAGGGCAATTATGAAGCGGCGATCTCGACCCTGTTCGAGGGCGCGATCCTTGCCGTCATTATCGTGCTGCTGTTCCTGCGCGATATCAGAGCCACCATCATCGCCGCGATCTCGCTGCCGTTGTCGATCTTCCCGGCGTTCTGGGTGATGGACCTGCTCGGCTTCTCGCTCAACCTGGTCTCTTTCCTCGCCATCACGCTGTCGACGGGTATCCTGGTCGACGACGCCATCGTCGAGATCGAGAACATCGTGCGCCACATGCGCATGGGCAAATCGCCCTATCGCGCGGCGCTCGAAGCCGCCGATGAAATCGGCCTCGCGGTGATCGCGATTTCGCTGACCATCATCGCGATCTTTGCGCCCGCCAGCTTCATGTCTGGAATCGCCGGGCAGTTCTTCAAGCAGTTCGGCATCACGGTGTCGGTGCAGGTGTTCTTCTCGCTGCTCGCCGCGCGCTTCGTCACGCCGGTGCTCGCGGCCTACTTCCTGAAGGATCACCCGCACGAGGACCCGCCGCCCGGACGCATCCTGATGACCTACACCAGGCTCGTGACCTGGTCGGTGAAGCACTACTTCATCACGGTGCTGATCGGGTTCGGCGTCTTCGCGGCCTCGATCTGGAGCATCACGCTGCTGCCGCAAGGCTTCCTGCCGGCGCAGGACACCGCGCGCTCGCTGCTGGCGATGGAATTGCCGCCCGGCTCGCAGCTCGCCTACACCGAAAAGGTGACGGAAGAAATCGTCGCGCGCCTGCGGAAGCGGCCCGAGGTGAAGAGCATCTTCGTCGATGGCGGCCGGGTGCCGCCGGGAACGCAGGAAGTCCGCCGCGCCGCGCTGATCATCAACTACACGCCGAAGGGCGATCGCAAGATCACCCAGCGGCAGCTCGAGCTCGAGATCGGCCAGGAGCTGGAAAACGTTCCTGACATCCGCTTCTGGTTCCTCGACGAAAACGGGCTGCGCGCGATTTCGCTTGTCGTGACCGGCGTCGACAGCAATATCGTCAACAACGTCGCCAGCGAACTGGCGACGCAGATGAAGCGGATTCCGATCATCGCCAACGTGATCTCGGAAACCTCACTCGACCGGCCCGAGCTTCGTATCCGGCCGCGCGCCGAACTGGCGGCGCGGCTTGGCGTCTCCACGGAGAGCCTGTCGCAGACGATCCGCGTCGCCACCATCGGCGACGTCGGTCCGGCGCTGGCCAAGTTCGACGCCGGCGACCGTCAGGTGCCGATCCGCGTCCAGCTCGAGGACAGCGCGCGCAGCGACCTGCAGATGCTGCAGCAATTGCGGGTGCCGCTCGGCCAGCGCGGCGAACGCGGCGGCGTACCGCTGTCGGTCGTTGCCGACATCCAGCTCGATCAGGGTCCGACCAGCATCAACCGTTACGACCGCGAACGGCAGGCGACGGTGGCCGCCGACCTCGTCGGCAACGCCGCGCTGGGCGACGCCACGAAGATGATCTACGAACTGCCGGTCATGAAGAGCCTGCCGAAGGGCGTGAGGGTGAGCCCGTCCGGCGACGCCGAGAGCCTCAACGAACTGTCGGAAGGTTTTGCCACCGCCATCACCGCCGGCCTGATGATGGTCTATGCGGTGCTCGTGCTGCTGTTCGGCACCTTCCTGCAACCGATCACGATCCTGTTCTCGCTGCCGCTCTCGATCGGCGGCGCGATCGCGGCATTGCTGGTGACCGGCAAGCAGCTCACCACGCCGGTGTGGATCGGCATCCTGATGCTGATGGGCATCGTTACCAAGAACGCCATCATGCTGGTGGAGTTCGCGGTCGAGGCGATTCGCGAGGGCAAGAAGCGTGACGAGGCGATCATCGACGCCGGCATGAAGCGCGCGCGGCCGATCGTGATGACGACGATCGCGATGGCCGCCGGCATGATGCCGTCAGCGCTGGCGTTCGGCGCCGGCGGCGAATTCCGCTCGCCGATGGCGCTCGCGGTGATCGGCGGCCTGATCTTCTCCACCATCCTGTCGCTGGTGTTCGTGCCGGCGATGTTCATGGTGATGGACGATATCGGCGCGCTGTGCTGGCGCTTCGGCCAGAAACTGCTCGTCTCCAGCGGGGAAACGGAGTCTGATGGCCATGGATCGGAACATCACGGCGAGCCGCCCGCCAAGGGCCCGCCGTCCACGCCACCGGCAATGTCGCCTGCCGCGAAGTAGGGACTTGCAGCAAGATGCCGGAGATTCTCGATATCGGGGAGGACCGCCGGCGTTATGATGAGTTCAAGCGAACCCGGCTGGCCGTTCCGCTAGATGAAGTGAAAGCATGGGTTGCGAGCTGGGGCACGACAAATGAATTGGTTCGTCCGCCCGCACGCAAGATCGCGCAATCGTAGCCCGGATCAGCAACGCGACATCCGGGAATATAAAGCCGGCCCCGGATATCGCTTCGCTCATCCGGGCTACATGACTGCTGCGCCCCTACTCGTTCCTCGCCACCGCGGTCAGCTTGGTCATGTTCTGCAGCAAAATCCGGCCGCGCTGCAGGTCCAGAATGCCGTCCTTGCGCCAGAGCTGCAGTTGACGGTTGACGCTTTCGCGGGCGGCGCCGACGAAGACGCCGAGTTGCTCCTGCGAGATGTGTACTTCGGAGCCGAAGTCGGAGGCGAGCGCACAAAGCCGCCGCGCCAATCTGACCGGCAACGGCTGGAGCACGGATTCTTCCATCCGCTCGCTCTGCCAGCGGATGCGCTGGCACAAGAGCATGATGATCTTGATCGCGACCTTGGGCTCGCGCTCCAGGAAGGCGAGGAAATCCTCGCGCCGCAGCACGAACAGTTCCGACGGCTCGCCGGCGGTGGCGTCCGCGGTGCGGCTCTGGCCGTCGAGCACGGCGACCTCGCCGAACAGATCGCCGGAACCCATGAAATTCAGCGTCAGGCGGCTGCCGTCGGAGGCGCCGGTTTCGATCCGGATCTGGCCGCGGCGGACGCCGTACAGGGCGTCGCCGGGATCGCCCTTTTGAAACAACATTTCGCCGATGCCGAGCTGCTGGGTGTGACAAAGGCCGGAGATGCGCTGCAATTCGTCAGCGCCCAGATCGGCGAACATCGGGTTCATTTTCAAAATGACCGCAAATTCGGCCTGTTTGCTCATTGTCTCGCCTTCCAGATCGGCTTTACCGCCCCCGAACGCCGTTAGCAGGTTTCTCCTGGCGGCGAGTGTGTCATAAGTCACATAACTTTGCAGCACCTGCGGAATATTTTTGGCTGCTTTGGGCGCTATCCCTTTCCGGGATAAGCTCGCCTGACCGGTTGCGACGGCGTGTCGAGCCACCGAAATAAGAGCCGTTTGCGCGGTCTGGAATATCGATATGAGAGCACTGAAAATTGCCGGCGCCGCCATCGTCGCCGTGATCGTCGTGATCGGGTTGCTGCTGGTGATCGGCGTCCCCTCCGGCTACCTGACGGCGCAGATCCAGGAGCGGGTCGAGCGCGAGACCGGCTACAAGCTCGCCATCAATGGCGGCGCCAAGATCGGCCTGTGGCCGCAGCTCAATATCCGACTGTACGACGTCACGCTGCAACCGCCCAGCGATCGTGACATCAACCGCCACTTCGCGGCCTCGGTCATCGAGGCTGACGTGACGCTTGCGAGCCTGTGGGCCGGCAAGCCGCAAATCACCGACCTCGTCATCATCCGTCCCGTGGTGAATCTGCCGCTGCAACGCGAGCGCGCCAGGGACGCCACCCCTGCCTCGAAGCCCGCAAGCAGCAAGTCCGCTGACGCCTTTTCGATCGAGCATATCAGCGTCACCGGCGGCACCATCGTGTTCTCCAATGTGCGCGACCGCGTCGAGCGCAGGATCGAGACCGTCAACGCCGACATCACCATCGATGCCGACCGCAAGGTCGTGCTTACAGGTAGCGGACGCAGCAGCAGCTCGCCGCTGAAATTCGAGGTCAGGGCGGCGCTGCCCGCAAGCCCGGTCGAGCGGCAGAACATCCCGGCCGAGATCAAGATCGACGCACCCGACCTCTTGCCCGCGCAGCTCACGGCCAAGGCCGAAGCCCGACTCAATGGCTCGGTCGTGATGATCAACAGCGTCACCGGCGCGCTCGGCGACGCCGCTTTCAACGGCTGGGCTTCGGTCGATCTGTCGAGCAAGCCGCTGGTCAAGCTCGATCTCGATTTCCAGCGCCTTACGGTCGCGATGTCACGCAGCGCCGATTCCTCCTCGGCGCAGCCTTGGAGTAACGCGACGATCGACGTCAACGGCCTCAACTACGTCGACTTGCAGGCGCGCATTTCCGCGGCCGAACTCAAGGTCGGCGACGCGCGCTTCACCCCCGCCGCGATCGAAGCCAACCTGACAAGCGGCGTCCTGAAGGCGCAGGTTTCGAATCTCGGCGCCTATGAGGGCAACGCCAGCGGCGACCTGACCGCCGACGTCTCCACCGCCAATCCCACATATGCGATGCGCGCCGACCTCACCGGCGTGCGTGCGCTGCCGCTGCTGAGCGGCCTCGCCGATTTCGACAAGCTCGACGGCAAGATGCAGGCAAAGATCAGCGTGCGCTCCGCCGGCACCAGCCAGCGCGCGATCATGGCGAACATGGCCGGCACCGCCTTCGTCGTGTTCCAGGACGGCGCGATCAAGGGGCTGAACGTCGCGCAGATGATCCGTGCGCTGACGGCGAGTACCTTGTCTGGCTGGCAGGAAAGCGCGGAGAAGGCGACGGATCTGTCGCAATTGTCAGCGTCGTTCAAGATCGACAAGGGCCAGGCGCAGACCACCGACCTCAACCTCGTCGGCCCGCTGGTGAAGATGACCGGCGTCGGCACCATCGATCTCGGCACCAAGCAGATCGGTTTCCGCGTCGAGCCGAAACTCGTGATGACCACCGAAGGCCAGGGCCGCGCCGGCGATCCGGTAGGCTTCGGCATTCCCGTGATGATCGAGGGCCCGTGGGGAAGCCCGCGGATTTATCCGGAATTGCAGGGCATTCTCGACAATCCGGAAGCGGGCTATGCCAAGCTGAAAGAAATGGGCAAGGGCCTGTTCGGGCCGAACGGCGCCGGGCTTGGCGCTGCGATCGGCAACCTGCTCGGCGGACAGCCGGGCACAGGTG
>NZ_LLXZ01000070.1:0-8034 GCF_001440395.1 Bradyrhizobium jicamae | reverse complement strand
ACCGGGGAAAGCCGAAGGAGCCGCTCGGCGGCCAGCTCGGCGAGACCATCGGCAATCTGATCCAGCAGGGCCTGAGCGGATTGGGCCAGAGCCAAGGCCAGGGCGGCGCGCGGCCGGGCGGTCAACGCAGCCTGACGCCAACCTCGCCCGCCGAAGCGCCGACGCAAGAGCCCGCCGCTCCCGCGCCGCCCAGCGACACGACGGCGCAGCAGGACAGCCAGCCGATGAACGAAGTGCTGCGGCAGCTGTTCAACCGGTGAGGCTGCCAGGCTCGCCCCGGCATGACGAATATGGCGTGATTCCCGCCTAAAATCGGGGCTAACCATGCCGGCGGACCGTCCGCCGGCCCGCTCAATTCGTGCTAAACAGGCCCTCATTTCGGGGCGCCAATTGTGGCATGCCCCACAAGCGACGAACGGCTGCGCGCGCTATTCTTAAGCGTGCCGCACGAGGGTCCGGATGAGCGAGGGCAAGGACAGGGTCTGGTTTCTGCGCGAGGGGCTGTTCGCCAAATACGTCGTCGCGCTGGTCGGGCTCGTCGTGTTCGTGCTGGCCGTCAACGGCGCGATGGAAATCTGGATCACCTATCGCGGCATCAAGAGCTCGATCCACGACGGCATGTCCGAAAAGGCGGAGGCGACCGCCAAGCGAATCCAGCAATCGATGTCCGACCTCGAGCGGCAGATCAACTGGGTGACGCGCGCCTCCTCCAACACGACGGACCTGCGCCGCGACGATTATGCGCAATTGCTGCGGCAGGTGCAGCAGGTGAGCCAGCTCTCGCTGCTCAATGCCCAGGGCCGCGAACAGCTTCGCATGACGCGCCAGATCGTCACGCCCGGCAGCAACGCCGACTTCTCCCGCGACGTCAGGCTGACCGAGACCGCCGCACGCGGCACCAGTTTTGCCTCGGCCTACTTCCGCGGCGAGCGGCCGTTCATGTCGATCGTACTGTCGCATGCCGATGGCAGCATCACCGTCGCCGAGATCGATCTTGATTTCCTGTCCGAGTTCCTGATCGACGCCCAGATCGGCAGGGTGGCGTACGCCTATGTCACGGACGCCAGAGGCGACGTGCTGGCGACGTCCTCGAACGGGCCCGAGGTCAGCAAGAATTTGTCGAAGCTGCCGCAGGTCGCGGCTGTCAGCAAGCCTGGCGGCGTCGCGCCGGCGTCGGGCAGCGATATCAGGGGCGATGCCGTGCTGACGACGTCGAGCGTGGTGCCGAAACTCGGCTGGCGCGTGTTCTTCGAACAGCCGACGGCGCAGGCGCTGACGCCGATCCGCGATCAGCTGGTGCGGATCGCGCTTCTGATCGGGCTCGGCCTCGTGGTCGCGATCATCGCGGGCACCGTCATGGCGCGACGCATGCTGGTGCCGATCACGGCGCTGCAGGCCGGCGCGCGGCGGCTCGGCGCCGGCGATTTCGGCCACCGCATCGAGGTGAAGACCGCGGACGAGCTGGAGGAGCTCGCCAACCAGTTCAACGGCATGGCCGGGCAGCTCGCAGAGACCTATTCGAACCTCGAATCGAAGGTCAAAGAGCGCACGCGTGATCTGGCGCAATCGATCAACGAGCTCAAGGTGCTCGAGGAGGTCGGCCGCGCGGTCGCCTCCTCGCTCGACCTCAACGCGGTGCTGCCGACGGTCGCCGCGCGCGCGCTCGAAATCACCCATGCTGACGCGGTGCTGATCTATGGCTATGACGCCGGCAATCATCAGTTCAACCTGACGGAGGCGATCGGCATCGAAAAATCCGCCGAGGGCCGCCACCGCGCCATCGACGCCGACCACTCGCCGCTCGGCGAGGCCGCCACCAGCGGCGAGCCGATCGCGATCCCGCAGCTCAGCGCGATATCGGAACATCCGTTGCGCGATGTTGCGGTCGAGGCCGGCTTCCACTCGGTGCTGGTGGTGCCGCTCGTCGACCAGACCGGCATTCTCGGTTCGCTGGTGGTGCTGCGGCGGAACGAGGGCGACTTCTCCGCCAATCTGATCGGGCTGATGAAGACCTTTGCGCACCAGGCGGTGCTCGCGATGCGCAATGCGCGGCTGTTCACCGAAGTCGACCACAAGAGCCGCGAGCTGCAGGACGCCAACAGCATCGTCAGCCAGCAGGCGAGCAAGCTGCAGGAGCAGACCGACCAGCTCCGCGACTGGAACCGCTCGCTGGAGGAGCGCGTCGAGACGCAGCTCGGCGAGATCGAGCGCATCCGCCGCCTCGAACGATTCCTCGCGCCGCAGGTCGCGCAACTGATCGCCTCCTCCGACGGTCATGAGGGCCTGCTCGACAGCCACCGCCGCGAGGTCACGGTCGTGTTCTGCGATCTGCGCGGATTCACGGCGTTCACCGAGACCACCGAGCCGGAAGAGGCGATGAACGTGCTGCGCGAATATCACGCCGCGCTCGGCGAACTCATTTTCAAGTATGAGGGCACGCTCGACCGCTATGCCGGCGACGGCGTGATGATCCTGTTCAACGCGCCGATCCAGTTCGACGACCACACCGCGCGCGCGGTGCGCATGGCGGTGGAAATGCGCGACACCGTCGGCGGCCTGACCGAGAAATGGCGCAACCGCGGCCACAATCTCGGCTTCGGCATCGGCATCGCACTCGGCTATGCCACGCTCGGCCAGATCGGCTTCGAGCAGCGGCTGGAATATGCGGCGATCGGCAGCGTGACCAATCTGGCGTCGCGGCTGTGCGATGAGGCGAAAGCCAACCAGATCGTGGTGAGCCGGCGCGTCTACGGCATGGTGGAGCAATGGGTCGAGGGCCGGCCGATCGATGATTTGAACCTGAAGGGATTCAACCATCCGATTCTGGCCGCGGAGATCGTGAGCTGGCGCGAGGCGGTGGACAATGTGGTGGATGCAGCGTCGGCCGCGGCAAGGTTGAAGAAGAAGCAATAGTGCGCGGCTTGCTTACCCTCCCCTGGAGGGGGAGGGTCGGTTCGCATGGAGCGAAGCGAAATGCGAAACGGGGTGGGGTGATCTCTCCACTCGGGCACTGTTGGATGTGGAGAGACCGTCACCCCACCCCGCCGCTCATTTCATGAGCGCCGACCCTCCCCCTCCAGGGGAGGGTGAAGCCTGCCGATAGCGCTCGCTTCAAACTTCCCCTCTCCTCAATGCCACCCCGGCTGCTGCAGTCGCGCGCGGGTTTGCGCCAGGTCTTCAAGGCTGCTCTCGATCTCCCCGCGGCAGATGCCGATATCCCTGAGCTCGCGGTCGTCGAGCTGGTAGAGCGCGGCGCGCACGGCGTGAGCCTCGTGGCGCGCGATCACGCCTGCGAAGAAGCGGTTGATGAAACGGCGCAGGTGCGCCAGCCGAACCGCAGCGCGCAACGCAAATGGCCTGGTGGTGGAAGTCTGTATGCTGGTCAGCATCGTCATGGCTATGTTCTCCAGAGCCGGAACCCGGTGGCCCCTGCCCACCATCTTTTCTACCGAAGGCCTGCTGCCAGCATGGTGTCAGCAGCGTCGCGCCGGGAGAAACGCGCGTCTCGAAACACGACGAGTTGAACATCTGTCCACCTGCCAAAACAAAGTCAGTGAGTGCGGGCAAGTGGCGCCGGCAGAAATCGCAGCTGGAACAGCCATCAATGGCGCTTGGCGCCAACGTGCCCTTTCTGGTATCCAAGGCCCTGAATTTGAGAAGGAATTGCCGATGTCCGTCCATGCTGCGCGCGACCTCACGCCGAAGCTGACCGCCGTGATTGTCGCAAGCGCACTCTGCCTTTCGACCACCCCCCTTCTCGCCGCCGACGAGGACGCCGCCCCCAAGGGCGCCGCCGTCACCGTGCTCAAGGCCGCGAAATCCTGTTTTGCCAATATCGTCGAGGTTTCCGGCACCATCATTCCGCGCGAGGAGACGCAGGTGCGCCCCGAGCGGATGGGGCTGAAGGTGGCCGAGGTGATGGTGGATGCGGGCGACAGCGTGACCGCAGGGCAGGTGATGGCGAAGCTGAATTTGCCCGAAGGTGGATCGATCTCGGTGCAGGCGCCGGTGGCGGGGGTGATCTCGGCTACCACCGCATCGGTCGGCGCGATGGCGTCAGGCAAGGGCGAGGCGCTGTTCTCGATCATCGCGCGCGGCGAGTTCGACCTGGTCGGCATGGTGCCGACGCGCGATATCCAGAAGCTGCAGGTGAACCAGACCGCGCGGATCAAGGTGATCGGCGCCGGCGAGGTCGACGGCCGTGTGCGGCGTCTCTCGACCACCGTGGAGCCGAACAGCCAGCTCGCGCAGGTGTTCGTCGGCGTCACCACCAATCGCCGCCTGCTGGTCAATTCATCGGGCCGCGCGCAGATCAAGACCGGGCAGAGCTGCGGTGTATCGGTGCCGCTGACCGCGATCCTCTACGGCACCGCCGGCACCGTGGTGCAGGTGGTGCGGCGCGCCCGCGTCGAAACGAGGCGGGTGGAGACCGGGCTGATGGCGGCCGGCCAGGTCGAGATCACCTCCGGCCTGCAGGAAGGCGACATCGTGGTGGCGCGCGCCGGCGCGCTGCTGCGCGAGGGCGATCCGGTGCGGGCGGTGACGGCGAGCGCCGACGCGAAGTAGGCGGCGACGGCAGTGCGCCCCCTCCCCCGCAAGCGGGAGAGGGAGGGCGCCGGCGTTGTGGCGGCGGTTCGTTTCGTGGTCGAAGATGCCCGCCGCTCAATAGCGCGCGGCCACCAGCGGCTGCGAATTGAAGTGGTAGTTCACGCCGAACTTCACCAGGTGCAGGTCCTGGTTGATCTTGCTGGCCGTCTCGGCGACCTGGCTGCCGGCGCCGAACCCGCCGCCCGTGGCGATGCCGCTGAGCTGGACCTGTTGCGCGAACATCCTGATGTAGTTGTATTCGGCCTTGACCGACCAGTTCGGCGCGAAGGCGTATTCGGCGCCGGCGCCGACCACCGCGCCGGTGTGAACGGCGCTGCCGGTGTGATTGATCGCAGTCGAGATGGCGGCGAAGTGCTGCGCCATTGCGGCCGTGTGCTGCTGTTCGGCGATCGCAATACCACCCTTGCCGTAGACCATCCATTTGTCGCCGACGACAAAGCCGGCGCGAGCGGTGGCGAGCGCGAGCCAGTCGATCTTGCTCGCGTAGGTCACGCTGAGCGAGGTGGGGCCGATGACCTGCGACCAGGTAAAGCTATCCTTGATGCCGGTGGCCAGAATTTCGCCCTCGGCACCGAAGACGAAGCGGCCGGATTGCGCATTGACGCCGATGGTGCCGCCCGCGAGCCAGCCTGAATGGTCAAAGCCCGGCCGGCTGCTCGCCGGAACAGTGCCGAAAGCATCCGGCCATTGCGTCTGGCCCCAGCCATAGCCGCCCTGCGCGCCGACATAGGCGCCGGTCCAGTTGGTACCCGCTGCCGCCGGCACCGGGGCAAAGGACGGATCGGGAGCAAGGCCACCGAAGCGATAGTTGACACCGAGCTTGACGACATGGATCGCCTCGTCGACGAGGTTGTTGCCGGCAATCGTTCCCGTCATCCGCGTCGTGGCGCTGCCGAAATGATGGTAGTTGTATTCGGCGAGCACCGACCACGGACCTGCAAGCGCATATTCGGCGCCGAAGCCCAGCATCGGCGCGTAGCGGGTTTCCGAGCCGCTCGCGCTGACCGTCTGGGTCACGACCGCGCCGCCGATGACCGCGGTCGCGGTGGCGCGGACATCGTGCTTCTGATGCGCCGCTGACAGGCCGCCCTTGGCAAAGACGAACCAGCGATCGGCCGCGATGCCGGCGCGCCCTGCGAAGGTCACGAGGCTGTCGATCCCTGACGTCGCGCGGGTTTCAGCGGAGCCGCCACCGAAGCCCGGTCCGCCCAAGCCGATGACACCGGTTCCCTTGATGTCGGCCCAGGAGCCGTCGAGCTCGAGGCCGAACACGACGCTGCCGAGCTGCTTGTTGATGCCGACCTGGCCGCCCGCCAGTGCACCGCGCGCCACGAAGTCCGCCCCGGGCTGGATCGACGTCCAGTCCATCATCCCGCCGCCATAGCCAGCATGGGCGCCGATATAGACGCCGCTCCAGTCGAGGCCGGCGGCGACGATCGGCTTGGCTTTCACGGGCAGATCAGCGGCGGAGGCGATGGCCGTGCTGGCAGCGAGTACGGAAGCGGCGAGAACGATTTTTTTCATTACAATTCCAATGACAAAAATGGCTGCGGCGCAACCCAGCGCCGCAATGCACTCTAGCGGGAATTGTCAGGAGGCCAAGTTCCGGATTGTAATGATTACGGTATTTTCCATATTTTTCGCTGATATTGTGGTTTTCGCGATACAATCCGTAATATATTCGGAATGCAGGGGCGCAAAATCCGCTTCGGGCCCGCGGCAGGCCCAAGCAATGGGTCGAGTTCCGTAAGACTTGCGAATTTCAGGAAAGGCCGCGATAGCGCGCTCCGCGAACTCCGTCGCCCCTGCGAACGCAGGGACCCATAACCATCGAATTCAGCTGCTTAAGCAAAGCCGTCTCCCCGCGTGCCACTTCCGAAGGCCGCGGCGAATGGGTCCCTGCGTTCGCAGGGACGACGGAGAGAGAATCGCGCGCCCTTACCCGCCGATGCGGACGTCTTCCATCAGGGATGAGGAGACCTGGGGCACCTGCTCGCCGTCGGAGGCGCGGGAGACGGAGATGCGGGTCTTGTTGAAGGCGCTGGCGGCGCCGGACTGCGAATTCAGATTGTTCAAGAGCTCGGTGACGAGCACGCTGTATTGGCCCTTGCCGTCATCGGCGACCTTGCCCGGCGTTGCCGAGGTCAGGATCAGCGCGTTCTCCGGCGCCGAGATCGGAGCGAGGCCGTGGGAGTAGGAGCGGAAGCGGCGCTCATAGGGGTTGCGGCGGGAAGCGTCGACGACGACGAGCTTGGCCTTGGCGCCCTTCTCGGTCATTGCGTCCAGCACCTGCTCGATGCTGACGCCGTCGCGGCGCACGTCGCCTTCCTTCCAGATCGCGGCATCGACCGGAATCATGAAACTCTCGCGGCCGACCTGGACGCCAAAGCCGCCGAAGAACAGCATCGCCACGGTATCCGGCTTGATCTTATCCTTCAGGCGGGCGACGGCGCGGGCCATGTCGTCCTTGGTGGCGTCCTCGACCACGTCGACGTCAAAACCCTTGGCGCGCAGCGCAGCGGTGAGACCGCGGGCGTCGTTGATGGGCTGGGACAGCGGCGCTGACGCATCCGGGTAATGGCCGTTGCCGATCACCAGCGCGACGCGGTTACCGGTGACGCCGATCGAGCCGGTCTGCTCAGTGCCAGCAGCCTTGCCGGCGTCGAGCGAACGCTTGTTCAGCGCGGCATGGGCACCGATCGCCAGCGACACCAGGCCGACAAACGCCACGGCCATGGTGACGCTGCGGCGGGAAATGTGGAGCTGACCGAGGTTCATCGCGTTACCATTCCCAAGTTTCTGTCTGAAGGCGCCGAGCAAGACCGCGCCAGTTAGTCGCGTGAGCAGCATTCAGGTTTGAAGGGGTTGCACGGTGTGTGCCGTCCAATTGCGCTCAATTTGCGGCACCGCAACAACCCGGCTTTTAGCCTGTCAGCCCCTCCCGAACAACCTCATTTGATGCATGGGGCCGCCCGCGACAGACTAGGGATAAAGGTTAAGATTTGCTATGTGACCTGCATCACCATTTGTGTTTTCTGCGGATTTGTATAGTTTTCAAGGGCTTGCAGGCCCGATCCGGCCGGCGGTGGCCGCGTTAAGCTATGTGCCATGCTCAACGCGGCCCTCCCTTCACCGTTCCGGCGGAAAGAAACTGCATGGGTTTTCACAGCATCGCCGGCGCCGCATTTCGGGCGCTGACCGCGCGGAAAGACGGCCCATCGCTCTACGACGTCTGCGATCCCGTGCTGCTGAAATACCGCGGCGGCGACCCGCATCTCGGGAAGTTCTATCGTACCGCGCTCGGCAATCCGGCGCTGCGGCCGCTGCTGCGGCGGACCGGGCATCCGGCCTTGCGGGACGAGAAGCGGCTCGGCGCCCTGCGCGAGGCGCTGGTCCGGGCCCGCGACGATGCCGAGCCGGACTGGG
>NZ_LLXZ01000069.1 GCF_001440395.1 Bradyrhizobium jicamae | reverse complement strand
CAGCCGCTGGTCCAGCGCCAGGCTGTCGAGCGCCTCGACCGCCGATTCCTCGGCCGCCTCGACCGCGCCACGGATGGCGTCGAGCGCCTCGGTCAGCCGATCCTGCGCTGCGGCCGCCGCGGCGATGGCCTCGGCCGCCTGCTGCGCCGAAAGGCCTTCGTCCCGGCGCAGGCTTTCTTCCCGCTGACGGTTTTCTTCCTTCTGGGCGGTGAGGCTTTGCTCGATCCGGGATACCGCGTCGAGCACCATGCGGGTGTCGGAATTGCGGTTGCGCTTCGCGTATTCGGTCAGGAACCAGCGGCCCCGCGAAGTCTCCATGAAGGCTTCAGCGATTGCAGCATAGTCCTCCTCGCTCGGCAGCGTGGCGCGTGCTGAGATCGGCGAAAGGGCAAATGCTTCGTCGGCCATGTCAAACTCTTCGCGCAAATCAGCGCGCCTTGCGATAACGAGACAACACGATATTGCCCGAATCGCAATTGAATTGATGCCAAGCGAATCACAAATCCCCATCGCTTCTCAAGACACATCCCGCCGTTTCGCGACCCGGGTGGCGCTGTTTTACGCCACGCTGTTCGGCATGACCGGAACCCACCTGCCGTTTTTCACGGTATGGTTGAAAGCGGTCGGGATCGATGCGTTTTGGATAGGCTTGATCACGGCCGTTCCCTCGGTGACCAGGTTTACGGCGTTGCCGTTGGTGACGGGCTTTGCGGAACGCCGCAACGCCCTGCGCGGGGGCATCATCGTCACCTCCTTTGCCACTGCGGTCGGCTTTTTCGTGCTGGGCACCCAGCATTGGCCGGTGCTGGTGTTCCTGATCTACGCCCTGACTTGCTGCCTGTGGACGCCGATGGTGCCGCTGACGGACGCCTATGCGCTCCGGGGGGTGAAGCGCTACGGGCTCAACTATGGGCCATTGCGGCTGTGGGGCTCAGCCGCCTTCGTGCTCGGCGCGCTGGTCTGCGGCCTGCTGTTCGACCTCATCGCCGCCAAGAATCTGATCTGGATCATCGCTGGCTCCGCCGGGCTCGGGGCGCTGGCGAGCCTTCTGCTGGCGCCGCTGGACGATGCCAAGGTCGCCCGCCCGGTCACCGGCGGCGCAAGCGCGCTGCTGCGCGACGGCGGCTTTCTCGCGATCATCGTGGCCTCGGCGCTGATCCAGGGCAGCCACGCCGCCTATTACATTTTCGCGTCGATCGCCTGGCAGCAGGCGGGGTATGACGGGCTGACGATTGCAGTCCTGTGGGTACTCGGCGTGATCGCGGAGATCGTGTTGTTCGCCCTGTCGCCGCGCTTCACGCTGCAGCCGTCGATACTGGTGGTGATCGCGGCGCTGAGCGCGGCCGCGCGCTGGGTGTTGACGGCGCAGGACCTGCCGCTGGCGGTTCTTGCGATCGTCCAGCTCGCGCATGCGCTGAGCTTCGGTCTGACGCAGGTCGGAATCATGGGGTTGATGCTGCGCCAGGTGCCCGGCCACGTGATGGCGAGGGCGCAGGGCTATCTCACCGCCTGCGGCGGCATTGTCGCCGGTCTCGCCTCGGTTGCGTCAGGCACGATCTACGAGATCTGGGGACAGGGCATCTATTACGGGATGGCTGTCATGGCCGCTTCGGGCGGACTGGTGATCTGGCTGGCGCGGGATCGGCTCTCGCATCAGCCCCACAAACCGGCTTCCGGCGGATAGACGAGACTGCCGTCGTAGCGCAGGCCGCCGTCGCGGTCGCGCGCCAGCAGCAGGGGACCATCGAGGTCGACGAACCTGGCCTGTTGCGTGAGCAGCATGGCCGGTGCCATCGCCAGCGAGGTTGCGACCATGCAGCCGATCATGATCTCGAAGCCGAGCATCTGAGCGGCATCCGCCATCGCGAGCGCTTCCGTCAGCCCGCCGGTCTTGTCGAGCTTGATGTTGACGGCGTCGTAGCGCGCGCGCAGGCCGTCGAGCGAGGCACGGTCATGCACGCTTTCGTCGGCGCAGACCGCGATCGGACGCTTGATCTGCGCCAGCACCTCGTCGTGCCCGGCCGGCAGCGGCTGCTCGACCAGCGTGACGCCGGCGTTGGCGCAGGCGGCGAGGTTGTGTTCGAGATTATCAGGCGTCCAGGCTTCGTTGGCATCGACGATCAGTTCGGATTCGGGGGCCGCCTTGCGGACCGCGGCGATCCGCAGCTCATCACCATCACCGCCGAGCTTGATCTTCAGCAGCGGCCGGTGCGCGGCCTTCGCGGTTGCCGATGCCATTGCTTCCGGCGCGCCGAGTGAAATCGTGAACGCGGTGGTGCAGGGGCGCGGCGCCTTCCGGCCGAGCAACGTCCAGACCCGCTGTCCCGCGGTTTTGGCCTCGAGGTCGAGTAGCGCGCAATCCAGCGCGTTGCGGGCGGCGCCGGCGGGCATCGCCGCCTGCAAGGCTGCGCGGTCCAGTCCCTTGGCAAGCGGTTCACGCATCGCTTGAAGCGCTTCCAGCGTCGCTTCCGCCGTCTCGCCATATCGCGGGTAGGGCACGCATTCGCCGCGGCCGGTCCGGTCGCCCTGGCTCACGGTGGCGACGACGGTGACAGCCTCGGTTTTGGCACCGCGGCTGATGGTGAAAGCACCCGCAATCGGCCAGCGTTCGATGCTGACGGCAAGCTTTCGAGATGCGCTGGAAGTCGTTTTAAAATCTGGCAATTTTCTGAACCGTGAGCTTGCCCGCCGCTACCAACTATGGCTGGTTAGGGACAGATTCTACAAGGCAAGCGGCGTGCGGAACCTGACGTTTTTTCAGGGAGCGCATATCTGCCGAAGGGTGGGTAAGGTGAGCGGCGACCCGACATTGGAGCGGATAGCCAGGGGCAACGCGCTGGCGCTGTGCGCGGCCGGCTCCTGGACGGCCCGCTTTGCGCCGATGCTGGAGCGAATGGTCGCCGACGCCGAGAAGCTCAGCGGCACCCGGCCCAACATCTTCATCGACGTCTCGCAGGTGTCGAGGCTCGACACGTTCGGGGCCTGGCTGATCGAGCGGCTGCGCCGCAGCCTGACCCATGGCGGCGTCGAGGCGGAGATCGCCGGGCTCTCGGATAATTATTCGAGCCTGGTCGACGAAGTGCGCCGGGTGAAGGCCGAGCCGGTCGTCGACGCCGACCGGGTGACGATCACGGGCATGCTGGAGCAGATCGGCCGCGCCGTGGCCGGCATCGGCGGCACCCTGATCGGGCTGATCGACATGCTGGGCGCGGTGCTATCAGCAACCGCCCACGTCATCATCCGCCCGCGCGGCTTCCGACTGACCTCGACCATCCATCATCTGGAGCAGGTGTGCTGGCGCGCGGTGCCGATCGTGGTGCTGATCACCTTCCTGATCGGCTGCATCATCTCGCAGCAGGGCATCTTCCACTTCCGCAAATTCGGCGCCGACATCTTCGTGGTCGACATGCTGGGCGTGCTGGTGCTGCGCGAGATCGGCGTGCTTTTGGTCGCGATCATGGTGGCGGGCCGCTCGGGCTCGGCCTACACCGCCGAGCTCGGCTCGATGAAGATGCGCGAGGAAATCGACGCGCTGCGTACCATGGGCTTCGATCCGATCGAAGTGCTGATCCTGCCGCGGATGCTGGCGCTGGTGCTGGCGCTGCCGATCCTGGCGTTTCTCGGGGCGATGGCGGCGCTTTACGGCGGCGGACTGGTGGCGTGGCTTTATGGCGGCGTCGAGCCCGAGGCGTTTCTGTTGCGGCTGCGCGACGCCATCTCGATCGATCATTTCGTGGTCGGCATGATCAAGGCGCCGGTGATGGCGGCCGTCATCGGCATCGTCGCCTGCGTCGAGGGGCTGTCCGTGCAGGGCAGCGCTGAATCGCTCGGGCAGCACACGACGTCTTCAGTGGTGAAGGGCATCTTCTTCGTGATCGTGATGGACGGCGTGTTCGCCATCTTCTTTGCTTCGATCGGAATGTGACCATGGCGGGCGAAATCTCCGACGCCATCATCCGGGTGCGCGACATCACCGTGCAGTTCGGCAAGACGCGGGTGCTCGACGGGCTCAACCTCGACGTCAAACGCGGCGAGATTTTGGGATTTGTCGGCCCGTCGGGTGCCGGAAAGTCGGTGCTGACGCGGACCATCATCGGACTCGTGCCCAAGATCGCCGGAAGCATCGAGGTGTTTGGCGTCGACCTCGATGCGGCGAGTGCCGCGGAGCGCCGCGGCGTCGAGCGCCGCTGGGGCATCCTGTTCCAGCAGGGCGCGCTGTTCTCCTCGCTCACCGTGCGGCAGAACATCCAGTTTCCGGTGCGCGAATATCTGAGGATCTCGCAGCGGCTGCTCGATGAGATCATGGTGGCCAAGCTCGGCATGGTGGGCCTGCGCCCCGAAGTCGCCGACCGCTATCCGTCCGAATTGTCGGGCGGCATGATCAAGCGCGTGGCGCTGGCGCGTGCGCTCGCACTCGATCCTGAACTGGTGTTCCTGGACGAACCGACCTCGGGGCTCGATCCGATCGGCGCCGGGGATTTTGACGAGCTGGTGCGCACCCTGCAGCGTACTTTGGGCCTGACCGTTTTCATGGTAACCCATGATCTCGACAGCCTGTATACGGCCTGCGACCGCATCGCGGTTTTAGGGAACGGTAAGATCATTGCAGCAGGATCGATTGCCGACATGCAGGCCTCGCAGCATCCCTGGCTGAGGCAATATTTTCACGGCAAACGCGCCCGCGCGGTGATGGGCTAGAGCATGATCCGGAAAAGTGGATGCCGGTTTTTCGATAAGATCATGCTCAAATCAAAGAGTTAGAGCGTGATGACGATTCGAAGAAGCGTCATCATGCTCGGAGCAGGACCCCCAAAAGTGTGATCGGTTTTCGGATCGGATCGTGCTCAAACATGAGATAATGACGGGTCTATCGGCGACGCCGGATAGACCCTGGTTTCGGAGTACCTTGAGTTATGGAAACGCGGGCGAATTACGTCCTGATCGGGGCCTTCACGCTGGCGGTGATCGCCGCGGCGTTCGGCTTTGTGTTGTGGTTCCAGAGCCTGCATACCACCAAGCTGCGCAGCCCGATCCGCATCGTGTTCGAGGGCCCGGCGTCGGGGTTGCGCAATGGCGGCAGCGTCAATTTTAACGGTATCAGGATAGGGGAGGTTGTGTCGGTCAAACTCGACAACCCGCGCCGCGTGGTCGCGCTGGCGATGGTTGAGAACAACGCTCCGATTCGGAAAGACACGCTTGTGGGTCTCGAATTCCAGGGCCTGACCGGCGTCGCCGCGATCTCGCTGAAGGGTGGCGAGGAAAATGCGGCTGCGGTGCCGCTCGACGAGGACGGCGTGCCGATGCTGACCGCGGATCCCAGCGCGCTGCAGGATGTCACCGAGTCGATCCGCGCCACGCTGCAGAACGTCAACCGGCTCGTCGCCGATAACCAGGAATCGGTGAAGAACTCGCTGCGGAATCTCGAAACCTTCACGGCTGCGCTGGCGCGCAACTCCGAGAAGATCGACAACGTCATGCTCAGGGTCGATGGCGTGATGGGCAAGGCCGACAGCCTCATGCTCGGGCTGAACACGATCGCGGGCGGCGCCGCCGGCGGCGAATTGAACCTGATGGTGAAGGCGATCAAGGATCTGGCGGAAGATTTCGACAAGCGGTCGGGCGCGCTGATGGCCGACGGCCGCCGCACGCTCGCCGACATCAGCCGCGCCGTGAACAATTTCGATCGCAACCCGACCCGCGTGATTTTTGGCGGCGGCAGCAGCAGTAACAGCCAGGCGGCAGCACCGCCGCCAGCGCCGGCACCGGCCCCTCCGAGGGCACCGAGCGGGCAGAAGCGGCAGTAGGCGGCGAACAGCCGTCATTGCGAACGAAGCGACTTGTCCGCCGTAGCTTTAGCGAAGGCGGAAGCAATCCATAGCTTCCGCGCCGATGGTATGGATTGCTTCGTCGCTTTGCTCCTCGCAATGACGGCAACCTGCAAATCGGCAATGGGTTGGCTGATTTATCCCGTCGTCAGGCTTGTCTGGCGGCCTTCAACCACATTACTTCAAACTCTTCCTTCGTGATCGCCACAGGTTCGAACTCGGGAATTGCAGCAATCTCCGAAAGCGTCGGTATTGGTTCGAGGCCCAGGAAAGTCGTCCCGCGAGACGTGGAGCGATCAGCATATCCGAACGACCCGTCGGGAAATACTTCCACTTTCCTGACCTCCCACCGCTCATCGTCCATCTCGCTGTAAAGCAGGACCGGTGTGTGAGGATTGTCCTGTTTCCAGCTTACCTTGACGTAGTCCATCGCCGTTCCCATCCAGAGAGCTGCATTTCGCTCGTAGTCGGAAAAACAAAACGGAGGCATCACTGCCTCCGTTTCTGACTTACGAGTGATCCGAGCCTTTACCCCAGCCGTCCCGCCGCATGCGCGAGCAGGGTGTAGACCATGCCGGTCTCCGAGGTGAGGTGACTGCGCAACGCCTGCGGTCCGCGATCATCGCGTGCGACCTCGTCCAGCAGCCGTTCGAACTCGGCGATGTAGCGGTCGACCGTCTGCTTGAAGCCACGGTCGGCGCGGTATTTGCGCGAAACTTCGTCGAACGCTTTCTGGCCGGCGGGCGTGTAGAGACGCTTGGTGAACGCCTTGCTCTCGCCGCGCTGGTAGCGATCCCACATTTCGGC
Organism: Bradyrhizobium jicamae; assembly: GCF_001440395.1. Taxonomy (GTDB): domain Bacteria; phylum Pseudomonadota; class Alphaproteobacteria; order Rhizobiales; family Xanthobacteraceae; genus Bradyrhizobium; species Bradyrhizobium jicamae. The sequence continues at coordinate 22,851 of NZ_LLXZ01000069.1, read as the reverse complement.
GGCGAGGTTGCGATCCATCAACCGGCCGATGTCGAGCGACAGCGACTCCAGCGGGTTGGCTGCGCCACCCTGCTGTCGGCCCCGCGGCGTTTCGCGTCCGCCGGCATCGGTGCGGCTCAGAAGATCGGACAGCCATCCGTCGCGCCCTGCGTCCTGAGCAGCCGGCGAGACCGGCGGGGCTTCGGTGCGGCGCTGGGCGGGCATGGGCATCGGCATGGGCATGCCGAGATCCGGCGGCGGCAGCGTAGACGCGCTGCCGGCGGCGTCACGCATGCGGACCTCGTTGCGGCCGCTGACGGCGGCCATCACCGGCTCTTCCTGGCGTTGCACGCTGGCGCGGCCGGAGGTCACGACGTCGAGGCCGCGGCCATGATGGGCGACGATCCGGTTGAGCTCGGCAAGCGCCTCGATCTGGTCGACGATCACCTTGCGCATCTGCGCGGTATTATCGGCGGCCTCCTGCGGCATTTCGAGCACGCCGCGGCGCAGCTCGTTGCGCGTCGCCTCGAGCTCCTGATGCATCTCGGCCGCCATCTGCTTCATGGTCTGCACCATCGCCGCAAACTTCTCGGTCGATTGCTTGAACATCGCATCGGTTTCATGCGTGCTCTGCTGGTACAGATCGTTCATCGCGTGGAGGGTCTGCTGCCGCTCGTTCTCGGCCGCAGTGCGCACCGCTTCGAACTGGCGGCTGATCGCGGCCGATCCGGCGCCCGCAGTCTCCGCGACCACGCGCGCGATGTCGCGGGCACGCTCCTCGGCGGCGGCGAGCGATTCGTCGAGCAGGCCGGTGAAGCGCGACAGCCGCTGGTCGAGATCGGTGGTACGCAGGTCGATGGTGGTGACGAGCGATTCAAGCTGCGACTTGCGGTCGGCGACCGACGTCGTGGTGGAGAGGTTGGCCTTCTCTACCACGCCGGCTGCGTCGACCAGCGCCTTGCCGTGCTTCTCGAACTCGCTGGAGAGCGAGCCGAGATCTTCCAGCGCCTTGGTGGTCTTGCCGTTGAAGACGGTGAGCTGGTCTTCCAGGGTCTGGGTAGCGATGCCGTTGCGGGCGGTGACGTCGTTCATGGCGGACACGAAGTCGGCCACGCGGGTCACCAGCGCGCGTTCCAGCGAGTTGAGGTTGTCGTGGGCGCCGGTCAGCACTTCCTGCAGCAGGATGTTGCCTTCGCGCAGCCGCTCGAACAGCGCGACCGTGTCGGTGCGCAGGATCTTGCTGGTCTCCTGCATTTCGGTGACGGCGGCGATCGACACCTGACGCGACTGGTCGATCGCCGAACGCGACGCCTGTTCGAGGTCCTTCAGCGACTTGGCCACCGCGCCGGTAGCGAGATCGCCAGCGGTGGTGATCGTGCGCGCGACGTCCGAGCCGTGGGTCGACATCGATTGCGAGAACGCCTGGCCGCGGGTTTCGATCGATTTCAGGGCATCGGCGGTGACGCGGTCGATGTCACCAGTCAGTTGCGTAGCCTTGGTGCCGAGCGCCTCGACCAGCGAGCCGCGGCGGCTGTCGACGATCTGCGCCAGACGGTCGGTCTGCTGCTGAACATAGGTGACGATTTCGTCGGTCTTGCCGGTCATCGTCGAGCCGAAATTGCTGCTCGCGGCGAGCACCGAACGCTCGATATCGGCCGAGGTCGATTTGACCTTGGAACTGACCTCGTTGGTTGCGGCGACCAGCGCGCTCTGTGCGTTCTGCGCGGTGGTCTGGATGGTATCGGTCGTGGAGGCGGTGACGGCGCCGAGTGAACGTTCCATGTCGGCGGCGATCGCCTTGATCTGGTTCGCAGCTTCCGCCGAGGTCGTGGACAGCGAGCTCTGCGCATCGCGCGCGCTGCCGAGGAGGGAGGTGGCGGCGGCGGCGCCGACCGCGGTCAGCGTGCGCTCGACGTCGATCGCCAGCGACTTGACGTGGTTGGTGGCCTCCGAAGACGCCGTCATCAGCGTGTTCTGGGCTTCGCGTGCCCCGGTCGTGATCGATTCGGCGGTGGCGTTGCCGGCCATCGAGAGCGACCGCTCCATGTCGGCGGCAAGCGACTTGACCTGGGTCGACGCCTCGGCGGACACGCTCATCAGGGTAGTCTGGGCCTCGCGGGCGCCAGCCGTGATCGACTCGGCGGTCGCCGTGCCGGCGATCGACAGCGAGCGCTGGACGTCGGCGGCGAGCGACTTGACCTGATTGGCGGCCTCGGTGGAGGCGGCGACCAGCGTGCTCTGCGCTTCGCGGGCGCCGGCGGTGACGGCCTCGGCCGTTGCGGTGCCGGCGATCGACAGCGAACGCTCGACATCGATGGCGAGCGACTTGACGTGGCTTGCAGCGTCGGCGGATGCGGTCACCAGCGTGCTCTGGGCCTCGCGCGCGCCCGATAGAACCGAGGCGGCGGTGGCGTCGCCTGCGGCCGAGAGCGTGCGCTCGACGTCGGCGGCGAGTGACTTGATCTGCGTTGCTGCCTCGGAGGAGGCCGACACCAGCGTCGTCTGCGCATCCTTGGCGCTGGTCAGGATCGAGATGGCGGCGCCGGTGCCGACGGCGGTGAGGGCGGCTTCGACCTCGGCGGAGGTCAGTTTCAGTTGTGCACCGACATCGGAGGAAACCGACAGCAGCGCCTGCTGCGCGGTGCGCGCGCCGGTCTGAATGGTCTCGGAGGTATTGACCACGAGGTTGGTCAGCGAACGCTCGGCGTCCTCGACATGCGACTTGATGCCGGAGGACAGCATTTCGGCGCGCGACATCAGGTCTTCGCTGGCCTGGCGGCCGCTGCTTTCGATCCGGCCTGCCACGGCCTCGATGCGCGAACCGAGCAGATCCTCGAATTGCGCAACGCGGGTGTCGATGTCGCCGGCGAGGGCGCCCACCCGGGTTTCGATGCCGCTGGCCATGTCGCCGACGCGGATCTCGATGCCGCTGGTGAGATTGCCGACCCGCGCCTCGATGCCGCTCGCGATTTCGCCGACCCGCGTCTCCATGCCCTGGTGAATGTCCTGGAACCGCGCCTGGATGGTGTCGGTCAGGTGGGCGCTGCGGCCGTCGATGGTTTCGGTGACATTGGCAATGCGATGGTCGACCGCGGCAATGGCTTGCGCGGTGCCCTCGGTGAGCGAGGAGGTCAGCAGGCTGAGCCGCTGGTCGATCGACTGGATCGCCTGCGCTGCGCCGTCGGTCAGCGAGCCCGACAGCGTGTTGAGGCGGTTGTCGATGGTTTCGGTGACCGACCTGGCGCGGGTGTCGAACGTCGTCTCGAGCGATTTCAGACGGCCGTCGACGGCCTCGTCGAACCACTTGATCTTGCCTTCGAGCGAGTTGTCGAGGCTGCTGACGCGGGTGCCGAGCTGGGTTTCGAACTGCAGCAGCCGCTGATCGAGGGAAGCGGTGATCTCGCCGCTGTTCGAGACAAGGCGGGTATCGAAGGTGTCGACATAGTGCTTCAGGCTGTCGGATATCTCCTGGGTCCGCGCGCCCATCCGTTCCACGATCTCACCGCCGAAGGTCTTGACGGTGCGGTCGAACTCCGAGATGTGCCGCGTGATCAGCGCGCCGAGCGTGCCGCTGTCGCGGGCGAACTTTTCCGCAAGCTCCGCGCCCTGGTTCTTCACCAGCTCGTCGTACGCGCTCATCTGCAGCGCGAGGCTGTCGTGCGCGTTCTCGGTCTGGCTGATCACCTTGGCGACCAGCGTGTTCACGGTCACGTCGAGCGCGTCGCTGGCCTTGTCGCCGGAGGTAAGGATGCGGCTCGCCAGCCGGTTGCCGGCATCGTCGATCTTGCTGACGAGATCGCCTGAACGCAGCTCGAGCTCGAGCAGCAGCGAGTCGGAGGAGTTCTTCAGGGAGTCGTGGACCTGTTCGGTGCGGTCGGAGATGCCGTCGACGATGGTCGAGGAGCGCTGCTCGAACTCGCCGGTGATGCGGTCGATGCGCTCGTTCAGCATCTCGTGGACGCGGTCGGCGAGATCGACGAACTCGTCGTGGACGTGGCCGGTCTTGAAGTTGAGGCTGGTGGTCAGCCGCTCGGAGGCGTCGAGCACGGCGCGCGTGGTCTCGGCGCTGGCTTCCTCCAGTCGGTCGAGCAGGTCGCCGCCGCGCTCGCCGAGCGCCAGGATCATGTTGTCGCCGGCGTGGCTGAGTGCGCTCGTGATGTGCTGGCCGCGCTCTTCCAGCGCGCCGGTGATGCTTTTTGCGACCTCGTCGACGCGCGAGGCGATCGCATCCGAGATCAGCGCGATGTCGTGGCGCAGGTCGATCTGGACGCCGGAAATGGCGCTGCGAACCTGCTCGGCCTGGCCGACCAGATTGTCGCGCTGATGGGCGATGTCCTGCAGCAGCGCGCGGATGCGCACTTCGTTGTCGGTATAGGCGCGCTCGAGGGCTGCGACTTCATTGGCGACGAGCGTTTCCAGTTCGCCGGCGCGCGCGATCGCGCGCTCGACGCCGTCGCCCATCGCGGCGACTTCGCGGCGGATCGCCTGGCCGACGGTCACCATGGAATCGGCAGCAGCACCTTCGGGCTCGGAGAAGCGGATTGCGACCTGCGCCATCGACTGCGCGATCATCCGCATTTCCTGGCCGCGCCAGGCAAGGCTGGCGAGGAAGTAGAACAACAGCACCGGCGCAAAAAACAACGCCGCAAGACCGGCGAGCACCAGCACGCCGCCGCTTTGTCCGATCGCCGCCTGCAGCGAGGGCAGGAAGCTGATGGTCAGCAGGGCGCAACCGAGCACCCAGACGCCGCCAAACACGGTGGCAAGCGTGTAGACGCTGCGGGCAGGGTGGTTCTTCTGGATCGCCTGCAGAATCTGTCCGATGGTTTCGCGATCGTCATTGGCGGCGCGACGGGGGCCGCGCGGCTCTTCGATCGGATCGAACACGGGACGTTCGGCGCCGCCGCGCGTGTCGAACGGCGCATCCGAATAGGAAGGTGCGGCGGCGGGCATGGTTGGCGGCGTAAGTTCGCCGCCAATTGAGTTTCGGTTGGCGTCGACGGAAGTATCACTGATGTTGAGCGCTTCCTGAATGGCAGACAGCGCGACTTCGGTGGGATCTTTAACCTTCTTCGGATTGTTCGCCATGTCAGTCCGAGCCCTCTTAAACGTACGCGTCCAGCCGTTCTTGCAAAAACCCCCGCAAGCTCGAAGCTGGATTCATAACCCCCAACGGACCGCAAGCGTGCCCCGCCGGCAGCCTAGTCCGCACACATCCGCAAACATCCTATTGGGTGAGCGATACGAATGAAATGGCCGCGATTAAGACATTCTTAATCATCGTTAACAGCTTTGTTCCATAAGGCCCTAAGGATACACAGGTTTCTGGAACCGGATCGCAGATCAAGTCTGATTGGTGTCTAAAATATGTCGAAACTGGGGATAATTCCGGGAACGTTCCGTTAACCGATGCCGTGATTGGCTCTGCGGCATGCCCCCGGAGCCAGAATCAGTGCGGCGGGGCGACCCGGAATCAAGGCCATGCCGCTTCCTCTCGAACGGATTGAATGGATGCCATCGCCACCGCTGGCGCCCGGCGCTGGGCCGATTGATTTCGACCATCTCCAACGCATGACGCTCGGCGATGCCGGGATCGAGCAGGAGGTGTTGACGATGTTCGCGGCCCAGTCGTTGCAACTCGTACACACGCTCGCTGCGGTCCCTGCGGATGCCGGTGCGCTGGCGCACACGCTCAAGGGCTCGGCCCGCGCGATCGGCGCCTTTGACGTCGGCGATGCCGCTGCCCGGCTCGAGGCGGTGATCGCCCGTGGCTCAGACGTCTCGGCTGCGCTCGCCGAACTCTGCGAGGCGGTCGCGCAGGCGCGGGAAGCGATCGAGGCGGTTCTGCGCCGTTCCTGAGCGGAAACCGGCCAAAACCTTCGTATAGTCCCTCGTTCAAGGTTTTCGTCCCGACCGCTGGCGCTGTACGGATCGACCCGTTATACGAACTGCCGGGACCTTTCCTCAGATATTCCGGCAGTACGAGCGATCATGGCCAAAATCCACTTTGTCGACCACACCGGCGAAAAACGAACCATTGAAGTCGAGAACGGCGCGACCGTGATGGAAGCTGCGATTCGCAACGCCATCCCGGGCATCGAAGCCGAATGCGGCGGCGCCTGTGCCTGCGCGACCTGTCACGTCTATGTCGAGGAAGCCTGGCGCGAGAAGGTCGGCGCGCCGACTCCGATGGAAGAAGACATGCTGGATTTCGGTTTCGACGTGCGGCCGAACTCGCGCCTGTCATGCCAGATCAAGGTGAGCGACGACCTCGACGGCCTCGTGGTGTCGACGCCGGAACGGCAGGCCTGAAGTCCGGACGACGTTCAGCGCGATCCGGCATTGGCGGTCTCAGTGAGATGGTCGTCGACCGCATATAACGCGCAATCCGGCGCGTATTCCGCGCAGGCGGCAAGCGCCGCCTCCGCCGCTTCGCGCGCCGACCGCCGCGCGCTCCGGAAAGCAAAAGCTCCCTTTGGCGAGACGGCAAACGCCCGGTGCGGGCTCGCCGAAAGATAATCGGCAAATCCTGCGCGCCCCTTGTCGCGCAGTTGCGGCGGCGGCGGAATTGACGATGGCGCCGGCATCGCGGCGATGTCGCGCGTTCCGAGATTCTGATCGCGCAGGAAGCCATCCACCGCCGATGTCCAGAGCGGGATGCCACGCGAAAACAGGAAATGCCCGTCCTCGCCATGTGGCGGGAAGTCGACCAATTGGGCCCGGCCGCCGGCGTCGGTAAAGCCGGCGTACATTCTGCGCACCAGTTCTGGCCCGAAGAACTTGTCGTTCTGCGCATAGATCCACAGCGTCGGAATTCGCGACGTCCTGCCGAGCGTGGCGAAGGCGCGGACGAGGGCATCCTCGTCGCAGACCTCGTTGTTGGCGCGCGAACCGCGGCCGCCGGCAAAGTTGATCGCAGCGACGAGACCCGGCGGCGGATCGGCGGTCAGCGCCAGTGATGCGAAACCGCCGGCGGAGACACCGACGGCGATCATGCCGTCGGTCGAAACGTCGGTCCGGCTCCTCATGGCCTCGATCGCCGCCCGCAAATCGCTCGCCGACGCGCGCGCCGCCCGCATGTAGTCGCGCCGCTCGCACGGGCCGCTGCTCTCGGCATACTGGCCGCCGGAATCGCCGTAGCCCCGGCGCATGAAGACCAGTGCCGCAAAACCCCGCCGGGCGAATTCGAGCGCCTGCCGATAGGATCCGTACGGCGACATCGGCGCCCGCGCCATGCCTTCGCGCGGCGTGCCGTGGCTGATCAGGGCGAGTGGATAGCGCCGTGCGCCCGAAGGCCTGAGCAGCATCGCTTCAAGTCCGCGCGGACCCGCGGCCTCCATCGGAATACGCAGCTCCTCGCGATGATATTCCGCTGCCGCAGCATATCGTGGCGTGATGCTCGCGACCACAAGCAGGAGCAGCGCGGCCCACCTCATCCGGGATCCACGCCATGGCGGATCCACGGCGCAAATTTCGCCTTCAGCTCAGGCGTCAGCGGCACCGGCTTGCGCGTGGCTTCATCGATCAGGACCGTGATCGCGCGCGCCGAGGCTACGCATCTGCCTTCGGAAAACACCACCTGGTCGAAGCTCACCGAGGTGCGGCCGAATTTGGCGACGCCGAGCCCCAATTCGATCTTGCCTGGCCAGTGCAACTCGGCACGGAAATGGATGTCGATCCGCACCATGATCCAGCCGAGCCCCTCGGGCATCAGCCCGTAGCTGCGATCCTTCATCAGCGTGACGCGGCCGGTTTCGAAATAGGTCGCGTAGACCGCATTGTTGACGTGCTGGTTGGGATCGAGGTCGGCAAAGCGCACATTGTCCGACAGGCGATAGGGAAAATCTTCCAGGCGCGGGGTCGCGTCGGGACGCAAAGGGGCGTTCACGGGGCCATCTCCGAAAATCTCGCTCCCTTACAGCCCACTTGTCGAATGGCGGCAAGGGGTTGCCGCGGCCGGGAACGCGATATTTGGCTTCCCTGTTGCCGCCGCCTTGGCTAGACAGATGCGGCCTTCCCGACAGTTTAACCGAAAAGAAGCTGATATGAGCGAAGCGATCAAAACAGATGTGCTGATTATTGGCGCGGGTCCGTGCGGACTGTTCGCCGTCTTCGAACTGGGCCTGTTGGACATGAAGACGCATCTGGTCGACATCCTCGACAAGATCGGCGGCCAGTGTGCCGAGCTCTATCCGGAAAAACCGATCTACGACATTCCCGGTATTCCCTTCGTCACCGGGCAGGGCCTCACCGACGCGCTGCTCGAACAGGTCAAGCCGTTCGGCCCGACCTTCCATCTCAACGAGATGGTCGAGACGATCGAGAAAATCGGCGATCCGCTGTTCCGCGTGACGACCGATGCCGGCAAGGTGTTCGAGTGCAAGGTGGTGGTGATTTCCGCGGGCGGCGGTTCGTTCCAGCCGAAGCGTCCGCCGGTGCCGGGCATCGAGGCCTATGAAGGCTCTTCGGTGTTCTATGCCGTGCGCAAGATGGAGCAGTTTCGCGACAAGAGCATCCTGATCGTCGGCGGCGGCGATTCCGCGCTCGACTGGACACTCAATCTGCATCCGATCGCCAAGCGCGTGACGCTCCTGCACCGGCGCGATGATTTCCGCGCTGCGCCCCACAGCGTCGAGCAGATGCGCGCGCTGGTGGCGAGCGGCAAGATGGATCTGAAGATCGGTCAGGTGACGTCGCTCGAAGGCGAGGGCGGCAAGCTGTCTGGTGCCGTGATGAAGGGCAACGACAACGCGATCTCGAAGGTCGAGTGCGATACGATGCTGCCGTTCTTCGGCCTGACCATGAAGCTCGGTCCCGTCGCGAACTGGGGCGTCGCGCTCGAGAACAATCTGGTGCCGGTCGACACCGCCGCGTTCGAAACCAACGTGCCGGGCATCTTCGCGATCGGCGACATCAACACCTATCCCGGCAAGCTCAAGTTGATCCTGTCCGGATTCCACGAGGGCGCGCTGATGGCGCAGAAGGCGCACCGCTACGTCTATCCGGACAAGCGGCTGGTGTTCCAGTACACCACCTCGTCGTCGAGCCTGCAGAAGAAGCTCGGGGTGAGCTGAGTTCCCAAAAATGTCAGGCGCGGTGCTTGGTTAACGCGACGATCGCGACTGGAACCGTCCGCGAAATGGCCTTAGTCTGCGGCCATTCATTTAGGGAATTGATCAGGTGATGACGATGCGCAAGCTGACCGGATTTCAACTGATACTTCCGCTCGTGATCGGGCTCGCGTTTACCGGTGAACTCGCCGCACAGACGGCGGAACCTTCTGCGACCGGCCTTTGGCAGAAGGTCGAGAAGGGCAAGCCGGTCGGATGGTTCCTGGTGGTCGATCGCAACGGCCTGTTCGAAGGCGCGTTCGCCAAGCTTTTTCTCGAGCCCGGCGATCCGCCCAATCCGGTCTGCTCGAAATGCACCGACGATCGGAAGGACGCGCCGTGGCTCGGACTCTCCTTCATTCGCGACATGAAGCGTGAGGGCCTGAAATACGAGAACGGCAACGTGCTCGATCCGCGCGACGGCAAGATCTACAAGGCCAAGATGACGCTGAGCCCGGATGGGCAGACGCTGACGATGCGCGGTTATCTCGGCATCTCGCTGCTGGGCAAGGATGAGGTCTGGACCCGTCTGCCGGACACGGAGTTGGCGCAGGTCGATCCCGCGATCATCGCAAAATATCTGCCGGCACATGCCGCGGCGATGAAACAACCCACAGCAAAGGCGCCAGTGGTCAAGAAGGCCACGACGCCGGCCCCCGTCGCACCGGCGCCTGCCAAATAGCAAACGCGCTTTCGAAGCTGCACCGCCTTGCTAGTTTAGCCCGCCGCTGCGGCCCGGTGGCCGCGGCGCATTCTGCATCTGTAGCTGTGCCGGCGGTGCGATCGGCTGCGAGGTGACTTCAGGCACCGCTGCGTCGAGCTGCAGCACGGCGGCGGCGGCCGGCGTGGCGGCATCCGCCATGGCGGCGTGGCCCTCGGCGCTCGGATGGACTGCGCCGCCATAGACCGCCGATAACACGCCCCACGTTGCGTCGTGGATATCGGACGGCTGCTGCGACGTCGGCAAGCCTTGCGGGTAGGTCATCGCCGCGAAATAGCTGTCATTGGCATCGCGGATCCAGCGCGCGCGGGGCGAATAGGCGCGGTACTCGCCGGCGCTGCGGCTGCACAGCATCGGCTGGTTGGCGGCCGTGACGATATCGGGATCGAAGCTGTCGCCCTTCGCCGAAAAGCACTGCCGGTCGAATTCGGGATCGCTTTCGGCGCGCGCGCAGAAGCCGTGGCTGGCAAAGGCGGCCTGATGGCTGTCGACAAAGGTCATGCGGTCGGTGCGCGGATTGCGGCACAGGATGCCGCCCTCGCAGAGCGCCAGCCCTCGTAGCTGCGGCAGGAATTCGTTTTCGACGAAGTTCGAAACGGCGGTCAGCCGCTGCGGCTGGGCGTTGAAGGAGGGATGAATGTCGAAGCCGCCGCGTCCGCCGGGGCAGGGCGCACCGCCATTCGCAAGCGTCGGATTGGCGTAGGAGGTGTAGACGACCCGCGACAGGTCGCCACCGACAAGGGGCTTGAGCGCCTCGCGTAGCTTGGCAAAGCCCTGCGGCAGGTCTCGCGCCATCGCGCTGCGTGCATCGTCGACCGACGCCATCACGCCGCTGCGCCGAAACAGTGCGCGTTCGGTTGTATTGTCCACGATGACGTCGGCGACGAGACCGGAGAAATAGATGTCGTTGGCGCCGATCGACAGCAGCACCAGGTCGAGCTGGCGGTCCGCCTGGCGGCGCTTCGCGGCGGCAACGGCGTCGCGCAGTTCAGCCAGCTGTCCGTTGACGGTGCCCTGGCATGCGCCGCCCGCCTTCGTCGGCAGGCAGTCGCGGGCGCGCTGCGAGCCGAACAGTCCATCGGCGATGGTGGCGCCGGTGCAGGCCAGCGGCAGATAGGTCACCGCGATGTGCGGATATCTGATGGCGAGCGCCAGTGCGGTCCGGGTCTGATAGCTGTAGAGCGAACGGTGGCAGGCGGGATTGAACCAGAGCGCGCTCTGCCGCTGCCAGACCGACAGGGAGTCGGGCGCCTCGCAGGCGCGTCCGCCTTTGTAGTTGGCGCGGCTCGGCCGGTAATATTGCGCGGCCGCCGTTCCGAGATAGGAGCGGAAGCAAAAGCCTTCATCGGCGAGCGCAATCGGGCGGTCCGGATTTCCCTCGCCGGAAGCGATGCTGTCGCCGAGGCCCGCGATGAAGATGTCGCGCACCGCGATCTCGGTGAAAGCCCGCTGAGTGCCTTCCGATGAGGATATGTCGGCGGTCACGACCGTGGTGCGGCCATAGCGGACCCGCAGATTGACCGGTTCGGCGCAGTCGAAGGTGGACGTTTGCGGGCCGTCGCCGTCGTCGACCGTCCAGGCGCAGGTGGCGCCGACCGGCACCGGGCCCGTCAGCCGGATCACGACGGGGTGGTCGATCGGCGTCAGATAGCTTTCCTTGACGTTGTCGCGCATGCAGGGCTCGCTGACGCGGCCGGCGAGATCGATGCAGAGCCGGTTCACGGTGTTGCGCGCCCAGCCGCGACCATCGCTCTGGATCGCCAGCGCCTGCTCCGACGCCAGCACGCTGCGGCCACGCCCGGCTTCGGCATGCAGCAGGAAGTCCCGCTCCTCGCGGAACAGGCGGAAACGGTTGCGCACTTCCCAGGAAATCTGCAGCGGCCCATAGCCGCCGGCGGTCTGGGCCTGCGCAACGGATGCGGGCACGCCGACCAGCCCGGCGGCGATCAGCGCGACCGACATCATCGAACGTATGAGAATTCCAGCCATGGCGCCGTTTGACGTTAGCGGTAAGGCAGAAATAAGAGAATGAGGCAGCTCCGGCCCAAAAGACCAGACGGCGCAGATAACGACGGCGTTACTGGCCGCGGGATTGGCGGCCCTCGACACGTTGCCGCACCCTGGCCTTGGCGGTGCAGGCTTCGCTAAGCCGGCGGCGTTCCAGCCAGGGCTGCACCACGCTGAGCCAGAGTTCGCGTGTCCCCATGATCCAGATCGAGATGCCGAACGGGATCAGGAAATAGAGGATACGAAACACCACCAGCGTCGCGAGCAACTGTTCCTTGCCGAACTGCGGCAGCGCCACCAGCATCGCCGCATCGAACACACCGATGCTGCCGGGCGCGTGACTGGCAAAGCCGAGCAGCGTTGCCAGGATGAACACCACCGCCAGCGAAACGAAATCGATATGCGGCGACATCGGCATCAACAGATACATTGCCAGCGCGCAGAAGCCGAGATCGACGACGCCGATCAGGACCTGCAGCAGCGTCAGTCGCGCCGAGGGCAAGACGACTTTCCAGCCGTTCTGCCCGAGCTCGCGGCGGCCTTTGCCCATCAGCAACCAGACGAAATACGCGGCGATGCCGGCCAGGCAGCCGATCGCGATCAGCCGGTTCATCGCCGGCGGCAGCAGGTCCATCGCCGATGCCGCTTCGGGATGCCAGGCCATGCCGCAGCCGAGCACGAACAGATTGCCGAGCCAGAAGGTGAGGCCCGAGAGAAAGCAGATTTTTGCGACATCGATCGCGCTCAGGCCGTAGTCGGAATAAATCCGGAATCTGATCGCGCCGCCGGTAAAGACGGTGGCGCCGATATTGTGGCCGATGGTGTAGCTGGTGAAGCTTGACAGCGCAGCAATGCGGTAGGGGACGTGGTTCTTGCCAATGGTTCGCAATGCGAAGAAATCATAGAAGGTCAGCGTGCAGAACGCACCCACCACGCACAGCGCCGCCAGCGCGATCCGATGCGGCGCGATTTCGGTCAGCGCAGTCAGAATCACCCCGGTATCGACACCCTTGAGAGTGTGAACCAGATGGGTGATCGCAAGAGCTATGATGAGAAGACTCGCAGCGATTCCCAGCCGTTTCCAGCCGATCTTCTCCTTGAAGCCGCGCCTGAGCGCGGTCAGCAGCCGATGCATTCATCCTCCCGGCGGGGCGGCAATACGTAAAGGTGGGCCTGTCACGGCAGGTGACAGTCGACGGGCAGAGGCGCCGTGCGCGAGAACCCATAAGCCAAAACCGGGCCGTTGTGCAGCCCTTGACAAGCATGCCTTTTGGCTTCGTTCGCCGTCTTTGTCATACGCCCTACATAAGTCGCTGCATTAACGATTTTGAGTCGCAATGAGGTCCGTTTCTGCGGGCTGTTTTTGTCGCAGGTCCCCTCGTTCCATCGCGACGTTTTCGGGGCCTTTTAGGAACATCCTTTTTGCGCGCCGGTTAGCCTGCATCATCAAATCGAACACAAGCGCGCAACCGGCCTGGATGAGGCCCGCTCTCGCGTGTTCCAAACGGAGAACGACCGCAATGGGACTCTTCACCAGAGACATCAAGACGATGAACGATCTGTTCATCCACCAATTGCAGGACATCTATTACGCCGAGAAACAACTCGTGAAGGCGCTGCCGAAAATGGCTGAAAAAGCCACCGACAAGCAGCTAAAACAGGGCTTTTTGACGCATCTCGACGAAACCAGAACGCATGTGCAGCGCCTCGAAGAAGTGTTCCGCATGCACGGCGCCGAGGTGAAGGCGGTTGATTGCCCGGCGATCGACGGCATCATCGAGGAAGCCGATGAGGTCGCGGGCGAGATCGAAGACAAGGCTGTGCTGGACGCAGCGCTGATCAACGCCGCGCAGGCCGCCGAGCACTATGAAATTACCCGCTATGGCAGCCTGATTGCGTGGGCACGGCAGCTTGGACGCAATGATTGCGCCAGCATCCTGCAGCAGACGCTCGATGAGGAAAAGATCACCGACAAGAAGCTGACCTCGCTGGCGGAAGGCAAGGTCAACCTGCGCGCCGCAAGCTGATCATCGCCTGGGTTGAGGCAAAACGCCGCGCGGGAAAATATCTCGCGCGGCGTTTTTTTGCGCGGGCGGCCGGCGGCATTCATGCTTCGATATCCAGCGAAATGTCCGGTTGAGCGGACGTCACGGCGCTTCGCGGGCATTTTCGTCGCATGAAAGCGATTCGGAAGCCGAAACCGTGATGTTTGCTAACGCCAGTTAACCATCGGCGCGCTGCGGCCGGTTGGGTTCCAAAAGTTTTGTTCACCATCCGCACAACCGGATCGCGACGGTTACCTCAAATATACGAATGGGACCGTTGTTACAGACTGCTGGGGAGAGTCTGTAATGTACCGCGTCTTAACTTGCCTCGCGACTGAACATGACTGGCGCCTGGTCTTATTGGCCGGCACCATCTGCTGGCTCGCCAGCGCCGTCGCCATCAGCCTGTTTCATCGCGCCAGGGCATCGCGCGGCCGAACGCGCGCGGTCTGGATCGCTCTCGACGCGGCTGTCGGAGGCTGCGGAATCTGGGCGACGCATTTCGTCGCGATGTTGGCTTACGACCCGGGCGCGGGCGCCGGATACAGCATACCCGTCACCTTGTTGTCGCTGGTCTTCGCGATAGCCATCGTGGCCACCGGCCTTTGCATTGCGTTGTCCAGTTCGCGCCAGTGGGTGGTTGGCCTTGGCGGCGCCGTCATCGGCGGCGGTGTCGCAGCGATGCACTATACCGGCATGGCGGCGCTCGAGCTGCCCGCATTCATTGTATGGTCGCACGGCCTCGTGTTGGCCTCGATCGTGTTTGGCAGCCTGTTCGCGGCCATCGCGCTTCTCGTCGCCGTACGCCGTGACAATCCCGTCCATACCGTGGCCGCCACCGGGCTGCTGACGGTTGCCATCGTCTCGCATCACTTTACGGCAATGGGCGCCGTCACGCTGATTCCCGATCCGACGCTGGGCACCGACACGATGTCGATTTCCCCGACCGCATTGTCGTTCCTGACGGCGGTCGCAGCCTTCGCCATCCTCGGCCTGTCGCTGCTCGCGGCGATGATCGATCGCCGCGCGAAGGGCGAACTCCACAGTCAGAAGGTCCTGCTCGATACCGCGCTCGATAACATGTCGCAGGGGCTTTGCATGTTCGATGCGGATGGCCGCATCCTGCTCAACAACCAACGCTATGCCGAAATGATGGGACGGACCGGCATGGCGCTTCAGGGCCGTTTGCTGCTCGACGTGCTTCGGCAGCAGAAGGCGGTCAATCGCTGGGACGGCGATCCCGATCAGTTCGTCGCCAGCGTGATTGCCGCGGCCAAGGCCGGCAACAGCGTGACCAGGACGTTGACCCGCAACGGACGGTCGATCCGCGTGGTCGATCAACCCAAGAGCGGCGGCGGGTGGGTCGCGACTTTCGAAGACATCACCGAATGGCAGCAGGTCCAGGAACAGATCTCGCACATGGCGCGCCATGACGCGCTGACCAACCTGCCGAACCGGATACTGTTCCGCGAGCAGCTGGAAAAAGCCTTGCGGCTCGCCAAACGCACCGATCAGCTCGCGGTGCTCTGTCTCGACCTCGATCATTTCAAGGACATCAACGATTCGCTCGGCCATCCCGTGGGCGATGCGCTGCTCAAGCAAGTCGCGCGCCGTCTCGGTGATTGCGTCAGCGAGAACGACACGGTGGCACGGCTCGGCGGCGACGAATTCGCCATCGTGCAGTTCTGCCACGATTGCGATCCGTCCGCCGTCGCCTCGCTCGCCAGCCACGTGGTCGAGCAGGTTTCCGCGCCTTACGAGATCGCCGGCCACCAGCTCGTCATCGGCGTCAGCATCGGCATTTCGCTGGCGCCGGAGGACGGCAAGAATCCCGACGAACTTCTCAAGAAGGCCGATCTCGCACTCTATCGCGCCAAGGAGGACGGCCGCGGCACCTATCGTTTCTTCGAGACCGGGATGGACGCCCGCGCGCAGGCGCGGCGGCTGCTGGAACTCGACTTGCGCGCGGCGCTGCAGCGCAACGAATTCGAAGTCTATTACCAGCCGATCCGCGACGTCGCCAAAGACGTCGTCGTCGGCTTCGAAGCCCTG
This sequence comes from Bradyrhizobium jicamae, assembly GCF_001440395.1. GTDB lineage: Bacteria > Pseudomonadota > Alphaproteobacteria > Rhizobiales > Xanthobacteraceae > Bradyrhizobium > Bradyrhizobium jicamae. The sequence goes on along the minus strand of NZ_LLXZ01000069.1, from coordinate 6,937 downwards.
GTACGCTGGAATCATGCGCTGCGCGGCATGATCTCACCGGCCAACTTCATTCCGCTGGCAGAGGAAACCGGCCTGATCGTGCCGATCGGCGATTGGGTGTTGCGTCAGGCCTGCATGGATGCGGCCCGGTGGTCGCGGGATGTCGGCGTCGCCGTCAATCTCTCGCCGGTGCAGTTCAAGAATCCCAATCTGGTCCTGACGGTGAAGGAGGCGCTGAAAGCCTCCGGTCTTCCGCCGCAGCGGCTCGAGCTCGAGATCACGGAATCGGTATTGCTGCAGAACAGCGAGGCCACGCTTTCGGTTCTGCACGAGCTTCGCGCCTTCGGGGTGCGGATTTCGCTCGACGACTTCGGAACCGGATATTCGTCGCTCAGCTACCTGCGCAGCTTCCCGTTCGACAAGATCAAGATCGACCGCTCGTTCGTCACTGAACTCGCGACACGGGATGATTCGATGGCGATCGTCCGCGCTGTGACCGGTCTCGGCAAGAGTCTCGGCATCGTCACCACGGCGGAAGGCGTCGAGACCGACGAGCAGTTCGACCTGTTGCGCCAGGAAGGCTGCACGCAGGCGCAAGGCTATCTGTTCAGCCCGCCGCGTCCCGCAACTGAAGTGGAAACCATGCTGTCGAAGGCACGCGCGCAGGCCGTCGCCTAGCGCAAGCCCTGTTGCTCAGGCCGTGCGCAGCGCGAAATGCGCGCCGCAAAACGCCATCACCGCGCCGAGGCACAGGGCTGCGAGGCCGGCGAGCACGCCCGATACGGTCGGAACCGGGCTCGGCGCCGAGGCGGCCTGTCCGGCGCCGGCGAGGATCAGCACGCCGACCACGATCAGGAACTGCCGCATCCGTTGCGGAATCTGTCCCGAAGCCGCGCCGTGCATCAAATTGGCGGTGAAGTAGCCGCCGGAAAAGCCCACGGTCGCAATCAGCCACCATGCGATCGCTGCGCCCGCGGGCATGAATTCGCCGGTATTGGACCGCCACAGGCCGCCGAGGTCGAGCCCGTAACGCGCGCCCAGCATGTGCACGGCCAGCGCCAGCAGCACTCCGGAAACAATCGCGCCGGCCAGAATCAGGCGGCGCGGAAAATAAGTCGTCTGGGCCATGGCCCGCTTGTAAGGTAAAGCCGGCGCGCCGCGCAAGCAGGTGGCCCCCAAACGTCACGGATATTTTGAAATTGCCGACATCACTACCGAACCAGGCAACGGACGGCGAGGGCGCACGCACGCTCAGCTACGCCTACAAGGCGTCGTTGGTCTCGTCGGCGCAACAGTTCGAACTGACGGATTCCGGATTGTCGTGGCGGATCGGCAGCCGGTCCGGCGTATGGCCCTATGCCGAGATTGCTTCGATCCGCCTGTCGTACCGACCGATGTCGATGCAGACCCGCCGCTTTCGCGCCGATATCAGAAAAATCGGCGGCGGAAAGATCGCCATCGTTTCGACGAGCTGGCAGACGGTCACATTGATGACGCCACAGGACCAGGGCTACCGCGCCTTCATCACCGAGCTGCATCGCAGGATGAAAGCAGCCGGCAGCAAGGCGTCCCTGGCCGGCGGTATCGGGACGGTGACCTATGGCGCGGCGGTTGTGATGCTGGCGTTACTGGCCATCGCCATGGTCGGGCTTCTGGTGCGCGCGCTGGCGACGTCCGAATTTACCGGCGCGCTGTTTCTCGTCGGCATCGCCATCTGGTTTGCCTGGACTATCGGCGGCTTCATCAAGCGCAACCGGCCACGCCGATATACGTTCGACGAATTGCCCGAGACATTGCTGCCGTAACCGGCTTCGCAATCAAGCGACACGGAACGTGATTTCGTCAAAGGCCGCAGGGCGCGGCACTCTGTGCGTCGTCTCTGGTAGCAGGCGAGATGCCGTGACCACCTCAACGACGCGATTGCCGACGGAAGCGGAAATTGCCGCGATCAATGCGCGGCATCTGATCGAGACGCCGCTGCGGCCGGCCGATCTCCTGTTCGTGTTCGGCACGCGCGAGGAGGTCGACCAGCGCGTCGACGAAGCCTGCCGGCTGTGGCGGGAGGGATATTTCCGCTGGGCCATCGTGAGCGGCGGTGTGACGCCGGGATCGGACCGGTCGGAATGCGCCATCATTGCCGATGCCATGATGGCGCGCGGCGTTCCGGCCGACATCATCCTGAGAGAGGATCGCGCGGTGAACACGGGCGAGAACGTGATCTTCTCGCTGCCCATCATCGACGCCGCGCTTGGGCTCGGCAACATCCGCAGCGTGATCTGCCTCGGCAATACCTGGACGGCGCGCCGCTATCCGATGACGCTGCATCGGCACTGGCCGGAAGTGGAGAAGATGCTGGTCACGGTCGATACGTTCGAAACGCCGCGGGCGCTTTGGCACACCGACGTCGAATTCAGCCGCCGCATGCTCCGTGAATGGGACAAGATCGAGCCCTACAAGGCGAGGGGCTTTATCGCGGAGTGGCCGGCGGGCGAAACCGGCGACCGATAGCGCTATTCGGTCGTATCGACGTCTTCCTTCGCCGTCAGCATTCCCGAGAGCGTGCGCAGCGCCAGATCGAGCTGTTCGGTGCTGGGGGCGCCGAGGGCCAGGCGGACGGCATTGGGGGCATGGCCGGGAGTTACCGCAAAGGTGGTCGAGGGCGTCAGCGCGATGTCGCGGCGGGCCGCGGCCGCGACGAATGTCTGCGAGCGCCAATGCTGGGGCAAAGTGAGCCAGAGATGGTAGGATTTGACGTTGGCCTGGATTTCGAAGCCGGCGAGGTATCTGGCCGCCATCTGCTGGCGCCGCGCCGCATCGATCCGTTTCAGGCGTGACAGTTCGGCGACCGTGCCATCAGCCATCAGCCGTTGTCCGGCGGCAAAGGCGAATCCGGAAGCCGTCCATCCGCCCGATCGAACGGCGGCCATGATGCGCTCGCGCAGGCGCGGCGGCGAAACGATGAAGCCGAGCGCGAGGCCGGGTGCCACCTTCTTCGACAGGCTGTCGAGCGTGATGCAGCTATCGGGCGCGAGTGCGGCCATCGGCGTTTCTTCGTCGAGAAAGCCATAGACCGTGTCCTCGATCACGGTGAGGCCGAGCTTCTCGACGACGCGGAGCAGGTCGGCCCGGCGCGCCTGCGGCATGGTCATGCCGAGCGGATTTTGAATCGTCGGCTGAACGTACAGCGCCGACAAATGCGCTTCGCGGTGCGCCTTCTGCACCGCATCCGGGCGAACGCCGTTCTCGTCCATCGCGAGCGGCACCAGCGTCACGCCGAGCCTGGCGGCGATGTCCTTGATGAAAGGATAGGTCAGCGCCTCGACGCCGCAGCGGCCGCCGCTCGGTACCATCGCCGCCAGCGCCGCGGCGATGCACTGCCTGCCGTTCGCGGTGAAGACGAGCTGATCGGGAGCCGGGGTCCAGTCCTCGCGGGAGAGAAACTCGGCGGAAATGGTCCGCGCCGCCAGCGTGCCTGTCGTGGTCGAGTGCCGCAACGCGAGATCGAGCACTTCGGGGCGTTCGAGCCCCGCAAGGCTTCTTGCGATCATTACCGATTGCGTCGGCAGTATCGGGTAGTTCACTTCGAGATCGATGCGCGCGCCGCGCGGCTCGGTCGGCATGGCGACGCCGCGGCGCGTCTCGCCTGAGACGAACGTGCCGCGCCCGACTTCGCCGACCACCAGGCCACGCCGCAGCAGCTCGGTGTAGACGCGGCTCGCCGTCGAGACCGCGATCTTGCGCTCGTAGGCGAAACTGCGCTGCGGCGGCAGGCGGTCACCCGGCTTGAGCGCGCCATTGGCGATCTCGGCGGCGACGGTATCGGCAAGCTTCAGGTACTCGAACTTTGACATTATTGCACCGAGAGCAATGTTTTCCTTGCACCGAGGAATGTATCGGATCATTTTGAACCCATCAAGCCTGAGATTGCACTGAGAGGGGTGCAAGCAATCGGATCAATAGGCACAAGCGCATTCGGCGTTTGCGTCGGCGGCAGCGGTTTGCCGCGCAACAGCAAGGAGAAGAACGATGACGACGATATCCCAGACGGCAGGCCAGCCTGCGTCCCGAAACGCGCGGACCGGATTTTTCCGTCTGCTCGGCGGCTGGGTGAACGCCATCGTCACCCATCTTGCGCATCGCGAAGCAATCAAAACTCTGAGCGAACTGGACGACCGCGCGCTCCGCGACATCGGCGTCGAGCGTAGCCAGATCGATACGGCCGTGCGCGGCCTGATTGATCCGACGTTCGGGCGGACGATGTGAGGCATTTGGATCAATGATTTGACGCCATCGGCCCGGTCGAAGACCGGGCCGATTTTTTTTTCAGGAGCGCTCCGGCAACGCCCGATCAGGCGAACCGCAAGAGTGGTTGCGGCAGGGCGGTCCTACTTTGCATGGGGTTGTTTTCGATATTTTGTGTTGGGCACGCCAATTAGTGCCGCACCACCAGCACCGAGCACTTGGCATAGCGCACGACATGGCCGGCATTGGAGCCGAGGAAATAGGTCCGCATCGCCGGCCGGTGCGAGGTCATCACGATCAGGTCGGCCTTGATCGCGGCGGCCTCTTCGAGGATCTCATGATAGATGCCGCCTTTTCGCACTGCGGTGGAAATGCGCGGCGCGGCGATGCCGGATTCCGACGCGACAATCGATAGCGCTTCCTCCGAGGTGGCGCGCTGCTGGGCATCGAAATCGGCCGGCACATATTCCGCCAGCATTACCGGTGTCATCGGCAACACGTTGAGCAAGCGCACCGAGCCGTTCCAGGTCTGTGACAGCGTTGCGGCGGTCGCGATCGCGGGCTTGGCCAGATCGGTATCGGCCAGATCGATCGGCACGAGAATCGACTTGAACATCTGCGCCTCCGGCTACCGGCCGTTCCGGTTCCGAATTGTCAGAACCCAACGCCAGCCCATTGTTTTGACGTGTTTTCTTTTACGCGAACTTGTTGCTAATTCGCTCGAAAACAGGTCATGGCCAGTTTAGCATGGGCAGGCCCGGATGTCCGCGCGGGCTCAATCGTCCAGCGCCTGCTTCAGCAGTTTCGGGCTGGTGAAGCGAACGAGCTTGCCGCGGCGGAACGCCACCTCGCTCCAGTCGTCGGTCGCGAAATCCAGGATGGCAAGGCCAGCGGTTGGCAGATTGCCTTCAAGCGCCTTCTTCGCCGCGGCGTCCCCGCTGCCGGCGAGCATCAGTGCCAGCTCATGCATGCCGGGATTGTGGCCGATCAGCATCAGCCGTGCCGGGTCGGTGACGTCAGCCATGCGGATGATCTGCAGGAGCTGCGTCGGCTCGGCGCCGTAGAGTTCGTCAAGCAGTTCGACCTGCGGCTGCGGCAGCCGTTCCCGCACGGCATCCTTCATCGCATCGCGAGCGATTTCCCAGGTCTGCCGCGCCCGCACGGCGGTGGAAACCAGAACGGCGTCGGGGAGCGGCGGATGTTGGCCGATCCAGGTTCCAATGGCGGCGGCATCCAGCCGGCCGCGCTCGTCGAGACGGCGGTCCTGGTCATGGCCCGAAGGCGCGTCATGTTCGGTCTTGGCGTGACGCAGCAGCATCAAACGGCGCATGGGCGCAATCTCGATTCGGTCTTAGTCTGGACTAATCTACAAGCTCATGTCCCGGACAAGGTGACAAGCGCCGCGGCGGTCCGTTAAGAAACGCTATGCCCGAGACTTTCACAAGTGCGACCAACGGCCCCGATGACGACGCGCCTTTTCGCTCGCGTCTCTCATTCGACCTCGATGTTGACATTTGCGTGGTGGGAGCCGGCCTTGCCGGTCTCACGGTAGCGCTGGAGGCCGCGCGGCGCGGCGCCAGCGTCGCCGTGCTCGAGGGACGGCATGTCGGCTGGAACGCGTCCGGTCATCAGCTCGGCACGGTGATGCCGGGTTACAGTCTTCCGATCGGCGACCTGATCGAGCGCGTCGGCCTCGAGGACGCACGCGAATTGTGGGCGCTGTCGAAGGAGGGCGTCGATTACGTTCGCGCTGCCGCGACCGACGAGGCGATGCCGGGCATTGCATTGAGCGAGGGGGCGCTGGAGGTCTCCAATGTCGACGCCGGCGAAACGCTGATCAGCCGGCTGCAGATGCTGAGCGAGGATTTCGAGACCGAGGTCGAGGGGTGGCAGGTCGATCGCGTTCGCGATCAGCTGGGCACCGGGCGTTATTTCCACGGCGTCTACTATCCGCGCGCGTTCCAGATCGACGGCCGCAAATACATCCACGGCCTTGCCGCGCAGGCGAAGCGGGCGGGGGCGCGCATCTTCGAGGATACGCCGGTCGTCAGCATCGATCCGTCGGGCATTCGCAAGCGCATCGTGACGCCCTCGGCGCGGCTGCGTGCCTCGCATATCGTGCTGGCCGGCAACGTCCACCTCGGCGCGCCGTTGCGTCGCCTGTCGGAGACGTTGCTGCCGGTCTGGCGCTATGCCGCGGTGACGGAGCCGCTCGGCGAGCGGCTTGGCGAGGTGATCGCCTTCAGGGGATCGGTAACCGACAGCGACGGCATCGATCATTTCCGAATCGTCGACGGCGACCGGCTGATGTGGGCGAGCCCGGAAACCACCTGGGAGGCGCGGCCGCACCGCTTTGGCCCCGCCATCCAGCGCCGCATTGCGACCGTTTTCCCAAAGCTCGGCAAAGCCCCGATATCGCAGGTGTTCGGCGGTGCAGTCGGGGTGACCGTGCATGGCATGCCGCAGATCGGCCAGCTCCGCAAAGGGCTGTGGGTCGCCAGCGGCTTCGGCCGGCAGGGATTGAACACTTCGGCGATGGCAGGGCAGGTGATCGCGCGCAGCATCCTCTGGGGCGAGGACCGCTGGAAACTGTTCTCGCCGTTCGAGCTGGTCTGGGCGGGCGGCGCCACCGGCCGCGCCGCCGGTCATCTGATCGGCCTGTGGGCGCGGGGCCAATCCGCCGCGGCGGGCGCGCTGGCCCGTTACCGCGAAGGCG
>NZ_LLXZ01000068.1 GCF_001440395.1 Bradyrhizobium jicamae | reverse complement strand
TCGTCTTTCCATCGTTGTGCTGCCTTTCGCCAACCTCAGCGGTGATCCCGAGCAAGCCTACTTCGTCGATGGTGTAACCGAGAGCCTGACCACGGATTTGTCGCGCATCAGCGGCTCATTCGTCATCGGCCGACACACCGCATTTGCCTACAAAGGCAAGGCGATTGATCTCAAACAGATCGGCCGGGAGTTGAACGTCCGCTACGTGCTTGAGGGCTCCGTGCAGCGTGGTAGCAACCGGCTTCGAGTAAACGTACAGCTGATCGACGCCGAAACCGCCAATCATCTTTGGGCGGAGCGGTTCGACAAGCCTGTCGGCGATCTGTTCGACATGCAGGACGAAATCGTATCGCGGCTTGCCAGCACACTGAATACCCAACTCGTCGCGGCTGAGGCACGGCGATCGGAACGCTCGTTGCACCCAAGTGCTCTCGACCTGTATTTCCAGGGGATGGCTCGTTGGAACAAGCGTTGGACTCCAACACATATGACAGAAGCACGAAGCTTCTTCGAACGCGCCTTGGAGCTCGAACCCGATAACGTCGAGGCCCTGGTGGGCATCGCGGCGGTCGATGCAGCAAGCGCCACCCTTTTTGTCGCCGATGACGCTGAGGAGCGCCTTGCAGCGGCTGAAATGGCCTTGATCAAGGCACTATCTTTGGCTCCGCAGCACGCACTGGCTCACATGTTTCTGGGTATCGTCCAATTCACTTCGAACCGCGCGACTCAGGGGATTGCTGAATGCGAGCACGCGTTGGCTTTGAACCGCAACTTAGCCGAAGCGCATGGTTCTCTTGGTGGCGCCAAATTGTTTGTCGGTCGCGCTGCAGAAACCCAGGCCCATGTAGAAGAAGCGCTGCGCTTGTCGCCTCGCGACGAAGGTGTACATCGGTGGATGAGTTACGTTGGTGTAGCCAAACTGCAGCTCGGAGCCGATGCCGAAGCAGCTGAGTGGTTAGGTCGATGTTTGAAGGCCAACCCAAATTATCCATTTGCGCATTTCGAACTGGCCGCCACGCTCGCGCTTCTCGGAAGGCTGGACGAGGCGCGAGCTGCTGCGACCGCAGGACTTGCTCTTGATCCGACTTTCACTATCCGTCGCGTCAAAGCTCTTCCATATCGCGGTAATCAAACGTTCCGTGCCGGAAGCAGGCGCATCATAGAGGGAATGCGCTTGGCTGGGGTGCCGGAGGAGTAATGTCGGAGATGGGTCACAAGCCGACGTTGGGATTCCATCCGAGCTTGGTCCGATCCACCCCGGAAAGCATGTCGGCCAAGGGCCAATACCGGAAGTCAACGCATTGCTCGATTACAAATCAATGTGTCGGCCGTGGCATGTCGGATTCATCCCACAACAGGGAAACCGCGGCGTCATCCGGAATGCCGGGCATCGTCCTGGCCCAAGCCTCCCAGCTCTGACGCATTTCGACCAGGCGCTGCGGGTACCGTTTGGCGAGATTAGCTCGCTCGCGGCCATCGGCGACCACATCGAAAAGATATTCATGCCCGTCAACGCGCAGATATTTCCACCGCCCGGATACGGTTGAAGCTTGCAGGCGATGCTTCACCCGCCAATGCAGATCGCGGGCCGGATTCCATCCGGTGTCGGCAAACAGCGGCAGCAGGCTCATCCCGTCCGGCGGATAATCGGGATCAGGTTGCACACCGGCGATCTCAAGCATCGTGGGCATCCAATCCATCGTCAGCGTGGGCAGCGCTGAATTCGAGCCCGCCGCAATGCCGCGCGGCCACCAAGCGATTTGCGGAATTCTAATTCCGCCTTCGAGCGCATCCATCTTTCCGCCGATAAACGGCCAATTGTTCGAGAACCGTTCGCCGCCATTGTCGCTGACAAACACAACCAGCGTATTGTCGTATTGCGCCTCCGGAATCGCCGCAACGATTTGACCGATCCCTTCATCCATGTGTGAAATCATTCTGAGATAGGTTTCGACCGAGCCGCCGTCGAGATGCGCGATGTCAGCGCCAATGCGCTGTGACTCTTCGGCATCGTCCCGCGTTTCCCAGGGCCAATGCGGCGCGGTGTAATGAACGCTGAGAAAGAACGGCCGGTCGCGCTTGCGCTGCACATACTCGACCGCCCGCCGCGTGATCAGGTCGGTCAGATAGCCTTGCTCGGCACTTTCCCGGTCACCCTCCCAGAGGTCCCGCACGCCACTGAAACCGACATGGGAAAAATAGTCGACGCCGCCACCCATCGGTCCAAAGAACTCCTCGTATCCGCTCAGCAACGGGCCGAAAGCGGGTGCACTGCCGAGGTGCCACTTGCCCATCAACGCCGTTGAATACCCTCCCTTGCGCAGAAGCGACGGAAGCGTCGGATGTTCGGGTGGAAGGCCAAGCGTCGTGCTGCGTCGTCCTCCAAGTGGCTCCTCGGCCGCCCCACGTAAGCGGTACTGCCATCGCCCGGTAATCATGGCAAAGCGCGCGGGCGAGCAAACCGGCGAGTTCGAATAGCCTCGCGTGAATCGCAATCCCTCGCTGGCCAAGCGGTCAAGATTCGGCGAAACACTACTCCCACCGTAGCAACCGAGGTCGGCGGAGCCCAAGTCATCGGCAACGATGAATATGATGTTCGGGCGGTCGGTATTCCGATGCTGGGGCATGGAAGTCGATCTCCATCCAATTGACAGTATGCCAGACCGGAATGCGCGGGTCGACGGGGCCCGCAATTAAATGCGTCGCCGATGTCCGGGTTGGGTCACAAGCGGCGGCGGAGGCGAGCATGACCGGCGTCCTGTCTGCCTCTATCAGCTGACATGACAACGGCTTAAGCGCTGTTCTGCTTGGGGCCAATTGCTGACTCATGGGGCGCAGCAAAAGGGGGATCTATCCGATCACCTCGTCGACGCGCGCAAGTCCGGTTCATTCGGGCAACCCCACTTTGCGGAGCCCCTCAATCAACAGCTTCGAGTTTGATTGGCCGCCCCGAGCGATCCACGCGGATATTGTAAAGGCGGGATCGACTTCAAGCAGACGTGCCGCCGCCTCGCGGGCCTCAGCATCACGTCCGACATGGGCGTAAGCGGACGCGAGACAGCGATAAGCTACCGAAAAGGAGGGGTTCTGACGCAGGGCTTTCTTCCCTGCGACGATGGCTTCGTCAAACCGACCAAGCTCAATAAAGGCCAATCCCATCCCACCAAACGGCAAATATAGCTGCGGGTTTACCGGGCTCCTGCGAATGGCGCGTTCAAAGCTCCTGACCGCTTCCGCCGGCAGCCCTGCAGCTATATAGACCCAGCCTCTGCTGCCCCATGCTCGATGTGAGTTTGGATTGAGCGAGACCGCCCGGTCAGCCAATTCGACACTACTTTCACAATCGCCGACCATGCATGCCGAGATAAAGGCAGCCCATGCTAACGTGTCTGCATCACTATCGTCGAGGCTCAATGCCAAGCGAAGCAGTCGAACTGCTTCGTTGCGGTCGAATTGAGGATTAGCAGCATAGCCCAAAAGGACGTTTCGCGTGTGACCGACACCTGCCAAAGCCGCGACCAAGCCGAACCGAGGGTCCAGCTCCAAAGCGCGATGAGCCAGCCTGATCGCCTCGGCCACCCCTTCACGGGTCGTCAGGTAATATTGTTGCAGGGCTCGGAGATAGAAATCATATGCGGTGAGGTTCTCCGGTCGCCGCCGCGTCGCCAGAGCAATCTCTGTTTGAAGCAATTTCGGCTGAATGGCTGAGACAACAGCGGCCGTTACTTCGTCTTGGAGAGCGAAAACGTCCGTCAGATCACGCTCGAACCTGTCTGCCCAGATGTGCGCGCCTGTCACCGTGTCTATCAACTGCCCAGCGATTCGAACTTTCCCCACAGCCTTGCGCACAGATCCCTCAAGGACATAGCGGACACCAAGCCTGCGTCCGACCTCCTTGATATCGACGGCTTGGCCCTTGAAAGTAAAACTCGAATTTCGCGCGATGACAAACAACGATTTGAACCGCGAGAGCACCGTGGTGATCTCCTCGACCATTCCGTCCGCAAAATACTCCTGCTTGGGATCGTCGCTCATGTTCAGGAACGGCAATACGGCGATCGATGGCTTGTCGGGGAGCGCAAGTGCGGGTCTTGACGGCTCCACGTGGCTGTCCGCTGCTGCCGCAGTATCGGAAGGCCTATCCCCTTCGTGCACCGCGCCGACGAAGCGAACCCCCTTTCGTGGCATCGTTCTGATCAGGCGTTGTTTTTCGCCGGTGTCGCCGATGGCGCTCCTAGCCGCGTTCAGACGGGTGGTCAGCGCCGCGTCAGATACGATACGCCCATTCCAGATCGCGCTCACGAGATCGTCCTTGCTGACGACGCGCTCCCTGTTGCGGATCAGGTAGTCAAGCAGATCAAAAACCTGTGGCGTCGTGGGGACCACATCGGGGCCGCGTTGTAGCTCGCGCCGGTCGGTGTCAAGAGCGTAATCCTCGAAGAGATAACGCAAGCTGCCAATCCTCAGGCGGTCACCAATCATAGAGACAGTAGCATGGCTTTAGAGCGCAAAGAATAAGCCGCCGGTAAGGAAAATGTAAGCCGAATGTCAAGCGTGCCCTTCGATGCCTTGGCAATCCTTGGCTAGGTAGAAACAACACCCAGGGGAGATGCCGCGATGAGCACGACCTATGGTGACGGGTTAGGACAGACCGCCGCGTCGACCCGGCGTGCATCCAGCTTTTTCAAGAAGTATTGGGGTGCGTTTCAGGAACGACGCAAACGCCAGAGATTAATAGCCAATTTGTGCGACCTAAGTGACAGGGAGCTAATGGACATCGGGACCACGCGTAGCGAGATCGACTACGTCGTCTCGCATCGAGGTGGCAACCCGCGAGACATCCGATCCGCCGAATGAATGTCGATATCTGGCAACGGTTGCTGGTCGGAATTGGACACTACCAGACGCCTCGTGGCGCAGGTGCCGACTTCCGATATGGGTCAACAGGTGACTTCGCCGCCTATCCGCGCTTGGTCGGCTCTCCCCCTGAAAGCCGACATGCGCGGCGAAAATGGGTATATCGGCTTCGGGCCAGGACCGGACATGTTGACTGCTTACTTCGTTACAGTGGGTTGCGGGGCCTGCCAGCTTCTGGCCGCCGGCGTTCCTGTCTATACCGAGTACAACTATTTGGATTTTGGAACCGAGCCCACTTTCTTCACGCCCACCGGCGCGCTGCCGGGACAGCCTCCATTCGACGAGGACATCAGGCAAAAGATTCAAGTTGTCAAAGTTGGCACGAACTACAAATTCGACTGGGGCGGGCCGCTCGCCGAAAGATATTGATCGTATCACGGCCTCGACTTAAGGGAGCGGATGTCCGCTTCTGCATCTTTATGAGTTCACGGCCTAAATTTGCTCATTCCTTCGCCCGTGGCCTTTACCGGACGAGCACGAGCAGACGACTCCGTGGCCATGACCGGATGCATCCCGTCCAACTCGGCCAAGCGGCGGTCAATCTCACTGATCACGCGCTTCGAGAATGGCCCGAGGTGCAGGTACAGCGCCATCAGCATCACAATGTAACGTAGTGCGCCTGGATTGGTCTTAGCGACCTCGACGAAGGTCTTCCAGAACGGCTCGCGAACCTCCGGTAGGGTCCGCATGACCTTGTGTACACTGTCGATGCCGCCAAGCCTCTTGCGCATGTCGCCATCTGGCAGGTCGCGGCGGCGGTCGGAGCGGTCGAGCATGACGCCAAGCCGTGACAGTCGTCCCGCGTATGCCGTCGGGCAGAAAACGTGCTCGAGCACTGCCTTGTAATCCACAAGGATGTCACGAAGCGGACGCTTGGTGTCGAAATTGCATCCAAGCGTGCATTGGTCGCCCGCCTGCTCGACCTTCATGAGGTCATGGCCGTTGTGTAGGCGGCCTTCCTTGGCTAGCCGCCGCGTCAGCTGTGTACCAGGCAGCGCATAGAGTAGTCCAACCATGCAGACTGGAATGTTTGTCTCCTCGATGAAGTCGATCATCGCCTGTCCCATCGAAACTTTCTCGGTATCGAACCCGACGATGAAGCCGGCGGTGATGAACATGCCGTAGCCGTAAATCTTATGGACGCACTCCGCGATGTTGCGCCTGGTGTTCTGCTTCTTCTTCATCTGCATGAGCGCCTCTGGATCCGGGCTCTCGATGCCGACGAAAATCGCGAAGAAGTTTGCGTCCTTCATCGCCTGCAACAGACCGTCGTCGTCCGCGATATTGATCGAGGCTTCGGTCGAGAACTCGAACGGATAGCCGCGCTCTTCCAGCCAGGCTTTGAGCCGCGGCAGTAGCGTGCGAAGGTTTTTCTTGTTGCCGATGAAATTGTCGTCTACGAAATCGACATGCCCGCGATAACCGTGATCGTAGAGCGCTTGCAGCTCGGCGAGAATCTGATCGTTGGTCTTGGTGCGCGGCACGCGACCATATAGCTCGATAATATCGCAGAACTCACAGGTGAATGGGCATCCACGCGAATATTGCACGCCGATGAAGAGATAGTGATCGAACTTAATCAGATCGTAGCGGGGCATCGGGCTTAGCGTGACGTCGATCTTGAATTTCTCGGCGATGAACGCGCCCTTGCGCTCGCCTCTTTCCCAGGCGGCGATGAAGTGCTGGATGACTTGCTCGGCCTCGCCGATCACCTGGAAGTCCGCGTCCGCGTAAAGATGCGGGCTGGAGGACACGTCAGGTCCACCGACGCATACTGGCTTGCCGTGCAGGTGGGCGAGATCGATCAGGTAGATGAAATCAGGCTGCTGGTTGAGCATGCCGCCGATCATCACGAGATCGGCCCAGTCGAGGTCCGCGTCCGTCAAAGGTTCGGTGTTACGGTTGACGAGACGGATATCCCAATGCTTCGGCAGCATGGCGGCGACAGTGATCAGGCCGAGTGGCGCGGCCGGATACTTCGCGCCGACCAGTTCGCAGGCTTCCGTATAGTTCCAGAACGAGTTCGGAATGAACTTCGGATAGACCATTAGGACACGGCAAAGAATCGTCATGTGACTCCCCGTGGATTGGGGGGCAGGGTGTCACGCAGTTTGTCGGGACTCAAGGGTCGATTCGAGCAAACAAGGCGAGGCCGACTGTCACAAACTGGACGGGCGACCTAGGTTGCGGATCGCAGACTTTATCAACATCGGTCATCTCCGGACCTCGGCATGCAGATACATCACGTCCGCTCCGACCCGATAAGCGCTGCTGCGTTAATCAGCTACTTCCGAAGAGTTCCATTGCCGGAAGTGATCGGCCGATCTGTTCGATCACCTCGACGCGTGTCAGCAAGGTCGGTGGAATGCCGGGTCGGCGCCCTTCAGCCGGCGGTCTGCGCACGCGCCCAGGCTGCCCGCTCGAAGTCGATCATAAAATCGCGCGTGATCGGCACCGCATCACGTTTGGTCGACAGCAGAATTTGAAACACCATGTGAGAGCCATGCAGGAATTCGAGTTCGACGGCGGCGAGATAGAATTCCCACATCCTGCAGAAGCGCTCGTCGTAGATCGCAGCAGCGCGGGCCCTATTTTTGGCGAAGCGCTCGCGCCATTGCTTCACTGTGTAGCGATAATGTAGCCGCAGCACTTCCACGTCGCTGCACCAAAGACCGCAGCGCTCCGTGGCAGCGAAGGTCTCGGATAGCGCCGGCACATAGGCGCCAGGAAAGATGTATTTGCGGATGAAGGGGCCGGTGGTGCCGGGCTGCGACATCCGGCCGATGCAATGGATGAAGGCATAGCCGTCAGCCGTTAGGAGTTCGCGGATCTTGAGGAAATACTCGTCAAAATGTCCGATGCCGACATGCTCCATCATGCCGACCGAAACCACCCGGTCAAACTGGCCGGTGAGCTGGCGATAGTCCAACTCGCAAAACGTCACGCGATCGGAAACGCCGGCGGCCTCGGCATGAACCCGTGCTGCCTTGATCTGCTCGGGCGAAACATTGACTGCGGTGACATGGGCGCCGGTTTCGCGCGCCAGATGAATGGCGAAGCCGCCCCAACCGGAGCCGATCTCCGCGACGGTCATGCCGGGCTTTAATTGCAGCTTGCTGGTGGCATGGATCAGCTTGTTGCGCTGCGCCTGTTCCAGCGTTTCATGCTCGGGGTCTCGAAAATAAGCGCAGGAATATTGCATCTGATCGTCCAGGAACAGGCGGTAAAGTTCGGTCGAGATGTCGTAGTGGTGGCGGGCATGGGCGGCGGCAAGCCCGATCGGATTGGCTTGGTGCCAGCGGCGCAGGCCGCGCCACACTCGTCGCATCAGCTTCTGTGAGCCATACGAATAAAGCCCAGCGCGATTGACCGAGAACAGCAGCAGAAAATCATGGATCGCGGCGCCGTCCTCCAGCGTCAGCCGGCCGTCCATATAGGCTTCGCCGGCATATAGCTCCGGATTGATGAACAGCATGGTGTAGAGCTTGCGATCGTGGAGGTGGATGGCGACGTCGGGCCCGGGCAGGAACCCACCAAAAACATGGACCTTCCCCTCGGCGTCGCGAACTCGCAGAGTGCCCTGGCGGATGAAGCGTCGAAGCAAATTGGACAACAAACGCACGTGGGGCTCCTCCGTGCTCGCCGCTCGTAGAACCGCTCGTCCAGTACCAGCAGTCCTAACCTTTCTTTGCCATCCTTTTGAGCCTGGCAACTTGTCGGAAGAAGTCTTTCATCGGCTGAGCAGGGCTTCCAAGCATTGTGGCGCCGGGAGCTATATCCGAAATGACGCCCGCTTGCGCTCCGATCTCCGCACTTTGACCGATCCGAAGATGCCCGGCTATGCCCGCCTGCCCGCCGACGCGGACAAAATCTTCAAGCACAGTTGAACCCGAAATGCCGACCTGGGCGACGATCACGCAACATCGGCCGAGGATCACGTTGTGGCCGATCTGCACTAAATTATCGAGACGGGAGCCAGCGCCAATCACCGTGTCTCGCGATGATCCTCGATCGATTGTCGTATTGGCACCAACCTCAACGTCGTCTTCTAGAATTGCCCGGCCAAGCTGGGGGACCGATAGAAATCCATCTCGGGTGCAAGCGAACCCAAACCCTTCTTGCCCTATTCGCGCGCCGGGATAGACGTAGACTCGCGCTCCCAAAATCGCGTAGCTCAAGCTCACATGTGCACCAATGCGACAGTCTCGCCCCACGATCACGCCGCTTCCGACATGCGCGTAAGGACCGATCCGACAGCCAGGTCCTATCTCTGCTCCGGCCTCGATAACAGACAGCGGTCCGACCTCCGCCGACGAATCGACGAGAGCTTCCTCCGCGACGATTGCAGACGGGTGAATACCGGGAAACACCGGTGGCAGGGGATAGAACAAGGCAGCGACACGCGCCCAAGCCGCGTATGGTTCTGTCGTGACGATCGCCACCGACCTAACAGGCACTCGCGCTTCCATATCAGGATGCACAATCACAGCACCGGCCAATGTCTGGTCCAGTGCTGATGCATAACGTCTGTTGTCCAGAAAGCTCACCTCGTTGGGGCCAGCCGTTTGGAGGGGGGCCACGCCTTCGACGAGCAGATCCCGCCCGTTAGCAATCCCGCGTGCCACTCCCACAACAGCCGCAAGAGGATGCGGCCCACTTCGGCGAAAGAACCTTGCGTTTCCCATGGTTGCTTCGGCCATTTCCCTACTCTTCAAGCTTTGGGAATTTTGGGCTGGTTACGTGTCACTTGGATTGTCAGTCTTGATTGCCCAGCGCCGATGTTGCGAGCGATTAGCCGAAGCCAGCAAGATCCATCAACCTGATCATTCTCTCCTCCCCTTTGACCAACCAATCACTCCGGTCTCGACGACACAGTGAAGGTCCGGCTCTCGCGATTGAGCGAATCCGCCACAGATTCTCGGCGTTTATCGCTCGGAGCTTTGAGATAGATCAAAGGCCGATCAGGCAAGCTTGCCGTGCGTCCTTGGCTGCCTAGGTCTCCAACCTACCGACTATCAGGTGCGGATGCGCCACAGCCGTCCTTTTCAAGATGCACTCGGGGCCGATCCGGCTTCGCCACCCGGCAACGACGGGCCGGACTCCAGTTCGATCAGCCCGAACTTCAATGCGGCTTTGTCTGACGACTCCCTTGCCTCGCCTTGCGGTCGCCCTTGAATAGGCGCCGTAAGCGCTCGATGTGAAACGGTCGAGGGCGCGCAGTGTCGAGTCCCCTTCAGGCTAATCGTTTCCTCCATCAAGCAGATGCGCAATGGCTTGCCGCAACACAGGTTCGACCGGGCCTGGCGCATAGCCCAGCTCGCGTTGCGCTTTTTCGATCGAGAAGGCGCCTGCGCGCAATGCGATACGAACGCCTTCGGCGGTACCCGACGGAGGCCGGCGCGTCACGTGATCGGCGATGAACTCCAGCGTCGCCGTGACCATTTCGGCGACCTTGCCGTTCACTTGTATGCACCGGACGCGACGGCCGCTGATCTCAGCCATCAGTTCGAGAACCTGTCTTAACGGAATGCTTTCGCCGCCGAGAACATAGCGATGTCCAGCTTGTCCGCGCTCCATGGCAAGGATCAGCCCTTCGGCGACGTCGCGCACATCGACGAGGTTCACGACAAAATCAAGATGCAACTGAAGACGGCGGCCGAGAAAATACTGGAGCATCGCCGTCGGCGGCGTGACATTGTGATCGTAAGGCCCGATGGGCATGGTGGGACAGCCGATCACGATAGGATATCCGGATGCGGCGGCCTGCATGGCGAACCGGTCGGCGAGCATTTTCGAGCGGGTGTATGGGCCCGGCATGTCGTCCGCCAGCAACGCATTGTCAGCGACAGGAACCATCGACGGGGAGGCACGGAACAGAATGGATTCCGTCGAGCAGTGCAGGAAGCGCTTGATGCCGCGCTTGCGCGCCGTCTCAATCACGATCTCGGTGCCACCGCAGTTGACCCTTTGAAAATCGGCTTTCCGCGGCAACCACATCCCCGGCAAGCCAGCCAGGTGATAGACCTCGTCGACCCCATCTATCGCGCGATCCACCAGTTCCCGATCCAGCACCGATCCGCTGATATATTCAACCTGCGGCAACGCGCGAGGGGGCGGCTGGAGGTCGAGCACCCTCACCTGCCGACCTCGCGCGATCAGCGCCGAGACGAGGTGCATGCCGATGAATCCACTGCCACCTGTGACCAGTATGCGCGTCATGCTACGCGTACACCCCAAGCTGAACTATTTTAGATTAAGATGCAGCACCAACGGCGTAAGCGATGGTTCATGTTCTAGCATGCCCGCCACAAACTCTCGGCATTCGTCACCCGATACCTTGAGGTAGATCAAGGGCGAGCAGACCACGTAATTCGATGTTGGAATGTCCGCCTTGGGACTCACCGGCCAATTGCGGCAAGTTTCGGCGCAAAGTGTAAGAAGCTCGCCGCGAACGGACGCGTGCCGGCTCGCCGATTGGCAAGGAAGGACGCGCAAAGCAGGACGCGAAATAGCGCAGGGGCGGCGGCTAGTACTCCTCTTCCGCTAGGACCGATCGGCTTGGGTCGATGCTGCTCGATCTCAACCCCACAACATTCTTGCCGAACGCACCTTCGCGCGGCCGCGGCCTGCCATTTGAATCCCAGATCACCCAACGATCGGCGATCTCGTTCGCTGAGATGGGCACGAACTGCCAAAGCTCAGCGAGTGCCATGACGACCAGCTCGGATGATTCGTTTGGCGGAGCCACGTACCCTGTCCGCATCAGCATAGAAGTGATCGAAGACAAATAGCCAGGG
>NZ_LLXZ01000067.1 GCF_001440395.1 Bradyrhizobium jicamae | reverse complement strand
AGGCGAATCTGGGTTGGTTTAAGACTGCTTCATGCGGCGGGTATCTCTACCTTGAGCTCAGCACCATCGGTCCAGATAGGATGGAGGATGACCGCCATTTGCGCGCGACGGCGAACTTTGCCTTTTTGGCGCCAACGCGTTTGGTTACCTTGCTACCCAACGCTTGAGCAGAACTTCGCGTTACAACGGTCAACAGTACGTTCGCAGCCTCGAATAGATAAGTCCGAACCTGGCGGGCAGTCCGATCGATCTCACCGGATTGATAACGTCTTGGTGTCAGGTCGGAGATAGGCGCCAACGTCGGCGGAACGTCTGAAGCAAGCCGGGTTGTCGACGAAGGCCAGAACGGTCAGAGACCGACACCGGGAACGGTCATCATTCGGGAACAGTTGGTCGTACTTCGCCATCACCCGGAGTTGTCGATCAAATATTCCAAATTTGCGCGGTCAAACAAGGCTGAGCCAAGAGCAACGGCCCGAAAATAAAATCCGGCGCTTCAACGAGGACGGCGCTAATTTGTAAGCATCCGGTGAGGACCGCGGGGCGGTCACTCAAGCTGCCTGATTGACTTGCTTATTTTGGTCTCGCCAATTCCAGGGCAGCAACTCGTCGAGCTTTTGGGCTGGATGAGCAGCGATGCGCGCCAGGACGTCGGCGAGCCAGGCTTGTGGATCCACATCGTTCATTTTGGCGGTGACGATCAGGCTGTACATCGTTGCGGCACGGCCGCCACCGCGGTCGGAGCCGCAGAACAGCCAAGACTTCCGACCCAGGGCGATGCCGCGTAGGGCTCGTTCGGCGGCGTTGTTCGACAGGCAGATGCGGCCGTCGTCGAGGAAGCGGGTGAACGCGCTCCAGCGCTTGAGCATGTAGTCCATTGCCTTGGCGACGTCGTTGCGGCGTGAGAGCTTGGCACGTTGCGCACGCATCCAGGTTTCTAGATCGGCGACGAGCGGCGCGCTCAGCTCCTGGCGGACGGCGCGGCGCCGTTCGGGCGTCTCGCCGTTGATGCCTCGTTCGATCTCGAACAAGGCGTCGATCCGACGGACTGCTTCCAGCGCCAAAGGCGAGATCACCGCTGGCTTTTTACCCTGTGCCTTGCGGCGCGCATTCTCCACCAGATCAGCCATCACGAAGAACGGCCGTCGGGCATGGACCCAGCACGCGGCTTCCAGGATCGGACCTGCGTTGCGGCCCGGTTCGTAAAGCCTGCCATAGCCGCCATAGGCATCGGCCTGGAAGATTCCGCTGTAGCCGGCCAGATGGGCCTGGGGATACTCGCCAGCGCGATCGCGCGAGTAATAAAACACTGCCCCCGGCGGGGCCTGCCCGCCGAACGGCTTGTCGTCGCGGACATAGACCCAAATTCGGCCGGTGTCGGTCTTGCCTTTGGCCAGGACCGGCACCGTAGTGTCATCGCCATACAGTCGCTCGGCGCTCAGCACATGGGCCTCGAGACGCCGGAACAAGGGCGTCAGCGCGACCGTACAACCGCCGACCTGGTCGGCGAGGGTCGACAGGCTGATTGGCACGCCTTCCTTGGCATAGCGTTCGGCCTGCCGGTTCAGCGGCTGGTGCTGGCCGAACTTCTCGAACATCACCATCGCCAGCAAGCTTGGCCCAGCCCAGCCGCGGGCAATCACAT
>NZ_LLXZ01000066.1 GCF_001440395.1 Bradyrhizobium jicamae | reverse complement strand
CTCGAACATCACCATCGCCAGCAAGCTTGGCCCAGCCCAGCCGCGGGCAATCACATGGAACGGCGCCGGGGCCTGAATGATCTTCTCGCAGTCCCGGCAGCTGAACTTCTCCCGGACGTGCTGGATCACCTTCCAGGATTTCGGGATCACCTCCAGCGTCTCGGTGATGTCCTCGCCGAGCTTGGACAATCGCGAGCCGCCGCAGCAGGCGCACGACGTCGGCCCTGAGACGATCACGCGCTCGCGGGGTAGATGCTCCGGGAACGGCTGGCGCGATGGCCGCTTGCGCGCGAACGAGGCCACCGTCGTAGTCTTGGCCGCAGACATTTCGGCGGCCAGTTCATCCTCGGTCGCTGAGGCCTCGAGCTCCTCCAGCGTCAGTTCGAGCTGATCCAACAGCCGCGCGGTACGCTCCGAGCGAGGGCCATAACGATCACGGTTCAGCTTTTCGATCTGCAGCTTCAGGTGAGCGATCAACGCCTGGTCGTCGGATTGTTGGGCGCGAACGTTGGCGAGTTCGGCGCGTGTTGCCAACAACGCCGCCTGCAGCGCCTCAATGTCTTCCGGCAGCTTCTTGGGGCTATCACCCATGCACCGATGGAATCACAAAAGCCGCGATTTGGCGCGTACTTTTTGCAATCTCACGGGATTCTTGCGCAACTTATCCGGCGCTCTGCGGCCGCCAGCTGTGTTGTGGGTTGCGCCAGTCGATCGCCTCCAGCAAATAGCCCATCTGAGCTGCGGTCAGCGACACAACACCGTCCACCGTCGCCGGCCAGATGAAACGGCCACGGTCCAGCCGCTTGGCGTAGAGCGACAGCCCGATCCCATCGTGCCAAAGCGCCTTAATTAGCGTGCCGGCACGACCACGGAACACAAAGACGTCGCTGGCAAAGGGATCTCGCCCGAGGCCCTCCTGCACCAGCAACGCCAGGCCCTGCATGCCTTTGCGCATGTCAGTGTGACCGGTTGCGATCCAGATTCTCGCTCCTGCTGCGATCGGGATCATCGCCGCTCCAGCAGATCCAACACGCGAGACAACGCGGTCATATCGACGCCGGCATCCACGATCACTCGATAAGCTTTGCCGGAGACAATCTCCATGCGTCCGCTCGCCGACGTCGCTAGAGCTGTCGACTGCACTGGCGGCGGATCCGGCATCACCATCGCCGGCACAAAGCCGGGCCGAGGCTCTTCATCACGGCTCGTCCGGGCACCGAACGATCGCCGCCAAGTCAGCAGCAGCGAGCGCGAGATGCCGTATCGCCGCGCTGTCGATGAGACGGATCGTGGGATCTGCAAACTCTCCAAGACGATCTTGAGCTTCTCATCGTCGGTCCATCGACGACGCCGGCCAGTCTCAACAACCTCAAACCGCTCGACCTGAGCACTGCACTTATTGCTGTCCATAAGGGCTGTTACACAGCACTCGTCTTAACCTGACAAGGCGGCCGTCACCGGAGGGAGACG
>NZ_LLXZ01000065.1 GCF_001440395.1 Bradyrhizobium jicamae | reverse complement strand
GGAATGCGCCCAACCTTTGGAAAGGTGATTATCGGGGCGCCGCAGACAATATATTTTGTTTTGCGGAGGAAATCTTCGGACGGCAATTCGTGATCCACGACGAAAAGATTGCGGTTTTTGAATCTGAAACTGGAGATTTGGAAATCGTCGCATCTTCTCTTGAAGAGTGGGCTTCGAAAATGCTCCTCGACTACAACCAGATGACAGGCCATCGGCTTGCGCACGAATGGCAACTCCGCCACGGCGCTCTGCGTCCGCGCCACCGGTTGATGCCGAAGAGGCCGTTTGTATTGGGTGGCGAATATTCGATAGAAAATCTTGCTTCTGTAGACTCTGTTCAGATGATGAAGAGCCTTGGCAATCTTGCTTTTCAGCTTCATGGCTTGCCGGATGGTGCGGAGGTCGAATTCAAGATCCTTTAGTTTGTGGTACAATTGCGGATTACGGTGACAGCGAGTAGCCCGCATGAGCGCATGCGATATGCGGGGTAAACTGAAACCCGGATATCGCTTCGCTCATGCGCAAGCGAAATGCCGGACTGCTAGCTTTGGTCGCACGCCTTTGAGCCGATGCATGCCCCCCGGACCACCGGGGCCGCGCAAAGACGCATCAGCGCGGCTCGACTTTGGCGGCGGTGATGCTCATCGGGTTTTCATCGCCGCGCAGAACTGTTCCGTGACCGCCGTCGTTTCCTCGGTGACGTTCCAGCCGTTCGTCTCGGCGTTTTCCCTGGCCGACTTCTGCTCGTTCTGAAGCATCTTCTTGATGAGCGCGTACGGTTTCCAGTCGGCTTTGGACAGCTTGACGGGGGGCGCACCGCAGACGTTGTGGGCGATCGCTTTCTGCACACCAGTGCTGACCTCGCTCATGTGGCCCTCGACCACGGCGGTGAAGCGCGCTTTGGCGTATTGGCTGTTGGTTGCGATGAAGTCCCTGCAGAAGGCGACCCGTTGACCTCCGTCGCGGGCCTTGATGTAGGCCGTCTGCGTTTCGTAATGGAGGCGGTAGGCGAGTTTGTTGGCGTTCGGATCGGATTTCACCGCTTCGAGCATGGCGCGGTGGTCACCCAAGGTGGCGTCATTGATCCTGAAGTCACATGCCTTGGCGAGGGAAACGACCGGAACGTAGGCCCGCATCTTGGCCTCCAGGGCATCGTTGGCGTGCGCAACTGGTGCGAACAGGCTGGCGGCGATTGCGAAAGCAGCAAGGCAGCGTTTCATTGTTGACGTACCTCCACAAGCGGTGGCGGTTCGGGAGCGCGGTGGCCCAGCCGGGTAGTGTCCAGGCCAAGGCGAATTCCTTGGGCGGCTGTCAGGCGCCCATCTTGATCTGGATCATGCCATTGCGCATCCGGACCGGTCGTCGGTCCCGCCCATCAACAAGCCGCTGATCCGGGCTACGCTCGCTGCCCTACGCCTTGAAGCAGTCTATCGTTCATGGCCATCTCCGTGCCGTCTCACACGCGGAAAACGGTGACCGTCTATATAACAAAAAAGCCGCCCCAAAGGGCGGCTTTTCCAGATTACATGCGCCGATGCGATCAGGCGATGCGAAGTGCAGCACCGGACCTGCGGCGATAAGCGAGGAAACCGACGCCAAAGAAGCCCAGGATCATCATCGCCCAGGTGGAGGGTTCAGGCACCGCGGCGTTGATCGTGATCGTCCCTGTAAGCGGATCAGTATCCTTACCAAACGGGCCCAAAGTACCCAGCCAGACATCATTGAGGGCCAAGGTGTAAGAGTTGCCGCCGAAGGCAATGGTTTGCGGATCGAAATCGATGTGAACGACGCCAGCCACCAGAGTAACCAGGCCCTTCACATCGGCGAAGACGTCAGTGGTCGCGATGACCGGACTGGTGAACTTGACTTGCAGGTCGAACGTATCATCGAACAGTTCGAAGATTGCGCTGCTGAGCGTGAACTTGCCAAGACTCACCGCAACAGACGTATCCGGAGACGACAGAGATTCATTAAAAGCAGCCCCCTTGAATTTCAACGGCCCGTCAGACGCATTGAGCGTAGGGGTGCACGGCGTGCCAAAACATCCAGCAGTGCTGCCAGTGAAGACAATCGACGCGCTCGCTGCGGGCGAACCGATCATCAGCGCCAGTGCTGCTGCGCTTATAATGCCAAGCAATCTCATAAAGCCCCCGAAAGCGAATTAAATC
>NZ_LLXZ01000064.1:169749-171700 GCF_001440395.1 Bradyrhizobium jicamae | reverse complement strand
AGAAACCATTCTTTCGGACCAAGATTTCATGTATGGATGCCCCGATATCACCAAGGGGGTTCAGAGCATCGCCAATCGGCTTGGAGCCCAGTACAAACGGCGCTCCCCCTATTTCGATTAGCTTCCCCAGCGCTGGGGTCATTCGTGCGCTCTCACGTCAGCCTCAAGGAAATCGTAGCTTATACCTACAGCAAGCGTAGCCGGATGAGCGAAGCGATATCCGGGCTTCAGATTATCCCGTATATCGCCTGCGCTCATGCGGGCTACTCGCTCTCACGACTTCTTCGCCTCATCCAGAAACGCCTGCACCGCCTCGAACAGTTTCAAGCGATTGCGCTCCATGATGATGGTGTGCGTTCCTTCGGCGAGCGCCACGTAGCGTTTTCCCGGCGAGTTCACCAGCAGCGGAAACAACGTCTGCGCCATGTAGGGCGGTGTGTCGCGGTCCCATTCGGCGCCGACCAATAACGTCGGGACCGTGATTTTCGACGGATCGTAATAGGGTTTGCCGGCGCCGAAGAATTCGGCACCGTCCTGCACGACGCCGTTGGGCGCGCGAAGCACCGGCGGGTTCATCGTTGCGCCGTCCGGATCGGTGGCGAAGGTCGCGTCCGCCCAGGCGTCGAACCAGCCGGCGGGGATGAGGCTGGCCTTCTTGTCCTCGGGCACGCCGGTGTACCAGCGCTCCCGTGCCTGGTCGCGATTGACCATGCGGTAGGCGCCGAGCTTGCCGGCGCCGGCCTGAACCTGCGAGGGTGTTTGCCGGATCCAACTCGGCGCATAGAGCACAAGGCGTTCGACCTTGGCGGCGTTCTCAGTGGTGTAGGTCGCCATCAACGTGGTGCCCCACGACCAGCCGAGCAGGTTGAGGCGTGGAATATTGCGGTGCCGCAGGATGAAATCGACGGCGCTGCCGATGTCCTTGACCGCGGTCTGGCCCGTCACGATCGGGGGATTGGCCTCGGGCTTGTCGGCCATTTCCTTCGGCCGCGTGGATTTGCCGTAGCCGCGCAGATCGAGAAGCCACACGTCGTAACCGCGTGAGGCGATGTATTCCATCCAGGACAGGCCATCGAGCTTGAGGTCGAACGCCGTCTCGGCGGGATAAGTCGCGCCGTGCACGTAAAGCACGGTCTGCTCGGGCCGGAACGTGGTCATGTCGGCCGGTCGCTTGTTGCGGACGTAGATCTCGATGCCGGGATCTGATGTCTTGACCATCATCTCTTCAGTCACCAGGGGCCTCGTCTGTGCCAGCGCCGGAACGGAAAGCAGCGTTGCGAGAAAAAAGCCTGCGGTCGCGATCGAAAGTCTCACCATAGCCTCCCTCGTACTTTCCTTTGTTTCGGCCTTACCTAACGTAACGGCAATTGCGCTCGCCGTGCATCTAATTCTCGGCCGGTGACGGGAGCGGACGGGTCTGACGGCGGTCGATCGGAACTAAAAGGGCGCCGCGCGTCTACGCGATTTTCTTCAACGACTTCAAGCTGATTTGCCCCGTCCAGCCGTACGCGCAGAAATAAACCGCTTCGCGCGAGACCCAAATCACGCTTACAAATCCGGCCATCCCGTTCCCAGAAGAGGGACGTTGGCCATCGTCACGAACGTTGGGGCGGGTTGCGGTGGACGCGGCAGCGTCGGGCGCGAGAGCGGTTCGCAGGGCGGTTATCCGTGAGCGAATACGGCGCGCAGACGACCGGCGCTTAAACGCCTTCACCAGGACTTCGGCCGGCAAGCACTTGGCTGGTTGATGTCTTTGGCGAAGGAAGCTGCGTACGGCAAAACCGTGTGGTCCTGGCGCCCGTGGTTGGTGTCAAGCCGGCGGAGGTTTTCGAAGCCCGACCGGGCCTCGATGAACCGCCAATTCGTCGGCGACGGAGGCCAGAGGAATTCGGCTCCGGGGAGATCACGGCATAAGCCGTCAAACCATTGCGCAGGGAATGCCGGGATGCTC